>CAZTFU010000017.1:0-37762 GCA_964612925.1 uncultured Clostridium sp. | reverse complement strand
GATTAAGCTTTGTGCTGTATCCTTGCGGTATCACGGTTTGATGCATAGCCATAAAATCTCCTCCTAACAAAAAAGCGGCGCATTCGCGCCGCGGTTCATCATCGTTTATGCGAATTATTCTTCGTCCTCGAAATCATCGTCGTCGAAGCTTATTTCTTTCTTCTTTCTGCCAAACAGTTTGCCGAAGAATCCGCCTTTTTCATCTTCCTCATCGTCCTCATATTCATAATCGTCATCCTCGACTTCTTCTACTGCCTTTGGCTTTGCCGCATTTGTATTCTTTGCGGGGCGAACTTCCGCCTTTTCTTCCGTTGCCGTTTCGGGTTCTGCCGCGATGTTTTCATCGTTTACATTTACATTAGCCTGCGCCTGTGCCGCCGCAGCGTTCTGCGTGTTTCGGGCATCAAGATCCTTACGATTTATTGCAACAAGCTGACGATATTCGTTGAGGAAGTTTTCAAGATCCTTCAGCACGTCATCCGCATAGCATTTTGCGTTTTCAAAAACTATACCGGCATTGGCTTCCGCTTTCTGGGCAAGGAGCTTTGCACGGCGCTGTGCTTCCTGATATATTTCATCTTCGGACACAAGCCTTTCATATTCACCGCGTGCCTTTTCGATTATTTCGGCCGCCTTCTGCTTTGCATCGGCAATGATCTTCTCCCCATCTTCTTCCGCTTGGCTTACAACCTCTCTTGCATGCTCATCGGCATTGTCTATCATGGTCTGCGCATCGACTATGACGCTGTTTGCCCTGCGTATATCTTCAGGTATGGTCACCTTCAAATCGCCCATAAGGTCCATCATCTCTTCGACATCTATAACGCGCTTGTTTGCACCGCCGATTTTCGGACGCGGACTATTTTCTACCATATCTTCTATCTGGCCGATAATGGTAAAGATCTGCATATTTTGGATATTATTACTCATTTCTCATTACCCTTTCTAAGGATGTATTCAGATATATCTTTCGGTACCAACGCACCGATATCCGCACCGTAATTCATCAGCTCCCTTACCGCACTGGAGCTGATATGCACATGCGCCGCGTCACATGCAATATATACTGTTTCCACCTCAGGCGCAAGGCGTCTGTTAAAGTACTCAAGGTTCGTTTCATACTCATAGTCGGCAGCACAACGCAATCCTCGTACAATAAAATGTGCACCGAATTTCCTCGCACATTCCACGGTAAGTCCATTATAGCTGCTTACCGATGCGTTGTCTATCCCCTCGGTCTCTATAACACGTCCGATAAGCGCAACACGCTCGTCTTCGCTAAAAAGGCAGTGTTTGGCGCTGTTTGGTATCACGCACACGGTCACATGGTCAAAAAGCTTCGCGGCTCGCTTCAATATATCCAAGTGGCCTATTGTAAACGGATCAAAGCTGCCGGGAAAAACCGCTTTTTTCATTTTACCTCTCCCCTCCTGTAAAACGATAATGCCGTATCGCGGTATACTCTTCTGTCATAAAGTTCAAGCGATCCGCTTTCCTCTGGCACTATATGCGCATCATGCTCGGCTATCACCATTGCATTTTCGCTGAGAATGGGCGAATCGCAAAGCGCACACAACGCCCCCTCCATTACTCCCGCCCGATATGGCGGATCAAGGAACACAATGTCAAACCTGCGTGAAGCCGCCATGCGTATCGCTTGGGCATAATCCATGTTTAATACCGCGGTTTTATCTTCAAAGCCGAGCTTTTCAATATTTGTCCTTATCGCCTTTACGGCTTCGCGTGACATATCATTGAACATTGCAAAGCTTGCGCCGCGGCTGAGCGCTTCAAGTCCTAAATTGCCTGACCCCGCAAACAGATCCAGTACGGTTTTGCCGTATATTTGGAACTGAATTATGCCAAACAGCGATTCCTTCACCCTATCAAGCGTAGGGCGGGTATCCGTTCCCTTGGGAGCGAGTATGCTTCGCCCCCTGCAACTGCCTGCAATAATGCGCACAATGACCTCCGATTAGGACTTATCCTTGTTATTTTAGCATTATATCGTGCCTTGTTACAAGCATAAATCTTAATTGAAACCAAATATTTACAAATAAAATGGCTTTAAGGCCGCAGATGTGGCACGTTGCGGCCTTAAAGCAGATAATACTATTACTCCTCGTGCGCTATCATGCCGTTTACCAGCGTCAATACACAACGGGAGCGAAAATCAAACGGATGACCCGTGAACACCGCTATATCGGCATCCTTACCGACCTCAAGCGAACCTACCCTGTCCGCTATGCCGGTTATTTTTGCGGCATTTATGGTTATGGCCTTCAGTGCGCTCTCTTCACTTGCACCCTCGCGCACGGCAATGGCAGTGCATATTGGCAAATACTGTTCGGGCGTTACGGGATGATCCGTCATCATGGCATATTCTATGCCCGCTTTTTCAAGTATCCCCGGTGCCTTGAACGAAAGGTTCCTCAGCTCCACCTTGCTCCTGTCGCTGAGCAGCGGACCGACTATTATGCCTTCGCAATCCTCGTTCAGTGCTTCAATAAGCTTATCGGTTATAAGATAACCTTCGGTGCAATGATCAAGCGTATATCGCACATTGAATTCACGGCAAATACGAATTGCGGTAAGTATGTCATCCGCACGGTGCGCATGTATCTTCAGCGGCAGTTCGCGCCTTATAACGCGGGCAAGCATCTCCTTGCCCATGTTTCTTTCGGGCATTTTATCAGGATCGGCTTTGCCCTTTTCGAGCTTATCATTGTATTCCTTGGCTTCAATAAGCGCCTTTCGAAGAAGTGCCGCAGTCGCCATTCTGGTTTGCGGAGTTTGATTCTTGCTGTTATATACCCTTTTGGGGTTTTCGCCAAGTGCCGCCTTTACCGCAAGAGGAAAACGCAACGTCATATTTTCAACGCTGTCACCATACGTTTTTATCGCAACAAACTGGCCGCCTACCACGTTCGCGCTTCCCGGTCCCGTAACGCAGGTCGTAACGCCGCCCGCGCACGCCTCTTCAAAGCAACGATCGAACGGATTTATGGCATCGATGGCTCTAAGCTCCGGCGTTATGGGGTTTGTGCATTCATTCCCGTCTGCACCTTCAAAGCCCATACCGTCCTCCCACATGCCTATGTGGCAATGAGGATCGACTATTCCCGGCATAACCGTCATGCCCGATACATCCCGCGTTTCGGCTTCGGGATAATCAAGCCTCTCACCAATGGCAACTATTTTACCGTTTTCAACGGCTATGTCCCCTATAAATGCGGGGCTGACCATTGTCATTATGTTTCCGTTCTTCAATACGAGCATTTTCTGCTTCCTCCTTTATGCTTATATTAAAACATTTCTTTCAGCGTTTGTTCTATGCTGCCTACAACATCTCTTGAAAGCAGCATGCGTTCCTTGAGTAATTTCACCGCATCATCGGCACTTGCACCGAGTATATACGCCGCCGCGCATGCCGCATTGAACGTATCAAGTCCCTGTGACAGCATTGCAAGGGCTATGCCGCTCAGCACGTCGCCGCTTCCGCCCTTTGCCAAGCCCGCATTGCCGTTCGTATTCAGTGCCGCACGCCCGTCATGGCAGGCAATAACGCTTTCGTATGATTTAAGCAGTACCGTGCAGCCCCATTCCTTTGCATAATGCTTTGCAACGCTTTCCTGATTTGATTTAATCTCGCCCGTGCTTAAACCCGTAAGGCGCGCCATTTCACCTATATGCGGCGTAAGCAGAACTTCCGTATGCAATATACTTGCCTTATCTTCAATCCGCGAAAGTGCATTCAATCCGTCCGCATCGATTATTGTCGGCTTTCCCGCTTCAAGCACAAGAATAAGCGTTTCTTTTACTCCGTCTCCCTTTCCCATGCCGGGACCTATGCACACGGCCGTCGCCTCGTGAACGAAAGCGGACAGAAATTCGTCGTTATCATCGTCCCATCCGTTTTCGCCAAGCGATATGCACATGCATTCGGGCAGCGCATAAAATGCAGGTCTTGCCCCGCTTGGCACAACGGCTTTAAGCGTGCCCACGCCCGCACGGAGCGATGCCGCGGCGCACATCACCGCCGCCCCGCTCATAAGCTCGCTGCCGGCAAGTATCAATCCTCTGCCGTTATCACCCTTGTTGGTCGTGGGCTTTCTCTCACCGATAATGGTTTTGACTTTTTCAAACGTAAGCGTTTCCATTTGTTATGCATCATCTTCATCATCGGCTGATGAAAAGTCTATTCCCGAAGCGTCACCGTATATGCTTTCTATTGCTTCCCGTGCGGCCTCATACTCAAAGCCACGCCCCACAAGCCTGCGCGTAACGCGCTGTTTGCGTTCCTCGATTTCAAGCGATGTAAATTGCCTGTCAAACTTTTCGGCAACCTCCATTGCGTTTTTGCGTTCAATGTCCTCAGTTACCGAATCGAGTGCATTTTGTATTGCGTCCTTTGGCAGTTTATGTGCATAAAGCTGCATATAAAGTTTTTTCCTGCTGATCGGCTTTGTTGCAAGGCGCGTAGACACAAAATCCTCGGCATATTTATAATCATCAAGGTATTTCAGCTCTATCAGCCTGTCTACCACCCTTGAAACGTCAGCCTCCCCATAGTTCAATGAGTCGAGCTTTTCTTCAACCTCTCTTACGGTCCGCGCCCTTCCCGAAAGGAAATCGAATGCGGCATCCATAGGGGAATTTGCATGTTTTGCTTTTTTCATATACCGAATCTCCCTGTGTCGTTGTGCGGTAAGCCTAATTTCATTTCATCCGCGGCAACGTTATATACGTTTCCACTTCGCGCCGCCTTGAATATCGGTAATCTCTATTCCCTGTGCTTTAAGGCTTTCGCGTATTTCATCCGCTTTGGCAAAATTCTTTGCCTTCTTTGCTTCATAGCGTTCACGGATAAGAGCGGTTATTTCGGCGTCCTCGGTTCCGTCCTCTGCAATTATGCTGTATGAGCCCTGTGCCGTAGCCGTCTTTGCGGCCGCCGCAGCGCGCGCGCGCACCTCTTCTGCCTTTTTCGTAAGGTCAAGGCCGAGAACAGTGTCAAAATCGTCAAGCACGAACAACTTCGTTTCATCATTCGTTTTATACTTCAACGTATCATAAATTGCGGTCACGGCAAGTGACGTATTAAGGTCATTGCCAAGGGCGGTATTGAACTTCTCTCTGAGCGCCGCCACGGCATCGTTATCTATTTCGCCGTCACCTTTCTTCAATGTCGCAACCTTGGCTATCAGCTTTTGGTATGTGCCCGCGGCATTATCAAGGTTTTCCCATGTAAAAACAAGGTTGCGGCGATAATGGCTTTGCAGGCAGAAAAGCCTGTAGCAAAGCGGGTCATATCCCTTTTGTTCAAGCAGGTCGACCGTAAGTATTTCGCCCTTGGATTTTGACATTTTGCCGTTTGCGGTGTTCAGGTGCATAACGTGCATCCAATATTTGCACCACGGGTGCCCTATATAACTTTCGGATTGGGCTATTTCATTCGTGTGGTGCGGGAAGGCATTGTCTATGCCGCCGCAATGTATGTCAAGGTTTTCGCCAAGATATTTAAGCGATATGCCCGTGCATTCTATATGCCACCCGGGATAGCCCGTGCCCCATGGAGAATCCCACTTCAAAGCTTGATCTTCGAACTTAGACTTGGTGAACCAAAGGACAAAATCGTTCTTGTTGCGCTTGTTTGTATCCTCTTCAACGCCTTCGCGTACGCCTACCGCAAGGTCCTCTTCCTTATGGTCGTTGAAGATATAATACTTATCCAGTTTGGAGGTATCAAAGTATACGTTACCGTTGCTGAAATAAGCATAGCCCGTATCCATAAGCTTGGTTATTATTTTTATATAATCATCAATACAGCCCGTTGCGGGTTGCACAACGTCAGGCCGTTTTATATTAAGCTTTTTGCAATGTTCAAAGAATGCCTTGGTGTAAAAGTCGGCAATCTCCATTACCGTCTTATGCTCTCGCTTTGCACCCTTGAGCATCTTATCATCGCCTTCATCGGCATCGCTCGTAAGGTGACCGACATCAGTTATGTTCATTACGCGCTTGACAGGGTACCCGATATAGCGCAGATACTTTTCAAGCACGTCCTGCATTATATAGCTGCGCAGATTACCTATGTGCGCATAGTGATAAACCGTAGGCCCACAGGTATACATTTTTACAAGACTTGGGTCGTTCGGTATGAATTCTTCCTTGTTATGTGTTGCCGAGTTGTAAAGATACATGTTACTCTCCTTTTATTTTAGCTGTTGCTTTCAATTCCGTTATTTGTGTGTAATGGTCGTGATGATGCAGCTATCCCGCTCGGGCTGTTCCGCTTGCCCTGTGAGTGCAATAAACTCCATCCGTTCCCTCAGCTGTTCAACGCTCATCGGTGGTTGCGCGCTGCCCATACAATCATGACATTCGTTTCCGCAATCGGGACATTTGCATCCGCTTTCAAGTCCGTGCTCCACCTGCACCATATAGGTTCCGCATACTCTGCATGAACATCGCATTTCAATCCACGCTCCTTTATAAATTAAGTACCTACAGCATTGCGTTTATGCCGCATTATCCGTATTGTAATCCTCCGTGCCGTCATATTCGGCGGATGTATACGCATTTTTAAGCAATCTTTCCGCCCCACTGTACGGTTTTAGCAATCGTTCGATATCTCCGAACGATATCTCGAATTCGGGCCACGGGTCGCTCATCAGCGTCACCTCATAGGGCCTATACATAATGACCATGCTGTCGTGCGTCAAATAAAACAGCCCATCATCCTCCGGCGGCATTATTTCGCTCAGCAAAATCGTATTTGAAAGTGCGGCCGCATCCTCAATAAGTTCAGGCAGTTCGCCACGCCAAGCACCGTCGCCCTCTTCAAAGCAATCCTTCAGTTGTATTTCACCGTCAACGTCAAGGTCGTATGTAAGCGGCATTTTCTCAAGCAGTTCCTCCGTTTCGAGATCATAGAAGTATATTACTATCGACAATACCCCGCATTCATTGCACATAACCCTGAACGATGTATATACGGCACTGTCCATATTTCTTACTCTTGAGCGGATGCTTTTTGCTATAAGAGATGAAATATAGCCATATTCTTCATCCGCAACGGTAGGATAAAGCATTATGCTTCGTCCCTGCGCTACCTCTTCATGCCGTACAAGTGACAGCGGCTCATAATCTTTCGCTTCATGCTGCATATATTCTGCCGAGGTTGATTGCGGCGCATTGTATATGTTATCCGCACTGTTGCCTTTCGTGCCGCATGAACAAAAAAACAAAACGCTCATCAATACTGCCGCAAGCGCAACAAGCCTTGTTATTCCGTTGTGGTAAATAACGCCGCGTTTCATATCGCCGTTATGGTTTCGGTATCATCCATGGCGCGCCGTATCATTTCGCTAAAGTCCACCATAGCCTCGCTTTCGCGCAGTTTTTGTACCTCCGGCTTTGTCACAGGATGCTGAGGCACAAACACGGTACAGCAATCCTCATACGGCAGAATAGATGTGTTGAACGTATCTATCTTTTTGGCCATAGCCACAATGTCATTCTTGTCAAAACCTATAAGCGGCCTGAATACGGGCATTGTTACCGCGTCATCCGTCACGCACAGACTTTCAAGCGTTTGACTTGCCACCTGACCGAGTGCTTCACCCGTTATGAGAGCGCGTGCGCCATCCTTTTCCGCCCAAAGCTGAGCAATTTTCATCATAAGGCGGCGCATAAGCACGGTTGTTTCCTTCGGAGGACACTTTTCGTATATTGCAAGCTGAATTTCCGTAAACGGCACAAGATGCAGCTTTATCGGGCCACTGTAGCGGGAAACTATCTTTGCAAGATCAACAACCTTATCCCTTGCGCGTTCGCTTGTGTAAGGATAGCTGTAAAAATGGACCGCAGTGAGTTCAAGTCCGCGGCGCGCCATCATATAACCCGCAACGGGACTGTCTATACCACCCGATATAAGCAGCGTTGCAAGGCCCGCGGTACCCGTAGGCATTCCGCCCGCACCCATAATTTCTTCCGCATATACAAATGCCATTTCCCTTATTTCAACGCAAAGCTTTATTTCGGGTTCTCTTATATCAACGCTTAATCGAGCAAAGCTTTCAAGCATTTCATGTCCAAGTTCGCGGTTGATTTCTTCCGAATTCATAAAAAAGCCCTTATCCGAACGGCGGCAGAAGCACTTGAACGTGGCGTGTTCGCGCCCCGCAATTGCCTTTTCGGTAATGTCTCTTGCGGCGGAAACAATCGTGTTCCAATCCTTTTCGACCGCCACGGCAGGGCTTATCGAGTGTACGCCGAAAACGCGAGTCAGCCTGTCCACCGCCTCTTCCCTGTCCGCTTCGGCAATGCCGAACACGAAAATGCGGCCCTGTTCTTTATGCACGTTGGCGTTCAGTCCGTTTAAGGAATGCTTTATCGCATCAATAAGCTTGCGTTCAAAAAACGGTCTGTTCAATCCTTTCAGGTGTATTTCGTCATACCTTATAAGCAATACCTGTTCCAAATTTCTTCCTCCGTATATGTAAATATTACTTTATGCTCATATCCGGCGGGTATGCCCCGCCGGTAAGTTCCGTGTTATCTTCGCTTGAACCTTCTTAAAAATGCAAGCTGTTCGGCTATTTTTTCCGCGGCTGTATCCATTTCCTCCTCCGTATTGAATATGCCGAGGCTGAAGCGAATCGCACCCTCCTGCCTTTCTCCGACAACGCCCATGGCATTGAGTATCCTGTTCTTTCCTTTTTTGTGAGAAGAACATGCGGAGCCCGTGGAAACATATATCTCACTTTCTTCAAGTGCGTGCAGCAATACTTCGCCCCTCACTCCCAAAAATGATACATTGAGTATATGCGGCGCGCCAAGTTCGGGTGCGGGGCCGTTTATATACGCATCACTTATGGAGGTAAGGTTTTTTGCAAGTCTCAGCTTCATGCGCATGAGTCTTTCACGTATGGCCTCTATATTCTCCGTATAATGGCCTATTGCGGCATCCATACCCATTATGCCGGGGGTGTTTGTCGTGCCTGACCTGAGATTACGCTCCTGCCCGCCGCCTATCTGCCCGCCCGCAAAGCGTGTGCCGCGCTTTACATACAGCGCACCCACGCCTTTGGGCGCATGGAATTTATGTCCGCTTATCGAGTACATATCGCAAAAGCGTGCATCAAACGGTACTTTCAAAAAGCCCTGCACGCCGTCAACATGCACCGTTGCCATAGGGGCACGTTGCTTGACAAGCTTATATATCGACTGAATATCGTTTATTGCGCCCGTTTCGTTATTCACCTGCATAACGGATACAAGCGCAACATCGTTTGAAAGGCCTTGTGCAAGCGATGCAACGTCATATGCGCCCGTTTTATCCACGCGCAGTTCGTTTATGGAGTATTGTCCTTTAAGGCTCATCACCGTTTCGTATACGGACGGGTGCTCCGTTGCACCAACTATTATTCTGCCGCTTCCGCGTCGGCCTTTCAATGTGCCGAGTATTGCGGTATTGTTGCTTTCCGTGCCACCCGATGTGTATATTATCTCATCACTTTGCGCATGAATTGCACTTGCAAGTCTTGCCCGTGCGCCGTTTATGGCTCGTTCCGCCTCCACGGCGGCAGAATAAGCGGCCGAGGGGTTGAAAAAGCCTTCCTTCATGTATTGTGCGGCCGTGTCCGCCGCTATATCAAGCGTGCGCGTGGTTGCGCTGTTATCCAAGTATATCATATTCTCACTTCCGTTTCGTAAATATATGCGGTATACAGCCATTGTTCACGACCATATATCCTTACATCCATTATATGCCGACGGCGCACACATGGACAAAGCGCATACATATATAAATAATACCACATACATACAACTTTCACCAGAATTTAATATTATATGATTGATACATAAAAGGATTTAGTCTAAAATAGACCGTAGTGGATAAGCGATTCACGCATTTTTTAAGATACGGAACATAAGGAGTTTATTATATGGCCTTTTCGGACAGATGCAATGAGGGCGCAAAAAAAGCACTTGCTTTGGCGCAGGAAGCCGCACGCAGCATGGGACATAACTATGTCGGCAGTGAGCACCTGCTACTCGGGCTTATAAACGAGGCCGACGGTGCGGCCGCGCACGCCCTTTGTGCATTCAACATAACCGCGGAAGGTGTGCTTGAACGCAGTGAGCAGCTTGTAGGTCACGGCGATTATCATTTTACGGACAGTTTTGGTTACACGCCGCGCACAAAAAAGATACTTGAGCTCAGTCTTTACGAAGCAAAAACGATGAAGGCAAGCTTTATTGCCACGGAGCATATTCTTCTTGCCATATTGCGCGAGCGCGATTCCGTTGCCGTAAGAATACTTGAAGATCTCGGTGCGGACATTGCAACGCTTAGGTCATTCCTTTCGGGGCAAAGCGAACAGGGCGGTGAAAAGAGCGGCATATCGAATGAGAGCAGCGGCACGCCCATACTCGATCAATACGGGCGCGACCTTACCGGCCTTGCAAGGGACGGTGAGCTTGACCCGCTTATAGGGCGCGAAAAGGAAATAGAGCGCATTATACAGATCCTTTCCCGCCGCACAAAGAACAATCCCGTGCTTATAGGTGATCCCGGTGTGGGCAAAAGCGCGATAATAGAAGGTTTGGCGCAAAAAATAGCATCGGGCAAAACACCTGAGCTGCTTAGAGATAAGCGCATAGTAACGCTTGACCTTGCAAGCATGATAGCCGGCACAAAATATCGCGGCGAATTTGAAGAACGATTGAACAACGCCATTGCCGAGCTGCGCGCAGATACTCACACCATTTTATTCATCGATGAACTGCACACCATAGTCGGCGCGGGCGCAAGCGAAGGCAGTATAGATGCGGCAAATATATTAAAGCCCGCACTTGCCCGCGGAGAAATACAGATAATAGGTGCAACAAGCCTTGACGAATACAGAAAGCATATCGAAAAGGATGCTGCCCTCGCCCGCCGTTTTCAACCCGTCACGGTCGGTGAACCTTCAAAGGAGGAAACGGAAGAAATACTGCTCGGGCTAAGGGAGCGATATGAAGCACACCACAAGGCGCACATAACGAACGAGGCCATACATGCCGCGGTGGAGCTTAGTTGGCGATATATTTCGGACAGATTTTTGCCCGATAAAGCCATTGACCTTATGGACGAAGCGGCAAGCCGCGTTAGACTGCGGGCATACAACGCCCCGCCCGACATGAAAAAGTTGCGCGTAAAACTCGAGACTTTGCTCAAGCAAAAGGAGGAAGCCGTAAGCCGTCAGGATTACGAAACAGCCGCGGCTGTGCGCGATGAAGAAAAGGAACTGCGCGCAAGTATGGAATCGATAAAGGCGGACTGGGAAAAGGAACGCGAAGGCAACCGCTGCCCCGTTACCGCAGAGGACATTGCCGAAGTTGTTAACGCATGGACGGGTATCCCCGTAAGCGAGCTGAGCCAGAGTGAAGCCGAAAAGCTGTTGCGACTTGAAGAAAGGCTTCACGAGCGCATAATCGGTCAAAATGAGGCCGTAAGTGCCGTATCCCGCGCAATACGCCGCGCAAGGGCGGGCTTAAAGGATCCCGCAAGGCCCATAGGCTCATTCATATTCTTAGGACCCACAGGCGTCGGCAAGACGGAGCTTGCACGAGCGCTTTCCGCCGCGCTGTTCAGTGATGAATCGGCCATGATACGGCTTGACATGAGCGAATATATGGAATCCCACAGTGTGAGTAAGCTTATCGGCTCACCACCGGGCTATGTCGGCTATGAAGAAGGCGGTCAGCTCACGGAGCGGGTAAGGCGCAAGCCGTATTGCGTTATTCTGCTTGACGAGATCGAAAAGGCGCACGCCGATGTTTTCAACATACTCCTTCAGGTGCTTGAGGACGGTCGTTTGACGGATTCGGGCGGGCGAAGTGTGGACTTTAGAAACACCATTATAATAATGACCAGCAATGCGGGCGCACAGGCTGCATCAAAATCAAGCGTTTTGGGGTTTGGCGCGGACAGGGCGAGTGTAGCATCCGCACACATACGCGAAACCATGATGAACGAATTAAAGCGCACGTTCAAGCCCGAGTTCCTCAACAGAATAGATGAGGTTATTCTGTTTGACCCGCTTGAGCAGGAGCAGACGCTTGCAATAGCCAAGCTTATGCTTGAAAGCGTTGCAAAGCGGCTTAGCGAACGCAACATAACACTTATCATAACCGAGGAAGCCGCAAGGGCGATAAGCCGTGACGGATTTGATCCGCAGTACGGAGCAAGGCCGTTAAGGCGTGCAATACAGCAGCGGGTTGAGGATGCCCTGAGCGAAGAAATACTGCTTGGGCACATAACGCTCGGTGATACGGTACGCATGGAAACGGACGGCGAAAAGCTTATATTCGTGCGACAATAGACATACAACGGCACATTATAACGGATGTGCCGTTTTTATGCATTGCGCTCAGGGCTCTATTTGTACATATAAAATTAACATTTGAGCCGATACAAAAATATTGCAAATTGCCGACAAAATGGTAAAATTCTTATATAGAATAATAATTCAAGGAAAGGAACATTGACAAGCGGTGACACATCGTGCCGAAAAGCGAATACTTACTGTAACAATAGTGCTTTTGCTCATGCTTTTAAGCGCGGTAAGCTTTGCTGCACCGCCGGGAAACAATGTTCCCAACACCATTGCGGACCCCGCCGCGCCCGAGAATACCATTATGCAGAATGAATCGGATAATGAGGACGATGCACGCGGCAACATTGACCCGCTTTTCGGTTTGGACATAACTGTACGACTTGATGAATCGTTGTTCTCTGCCATAATCGGCAACGGATACGGCCGCGGCCTAAAATTCGATATCGAAGCCGCACTTGAATCGGCCGATTTTTCGTTCGACAGTCTTGCGGGAATAACAATAGGTCTTGACCCCGGGCATCAGCTAAATGCGGATAACGAGCTTGAGCCCATTGCTCCCGACTCCGATTCCTTAAAGGTTCGCCAGTCCGCGGGTGCCGTAGGCATAAAAACGGGCGTAAGCGAACATGAAATAAATCTTATAATTGCAAACAAGCTTGCCGATATCCTTAAAATGGCGGGCGCAACCGTGGTAATGAGCCGCACCGAGGCGGACGTTTCCATAAGCAACAGCGAACGTGCGACCGTTATGAACGATGCAAACGTTGATTTTTGGATTAGGCTGCATTGCGAAAACTCAATCGACAAAAACGTTTCCGGCTGTACGATACTAATACCCGCCATAGGCTCCGCGTATGAAGCCGCTTCCGATTCAGATCTGACGTCGGGCTCTTTAACCGATGAGATATATCAAAAAAGCTACGCACTTGCAAATGCCGTAGCGAATGAGTTTTGTTCGGCTACAGGTGCAAGCTCGCTCGGCATTGTTTGCCTTGATGATCAAACGGGCTTCAATTATTCGCAATCCCCCGTAATCGCCATTGAAATGGGTTGTCTTTCAAATGTTGCCGATGATATATGTCTTAACCGTGCGGCATATCAAAACGCCTGCGCATTCGGCATATATCGCGGAATTGCGGAGTATGTTTCCGAGTATTATTCCAGCGATACCGCCGATTCTGTTTTGATAACGTCAAATGCAAACGGTATGGATTCAAATGAACGGTAATACCATGCGTTCAATATTCAGATTCAGAACATTTTTATTTATCGCAACGGCTATAATTATATCGGTTGTATTTTGTGCTTGCTCCGATACCGCCGAGCCCGTAGGTTCGCTCTCCCCCTCTCCGTCACCCACGGCAACGCCGATACCAACACCGCAGGAAACCGCAACGCCTTCCGTAACCGAAGCCATGGTTACCGTAACACCGTATGAGCTTAATCCCGTATGGAGCTTTTGTAAAAGTTACTCGGCTGCCGCCGATGAAAAGCTTAAAGCCATTGCGGAGGCATTAAGTGAAATTGAAAGTGCGGAGGCACTTGAACTATCGCTTATGTGCAGTGCGCACAGCAGAGTCGTTTCCGTATTGTCGGAAAGCATAGGCCGCCTGACATACACGCAAAGCGGGCTGTATTCTTCAACCATAAGCGGAGCCGAGGCGGGTAGCGGCACATTAAGTTCTACGGAAAACGGATTCACATTTGAATTTGTTTATGATAATGGTGATACTCTCAGTGGATATTTCAGCAAAGCTCAAATGTATGCCGAGTTTGCTCTTTATCCCGAAAACGGCAATGTCGCGTTGCTGAGCGGACGCATTGAGCAAACCGATTCGGGTTGGACTTCACACGCAAGCGAATCCGTTTACGATACCGAGTTTTACACGGACTCCATCAAAAACGCATATTTTATATATGGTAACAAGCAGGCAGTGCTTTGCGGCGAAACGGTTTATATCGAGGATAGTCAAAAATAGTGTTTCACTAAGAAGTTTTAATCCCAAAAACAATCGATATAGTTTGCGGTGATCCGACTATGTCGATTTTGGGTTTTTGAGACAGTTCGACCGTTCCGATTCCATGTCTTTTTGTACAATGATAAAATGATAATAAGATATAAATAAACGTATTGACTTATCCGTATGAGCAGCCCCGCATATGGCCTTTCTTCATTCATATGCGGGGCGGTTGGTTTATTCTATATTCTTATCTTTAATGCGGGTATTACCAATACCTTGGGTATTTGCCGTGGCTCTGCTGCTGTTCTGCGTACTTCCACCATGGCAACGTCTGGCCGGGATCTGTAAGCTTGTCCCACAGTTCATCGGCAACACCGGCATTTTGCAGCTGTACGGTAACGGTATACAACTTCACGGTGCCATCAGTGAGAGTTACAGTGTATATAACGGGTTTGGTGAAGTCCACAGTCTCGCCGGAAGCAGGAGCTATCTTTGATATATTCATGCCGGTTATCATCGGTCTTAACGCGGTAACATCGGTATTGTATGGCATGGTGACGACAATGTTTCCACCGGCATCTATCGCGCCGTGAATGCCATCTATAACGAATTCGGTTATGCCACCACCCGTGGGCATGGATGCTGCGCTCTCCCACTGGCAGGATATGGTTACGTTGCAGGCTGGCATAGTGAACTTGCCGTTTTCTATGGCAACGGTCTTGCCGTCCTCAACAGCCTCAGTATATGTCAGCGATCCTTCCTTCATCCGCATGCCTTCCGCCGCACTTATGCTCACGCTTACCTCGTCACCTTCGTTTGCCCTTGTCCTGTCGGGCGTAAGTGTGCCGCCGACGTGCTCGGCTACGCTTATTGTGTATTCGCCATCACTCTCGCCTGAGCCGAACGCAGGAATCTCTATCTTCATGGGCTTGCTCGCTACACCGTTTGCGTTCTTCACAACGATGTAGATATCACGCGCACCCTTGGCAAGATTGGTCAGCGTCAGCGTGTTTTCACCCACGGATATGCTCATGCCCTTACCCTCGGTGTTTATGACGGGTTCGGCTGCGCCGGATACAACCACCGCATAGTAGCAGCTCCCGCCTTCGCTTGCAGTGAACTTGATATTCGCTTCCTTATCGCTTACGCGCTCAGCAAAGCCGTTTGAAAGCTCCGGTGCGCCCGGTTCGCTGTAGCTGAGCGTAATGGTGTAATTTCTGCTCTGTTCGCCATTATGTGCTATGAATATAACGCCCTGATTCAGCGGCATGTAGCACGCAATATCGCCCTTAGACCAGTCACCCGTGAATGCGTTGACCTGTTCTACCGTTGTGCCGTCATTAGTGATTATGCGCATATACAGTCCGGATGTGCCCTGCGGTATTCCGTCCGCGGTGGTCTTGTCTATAACGCCACCAAGCTCTACCGTCCATGCATCGCCCGCAGACGAGCCTGACGCTATCACCGCGCCGCCCTTGCTCGAAAGGATATCCACGGACAGTATCTCCGCGCCGCTTGCATCGGTCTGTTCAAACTCTGCCGTTACTGTAACATCCGCAGCCGGCATAGTAAAACCTGCGCTGTTTGCATCATCATCAGACACGGTAACCTCTACGGCATTATTGTATTCGTCCGTCACTATCCAGCGTTTAAGCCTGTAGTTTTCCTCTGGCTTGGCAGTCAATGTTATTACACTGTTTGCAAGCGGATATACGCTATCGCACTCTATCGTGCCGCCGGATGCGGGCTGCACAACATTCAGGTTATAGCGCTGTATCTTGCCGTTGTTAATATCAAAGCCGACATTTATCAGGATTTGATATATCGCCTTCCCTTCGTATTTCCAATCGGTAACGGTATACTCGCCCTTATAGTCGTCATAGATCTTCATCATCGTATCCGGCGTACTGAGCCATATCTTTTCAAGGATATACTTATTCGGATCCTTAAGCTTAACCTCGAAACTTATGGTGTCCCCCTTAACGACGGTTATTCCGCTGTTCGGGTTCTGAAGCTCGCCGTTCTTCCATATGCTCATATCTGCCATATAGGGCGTACTTACGCTGCTTGAGGTATATACGTTATCGCCCTGCTTCATAAGATATCTCCAAGCTACGCTGATAGTCCGTTCGCTAAGCACAGCCTTAACGGTCACCGAGCCGTTCGGCATGACGAACGTTATGGTTTCCATGAAACTTTCCGCACCGCTTATAAGTGATTCACCACTGCTGTCGCGGGTTATTTCCCAATGGTCAAACTCGTAATAATCATCCAAGTCGCCAAGGGACACAGTAATGCTTTCGCCTTCAAATGCGCCGTTAACGTCCTTTGCGCCGTTCACAAGCACATTTGCCTTGTCCGTGGGATCAACCGTCAAATTGAGTGCCTGCGCAACAGGTTTCGGATCCGCTTCAAACACGGCAGTGAGCATAGCATAATCCACGCCTACCTTAATGCTAAGATTACTATTCAGCTTCTGTTCTTCGCTGAGGTAACTGCTGCCCTGTGCTTCTTCCCATTTTACAAAGCGATATCCGCTCTTTGCGACTGCATTTATACGCAGGTAGGTGCCTTCCTTATAATATCCGTCTCCCGCAGTAGATTGGGGCGACACGGACACTGAGCCATAAGCGGTGTTGTTGGGCTGCACGGTGATCTGGCTGTAGCTTACGCGGCGAATGTTTATCACTATGGTAATGTCGCTTTCGGGCATTACATACGCTGCCCACACACGATATTCGTCGTTTTTGTCTTCATACCCGCTATATTTCTTATCTATCAGTCTCTTAGCCACGCCGATCTCATCAGCTGCAGGTTCGGTGGTAACGCTGTCGTAGACATACTTTACTCTGCCGTTAAGGACATTTCCTCCGAGTCTGAAGTTTTCATCGAAATAGCATATCACGCCGTCTCCGGGTACAACATAAGAGCTACCGAAGCCACCGGAAATTTCAGAGTAATTATCTATTGCATCGTCTATGGTCGGGTACTTGCTTATGTCATAGCCGTAAAGTCCCTGTAATGTATAGACTCTTGTTCCGGTTGCATTTGCCCAATCATCACTGTAGGTAATATCCTCTCCATCACACATTATGCGGTAGTTCACCTTATACCCCATAACCACATTTATTTCGAAGTCGCGCTCACTAAGCTGAACGTCTATCTTCGGCTGCTTACGGGCTTCCGATTCGTTGTTCATCACATAGTCGCTGAAGAACCATGATACGAAGTGCGTGTTCGCATTATCCGGTTTCCATTCAAGCGTGGCCGTACCCTTGCCGTTGGGGAAGGTTATCACATCGCCTTCACGGTACTCCATGCCTTCATAAACTACGGCATAGCCATGACCCTTAACGGTGCCATGCACGGGCTGATACTCGATAAAGTTGCCCTTAACGGTCATGTCCTGCGTGCTGCCGCTGAGCGGCCTGATTGTCATGGTGTATTCGTCCACTTCAACCATTTCATAGTCCTTCCCGTTATACAGGCTCTTGCCCGTTGCAGTAGAAGTAACTATCCAGCCATGGAATTCGTAGCCGTCCTTCTTTTCGGCCTTTATGGTCACGGCAGGCAGATACCAGCGCACATCGGTCAAGTCGTCTTCACTGGAAACGGTACCTTTTTCACTTTCGCTATTATCCAGCGTTATGGTAACTCCCTTTACATCCTGTCCGAACAGCGGCGTAAGGCGCAACTCACGATTGCCGCCTTCAAGCGTGAAGTTCAGCTCGGCTGTCCTTATATCGCTTTCGCTGAGGGAAGTTCCGCTCGCCAAGAGCCTTGCCTGCTCTTCTTCGGAATATTTCTCGCCGACCCACGAATCAGGTTCGGTAATTGAATAGGCCATCTCAACTTGCCACCTTACGAACACATAGCCGTCGTCAGGAATAGCTTTTACGCTCAGCTCATCCGTGCCGTAAGCGATGCCTGCAGCTTCGCCGCCCTCTACAAGTTCGCCGTTCTTTTTAAACTCGGCTTTGCCGTTTTCGGCATCGGTCACGACCACAAGGCGGCCGTCGCGCGCAAACTGCGGTTGTATTACGCCGTAATCCTTAGCGGGCTTGAACTTGAGCGGATTGGCATAAACCTGCTCATCGGTCAGCTCGACCGTATCCATATTCCAATTCTTGAATACGTATTTTATATTTAGGCTGTTCTCATCCGGCACTGCGGTTATGGTAACGTATCCGTCCGGATCGGGCTCAAATTGGATAACGCTGCCGCTGTAATACTTGTTTCCGTTATAGAGCACATACCCGCCAAGGTTGCTGCCCATAGGCTGGCAGAAGCCAACGATATATACCTCCGCGCGGTAATCAAGGTTAAGTTTTATGGTACCCTTCTTAACGTTGCCGTTCCTGTCGGTAAATGTGAAAGGTATTGCGGATTCGCGCTGATAGTCGCTAAGGCTGTAATACACCTTACCGCCGTCCTCATGGCGAACGACTTCTTCCTTGCCATCGCCCGCGTCGGTACGCTTCATAACAAGGTCAGTCGGGGCAAGTACATCGCTGCTGCCATTGCTGAGGGTTATAAACATATCCTGACCTATGATGTCGCTTGTGCCAAAGCCCGAGAACGTTACGACTATTTCTTTATATGTATTATTATCCCAGTTTTCTATTGTGCCGGTATACACCGTGCCGTCTTTGCCGGTTATAGTAAATATGGGCAGGCGCTCGCCCGGCATTACGAACACGCCTTCGGTGGAGTTGGCAAAGTATGCAGTAACGGTAACGTCCTTATCAACGTTCTTGGCCAGCAGCAACTTGTTTTCGCCTTCCTCATACAGAGTATAAAGGCTTTTGTCCAAATATTCGCCGCTTGCAGTCTCCGTCACGGTCCAGCCGACCAACGTGCAATCGTTGGCGGGAGTGGCACTCAGTTCTATGATTTTCGTTCCGTTAGGCTTAAAGCTGTCCAGTCCTTCGGTTATTGCGGAGACAGATCCCTTGGCGGCGTTCTCACTCATCAGGGTCACTTTTATGCCGCTTGTGGAATCAACCTCGAACTTTGCCTTTATGGTAAAGAACTGTTCGGGTACAGTGAAAGTGACGGTTTCAGCCTTAATCTGTTCATCCGTCAATGTCACTCCTTCTATCTCCCAGCCCGCGAAGGCATAGCCTTCATTGGCAACTGCAGTGATTGTAGCGGAACCCGCCGGAAAGTCTATTGCTTTTCCGCTTTCATATTCCGTTTCTCCGTACTTCACCACACCGTTTTCTGCCTCTATGGCCGCACGGCGCGCTGGCTTAAACCTCATCACACCCTGTTTCACGTTGCCGTTGGCATCAGTTGCTGTAAATGGCAATTCATATAATGCCGCAGCTTGCTCCTCAGTTAAATCAAAAGCATACTTTCTCGTACTGGCGCTGTTATGTTCCCAATCTGACGTACCTTCACCCATATCGAACGTTACTCCGGCAGCGGTAAGGTCGCTGTATTTATACCTGTAGAATATACCCACCGTTCCGGCTTCGGCTGCGGAGTCAAATGTTACAACTATCTTCTCGCTTAGATCGTTATTCCATCCGGTAACGCTGCTGCTGTAAAGTGCCGGGTTCTTTGCAATGCCAAATCTCGGTACAGCCATAGTTCCTTGCTCTGATGCAACAGTATTATATCTTGCAAAGTTAGGCTCTGTCTTTTTGACAAAATGCGCTATCAACTTTATATCCTTGGTGCAGTCATACAGTTTTATTGTATTGATGTCTCCTACGCTGTCATGGTCTGACGTGTTTGTGGTTATGCTAAACACATCGCCCTTGTTTGTCACTTCACTGCCGTCTGCGTATATTACCTCCCAGCCCATGAACAGACTGTCTTCAACGGGCGTAGCGCTAAAGCTCAGTGTGCCGCCCGGTGCTACTTTGTTCTCTCCTGCGGGTGTCACCGTGCCGTAAGCTTCATTGCTGCTTTCTATTATCACGTTCAGCTGCATTGCAAACACAGGCTCAAGCGTTAAGTTCACATGATTCTCTTCGTCTGCGCTTTTGCTGAAGCCAATCTCAATTTGACTACCGTCCTCCGTCACATTTGTTTGGGTATAACACAACGTATTCACATTTTCGCCGGTATCCGTATTAGTGATTCTCCATCCCGTGAAGCAATATCCTTCATCTGCGGTCGCAAGTATCTCCGTTATGGCCGTCCCACTGTAATCATCCAACACCGTTACAAAGTCTTTCCCTGCATTTTCACCAAGTAATTCGACCTTGCCGCCAACTTCCGGCTGCTTTATGGTTATCGTCTGCTCCACAAGTTTTGCAAATTTCGGCGTTACCTTAAGATTTACATGCCTTGCAGTGTCACTGCTGTCCAGACTGAAGCACAAACCTATCTGCGCCGTTTTTTCGTCGCCTTCAGTAAAATGGTAGTGTTGGAGGTTAGTAATGGTATCGTCGGTTTTGGCATCGGTTATTGTCCACTCCACGAATCTGTAACCGTTTTCCGGGGTAGCCTTTATTTTGGCTACAGTCTTATATTGGTTGTCATCATCTCCCCATACGCGGCCATTTTCGTCCGGCGTTGCTTCAACAAACTCCGCATTGCCGCCATCTGTCTGTGCAAGCTCAACATAGAGTTGCTTGCTGAACTTGGCCGTGAATCTGAGGCTGTATTCAAGCACGGTTACGGTCGTTTCCTTCGTGTCCAAGCTTCCTGCGATGTTCCTATAATGTGTGCCCGCCTCGGCAGGTGCGTAGGTACCGTCCTCCTGTTTGTATTCTGCCGTCCATCCGACGAAGCTGTATCCTTCGGCGGCGGTTGCCTTCAGCGTGGCATTGGCATTACCATCCTTATAGAAGTAGCCATTATAACTGCCGGTCACTTCCACCGTACCGCCAACTTCAGGATCAGCCACCGCCTCAACGGTATATCCCTTAGAGATCTGCGGGGTTATGCGCAGATCGTATTCGGTTACCTTTACGGACATCGAAGTATTATAGCGACCATCGCCGTCTACCGGCGTCCAATAACGGTATATCGCAGTTGAACCGCTCGTCGTAGGGTCGGCCGTCCATACATTTTTAGTACTGTCAAAGTATTCTATGTTCCATTTATCGAACTTGTAGCCGGAGTCGATCTCGCATTCCCACGTTACCGCAGCAGAGTCCTTGGTAAGGCCGGATACAGTTTCATTCCCCATTGCGTTTATCGGTTCAACGAAGCTTGCCTTTCCGCCTTCCGTCTGCTGCAGGGTCACACTGTAAGTCGGCTCAAATTTCGGATATACCTTAAGGTTGTATTCCTTAGTCGTCACAAAGGTGAGCGTACCGTCGCTAAGGCTTGTGCCATCGTTGAGGATATAATGCCGACCTTCTTCGGCAGGCATGAACTTACCCTCCGCCTTTTCGTATTCAACATACCATACTACAAATTTACTCTTTTCGCCCGGTATGGCGGAAATACTTACACTCTCGCCCGCAATCACGGTTTTGCTTCCTGCCGTGTCATCATCCGTGAACTTGGCCGTGCCTTCCGCGCCGATGGCTTCACCCACGCTTACGGTAACAAGCTTGGCAAACTTGGCCTTGATAATGAAGAACTTGCCATCTGTTTCAATGGTCAGCGGATTATCGGAATACTCCTTGCCGCCTATTTCCCAACCTGCGAAAGCATAGCCTTCGTCAGCCTTGGCCTGAAGGGTGATATCACCCGTGGCGACAGCTATGGTTTGGCCGTCGGTGTATTCGGTATCGTTATATATAACGCTGCCGTGCTCGGTCTCTATACCGGCATTGCCGTCACGTTCAAAGCGTATCACGCCGTGCTTCACAAAGCCGTTTTTGTCGGTAATCGTAAAGCCGATTTGATAATCATCCGCATTCAGTTCGGTATAGTAATACCGACTCCAGCTCAGCCATGATCCCTTTTCTTCCGTTGTTCTGCCATCAAAGCTGAATGTGATTCCTTCCGCGGTGTAGGATTCGTCATTCAGTTTGGAATATACGGCCAAGTATTTTGGCAGTGTGCCGACATTATTGAACGTCACCACAGCCAATTCGTCCGTATCGTTCGACCATCCCGTTACCGTTCCTTCCGTCGCAAGCGAAACCAACGGTGAAATACTGAGAAGATCATCCCTTATATCAAAGCGGGGTGTTTTACCGTCAACCACAAATTCGGGTGCGGCAAACACGGCCTGAATATCAAACGTACTGTCCGGAACGGCAAATGTTATATCATTACCGTTGGCGGGATATTCTGTGCCGTCTATCACCCATTTGAGCAGCTTGTAGCCTGCTTCGGGCACGGCGGTAACGGTAGCCTCTCCATCGCCATCGGTGATGAAGTCCATGACACTGCCGTTTTCGTATTGCTTGCCGAGGTACTGCACCGTACCGTGTTCGGTAGTAAGCAGACCCCTATTTTTGAGTTTCAGCCTTATAACACCGGGTTTTGTATTACCGTTGTTGTCAAGCACGTTGAAATGTATTTCATATACATCGGCAAAGTCACTTATATTGTATGAATTAGGACCAAAGCCCTGAGCATCGCCAATGCTATAGGTGTAATTGTGGTTTTCATCCGTGAAACTCAGCGTAAGCCCGGGCGCCGTTCTTATCGTTTTACCATCTTTGCCGATAGGCAAATTGATATAGTATTCTTTTGCATCCTTCAGCTCGGCCGCAGTAACGGCACACTCAAATTCCGCAACAACTTCGTTTGTGGTATTATCCCATCCGGTTATATCGGACGAGTATATACTCTGGATGCTGTCCTGCGAAATCACATACATTTTGATATTCCAGCTGTCATCCGCCAGTGTGTAGTTGGGCGAAGTCTTATCGTTAAATACGGCCGTTATGGTAGCATCGTACTTTATACCCTTCTTATTGGTGTCAATAAGATCACGTATGGTATTCCCGACTACGGTCTCGTCCGTGTTCCATGGATTTTTTCCATACGGCCAAGTCGTCGTCTCAAGCATGCTAAGATCATAATAATGATAGTTATCAAGGTCTTCCGTTATACCACTTTCGCCGTTGGTATAGCGTATTGCCCAGCCAACAAACTGATACTTTTCGCTGTCATTCAGTCTGTAGCCTATTTCCACGTTACCCGCGGTGTAGCTGCCAACGTAACCCTTGTCGGTTTTTTCCGTAAGCTGCTTGCTTGTGTTCGGGCCCAGCACTACTTCGCCCATTTCAGGATTGCTCGATTCAACGGCCAACTTGAGCGGCTTGCCAAAGTTAGGCGTTAATTCAAGGATGGTAATAGCACTGGCACTGCCCATTTTGCCCGGCGCAATCTCCAGCGGGTTAGAGCCAAACGTTTGCCCACTTTTAAGAACATAGGTTGCAGCCGTGAGCTTGGGCAACCATGATTTGCCGTTGTTTGCAGAGAATCTAGCCGTCCAGTTAAGGAATTCGTAGCCTTCATCGGGCGTAGCTTTAATAGTTACGAACGATGTTTGTGCCGTAAGGCCGGAGATCTTGTTGCCATCCTGCGTGGCACCGTCCGGTATGGAAACTATTTCCACGGTACCGTTTTCTACTCCATCGGTATTTATTACGATGGTCTTATCTCCCGCCGCAAGCGTATACGTAGGTACAAGACCCGCGCACATTATAAGCACCAGCAAAAGAGACAACAGTTTTTTAGTCTTCATATGTTTTCCTCCGTATATTTCAACTCTTCCGCATTGAATACGTTATCAATCAAGTGCATCGACCCATTCGGAGCGGGTACTGTTCCATGCCCTGCCCGTATATGAGTTATTTCGATCTGTGCCGCTACTTACCCATCCCGAGCTCCATGCTGAACCGCTGCCTAATCCGCTTATCCAGCCGGACGTGTAGTCGGCCTTTGAGTCATATCCTTTTGAGGAATCCCAAAATGAACCGTATCCGCCCGGAAGGCCGTGTGGATCATGGCTTACTTGGTGGTCCTTAACGGAATTGTTGCCGCTTTCAGCCATCTTGTCCCAAAGTTGATCCGCTACGCTGCGCTGATATACAACGCTAACCTTGTATTGCTTGGTTGTTTTTCCATTCACTACCGTGTACGTAATGGGGACAGACAGATTCACCGTTTGATAAGATCCCGGAGTTACGTTAGCACCCTCGCTTACCGTTATAATCGGAGTAACAGCTGTAACGTCAGTACCATACGGCAATGTAACCGTTATTGTTCCGTTGGAGTGATTTATTACGCCCTCTGAACCAAGCACATTGAAGCCGATTATCATGGCATCCCGACTTACGGACGTACTGCCGCCTGCGGTTATCAAATTGCCATTTTTATTCAACACCTTAACCTTATATGTGCGGCCCGCAAGAATTTCGGTGCCGGTGAGAGTATATTCGACAACATTTGAAAAGTCCACTGCCGCGCCGGACGATGGTGAGCATTTACTGCCTTCCGTGAACGTGGCTTCCGCCATAAGCATAGTGTCGGCAAGCGCGCTGTCGTCCACGCCGGAAACGGTTATGGTGTTGTTTACGTTATCTATAGCGCCACTGTACCATGTTCCGTTTGCCCGCACGCGGAATGTCAGCATTTTCGCCTGCTCCGCTATCATTGCCTTTATGCGTACCTTGTTAGTGGTCTTCCCGTCACCGGACACAACGGTGAATTCCGCAAATTGGGAAAGATCCATCGTCTTTTTGCCGTCCAGCGTTGGCGTTACCTCCGCACCATAGGACGCTTCTCCCTTTATGTACAACTTGGTCAGATCCACCGTATTGTTTATTATCAGCACTATATCAGTACCATCCGCAGTACTTGTTACCTTTCGTTCAACAATGTTGAGTGCGCGCCCATTAGCATCTTCAATCGTAAGGCTATCCGCAGTTATGTCCGCACCCGTCGCTTCCACACTGCCATAGGACACGGTAACATAATACGTCTTAGTATTCTTTCCGTCAGGTGCCTGCACCACGAACGGCTGCTCGATGCCCGACACAAGCTTTACCGGCAGTTCTGGAACGATAAGCTTTGCACCCGCGGACAAAACAATTTCGGGCGTAATACTGTCAAGCGGCATACCTTCCGGCACGGTAACGGCAATAGTGCTGCGCGTGCCTTCGGTTATCTCGCCCTTCTGCCCATCTATCGCAAAGGAAAGTATGTTAGCCTCTGCAGAGAGAGTTTTCGCGAAATCATAGCGATTGTAATACATATGGTATGCATTTCCGGCTCCGCCGTGTTCAAGGAAGCTGAGATACCATTCAAGCGCATAGCAACCCTGCTCCGTAGCCATGCTGTTGGATTGTGTTTCGGAAGCTGCATGCTTAAAGCCGTTGCCTGCGGCAAACTTTTCCACCCACTGTGTAATTATGTTGGTCTTGCCGTCGCCAAAGCGCGGGTCGGTATACGGGTCAATGCCGCACGCACACAGTGCGCATATTACCTGCGACGTTGATTCGCTGTTTATCGTGCCGCTGTATGTAAAGGTAAAGTCGGAATTCATGGCCACGGCAATACTCTCTATGCCTTCCTGTATAAGACTCTTTACCTTGTCGCCGTATACGGGGTCGTCTGCATAAGGCGCTATGGCATACATGTTCATTGCGCCCATGTCTACCTCTGTGCCGCTTATAAGTTTGCCGCTGTTGATGATCCTGTTGAGTATGCTGTCCCGTGAATACCTTGAACCTTCAGGTACAGTATAGTTACCCATGTCCAGTGCTATAAGCGCAAACGCATCGCCCATCATGCCGTATGTCTGCACGCGCTCAAGGTCGTCAAACAGGTTGTCTATCGATTCACCACTGCTATTCACAAACGGTTTGCCGTTGTTGTACTTGGCCAGATTGGAACAATCATAGCCGTTTGCGGTCAGGGCGATTATGTTGCGTTCAATCACCGTATTCATGGTGGTGTCGGTCACCTTCCAGTTCTTTGCCCATTCCGCAAGGTCTATATACTGCGTGGTGCTTCCCTGCGCAGGATTGGCATAAATGCCTAAATCCATCTGCTCCCAACTGCCGAGGTTCGTGTTAGACCTGTATGAGGATATTATACTGTTGAGCAGTTTCTGAAGCTTTTCCTTATCCGGATTATCCTGCGGAGCAGAAAGCGTAACTGTAACGCTGTATTTCTGTTCCGTGCCATCCTGCGCCTTTACCGTATATATAACGGGACGAGAGAAATCCTGCACGGTACCTATTTCCGGCGTTACGGTCGCAAATTCGGATATGGCTATGTTCGGAGCGAACGTTGTGTTCGAACCGGCAGGCAAGGTCATTGTTATGGTTCCTTTGTCGTGATCTATCCTGCCGGCAACCGTGCCATACTTAAAGGACAACAGTTTGCATTCGCCGGAAGCCTTCTCCTTTTTGACCACAACGCTGTAATCTTTATATGTTTTGCCATCCTGCGCCGTTATGCGGTAAACTATTGGCTTTGCTTCCGAGTTTTCAAAATCTTCTTCGGTAATTGCCTTTATGGTTGCGTCGTAGGATGCTGTACATTCGGCATTCAGCGTACTCCAATCCGTGTTAAACGGTATTATTACGGTTACGTTTGTGCCGCTTATTTCAACCTTTTCGTTGTCTACGTTTACGGAATAGGCTTTAAGCTCGCATTCCGCGGAATTGCTGCGGGTTATATTGAGCGCGTAGTCTTTCGTGTATTCACCGTCGGCTATTTTCAGCGCAATGCGTAGCGCCCTTACCGCACTAAGGTCTGTTTTGCCGTCCGCATCCGCTGTTACAGCGGTACCCTTTTCGTCAAGGAATTCATAGTAGCTACCGGAGCATTCAACAACGGGTGTCTGCTTCCAATCCCACTCCGTATCAAGGTTAAGAGATATAGTACCCGCCGTCTCGTCTATCGTAGCAACCC
The DNA here is from genome assembly GCA_964612925.1 of uncultured Clostridium sp. GTDB lineage: Bacteria > Bacillota > Clostridia > Christensenellales > CAG-138 > Phil1. The sequence continues at coordinate 10,623 of CAZTFU010000017.1, read as the reverse complement.
TGTCGTTAACGGCAAAATACCGCGCGCTTATGGTTGGCTCGCCCGTGGTTAGTTTCAGTAGGTATATACTCTTTATATCACTATATTCAACACCCGTTGCCTGATCCCAAGCGGTGCATTCTATGAACAGTGTTTGACCGTTAGCCCATTTGCCATCCACCGCCGCCTTAGCTCTGCCTGTAAACTCTATTTCCAGTGTGCTTTCGGCGCTACTCAGATCCGTTCCTTCAGGCAGACTCAACGTAAATTCTTTAGTGCCGGTCTGTATGGCTTCTGCGTCAAGCACGCGCAGTGATGTTATTTCGGGCTGCAGAATACGCTCACTGCAATAGTCCAACCACTCTTCTGCCACAGTGGTAAGGATGTATTTGCACTGTTCCGGGCTCAGGTCTGTATGTCGGTTCTTGACTTCAAACATTTCTTCCATCTTTGTTTTGAAATCAAGCCCGTCAAATCGCCAATACATATACAGGCCTGAAGTCGCCATACAGTTGTTCATGCTATAAATGGCTTCCTGCATATCGGGGTAATAACCGCCTACTTCCGCCTTATCTGTACTTGTAAGATCGTTCAAGAGATCCCTCGTGCGCACATCCAGCTCAACCATAAGGTCTATTACTTCGGAGTAATCATACTTTTCGTCCTTATAGTTGTGCTGTTCCGGAATTGCGACTATGTATATGGGGCATTCCCTGCCGTTTTGCGAGCGCAGCACCACGCGCTGGGGGTAATAATAATTAGTGCGCGGCAGCTTTATTGTTTCATACACTTTCCCAGTCGCACCTACATCGCTGCTGTCAGCAACAAGGTAGGTCACACTCAGCGTAAGTTCATATTTTTCTATCGGTGTGCTTGAGTTAAACCCGGGTATCTGCACCTTCTTTATAAGGCCGGTGTCATCACTGTCGCTGTCGTTCATCAACATGTTTCCGACACCGGGGTATTCATCGCTGGTTATTGAACTTGTTGAAACATAATTGCACGTTTTCAGCCATCCGCTGTCATTCACGAGCGCAGGCCATTTGCTACTGTTTTCCGCTGCATTCGCTATACGTACAGGCAGCAGTTCAAACACAAACACCAATACCAGTATAAGTGCCAACAGCTTTGCATCAGTTCTTGTTTGTTTCATTTTCTCCTCCTGTTATTGTGATAAAAAACGTATACCGTAACGTTGATTTACTCTTCTTTATTCGCCGATCGCACAGTAAAAGTCTCCTCTCCGTTATCATGCACCACGCTGAACGTTACCTCTTTGCCGTCCTCGATATTCAGCATAAGCTGCATGGGCGATTCCATCGATACTGCCTCGCCCTCCACCTTAAGCATATTGCCGTTGAACATTACCGTTATCGGCACGGCGGTCAGCTCCGCATCCTGAGGCAACATACTTTCCGTTTCGTATCGGTATTCTTTCACTTCGCCGTTTTGGTCGACCGTCTCCACGCGCCATGTGCGCCAATACCCTTCACTGCACATTATAGCCATCGTTCCGGGCTGTGAAATATCTCCCGTTATTTCTGTGCAATGCTCGGTAAGCCGTTCTTCGGGCCGTGTCATGCTTTGCTGAATTTGCCCGTTCTCCGGAATTTGTACGGTGCTTTCTTTTTCTTTTCCGCACCCCGCAAACACGAAAATAACCGCTAGCAGAATAAGTAAAAGCTTTCTCATATGCGTCACTCCGTTCGTATGGCTGCGTTGGGACTTATGTGCATAGCTCTCCTTGCCGGGAGTATCGCAGCCAGCAAGGCAACTACGCCGGCAAACGCCACGCCCGCCAGCGCAAGCCATGTGGGCATAATGCTACGCACATTCCAACCGCTAAATATCAGTGGCAGTAGCTTTTGGACAAGGCAACTCAATCCAAGGCCGAATATTCCACCCAATATGCCTATAATCAGCGCTTCTGTCAGAAATATGGCGGATATGCTGCCAAGCGAGGTGCCTATCACCTTCAGTATACCTATCTCCTTTGTGCGCTCGGTTATGGACATCATCATCGTGTTCGCAACGCATATAGCACTGACAAGCATTGCAACCGCTCCTATCGCTCCGAGCATGCCCTGTATCTGCCGCGACTGCGTTTTGACCGTTTCAAGCATGTCGTTTAGCGAATATGCCGACAGTCCGCTGTCGCGTATAAGCTGCGCTATCCGCTGCACATCCTCGACATTTTTTACTTTTACCCATACAAGCTCATATACTTGGCCGTACTGACGTTCCAACGCAAGCTGCTTTTCGTCTTGCTTTGCGCCGAGAAAGTCCGCATTAGCGTCGATAAGTTCACTTAGCCTGTCAATATTCATGAATGCGGCTGTGGCGTAGGTGTTGTTAAGCGTAGAGCAGATGCCTGTAACTTTTAATCTATAAAAGTTGCCGTTAGGCAATGCCCTTCCATCGCTGTCCACCTTCTGCCCGCCCGACAGATTTGAATAATCGAACGTTAGCTTTATATCCGCCGTAAGCGGGTCTACGAGTGCCGCACCGTTCGTGTCAACAGCGGCAGCCCAATAATCGGCAGGATTCGCGAACGTAGCCGCTACATCATCCGTAAACATGACCTCGGGGTGCAGCCGCGTACCATCTCCGGGCGCTTCGCCGCGCTCAGGTATGATTCCAAAGCTACCCGCCGTGCTTGTATCTATGCCATATATGCGTACCATATTTACATAGTTGCCGCTTTTTATATATGCGCTTTTTTGTATAACAGGCGTTACGGCTTCAACTCCTTCTATGTTTCCGAGTGCTTCGACCGCCTTTGCGTTCAACACTGCGGTCTTTTCAAGCAATGTCGAATCGGCTGCCGTAACATCTATCTTTGTTAGGCTCCCAAGGCTTTCTATACTTTCCATGTAATTGGCCTCGTAACCAAGTCCTATGGAAACAAGCACAATTATGCACATTACACCTATGGTCATTGACAGCGCGGTAAGCATTGTCCTCGATTTTCGCCGCCACAGGTTTATGCATCCATAGCGGAGCAGATCAAAGACCGTCATACTTTGGCACCGCCTGTTCTGCCGTTTGCTCCGCTGCCGTATTCATCTTTAAACTTTTTATTTTTATTGCGGCTTGATACTATTATCGCCGCTATTACGGCTATTGCGGCTAAAGCTATCAACATCCAAGCCCACCACGGCAAGCCGCCGCTGTTTTGTACATTGTCCGAGTTCGTTTCTGAATCTTCGTTTATCACGACCGTGCCGCTTGATGCGGGCTTAGCATCCTCCACATTGAATGTTATAGGAATCTCCTCGGCATACTGCTGACCGTTGGCATCTTCATACTGCACGAGCAGTTTTGCAGTAAACTCACCTATTTTTACACAGTTCACCTGAAAATCAGCACTGAGCGTACCGCCGGGGAGCAGGTCTCCGCCGTAGTAGCTCTCCGTCATCGTTATTCCCTCAAGTGCGATTATTCTTATATTCATCGCTTTGGCGCGCCCCATATTGACCATGTTTAAGTTTATTGACGTAGGTGTGTCCGCTGTCGGACTGCCATATATCACAGGCGTATCTATAACAACGTCCATCGGTTGGCTTATGGGGATCATTATGCTTTGCGTTGCCTTGCCCGCAACGCTGTCACTGTTTTCATATGTCAGATTTATTCCAACGGTTGACGGCCCAACCTCCGCATCGCGCCTGACTGACAGGTTGAATTCCACTTCCGCCGTTTCGCCGGGTTTTATCGCGCTCACATATGCCGCGTCGCTACTGCCGACGCTGAGCGTTAATCCGTTTGAATTGGCAAGCGATAATGTAGCCACGTTTTTAAGGGCCGTATCTTTCTTGGCGTTGTTTATAAGCGTAAGTCGAACCGTTGCATCATCCCCCGCCATAAGGCCGGATACCTCTGCGCCGTTGACATACAGCTTATAGCCTGACACCATTACGGACATTGCCGTTTCAACCTTTTCCACGGGCGCAACATAGCCGTTTGTTATATATACATACGTTGTGAAGGTGCATTGCTGCGGTTCCCCATTTTCGTAATATGTAGCAAGAAATTTAACGGGCTTATTGCCGTTCGTAGCGTAATAACTCACCGTAAATTCGTACTCCACATACGCTATGCCGTCCGAAGGCCATGTTTCAAAATATCTGCCGTAGTTCACGTTTTCTGCTATAAACGGAAACTCGTCAAGCGAATTGGATATTACGGGCGATATTGTAACGTTTGTAAGTTCTCCGCCCTTGTTCACTATCGGCACGCGCAGTGTAGTGGTCTGTTTCGGCTTCAGTATGGGGGACTGAAACACGCCGGACTGGTTTTCCGCGGCTATTTGTAGCGGACCAAAGCCGGTAGTCACGCCCGATTCGCTGCCGTTACTCATAAGCGTCACATATACGCACAGCGTAAACGTTACGTCTTCCGTTATGGATGTGCCGTTCACGTCATCATACCGCCATACGGTAGCATTGACTTCGAAATTGACGGGATACACACCTTTTTTTGCAAACTGACTTATGCGGAAATCATAGTATATCTCCGCTGTGGAGTTATACGACATGTCATCAAGATGCCTTGTATAGCTGGCGTTGATAAGATCGAACGGCCAATCGGCTACGGATGCGTCACGAGGTATTTTGGGCGATACCGTTATATTTCTCAGCATATACCTTTCACTTGGCAGATACTCTCTGTTCACCGCAACCGGCAGCACTATCGTTACTACGTCCCCGGGCTCGCCCTTGGGGCTTTGCGCACCAACGTCCATCAGTACCAGCGCGTTTGCGTTGCTGGGTATCACCGTTATATCCGTATTCGGTTTTTCATCCGTTACGGGTATGCTCGGCACAGCCGTAGCTGAGGCTTCAGGCGTACTATCCGGTACGGGTGATGGCGTTGCTTCCCCGTTTTCCGCAGATACGCTCGACACAAACGTCAGCATAAGTGCCGCTGTCATGATCAGTGCTGCGATTTTCCTTGTTCCTGTACTCACTTGCTTTCTTCCTCCGATGATATATTGCTTATCCTTCCGTCTGTGAAGGTTATCGTTCTGTTTGTATATGCTTTCATTCCCATGTCGTGGGATACCAACACGAAAGTGGTTCCCCGTTCCCTGAAAAGCCCTGTCAGCAGTTCCATTATTTCCGCGCTTGTTTTTGTGTCCAGATTGCCTGTAGGCTCATCCGCAAGCACTATGCTCGGGCGTGTTATCACGGCCCTTGCAATGCCCACACGCTGTTGCTCGCCGCCGGAAAGCTGATCCGGTCTGTGCTTCATATGCTCCTTTAAGCCTACCCGCACAAGCAGTTCCTCAGCCAGTTCGTCTCTGAGCTTCTTCGGTGCGCCGCGTATGGCAAGCGGCAGTGCCACGTTTTCGACCGTGCTGTATTGCGGCATGAGGTTATATGACTGAAATATGAACCCTATGTTATCCCGTCTGAAGCACACACGCGCTTTTTCACCCATGCGTTCTATATGTTGGTCTGCAACCTCTATCGTTCCCGCAGTAGGCTCTTCCAGCCCCGCAATCATATTGAGCAGCGTTGTCTTCCCGCTGCCACTGCGTCCGGTTATGCATATGGACTCTCCTCTATTCACAGTCATATTCACACCGTCGAGTGCCTTTACCGTGTTTTTGCCCACGGTATAATACTTTTTCAGACCATGTGTTGATATTATGACTTTATTCATGCGCATTCTTCCATTCTTGTGCTTCGTCCCACCAGCTTCCGTCAAGATCCAGTCCAAGGTCGCAGGTGTAGTTCCATTCTATCTTGTCGCCCGGCTTGAGGTAATACACTCCGCAGCCGTAATTCGGATACCAACCGTTCACGCAATACATCCAGCCGCTCCAGCGTCCACCGTCAAATTCGTAAAGGTTGTTTATTCCTTCGACATATGCCGCACTGCCGCTTCCGCCGGAGTATTCCATATGCAATCTGAACTTGTCTCGCGCCATTTTAAGCACGTCCAGCACCGTATCCCCGTCCTCTATCTCAAACTCCGTCGTATCCAGTATGCAGCCGGATGCGGGCACTATCCCGGCCCACTTAGCCTCAAGATGCATACCGTTTTTAACGGCCGTATCACAGCGTATCCGAATCGTTACAGTATTTTTCTTTGGCTCCGATGTCGGTATCGGCGTGGATGCGGGCGTTGCGGTAGACTTAGGCGCATCCGTATCGTTCACTTCGGGCTTTTGCGTTTCGAGCGGAGGGACAAACGGCGTCGCTTCCGCATTGGGTGCATCCATTGTCGTGCCGTTCTTTTCGGGGCGTTCCGTCGGCATATTGCCCTGCTCGTATAGTTCCCTTACGCTGTCCGGCGTTGGGGCAGGCGTTGCTGTCGGTGCTTTGTTTGCTTCTCCAAAGCTGAAAGCATCCATAAGCCATGCAGACCAAGTCTGCTGTGTTGCCTGCGGCACATTGTCGGTTGCGCTATACTCTTCATTATATATATAATCAAGCTCAAGCTGCCCACCGCTGTCTGCGGTGACTCTCTCCGTGCCGCCGCATCCCGCTGCCGCAAGTACCAACAAAAGCACTATGGCTGTGAACAGTGTCCGCTTATTATTCCTCATTCTCCCTTTTCACCTCCGTTTGGCCAAGCTTCTCCGCGCATACGCAAACATTCTGCGATGACGGTTCGGTGCCGCATTGCCGTTCGCGTCGGGCTCGGTACTTTTGTTATGTTTTTTCATCTGCCGTTTTTACGATATGTTTTATCTGTTCTTGTGATATGCAATAGGTGTTTCGCATACTTCCAAAGCTAAAAAAAGCGGCGACCTCAAAACGTTTTTTGAAATCACCGCAGCTTTTTTGCCAACACAAGCCGCCTTACCCCACTTATCCTGAGAAAAGGCGTTTAACATACGCTCGTAGGTCTTCTGGCTTGCGTTTATGGTTGTTTCCTGCGTGCAGTATCGCCTTCTCAGTTTCCCAATGACCGGCTCTCGCCTTTTGATACTGCCCTCAACGCTTACAGCTGTTTCCAGCGCGGGATTTGCACCCGTCTTCCCTTGTTCAGCCTCGGTTCTCGTGTCCCCGATGCCACGGCATTTGTTTGTATTCTTTTTTCTTAAGGCGTACATAAAGTGCGTTGTTCGTCACCCCTCATCCGCCCATCAGATATAATTATATCATATATATATATATACAAGTACAAAATGTAATTGAGTTTATCAAAATGTCGTATATTGTATTGATGGGCTATAAAGAAACCGCTAAGCACGGCAAAATGATGTGAGCGCCGTTTAACGGTAAAGAGAGGCGCGTTTTTTCGACCGCCGTTATTGTTGCCGATATAATCGGCCATTGTATAGACCGCATACATTCATTAATCGGATGTAGGATAACGATCCGATTTTTTGCGGATATGACCGCACTTTGGCCACTCCTGCGCCCTTTGATTTTTTCTATGGTAGAGTGACATTCTGTGCACGCGGTTCGTCCGTTGGCTCGGATACCTCCCGATTGGTCTGCCCGAAACGGTCGGCATCGTAACGCTTACGAACGTCAAAAAACATTTGCGTCATGCCGATGGCAGTAACGGCGGTACATGCTTCAATGCAGGCGTCTGCCGCAAGACATACACCTTGCCGTTCCCGTCTTGTATGATTGTTCTGCATGACCCGAATGTTTTCAACAATCCGACTACCGCCATTGCAGTCAATAGTCACGTCGTAACCATAATCGAATATAAAACTTATAATATCGAAAGGATAAGCAACAGCACAACACCGGGCACGCCAAATACGCCGACTACCAATGCCGAAATAAAAGTTATGCTTATCGATAAGCCTATTGCGGCTCCAAAGAAATTGATAAGCAGCAGCACCGCCGCACCTATCAATGCGTTAACAAAAAGTTTCCAGAATATCTTCATTGATACTTTGAGCAGCTTACAGGCAAGCCACAGTATTCCAAATCCGATTACAAGCGCAAAAACCATATTTTTCCCTTCCCGTCGGTGCTATGCACCGTTTCTTTTCAGCCTGAGCAGATAAGTATAGCGGCGTTTTGCGGCCTCCAACTCATAAATGGCGTAATCCATAAGGTCACTGTCACAAACGCTTTCGTAATATGCGGCAGCCATTTGCCATTTATAAAGGGCGGATGCTATCTCTCTATCCTGCACTACGGCTTTTTTCGTGTTAATCATACCATACCTCCATATACTTTGTATATAGAGTATTGGCATATACGGCACGTGTTAAACGTTAGCTATTCGGTCTTTATGCCCGCCTTTTTTATGACCTTAAAGCAGGCAAACACAAGTATTGTATAGAGCGGAATCATTACAGCCTGATTGATAAGGCGTGTTATGCCAACCTCCCACGGCATGCCGTAAAGCCATACGATAAGCGCGGTATTGCATATAACGCTTCCGAATATTTGGCCCGATGCCACGGCGGCCAATATGCGTAAAAATGTGGGCTTTTGCTTTTTTATAAAGAATAATCCGGGTATAAGGCCGAACAGCATTCCAACAATCGTAAACCAAGGCATATATGCGCCCTTGGGAAAGATCAGTGCCTGCAACAGGTCGCATAATGCGCCGACAACGGCACCCCAAAACGGGCCGTACATCACGCCCGAAATAATGACAGGCAATGTACCAAATCCTATCTTTAACGAATAGGTTCCAAACGGCATTGCGGGTATACTCAGCATGCCGCCAAGCACAACGCCGAGCGCCGTAAGCATGGCGCATACAACAAGGCGCAGTATTCTTTGATGCACCATTGCCCTATCGATTCGCATAAAAAATCCTCCTTTGCGAAATCACCGCATAGAGGAAGCATATTTCCCATATGCAGCAGCGGGATTCGACCTGCGCACCGCAAACACATGTGTTTTTCGTCCGACGGACAACTCCCCGTTCCGTCGGCACTGGCTACCGTTTTATCGGTATAACGCGCGCCGGCCTACTCTGCCCAATGTTTGGTTTTCAAAAGATATGTTATCACGCTGTAATGATCTTGTCCATAGCCGTATATACTTTTTATTGCGGAGCAAAGCATTGCCGCCGTTTTATGCTTTTGCTATAATAATTATTGGGAGGAATGATATCATGACAAAATATGTTCTTGCGCCCGATTCGTTCAAGGGAACGATAAGTTCGCGTGAAATATGCGCCATAATGCGCCGTGCAATAGAAAAAGCGGATAAGGATGCAAACATAGTATCCGTACCCATTGCGGACGGTGGCGAGGGCAGTGTGGAAGCATTTATTTCGGCACTTGGCGGAAGGCAAAGAACCGTAACCGTTACGGGACCGCATTTTGAAAAGTTGTCCTGCTCATACGGCATTACGGATGACAAAACGGCAATTATCGAAATGTCTGCCTGTGCGGGGCTTCCTCTTGTATACGGCAATAAGAATCCCGAGGCCACAACCACATACGGCGTTGGAGAACTGATTTGTGACGCCGTGAACATGGGTGCAAAGCGCATAGTGGTTTGCCTTGGCGGAAGTGCCACAAACGACGGCGGCTGCGGTGCCGCGGCAGCTGTAGGTGCAAAATTCTACGATACCGAAGGAAAGAGCTTCATTCCCGTCGGCAAAACGCTTAAAGACATAGCCCGCATAGATCTTAGCGGTATAGAAAACACACTTGGCGAAGTAAAGCTTTTAGCCATGTGTGACGTTGACAATCCATTACTTGGCAAATACGGTGCGGCAAACATTTTCGGGCCGCAAAAGGGCGCGGATGCCGCCATGATAACTCGCCTTGATGTTGGGCTTGAGCACCTTGCCGCAGTATCGGGTAAAAGCCATATGGCGGATCTTCCTTCATCGGGTGCCGCAGGCGGCATGGGCTTTGGAATGAGGGCACTGTTTTCGTGCCCGCTGCAAATGGGCATAGACGGTTTGCTTGACATAATTGACTTTGATTCGGTTGTGAAGGATGCCGATCTCGTGCTTACGGGAGAGGGGCGCATAGACCCGCAAAGCATGCGCGGAAAAACCGTAATAGGCGTTGCAAAGCGCGCAAGCAAGTTCGGTGTGCCGACAATAGCCGTTGTTGGGGACATTGCCGACGGTGCCGAAGCGGCATATGATTTCGGCGTTACGGCTATATTCAGCATAAACAGGGTCGCCATGGAAAAAAGACTGATGAAGTTGCGTGCAAAGACGGACATGGAGGCCACGGTTGAAAACATCATTCGCGCAATGAAGGCGGCAAAAAAGTAAGAGAGTATAACGACCATCTGAAATAAGAAACACACGGGTTTGCGGATGCTTTTTGCGCCTTGGCTTTAGAAAAATGCTCGGGCGTTTCTTGTGCGGACGGCAGAGTTTTTCACATTTTTCTGATATACTTTATGCGGCAAAAGACCGAGAAAAGCTCGAATTTGCGGAGGTAAACATACATGAAATTCAAAGGAACGCTTATCGTTGTTAAAGATTGTAACCGTGCGCTAAAGTTCTATAGTGATATGTTTGGTTTTCAACTGCTTCAAGACAATGATGGAAATATGGAACTGACAAACAACTTGTATTTACAGGAATCAGTTTACTGGGAACAATTCACGAAAAGAAGTATTATTCCAAACAACAATCAGTCCGAACTGTATTTTGAAGAGTCCGATATAGAAAAATTCGTGGAACGACTCGAAATGCTCTACCCGGAAACAGAATATGTCAATCACCTGATGACACACA
>CAZTFU010000016.1:0-40083 GCA_964612925.1 uncultured Clostridium sp. | reverse complement strand
CGCCAAATGCCCGTGAGATCACCGAAGTGCCGCCGATACCGAACAGCGTACCCACTGACATAAAAATCAAAAATACCGGAGTTGCCAACGATACCGCAGCAACCATATAATCATTATCCGTAAGAGAAATAAAAAATGTGTCAGCCAGATTGTAGATCATCACCATCAGCATGGCAGCAATCGCAGGGATGGCATTTTTAAGCACAGTACTAAAAACAGAACCCTGTGCAAAAGATTCTATTGTTTTTTCTTGTTTCATTTGTTTTCCTCCTTAATAGCACGCTATTATTTTTGGCTGAAGAATATCCGAGCAATCTGAGACTGCTCAGACATTTTTCAGCCCATCGTTTACTTTCTTTAGCAGCTCATAAAACTGCCGACGTTCTGCCTGCGACAATGGCATAAGCAGAACATCCTCTGTTTTATCTTTCCTTTGCTCTGCTCTTTGAAACACAGAAATTCCTTTGTCAGTCAAACAAACATTTTTTGCTCTGGCATTGGATTCACTGACTTCCATTTGTATCAGCCCTTTTTTATCAAGGCGAGACATAATGCCGGCAACCGTAGACTGGGCAATCTGGAAATGCGCTTCAATATCCTTTAAGGGTATCTTATCATTCACTCGATGATACATATATTCCATGCACCGAAGTTGTGACAAGGTTAAGTCATCCGAACGCAAAGCATTATTAGCGTCCTTTGCAATGTGATCTGATATTTGCTTTATCAACATACCGCAGTCCGTTTTCAAATGGATCACCTCCGTCATTCAAACTACGGTATATGATAGCACGCTATTATAAGTAAATCAAGCACATTTTTTCAAATTGAGGAATCATTAAAAGAAGCACACCTCTTAAACCTTTACTCGAAAGAGTTAAGGGGTGTGCATTTGGTATCGGAATAGGTTTTTTATATCAAGCACCGTAATCCTGAATAGGACTGCGGTGCTTTTTCATATCCTTTTGCATGCTTGACTTTTACTATCAATGATAGTAATATTGGTGATAGCAAAGGAGGGATAGCATGTCATCCATAGATATTGTAATACTTGGCATGATAATCGAAAGACCGCAAAGCGCGTATGAAATACAGAAGGATGTGGACTATCACCATTTTTCGCGTTGGACAAAAATAAGCACACCGTCCGTATATAGAAGGGTACTGAAGCTGAACAACGAAGGTTATATACAAAGTGACATCGTCAAAGGGAAAAGGGCTGCCGATAAAGCCGTTTATTCAATAACCGAAAAGGGAAGGGCTTATTTTGAACGGCTTATGGAACAGTACGCCGCAAAGCAGATACCGCTTTTGTTTGAGTTTAACATGGTAATAGCCAATTTGAACAAGGTGGAACGCGGCAGGGCACTTGAATTGATAGACAGAATAAGGCAAAATATCGGTATTTCGGCCGAAAACAGTGCGCAATATGCAAACGAGTATAAGGATATTCCGTTAGTCGGGCGAACCGTATTCGATCAGCAACGGTGTGTTTATTCGGCACTTTCAAGCTGGCTTGATGAATTTGAACGGCAGTTTACGGAAAAGTAGACACATGTGCATAAAAAGCAGTTTTACGGTTCTGTTCGAGGATCCTTTTTGGGTGGGCATATATGAACGCACGGTAGGCAATGAATACGAGGTCTGCAAAATAACATTCGGTGCGGAACCGAATGACTGCGAAGTATATGCGTTTCTGCTTGAGAGCGGGCATCGCCTTGTGTTCAGTCCGCCCGTTAAGGCGGAAAGTCGGCCGCGGGAACGAAAAATAAATCCAAAAAGAATGCAGCGAAACATAAGCAAAAGCCTTGAGAATAAAGGAATAGGGACGAAAGCACAGCTCTCATTGCAACTGCAACGGCAGCAGCTAAAGCAGGATCGGCACATCGCAAGGAAAGGGCAAAGAGAAGCGGAAACGGAACGACTTTACGAATTAAAACGAAAAAAGAAAAAGGAAAAACACCGTGGCCGTTGAATTGCATAAAAAGGCGGTTTATGGCGGTGCAAAAGATGATACATACGGGGCGGGAGTACTATGCCATTACAAATAGTGCGCAATGATATAACAAAAATGAAGGTGGATGCGATAGTCAATGCGGCAAAGGCATCCTTACTTGGCGGCGGGGGAGTGGACGGCAGTATACACCGTGCCGCAGGGCCGTGGCTGCTTGCCGAGTGCAAAACACTTGGCGGGTGCGAAACGGGCAGCGCAAAAATAACCGCGGGCTATAATTTGCCCTGTAAATACGTTATACACGCGGTGGGTCCGCGCTGGCACGGCGGAATGGCGGGCGAAAAGGGTCTGCTGATATCGTGCTATAAAACCGCGCTTCGCCTTGCAAAGGAGTACAAATGCGAAAGCGTCGCGTTTCCGCTTATATCTGCGGGTAATTACGGCTATCCGCGGGATAAGGCACTTAGAGTTGCGATAGACACAATAAGCGAATTCCTTATGGAAAATGATATGCTTGTGTATATCGTTGTATTTGACAAGGACTCATACCAAATAAGCACAAAGCTGTTCAACGATATAAGCGAGTATATAGACGATAACTATGCACACGACCATTTGAGCCTAAGGAGCCGCAGTATTGACGAAATGCGCATGCGGCAGGAAGCGGAGGAGTGCATGTTCAGCATATCGGCGGAGGGTAGCATACCGTCTGCGCCCGAATGCGGCACGGCAAAGGCAATATCGCTCGATGATGCCGTAAATGACATTGACGAAAACTGGAAGAACCGCATAGATGAAGATTACAGGGAACGCGGCAAATAAGCCGCCGCTCCCCACAATAAGTGCTTAGGATGCAAGCTTATCGGCTCTTCTTTCCGTATAAACATAATAGCAAAGGCAAAGCGTTATCTGCACAACCGTGGAAGCGGGGGTGGCAAGACCGATATAGAAAAGCGAAATATTCGGTATTCTGCTCATGAAAAACGAAAACGGTATGCGCACGCAGAATGCACCCACTATGCCCTGAACCATTGTAAACGTAGTCAGTCCGCAACCGCTGTAATACCCGCAGAAGCAGAACAAGAACGCCGTAAGCAGACAGTCTATGCTGTACGCTTTAAGGTATTCGCTTGCAAGGAACACCACCTCTGCATCGTTTGCGAAAATGCCCGCCAGCACGTCGCCGTGGAAGAATGAAAGGTAACCCATTATTGCTCCAGCGGCAAGGGATGTGAGTATGCCGTATTTAAGCGCACGCTTTGCACGGTCGCGCCTCTTTGCACCGATATTCTGGGCAACAAATGCGGAAAGCGACTGCATATATGCGGAAGCCACAAGCATAAGGAAACTGCATATTTTTTCCGCAACGCCCACACCCGCGCTTTGCGCCAAGCCGAGTGAATTGACTATTGCGCAGATAACAAGGAAGGAAAGTCCCACAAGCAGTTCCTGAAGTGCAACCGGTGCGCCGAACTTTATAAGTGCGCGTGCAATGCCCTTATCAATGCGAATATCCTTTATGCTGAAAGAAAAAGGCAGTTTGCGGCGGGCTATTATTACAAACGAAAGAATAACGCTTACCGCCTGAGCCGCAACCGTGGCATAGGCCGCACCGTCAGCACCCATGCCGAACACCGCAACAAGCAGTAAATCACCCGCTATGTTGACAACACATGCAATGGCAACGGTTATAAGCGGCAGCTTGGAATCTCCCATGCCGCGGAAAATGCTGCCGAGCAGATTGAACGCAACTATGAATACCGTGCCCGCGGAGCATATGCGAACGTAAGATACGGTTTGTGAAAATGCCTCCTCGGGTGCCTGCATAAGGGTGGATATCTGAGGGGTAAGGGCGGTGAAAAGGGCGGTACATATTGCCGTTATAAAAATGAACAGTGCAATGCCCGTGCCGATTACCTTGCCGCCGATATGACCCTGACCTTCGCCTATTTTTTGCCCAAGCAACACCGTTATGCCGACGGAAAAGCTTGTGAGCACAACCGTAAGGCTGTGCATTATCTGGCTGCCCGTGGAAACGCCCGAAACATCGGCAGTGGTTGCGAATTGGCCCACGACAAGTAGGTCGACCGCGCCGTACATCGCCTGCAAAAACAGTGCCAAAAACACGGGACACGCGAATTTAAGCAACGGAGAGAGTATTTTACCTTTCGTAAAATCGTTAATGCTTTCCATGTATTTTCACCTCTGTGCGCTTTACATCATTTATTAAGCAGCCTTGCTATTGCGGTGCGCTGTACCTTCATTGCTCCCTTCGGACAGAATTCCTGACAGCAGAAGCATCGTATGCACTTTTTTCTGTCTATATCGGGAAGACCCTTTTTCATCGTTATGGCCTTGGCGGGGCACAGCTTTGCGCATAGGCCGCAGCCGACACATTCGCTCTTTACGGCGTTCGGCCTTGATGCCATGACCATTTTAAGAAATGCCCTTGTAACTCCGCGTGTATTCTTGACGGATGTTATATCGTGGCGCGGCGTAAGCTCACAATCATTTATTATAAACTCGTTCGCATTGCCGAAAAGCGATACCTCATCAAGAGAACTGCGGCTAAGCCCCCGCTCAACGGCGGATGCTATCGTGGGCACATCCATAGGCTCTATCCCGAGAAGCTTTGCACCCACAAGGTCGGCATCGTATGCCGTGTGTGCGGCAATAAGCGCGCCGCATTCGCGCGGCCTGCCCGCGGTTGGACCGTTACCGTCCATGGCGACAACCGCATCTATCAGTGAAAGCACGGGCTTGTGATATTCGTATATATCCACAAGCATATTTGAAAAATCACTGTGATTCGGGAAACGGTAGTGATATTCAAGCTTTACCGTGCCGGGTATGGTGCCGTAAAGGTTTTTCAGTGCGCCCGTCATGCCCATCATGCCGTGGGTTTTAAGCTTTGCAAATGTAATAAGCGCATCTACATCGTCAAGCCATGCGGTATAATGAAACGTTTTAAGCACCTTTGCATCATCGAATCGACCCTCGGCGGATGCAAAATTATCATTAAGCTTTGCTCCCGCCTCCGCGGCAAGCGTCATGCCCGTTGCACTATAGGAATGGTTCATTGCGGCAGCATTATAAAGCCCGCCGGGGCTTTCGCCGACTATTACCGTTGCACCGCGTTCAATAAGCATTTTTGTAAGCTCCGCAACCATCACGGGGTGGGTGCATACGGCAAATTCACTTGACTTTGCCGCGGCGAGGTTCGGCTTTATGCCTATCTTCATTTCGGGCTTTACCCAATCAAGACCGCCTATGGCGTTAAGCGCCGTTTCAAGTGCGGTTCGCACGCTTGCGGATTCATAATTATTGCAGGGAACTATTGCTGCATCGTAAAGGTTGTTGCTCATGGGGAGTCCTTTCGTAGCAAAATATTGCGAGATTTATATTAAAGCCTTCCCCATAAAAATGGGGAAGGTGCATTATAACGTATAGCCGAGTGGTTATTCCTTCTTTGCGGCCTGCTTCAGCCTCTGTTCCTTGGAAAGAATACGCTTGCGCATACGGATGCTTTTCGGCGTTACCTCAACAAGCTCATCTTCCGCTATAAACTCAAGGCATTGTTCAAGCGAAAGTATGGTCGGCGGGGTAAGGCGCAGTGCCTCATCACTGCCGGCGGCACGCATGTTGGTGACGTGCTTGCGCTTGCAAACGTTGACGACTATATCGTCCCCGCGTGAGCATTCACCGACCACCTGTCCTTCGTAAACGGGTATACCCGGGCCCACGAAAAGGCGGCCGCGCTCCTGCGTGTTGAAAAGGCCGTAGCTGTTTGTCTCACCCGTTTCACTGCAAACAAGACTGCCGCGTTCACGTTCTTCTATATCGCCCTTATAGGGTTCGTAGCCGTGGAAAATGTGGCTCATAACGCCGTTGCCGCGGGTATCCGTCAAAAGCTCGCTGCGGTAGCCCATGAGGCTTCGTGCGGGTATGTTGAAAAGTAACCTTGTGCTGCCCTCATTTTCCGTATGCATATCCACAAGCTCAGCCTTGCGCGAACCAAGCTTTTCCATAACACTGCCTACGTATTCGTTCGGCACATCGACAGTAAGCTCTTCTATAGGCTCGAGCGTGTGACCCTGCTCGTCCTGTTTGAGTATTACCTTCGGTCGGGAAACGGCAAATTCGTAATCCTGACGGCGCATCTGCTCTATCAATATGGAAAGGTGAAGCTCTCCGCGCCCCGATACCTTGAATGTATCGGTGGAGCCGGTTTCCTCAATGCGCATGGAAACGTTGGTTTCAACCTCTTTCATTAGCCTGTCTCTGAGGTTGCGGCTGGTAACGTATTTACCTTCCTTACCCGCAAAGGGACTGTCGTTCACCATGAACATCATCGATACCGTCGGTTCGTCAATGTGAACAAAGGGCATCGGCTCAACGCATTCGGGCGCACACGCGGTTTCGCCTATTGCAAGGTCGGTTATGCCCGCAACCGCGACAATGTCGCCCGCGTAGGCTTCCTCAACTTCGGTACGCTTCAAACCCTCGAAACGGTAGAGTCTGCTAAGCTTTACCGTGCGCACGGCGTTTGCGGATCCACCGCACATTGTAACGGGCTGATTGCGGCGGGCAATGCCGCGCTCTATGCGGCCAATACCTATGCGGCCCACATAATCATCGTAGTCAATGGTGGAGAAAAGCACCTGAAGCGGAGCCTCGGTATCGCATTCGGGCGCGGGTATGGCCTTTATTATGGTTTCAAACACGGCCTGCATGTCACTGCCGAGCTTATCGGGTTCCATACCTGCAGTACCTTCCTTGGCGCTTGCGTATACAACGGGGAAATCAAGCTGTTCGGCTGAAGCGCCAAGTTCCATGAAAAGCTCAAGCGTTTCGTCAACAACCTCCATCGGCCTTGCGCCGGGACGGTCTATTTTATTGACAACCACTACGGGCACCTTATTCAGCTCAAGCGCCTTCCTAAGCACAAAGCGTGTCTGCGGCATACAGCCCTCAAATGCGTCAACAAGCAGCAACACGCCGTCAACCATCTGAAGTATGCGCTCGACCTCGCCGCCAAAATCCGCGTGACCCGGTGTGTCGATTATGTTTATTCTGTAATCCTTGTATTTTATTGCGGTGTTCTTGCTGAGTATGGTTATGCCGCGCTCTCGCTCAAGATCACCGGAATCCATTACTCTGTCCTGCACCTGCTCGTTGACCCTGAACACGCCGCTCTGCCTCAACAGACAGTCCACAAGTGTGGTCTTGCCGTGGTCAACGTGGGCAATAATGGCAACGTTACGGATGTTTTCCTTCTGCATATTTATCAAAACACTCCTTTCGGATAAACCGATTCAAAAACCGATATATTATACACCATATATGCCGCACGGTGCAATGCTTTTTGCGCGTTTTTGCACCTCGTGTCGGGACAAATTATCGTAAATATTAAGATTATGCGGCATATCGGCAAAAACCGTATACAACAGGGCAAAACTATAGTATTATATCAATGTTAAGACATTATAAAGAAAAATGCCTTAAAGATTTTATTTAGCAACGGCGAAGGAGCCCAATGGAAAACAACGCACCGCATAGAGAAGAACTTCATCCCAAGCATGCCCAAATACTGGATCTTAAAAACATAATGGCGCTTTTAGCCGCTATGTGCTTTATGGGTTCGATATTTATAGATGACAGGCAGTTCCTTTTTAAGGCGATAGCGTATGGCGTGGGGGCATTGGCCTATTTGGGAGAGCTTATGGCCATCACTCATGTGTTCAGGAAAAAGTGTGATGGCAGGGAGCTTTTCATGCCCATACTTTTCGGCGCAATGTACATTGTACTCGGATTCAGCTATGCAATAGAGCATTATCACATTTTCGGCTGATGCGTTGTAAAATACCGTAAAGAATAAATATGTAGAAAACTGAGTCGAATTCTGGTATATTATAGTTATACTATTCTGCGGAGGGGGAACCCGTAAATGGCCGGAAATATAACACCCGAAATGGTCGCATTGCTGAACAGCGGAAATAAGGCCGAATTAAGGGCATTTTTGAAGCTCTACACCCGCCCTGTTTATGAAAGGGCATTGGCGATAACCAAAAACGAAGCGGACGCCATTCGTGTTACACGAAGGGTAACAAGCGAAGTTTCCGTGCTTGCTCTAAGGGGAAAGCTTGAAAACGACATAGATGCTCAGCTTATGGCACTGACGGATGCATGTTGCAGTGAGGATCTTTTCTTTGCAAGGCTTGTGGAGGATACTCTGCGCGATTATCCTGAGGATTATTCAAATAAGCCCGTGGTCTTTTCAAAAGCCGCAAGTCCTACATGGCCCAAGAGGAGGAGCGCAGTGGAACGCGGCAGTGCGGCCGTGATAAACGCGGCAAACGAGAATGCAACAAAAGCACATACGGATGTGCGGCAAGAGAATGGTCAGCCGAAAAAGGAGGATGCCGCGCCAAAACTGTTTGACAAGGATCTTTCCGAAAACTGGGACGATTGGGACGACGAATGGGATGACGGCATCGGCCCCGATGACGAGGCGGACACTAAGCCGAGCGTGCTTATAGTGCTGCTTATATTCCTGCTTGCCATGGTAACGCTCGCACTCGTGTGGGTGCTGGTGGTAAAGCTTATGTACATGGGCATATTGCCAAAGGCCGATTTTGGCTTTGCGGAGTGGTTCAATAAGCATCTTTTCATGCTGTATTGAGACATATAATAAACAAAAAGGAGGTGTGGCAAATGGACTATATGAGCGTATATCTTTCGGGGTGGAGCATACTGTCGCTGATGTGTCTTATTATAGGTTTGGGCCTTATGGTGGCGGAAATGTTCACCCCCGGACTTGGAGTGATGGGAGCAGGCGGCATTGTTGCACTTATACTTGCGATAGTTTTAAGCGCAAACTCATTTCTTGACGCGCTCATTACACTTGCAATAATTCTTGTTGTATTGCTTGTGGCAGGTGTGATAATATACCGCTCCTTTGAAAAAGGCAGACTTGCCAAATCAAGCATAGTGCTGAAGGAAAGTATAGATTCGGCATCGACCTCACTTAACGATTACGAGGTGCAGCAGCTGGTGGGTAAATGCGGCGTTGCGCTCAGCGCATTAAGACCGAGCGGAAATGCCCAAATAGACGGCAAGCGTTATGACGTTGTGACAAACGGCGAATTCATACCGAAAGATGCGCAAATAACCGTGGAACGCATTGACGGATTGAAAATTCTTGTGAAAAGGACGGAGGATACTTCGAATGAAGGTCTGTAAGAATTGCGGTACGCTTTATAACGAAAATGAAGGCCCGTGCCCCAAATGCTATACGGATGAGCTTTTAAGAAGCGGTGAAGCCGCACAGCACGAAATAAACACGGATATGACACCCGAGGAGGCACAAAAAGCACGGAAACGCTCATGGATACAGATAATGATAGGCGTGCCGCTGTTTATCGGGTTCATATATGGCATTTACCTGA
The DNA here is from genome assembly GCA_964612925.1 of uncultured Clostridium sp. GTDB lineage: Bacteria > Bacillota > Clostridia > Christensenellales > CAG-138 > Phil1. Next base: position 30,681 of record CAZTFU010000016.1, on the reverse strand, counting down.
TTATGGGCATTTTGAGTTAAACCGACACCGTGTCGGCAATAATAAAATAAATAAAGCAAGAAAGGAAAAAGAAAATGGGTGAATTGATAGTTGCGATAATAATAATCATAGCGGGAATAATATTCCTGTCTGTATTTTTCAGCTTTGTGCCGGTGGGACTTTTTATAAGTGCGCGCGCCAGCGGAGTTAAGGTCGGCATAGGTCAGCTTGCCGCAATGCGTATAAGAAAGGTCACGCCGAGCCGTATCATAAATCCTATGATAAAGGCTACAAAGGCGGGAATGATAGTTCCATTGAACAAGCTTGAGGCGCATTATCTTGCCGGCGGTAATGTTGACAGGGTGGTAAATGCGCTTATAGCCGCACAGCGTGCGGGCATTCCGCTTGACTTTGAACGCGCCTGTGCCATAGACCTTGCGGGACGCGACGTACTGAATGCCGTTCAGATGAGCGTTAACCCCAAGGTTATAGAAACCCCCGTAATCGCCGCCATTGCAAAGGACGGTATCGAGCTTCGCGCAAAGGCACGTGTTACCGTGCGTGCCAATATAGACAGGCTTGTCGGCGGCGCGGGTGAGGAAACCATAATCGCCCGTATAGGCGAGGGTATAGTTACCACAGTTGGTTCTTCAACAAGCCATAAGGACGTGCTTGAGAACCCCGACCTTATATCTCAAACCGTGCTGAATAAGGGACTTGATGCGGGCACGGCGTTTGAAATACTTTCAATAGACATTGCCGATGTTGACGTTGGCCGTAACGTGGGCGCACAGCTTCAGATAGACCAGGCGGAAGCCGATAAGCGCATAGCACAGGCAAAGGCCGAGGAACGCCGCGCAATGGCCGTTGCTCAGGAACAGGAAAACAAGGCCGAGGTGGCAGGCATGCGCGCAAAGGTTATAGAGGCGGAGGCGGAGGTGCCCAAGGCCATAGCATCCGCATTCAGGGACGGTAAACTTGGCGTTATGGATTATTACAATATGCAGAACGTGATAAGCGATACCAAAATGCGCGAATCCATAGCCGGCGGTACGGGCACGCCCACAAAGCAGGCTTAATGATAAACACGGTAAACAATCGGCAGGGAAGGAGGCGACACTGTGCAGGGTATATTCATTCTGGCGATAATAGCGTGGATAATAATATCCGCCGTTAAAAGGGACAAGGCGAGCACGGAAGCGAAAAAACGCAGACTGGACGACCGTGCCGCGGTGCCCGTTTCGGATGCAAATGCCAATGTTCGCGTGGCCACCGTTAAGGGCGAAAACGCTTGGACTTGCTCCTGCGGATATGAAAATACGGCGCAAAGCAAGTTTTGCCGTCAGTGCGGCAAGGCCCGTGGTGCATCGGGCAGCCTTGCATATACTTCGGGCGAGGGCGTGTCAACCGAGGGTAGCCGCATAAGCGCAAGGGTGACGACCGAAACGCCGAAATCGACGCTGAAGCATATCGTAAAACCCGTAACCGAATCCAAACACGGCCATACGGAAGAGAGCATGTACGGCTTTACGGATGAGTGCGAAGAACTTTATGCCGAAACGGACGATGCATATTCCGAGATTGAACACATTGGCGGTGTAAAAAGTGAACTGCATGATAAGGAGTGGCTTATTCAGGGCATAGTGTTGAGCGAAATACTCGGAAGGCCGAAGTCCCTCAGAAAATAGGAAATCCCGTCTCAATACGAAGAACTTGAATGCGAGACGGCACCGCAAAAACGATACTATGCATAAAGCAACAATAAAAATCCGACCCATGTAACCATAGGTCGGATTTTTACTTTATTATCGGTTTTGCCGCAAACCTTTCAACTGATCAACGCGGTATTCGTCGGAACTTCAGTCATAGTAGCTTATCGGCGGGACGGAAGGATTGCTTACATCGTAATAGTTTCCACCAACTATTATGTATGCGGTGCTGCCGCCCCTATCTTCATAACAGAATACTTCTTCTTCATTCATAAAGAAACAATAGCTTTTTGCTCCCTCAACATCCTCGGGTTTGTCGCAGACGGTCAGTTTTAACCCGTAAAACCACTCCTTGGCGGACTCGGCACCTACTTCAAACGGAGCCTCTCCTCCCGAAGAAAATACGGTGCCCGAAATCTGTGTCATCGGCTCGGGGAATGAATACACATCCGAATTGCTGATTGCGCCTTGACAGCCAATCAAAGCAAGACCGCAGGATAAAGCAATCAACAAGGCAAAGCATCTTTTCACTTGAACGGCCTTCTTTTCGATCATTCTTCTATTATGTAGCTAACGGTTACCCTTGCGTTCACGGTCAGTTCGCCTGCCGAAATGCTTACTGCGGAATCCTCTGCGACGGCTTCGTTTGTGTCCATAAGAGCGTATGCGCGCGTTGCCGAATAGCCGTTCGTTTCCTCTGAAATGCTTGCGGGAATGGCTTTAATCGTAACGCCGAGTGCATCGGCAATGGCGTCTGCCTTGCCCTTGGCGTTGGAAACGGCGGCCTTTAATGCCTGCTGATAGGCCGATGAACTGTCCGAAACGGAAAGCGAAAGCCCGTATGTTCCCGTGGCTCCCGCGGAAATGGCATCGCTTATGACCTTACCTACGGAATCTATGGAACGTATGGTGACCTTTATGGTGTTCGTCATTCTATAACCCGTAACCTCGGCGGGGGATTTGTCGTAATCATAACGCTCATCAAGGCTGACGTTGCTTGTGGCAATATCGCTTTCCTCAACACCTGCGGCCTTTATTGCGGATAGCACCGCATCCATTATCTCGGCGTTTTCTTTCTGTGCCGCGGCCGCATCCTCATTATCGGTGCGCACTTGAATGCTTACGGTCGCCATATCGGGCGCAAGCACTACTTCACCCGAACCTGAAACCTCTATCACGTTTACATCCTCCTTCTCGCTCTGATTTATTGTTACTTCGGGACTTATCACCTGCGGGGCTTGGGCGGATTGATCCTGCTGTTCAAGCTTGCAGCCCGCAAATGCCACAGAGATAAAGCAAATACAAAGTATCAGCGCAACCAAACGTTTTTTCATGGCTTATTTATTTTCCTCCTTGTTTTCCTGAACGGCGGTGTTCTGTTCCGCTTTTTTGTTAAGCCTTTTTTGTGCGGCCCTTTTCCTTATCGGACGGGCTATTATTATAACTACCGCCACTATTGCCGCTACAACGAATATCGTGGGCAGGTTGGATACGAACCAAACGAACGCATTGACAAAGAACACGCCTACGCCGTTAAGCGATTCGGTAAAGCCGTTGCTTATCCGCTCACCTACGGTTTTGGTTGCGGCGGGGCCCGTTATGGAGTTGGTTTCGCGTATGTAAATATATACGGTGGTGTAGTCGATAAGCGCATCGTAACGCTTTAACGTTCCCGTAAGGCTTTCTATTTCAAGCATTACTTCGCTTATCCTGTTTTCAAGCTCAATAATGTCGGACAGATTATCGGTCTCGACCATTATTGCGCGTAACCTTTCAAGCTGTTCCTTTAATACGGAAAGGCGAGTGTCCACATCATAGTATTCATCGGTAACATCGTCCGTATAATCGCGAAGGGAGTTCAGCTCACCAAGCTCCTTTACGCCCGAAACAAATTCACTTGCCTTTTCCGCGGGTATGCGAAGCGTGATGTTGAGCCTGCGACCCGAATCCCCGTAAGCCTCGGGCTTTTGACCCGAAAGATTGGATTCGAGCGTGTAACCGCCAAGCTCACTCGTTTTTGTGTTTATATAGCCGACAAGCGAATCAAAATCATCGGTAGTAAGGCTTATATCGTAGTTGCGGATTATTTTGCGGCTTTCGTATACGTCACCCGCGGCAACGGAGGAACCAAGCTCAACGCCCGCTATGCCTGCGGATGCATCGTAATCAAAGGACGTTTCTTCCATGACCATATCGTAGGATTCGTTTCTGTTATAGCTGCTGGTAGCGACTTCAGCGCGCATAGTATCGTTTGCGCTCGATGCGCAACCGCAAACCAATGCCGATAGCATTGTAATCGCCGCAAGTAGGGCAAGAGTTTTAATAAATCTGTTCATGTGTGCCTCCTTATGGTGCTTTCTGCTAATATAACGCAGAAAAGAAGTCAAAGGTTTCATCTCAATACGTTTATTTTATTATATCGCGCTTAATTGGGCAAGTGTAAGGAGCATATATTACATTGGAGGTGATCCGTATGGCAAACATCAGCTTTTGCGAATTGAAACGCAAGGAGGTTATAAATCTAAGGGACGGTGCGCGGCTCGGTGCCGTGTGTGACATGGAGGTGGATATGTGTTCGGGAGAGGTGTGCTCGATAGTGGTTCCGGGCCCGCCGAAAATGTGGGGACTGCTGAAAAGCGATGAGGAGCTTGTTATACCTTTTTGCAAAATAACCAAGATAGGCGGGGACGTAATACTGGTGGATCTGACGCTGTAAGGGCATATGTTTCTTATTTCAAAGGGCATGAGCGCTTTGTTTTTTGCTTGTACTGTGGTATAATAAACAAAAGCATTGCGGAGGATATAGCATGAGGTGCAGATATTGCCACGGAACTGAAAGCAAGGTAGTCGATTCTCGCCCTACCGATGACGGGACAAGCATACGCAGACGCAGAGAGTGCATGACGTGCGGACGGCGCTTTACCACATATGAAAAAATAGAAGAAATTCCCATGATGGTAATAAAGAAGGACGGTCGCCGTGAAGCGTTTGACAGCGAAAAAATACTTATGGGCGTAAGAAAGGCATGCGAAAAGCGGCCCGTAAGTGCGGCACAGATGGATAAGCTTGTCGAGGATGTGGTAAGAGAAGTAAACAACACCCTTGAACAGGAAATAACCAGCAATTACGTCGGGGAACTTGTTATGCGCGGCCTAAAGGAGCTTGACGAGGTGGCATATGTTCGCTTTGCTTCGGTATACCGTCAGTTTAAGGATATAAACACATTTATGGAAGAATTGAAGCTGTTGCTTGACGATAAACGCGAATGATGGATAAATACGAATACTTGGCGGCGTATCGGCTGATGAAGCGCGGCTGTATATATGAAGAAAACGGCGGCATAGGCTTTTTTCGAGCCGAAATGCTTAAAAACTGTGGCGGTATAGACCACGGCTTTACCGCAAGAAAGGGCGGGGTGAGTCCTGCTCCGTATAATTCATTGCACCTGAATTTTCAAAAGCCGCATGACATGGCCCTTGTTAAGGAAAACTTTACGCGCTTTGCAAATGCGGCCGGTGTGGAATACTCAAGCATGGTGGTGGTAAGTTATGAACACGGCACCAACGTGCTTAAGGTCGATGCGCGGGATGCGGGGCGCGGCTTTGATAAGGCTCCGCTTGAAAAGTGCGATGGTATAATAACCGATTCCACGGAAGTGACGCTTATAACCAACCATGCCGATTGTGGAGCGTTTTTTATATATGACCCTATACACCGCGCGGTAGGGCTTGCTCATTCGGGCTGGAAAGGTACACTCGGCAGGATAGGTGCAAACGTTGTTAAGCTTATGCAGCGGTGCTACGGTTCGGACCCTAAGGATATGATTGCCTCAACAGGCCCCGCGATATGCAAAAACTGTTACGAGGTGGATACATCGCTTGCCGCACGCTTTGACGAGGAATTCGGCGCGGGTGTATGCACTGCCCAAGGCCGCAGCGGCCATGCATGGCTTGATATTGAGGCGGCGCAGGCCATACAGCTTATTGAGGCGGGAATAAAGTGCGAAAACATAACACTTATGGAAAAATGTACGTTTGAGGATGAAGAAAGACTGTTTTCTCATCGAAGGGATACCCCGAAATTCGGCGGCACGGGCGATATGGCGGCATATATCCGATTGAAATAATAATGCCCGATATAACAATTTATAAAAACACCTCCTTCCGGAAAAACTAAATTCGGAAGGATTTTTATATAAAGGAGACGAATATGGCTCTTAACACGCTGGTTTGCATTGCATCAATAATAGCTGAGCTTACATTTATCACGGAGGGTATGCGTACACGGCTTGGCATACGGCAAAACGTGCTGCTGCTTACCGCCGCGGCGGTGCTTGCACTTTCGGATATAAGCTTCAGACCCATAGGTGAGATATGTTTTGATGCCTCCGTATTGGCGGCACCCGTGTTTTTATTGCTGTTTGCCGTGCAGGGTGGGTATACGAATCGATGCGGCAAGGAGATGCTGCTTAGATCGGCCGCCGCGGCGGCATTGCCGATACTGATAAGCGTAATGGTGTCGCTTGCGGTATTCTTTATTGAAGGATATGCCGTGTTTGAATTTGATGAAGGGACATTGGTTCCGTGGCAATTCCTGCTTTGCGGCATGACGTTGGCCGTAAATGATATAATACTTGCGAAAAAAGTCACCGTGTGATAATGGGATTAAGACCATCATATCATGTACCGATATGGAGGACATGCAGATGGTTGACATAAGCACAAATGCCTTTATAAGGCTTGCCAAGCTCCTTCCGAAGGAGCTGTTTTTTAATACGGATATGGCATTGCTTGAAAGAGAATGTGAGGAAATACGCATACGCGCGGGAAGACGGGTGCGCTTTGGCGTGCGGCAGGGCGAACTGAGCGGCAGCACATCGGTGACGCCAAAGCTGTGCATACAGACGCTTGAAGCACTCAGCGGCCATTCCGCACCGGCGATAGAAAACGAGCTTAGAGAAGGCTTCTTTACGACTGTAGGCGGGTGCAGGGTGGGCGTTTGCGGGCAGATGCAGACCAAAAACGGAGAATGTGACAGGCTTTGGCACATATCAAGCTTTAATATAAGAATAGCAAGGGAAATAAAGGGCTGTGCCGACGGGATACTTCCTCAAATCATGAACGATATAGCATATGGCGGGCTGCTTGTACTTTCCGTTCCGGGAACGGGGAAAACCACGCTTTTAAGGGATACGGTAAGGCAGGTGAGTAATGCGGGCATTGGCGCGGCCGTTGCGGATGAGCGCGGAGAAATAGCCGCCTGCCACATGGGCGTGCCTACGCTTGACGTGGGTGAGCGCACCGATGTTATGGATATGTGTCCGAAGGCCGATGGGATAAGAAAGCTTGTAAGAAGCATGGCACCAAGAGTGATAGTTACGGATGAAATAGGTTCCATGGCGGAGGCGGAGGCACTGCTCGATGCCAAAAACTGCGGCGTTGCCGCAATAGCAAGCGCACACGCACCTTCCGTGCGGGATGCCATGCGCCGCGAACATATCGCAAGGCTTGTTTCGTGCGGTTGCTTTGCCAATGCTGCGTTGATAACACGGCAAAACGGCGAGAGAAAAATAACTATAGAGAAGCTGATATCATGAGGCTTGTTCTTTCTTTTGCCGCATTTATCGTATGCGTAAGCGCGGGCTGCATTGCAGACGTTCGCATGAAGGACAGAGCGAAAAAACTGAATGCGTTGTGTGCGGATGTGCGCACGCTCCGAGACAGTATGGAACTGGAGCAATCAAGATTGAATGAAATGCTGAATGCATTGAGCAACAGTTCCGTATCAACATTGTGGAACGACTTTGCCTCAAGGCTTGAGACAGAATGCATAAGTGCGCGTGAGGCATGGAACGAGACCGTTGAGAATGAGAACAAAAACGGCTGCCTAATTGTTCTTGACGTGCAGGATACGGAAGCGCTTTTATCGCTCGGGGAGGCATTTTCGGCAATTTCGCGCAGAGCACAAACGGAGCATGCATCCCTTGCCCTAAAGCGGCTTGAACAAAGGGCAAAGGATGCCGAAAACGTGCGGGAAAGCAAGGGCAAGCTGTATTCATCACTTGGGGTGATAGCGGGCTTTGCCGCCGCAATAATGATAATGTGAAGGAAGGATGTGGGGAGGTAAACAAATGAGCATAGCGGTCGTTTTCAAAATTGCGGGGATAGGTATACTTGCCGCAATAATATGTCAGCTTTTGAAGCAAACGGGCAGAGATGACATGGCAATGCTTGCGGCATTGGCGGCACTTGTGCTTACGCTTGGCATGGTAACGGACCTTATAGGCGACCTGTTTGAAAACGTAAAGCGCATTTTCGAGCTTTACTGAATCTAAAATGGCAGAGGTCGTAAAGCTTTGTGCGTTTGCGGTGGCGGCATGCATATTAACGCTTGCCGTGCGGACGTATAAGAGCGAACTTGCACGGCAGGCGGCGATAGCGGCGGGAATAATGGTGCTTATATATGCGATAAACATGCTTGGCGGCGTATTTGATGATGTAAAAGCACTGCTTGACGCTTACGGCGTGCCGAACGGATTACTATCAACGCTTGTGAAGATAACGGGAACGGTGTATCTGCTCCAGTTCGCATCGGATACTTGCCGAGATGCGGGAGAAAATGCCATTGCGGGGCGCGTGGAACTCTCGGGCAGGGTAATGATAGTGCTGATGTGTATGCCGAGCATAAAACAAGCCATGGAAATGATAGCGCGACTGGTGGAGGGTACGATATGAACGGTGAGGACATAAGCCTGCTTGATATTGATGCATGGGGGCAAATGTGGAACGAACTCGGCGGGCAAAGCATTGGCCTTACGCTGAGGGAGCTTATATTGATGCTTTCAAACTCAGCCCCCGACGTGGAGACGGAAGGAATCTGGCTTGGTATAACATCGCTTGTGGGCAGTTCGCTGAAAAAGAGCATGCTTTCGTACATGGTGATAATAGCCATATCGTTTATAAATGCGATAATAGGCATGGTAAGCGGAGATGAAAGCGTTGGCGGAGCGGGCTCACTTATTTGTACGGCACTTGGCACGGCGACCGCCGCACAAAGGTTGGGCACGCTTATATCGCTTGCGCATGAAACGGTGGATTTGCTTTGCCGATGTATGGATGTAATAGCACCCGTACTTTCCGTTGCGATAGCCGCAACGGGCAGTGTTTCCACATCCGCAACCATAAGCCCGCTTGCGGCATTCCTGTCCGGCACGGTGGCGGGGGTGTTCAAAAATGCCGTACTTCCGCTTTGCACGGGTGCGGGTGTATGCGCGATGCTGTGTGCGCTCAGTGCACAAGAAAGGCTTAACCATACATTCAAGCTTATAAAATCGCTTATTCGCTATGTCAGCGGGGGAGTATTTACGGTGTACTTTGCAATACTCGGCATATTCGGACTCGGCGCACGTGCAAGTGACAGCGTTGCGGTAAAAACTGCCAAATACGCACTGGATAAGGGCGTGCCCATAGTCGGCGGTGCGGTATCGGGCACGGTGGATTCGGTGCTTGAAAGTGCGTCGCTCGTTAAAAACTCGGTGGGTCTTGCCGCACTTATCACGGTTGCGCTTGCCGTGCTTGCTCCGCTTATAAGCATTGCGTGCCACACGGTATGCGCCCGCGGCACGGCGGCAATATGCTCTATGCTTGGGGATAAGCGTATGCCGACTCTGCTTGAAAGACTTGCCGATGCGACAAACGGGCTTTTCGCATCGGTATGCGTTGTTGCGGCAATGTTCGTGCTTACATGCGGTCTTGCAACGGGGAACGGCATTGTATGACGGCGATTGGGCGTGTGATACTGCCTATTGCGGCAATAAATATGTGTACGGGCATTTTTACCGCTCTGCTTCCACAGGGCAACTTAGCGCGTAGCGGCAAACGAGCCATGGAAATAATTGCACTTGTATACGGCGTGCAGTTGGTTTTCAATTTAGCGGGAGGGTATTTGCAATGGTGACCGACACCCTGAAGGGAGCACTTTCAAGGCTTTATGAACGCATGAAACGGGATAAACGGTTTGAGCTTATGATATACGGTGCGCTTATATTGGCGCTGGTGCTGCTGTTTGCAATAAGCCCTGACGATAAAAAGACGGAATCGGCCGCGGATAATGCCGCGAAGGGACAGGAACAAAGCGACATAGCACAGCTTGAAGAAAGGCTTGAATCGATACTTGGCTCCATACGCGGTGCAGGGAAGGTGCGCGTTATGATAACATATGACACTTCAAGCCGCCTTGTTCCCGCGATGAGCACGGATGTACAAAGCGGCACTACCGAAAACACATCGGGAGAAAGCCAAAGCGTGAGCGAAACGCGAACGGAATCCTCACGCCCCGCCACGATATCGGGAAGCGGCGGAACGGAAACCATAGTGCTTACGGAGATAGAGCCCACCGTGCGCGGCGTGATAGTAACGGCGGAGGGCGCGGCGGACGTTTCCGTAAGGCTGAAACTGTGCAATGCTGTGATGACCGTGCTTGGAATAAGCGCGGATCGCATAGAAGTATTTGAAATGAAAAGTGAAATTGGGGAGGAAGGACAATGAAAAGATATTTGGCTGCCATAGGGATAGCGGTGCTGCTTGCGGGGATAGTGTATTTCAGCTGTTCCGTGAACGGGGCAAAGAGCAACAACGACCAAGATGACAATGAACGGCAAAGCGCGGACGATATTTCGGTATCGAGCGACAACGGTGACTTTTTTGACTCGTTCCGAGATGAGCGGGAAAGCACAAGAACGCTTGAAATTGAATATCTTGATCAAATAATAGCCGCAAGCGCAAATGATTCGGAAACACTGAAGGATGCAACGGAGCAAAAGCTTACCCTTGTTGCGAATATGGAGGCCGAATTCAGCGCGGAAAGCCTTATAAGGGCGAAGGGGTTTAAGGATGCCGCCGTGACATTTCATAAGGGAAGCGTAAACGTTGTCATTGCGGCCGAGGAGCTGAGCAGCGAGGAGGTGGCGCAGATACTTGACATAGTTAAACGGGAAACGGGAGAAGCGAACGAGAACATAAAAATAATGGCAGGCGGCAACTAAAAGAAAAATATATGTGAACAGCACTCAACATAAGGCATATGATGCTTTTCATAAGCAGGAAAATCTGGTATAATATCAAAAAACTTATACAAGGAGGGCATATTATGGCAGCAGAAAATGAAATCACCCGCGAACTGAATGAGGTTCAGGGCGGCAGAATTGCTTTTGCGCCGGACGTGATAGCGACCATAGCCGGCCTTGCCGCGGCCGAGGTCGAAGGCGTTGACGGCATGTCGGGCGGCGTGGTGGAAGGCATCACGGGGATGCTGAACAATAAAAAGAGCCTTACGAAGGGCGTTAAGGTCGATGTTGCGGAGGACGTTGTAACGGTTGAGGTAAGCACAATCGTAAAATACGGCTACAAGCTGCATGAGGTCTGCGCAAGCGTTCAGCAGAACGTTAAAAACGCAATAGAGACAATGACCGGCCTTAATGTAAGCGCGGTCAATGTGTTTGTTGCATCCATAAGCTTTGAAAAGGCCAAAAAGCAGCCCGCTCAGGTAAGTGCAGAGGCAGAACAACAGCCCGTTGAGGAATAATCGGGCATAATACGACTGTACGCCGCCGTATATACGGCGGCGTAAATTAGGAGCAAACACAAATGAGATTTAACTTTTTCGATAAGTTCATGCTCGTGCTTATCCTGCTCGGCATGATAGCACTGAGCGCATTGTGCATTGCAATGTCAATGGGTCTTGTAACGTTTGAGATGGTTGTTTATCCGATAAGCATAATTACCAACGGACTTATAGGTAACCGACTCATACTCGGCGGCGCGGGCGTTGTGCTTCTTGCGGTGGCGTTCAGATTGTTTGTCGCAATGGGCAAAAAGCGCGAGGTTAAAGCGGCCGCCGCGGCAACACCCACATCCGCCGTTATGCTCAGCGGCGAAAACGGAACCGCATATATATCAATAGCCGCGATAGACCAGCTTGTTCAGCGGCATTGTCGCGCCAACGCAAAGGTGAAGGAATGTGAATCGCTCGTTGTGGCCGCGCAGGAGCCGTGCACGGGCGTAAACATAAGGCTGAAGCTTTCCGTTGCGCCGGAAACCGTTGTGCCGGAGCTTAGCGGAAGCTTGCAGCAGAGCCTTAAACAGTATGTGGAGTCGCTCAGCGGCGTTACCGTAAATGCCGTGGACATACTCATTGTACCGACACAGCAGGCGAAGGCGTTATAAGGAGCGTATACTATGAACTTTATGGAATTCTGGAGCAAATATAAGTGGCGCGTGATAAGCGTATTATTTGCTATTGTATTTGCGGCGTTTTTGTTTACAATAGGTTTTTGGAAAACATTATTGCTGTTCGTGCTTGTCGGCGTTGCTTTCTTTATCGGCACATTGCTTGATGAAGGCGGCAGGGCAAGAGTGTGCGAATTTTTCCGTTCGTTGTTCGGCGGGAAAAACGGGCAATAAATCAACATAAACAAAGGAAGATATCATATGAGCAGAAAAACCGCCCGCGAAGTGGCGATGAAGCTGTCCTTTGCACGTCTTTTCGGCGGCGAGGACACCTATGAGGCCATACTTGACAAATCGGGAATAGACGAAAAACCCACCGAAGACGATATGGCTTATTCCGATGCGGTGCTTCAAGGCATTGAAGAACACTGCACGGAACTTGATGAGAAAATAGCGGAGCTTGCCATAGGCTGGAGCATCGACCGTATGCCCAAGGTGGATTTATCCATAATGCGTGTGGCAATGTATGAAATGCTGTATATGGACAGTATACCTTCAAGCGTATCAATAAACGAAGCCGTGGAGCTTGCAAAACGGTTCAGCGGGGATAAGAGCTTTGCATATATAAACGGCATGCTCGGCACCCTTGCGCGAGAGCTTGAAAAGGAATAAAGCGTTGGCTTGGCAGTACATAGGCATAGATACAAGCTGTTATACAACATCCGCCGCCTGCGTGGAAAACGGGAGCATCGTTTCGGATAACAGAACGGTGCTCCGTGTTGCGTCCGGGGAAAGAGGACTTAGGCAGAGCGACGGGCTTTTTCAGCATGTCAAGAATTTGCCCGAAATAATAGCCGATCTCATGCGGAATGTTGAGCGGGACAGTGTAAAGGCAGTAGGCGTAAGCGTCAGACCGAGGTCGAATGAAGATTCGTACATGCCCGTATTCCTTGCGGGGAAAATGGCGGCGGTAACGCTTAGCGAGGCACTCGGCGCGAGGCTTATTGAGCTGAGCCATCAGCAGGGGCATATCCGCGCGGCACTTGTGGGCAACGAGCTGCTCATGGGCAAACCGTTCCTCGGAATGCACATATCGGGCGGCACAACGGAGATATTTAAGGTGGGCTCTAAGCTTGAAACGGAGCTTTTGGGCGGTTGCAACGACCTTCATGCGGGTCAGCTTGTGGATAGAATAGGCGTAAGGCTCGGCATGGATTTTCCGTGCGGCAAACATATGGAAAAGCTTGCTTCTTCATTCGATAAAGAGCTGAGTATAAGGCTACCCATATGGGTCAGGGGCACGCAATGCTCCTTTTCCGGCACGGAAAGTGCCGCACAAAGGCTTATTGACGGCGGAGCGGATAGGGCGGAGACAGCCTATGCCGTTTATGACGCAATGGCGCGCACATTCCATAAGCTATTGATAAATGCGGCGGATGAAACGGGCCTTGACATTGCATTGATAGCGGGCGGCGTAGCCTCAAGCGCACTTTTAAGGCGGATGCTTTTTGCACGCATGGCAAAGCGCGGCCATGTCGAGTTGCATTTTGGCGAGGCCGCACTTTCAAGCGATAATGCCTGCGGAATTGCCTTGCTTTGCGAGGATATATGCACGGGGAGATTTGAACTGTAATGGAAGGCTATGTTTTAAGCGTTACACAGCTGAATGAATATGTAAATTCCCTGATAAGAAATGATATTCTGCTTGGCTCCGTTTCGATACGCGGAGAGATAAGCGGATTCAAGCGGCATACATCGGGCCATGTGTACTTTTCGCTGAAGGATGAAAGCTCACTTGTACGCTGCGTGATGTTCAGGCAAAATGCGGTGGACATGCCCGCGGGCGTAGGCGATGGAATGCAGGTGGTGCTAAGCGGCTACGCCTCATTGTACACACGGGACGGACAGTTTCAATTCTATGTTAAGAGTATGCAAAGAGAGGGCGAAGGGGAGCTTTACAGGCGTTTCCTTATGCTAAAGACCCGCCTTGAAGCGCAGGGCTTGTTTGATACGGCACATAAAAAGCCATTGCCGCGCTTGCCCAAATGCATAGGCGTGGTAACATCAAAAACGGGCGCGGCATTGCAGGACATAATAAATATCACAAGAAGAAGATTCCCGATGATGAATATACTCGTTGCACCATCGGCCGTTCAGGGCGTGGGCGCGGCGCAGGATATAGCCGGTGCAATAAGGCTTATTGATAAAAGCGGAAAGGCGGACGTTATAATCGTTGGCCGCGGCGGCGGCAGCATAGAGGAACTGTGGGCATTTAATGAAGAGGTGGTCGCACGTGCAATATACGAATGTAAAACGCCCGTTGTAAGCGCAGTCGGGCATGAAACCGACTTTACAATAGCGGATTTTGTTGCGGACCTTCGTGCTCCAACGCCGAGCGCCGCCGCGGAACTATGCGTGCCCGAATACGAAACGCTTAATAATACCCTTGAATATAACGAAGAAAGGCTCTATTCATTGTGCAGAGACAGGCTTGAAAATGCCGCTCGGCACATAGCCGAAATGCAGCAGAGCTCAGGCTATGGCGCGTGCTGTAATGCACTTGAAAAGTGCGAATCAAGGCTTGAACTGCTTTCAAACTCGCTTAGCGTCAATGCGGGGAATCGGGTTGCATTGCGCGAACACACACTTGAAGTTGCCAAGGCAAAGCTTGATTCGCTTTCGCCGGAGAGGACGCTTGAAAGGGGCTTTACTTTAGTGAAAAAGGGCAAAAAATATGTCTCGTCGGCGGAAGAACTTGCAAAAGGGGACAATATAGAAATTCAATTTGCGCTCGGTGCAGTGGCGGCAAAGGTTACCACCAACGCAGGAAAGGAAGAAATATAATGGCCAAGAAAACCGAAACATATGAAGTGCTTTCATCTAAGCTTGAAGCAATAGTGGCAAGGCTTTCCGAAAACGAATTGCCGCTTGATGAAATGATAAAGCTTTATGAGGAAGGCTCGGCACTTGCAAAAAAGTGCCGCGCAATGCTTGAGGATTACAAGGCTCGCCTTGAAACGATAGAAAAGCAATGCACGGAGGACGGCGATGAATGACATCTTACGCCTGAAAAGGATAGAGACCAAGCTTAAATATTACATAGATGAGTGTAATGCACCCAATAGCTTGAAAAAGGCGATGGAATACAGCCTTCTTGCAGGTGGCAAGCGCCTTAGACCGTCGCTGTGCCTTGAAGCGGCACAAATGCTTGGCGCAGAGGAAGACCACGCAATGCCCATAGCGTGTGCCCTTGAAATGATACACACTTATTCGCTTATACATGATGACCTTCCCTGCATGGATAATGATGACATGCGGCGCGGTCGGCCGTCAAACCACAAGGTCTTCGGCGAATCGGGCGCAATGCTTGCGGGCGACGGACTGTTGAGCCTTGCCTTTGAAACCATGCTTAAAGACGGTCTTGGCATAGCCGAACGGGTACCGCGCTACTACGAAGCATGCTTTGAAGTGGCTCGCGGTGCGGGCGTATCGGGCATGGTGGCGGGGCAAAGTCTTGACCTTGAACAGACGGGGACGGTTGATTGCGGCAACATGGAAATGCTTGAAGCCATTCAGGTAAGAAAAACCGGCGCATTGATAGAGGCGGCGCTTGCATCGGGTGCAATAATAGCCGATGCAAATGAACGGGAACTTGCCGCCGTAAGAAGCTATGCGAGGAGCTTTGGCAAGCTTTTCCAAATAACGGATGACCTGCTTGACGCAACGGGCAGCGATGTGGCCGTTGGAAAAACGCTTGGCAAGGATGCCGCCGAGGAAAAGCTTACCGCGGTTACACTGCTTGGCGTGGACGGGGCAAGAGAGTACGCTTTAAGTGTTGCGAATGAAGCGCGTAAGGCGCTTTCGGTATTCGGTGAAAAGGCGAACAAGCTCAATGCGCTTATAGATACCACGCTGTACAGAAACAGATAACGGTTGTTATAAGTACGCGACTGTGATAAAATAAAACGCTAAAAACTCGAAAGGCAGAAGGGGAATGGAAAAATACCCCATTATAAGCAAAATACACTCGTGTGACGATTACCGCGCCTTGAATGGGGAGCAGCTTAAAGCGTTACCCGATGAAATAAGGCGCTTTCTTGTTGATAAGGTTTCAAAAAACGGCGGGCATCTTGCGTCAAACTTAGGTGTGGTCGAATTGACCATGGCGTTGCACAGCGCATTTTATGCCCCTGAGGACAGGATAATATTTGACGTCGGCCACCAAGCATATGTACACAAAATCCTTTCGGGTCGTGCTGAGGATTTTGATACACTGAGAGTTAAGGGCGGAATGAGCGGCTTTCCCAAACGAGCGGAAAGTATATGCGACCCGTTTGAAACGGGCCATTCAAGCACGTCCGTTTCCGCGGCAATAGGCATGCTGCGTGCCGATAAAATACTGGGTAGAGAGCGTAGCGTTGTTGCGGTAATAGGGGACGGAGCGCTTTCGGGCGGCATGTGCTTTGAAGCGCTTAATGATGCGGGACAAAGTGCGCTGCCGCTTATTGTCGTGCTTAACGATAATGCGATGAGCATATCCCGTAATGTCGGTGCGATGAGCGAGCATCTTTATAAAATTCGTTCCAGCCGATCTTATCAACGGTTCAAAACAAACTTTTCGGACAGATTAAAGCGGCTTCCAATAATAGGCGACCGACTTTTTCGCGCACTTCAAAGCGTTAAGAACAGAATAAAGTATCTCCTTTTGCCGAACGTGCTTTTTGAGGAACTTGGCTTTACATATCTTGGACCCGTTGACGGCCACAGCTTTGAGAGTATGAGTCGTGTCCTGACGCGGGCAAAGGAGCTTGCGTGTCCCGTTGTTGTTCATGCGTTGACCGTGAAGGGCAAGGGCTATTCCTTTGCGGAAAACGACCCCGAGGCATTCCATGGCATAGGCAGTTTTAACGTACAGACGGGCAAGGTAAATAAGACATCTTCAACGGACAGCAATTCAAAGGTATTCGGGGAAGAGCTTTGCGCCCTTGCCGAAAACGATGAACGTATTGCGGCAATTACGGCCGCAATGCCATCGGGCACGGGGCTTAACGAGTTTGCAAAGCGTTACCCCGACAGATTTTTTGACGTTGGCATTGCGGAGCAGCATGCGGTGACAATGGCGGCGGGCATGGCAAGTGCGGGACTTAAACCCGTTGCCGCAATTTATTCGACATTTTTACAGCGTGCATACGATCAAATAGTGCATGATGTGTGCCTGCAAGGGTTAAACGTTGTTTTTGCAATTGACCGTGCGGGTCTTGTGGGGGAAGATGGTGAAACGCACCAAGGAATATATGACATTTCGTTCCTTATAGGATTAAAGGGTATGCGCATAATGGCTCCTTCCACCAAACAGGAACTGAAAGACATGCTGAGGCTTGCCCTTTCGCTTGACGGTCCCGTTGCGCTTCGCTACAATCGCGGTTCACTTCCCGATAAACCGCTGCTGCAACAAATCGAACTTGGCAAGTGGGAGGAGCTCA
Source organism: uncultured Clostridium sp. (assembly GCA_964612925.1). GTDB lineage: Bacteria > Bacillota > Clostridia > Christensenellales > CAG-138 > Phil1. The sequence goes on along the minus strand of CAZTFU010000016.1, from coordinate 13,284 downwards.
AACCTATTTCCTCCGTTACGATAATAGCGGAAGGCAGACTGGTCGAAACCGCATTAAGGGCGGCCGAGGGCACCGGGGCGGGCGTTATAAATGCGCGGTTTATAAAGCCCATGGATGACGCCATGCTTGAAAGAGTGGCGGCGGTCAGCCGAGCCGTAATAACACTTGAGGACGGTGTGAAATTCGGCGGCATGGGCAGTGCAATAGAAGAAAGGCTTTCCCGAAAAGTGAAAGTGATTAAGCTGGGCGTTGGTGAAGAAAGCGTATTGCATGCAACCATAGCCGAGCAGGACGAGTTTTGCGGCATTTCGGTAAACGCCGTAAAGCGAGAAATAGATAATCTTTATAACGGAGAGTGCTTATGAAGGGAACACGAGCGGATGTAAGGCTTATGGAGCTTGGTCTCTGTCAAAGCCGTGAAAGGGCGCGTTCTTTAATAATGAGCGGTGCGGTATATCTGAACGAAGTACGCATTGACAAGGCGGGCGATATGGTTGCCGAGGATTGCGTGCTTACCGTGCGGGAGGATCCGAATCCGTTTGTCAGCCGCGGCGGACTGAAGCTGCAAAAGGCCGTTACAAAGTACGAGCTTGACTTAAACGGGCTTGTTGCGATGGATGTGGGTGCATCAACGGGCGGATTTACGGATTGCATGCTGAAACACGGCGCAAAAAAGGTTTATTCGATAGATGTGGGCTACGGCCAGCTTGATTGGCGATTGAGGAACGACGATCGCGTTGTTGTGATGGAGCGTACAAATGCGCGGAATATGACAAGCGATTGGTTTAGCGAGGAAGTCGATTTTGCCTCCATGGACGTATCGTTTATATCCATAAGGCTTATCCTGCCCGCCATATATTCGTGTATCAAGCAGGGCGCAACGGCGGTGATACTTGTAAAGCCGCAATTTGAAGCCGGCAAAAGCAAGGTGGGCAAAAACGGCGTGGTTCGTGATGCCGCGACCCATAAGGAAGTATTACTTTCAAGCATATTGTTTGCAAACTCGTTGGGGTTTGAGCTGCTCCATGCCGATTATTCACCCATAACGGGTCCAAAGGGAAACATAGAGTTCCTTATGGTGCTTCAAAAGCGCGGAGAGGAAGCCTATGCTTTATCTTCGGAACAGGCGGCGGAGATAGTTGAAAAAACCGTTAACGAAGCGCATAAAGATACATTTATAAATTGAAAATGTATAATAATGCTTGAAAACGGTCGGATGCTTAATGTATAATTCCTGTATAGTTTTTCGGAGTGCGTATGAATTCGGAAATTAAGCTTGCTTTTTTTACAAACCCGCAAAGGGAAACCGCCGTAAACGGTATCCACGATGCCATAAACATGGCAAAGAAACTGGGTTGTAGGTGCTACATAAGCGATGAATTGAAGGCCGCAGGCTTTGAAGGTGCGGAGGAACTTGGTGACAAAAGGCCGGATTTTGTGCTTGCCTTCGGCGGCGACGGCACGATACTTCGTGCGGCGGATGCGGCAATGAAGTATCCCGTGCCCATATTGGGTGTAAATTTCGGTCGCATAGGCTTTTTGAGCGAAATAGCTCCCGATGGACTTGAGGAAGGGCTGAAAAGGCTTATTCGCGGGGAATATACACTGGACGAACGCACCATGCTTGCGTGTGCCGTAAATGACGACAGCCCGCATTATTTCCTTAATGATGTATTGTTATACAAGCGCACATTTTCGGGCGTTGCGGAGATATCCATTGAGGTGGATGGGCTGAATGCGGGTTCCATAATATGCGACGGTGTTATAGCAAGCACGTCAACGGGCTCCACGGGGTACTCCATTTCTGCGGGCGGACCCGTTATAGCAAGTGGGCTTGACGCGCTTATAATAACCCCGATATGTCCGCACACGCTTACGTCAAGACCGATAGTTGCCCCCGCGGGGATAAAGGCACGGTTTTCGATGAAAACGGAAGGTTGCCTTTCCGTGGACGGTATTTATACTTCAAACATAAGTGCGGTGGATATGATAACCGTGTGGGGAAGCGGATCAAAGGTGGGCTTTGTTCGCTTTGGCAGGCAGAATATTTACGAACTGATAAGGCAAAAGCTTTCATAACCCACTCGTGGGGTCATAAAACGCTTGGAGGGACAATGTATGAAATCTGAAAGACACGCGCTGATACTTAACCTGATTGAAACGATGAACGTTGAAACGCAGGAGGATCTTGCGGAACTGTTGAAGGCACGCGGAGTGAGCGTAACGCAGGCAACCGTATCAAGGGACATTAAGGAGCTTAGACTTATCAAGGTTCTTTCCGAAAACGGCAGCTATAAGTATGCCACGGTTGATAAGGCGGAAGCGGGAATGAAGGAACGCTTTATAAGAATATTCAGCGATTCCGTAATAAGCATAACGCCCTCGGCAAATCTGATAATACTCAAAACGCTTGCGGGTTCCGCCAATGCCGCGGCGGAGGCGGTGGATTCCATGCACTGGAACGATATCGTCGGCAGCATAGCGGGCGATAATACCATCTTCCTTGCCGCAAAGGACGAAAAAGCGGTGCCCGAGCTTGTAAAAAGACTTAGCCAAATGCTGAAAAAATAGCGGAGCGGTTGAAAAATGCTTCATAATTTATATTTGGAAAATATTGCACTTATAGAGAAGCTGGGGATAGAGCTTTTCCCCGGCTTCAATGTTTTGTCGGGCGAAACGGGCGCGGGCAAATCCATAATAATCGATGCGGTGAATTTTGTACTCGGAGAGCGCACAAGCAGGGATCTTATCCGCAACGGTGCCGCGCGCGCCAAAGTGGAGGCCGTGTTTACTCTTGAGGACGCTGATGCGGCATATACAATACTGAATGACCTTGGTATAGAGGCGGAAAGCGGAGAACTTATACTCTCGCGCGAGCTGAATACGGCAGGCCGCAACGTTTGCCGCGTAAACGGAACCATGGTGCCCGTTGCGTCGCTTAAACAGGTTTCGGATACGCTTGTTGACATCCACGGCCAACACGAGCACCAAACATTGCTTGATGCTCAAAACCACATAAACTACCTTGATGCATACTGCCATGCGGAAAGCTATCCTCTACTTGAAAAAATGAACGCCATGGTAGAGGAGCGCACAAAGCTGATGCTGAAGCGCAATTCGGGCTTTTTATCCGAAATGGAGCTTAGGCGGGAGATGGATATGCTCCGCTTCCAAATAGAGGAAATAAACGGCGCGAAGCTTGAAGCGGATGAGGAACAGCGGCTTGGCAGCGAAAGAACGATACTGCTGAATGCGGAACGGATTCGCACCGCTCTTGAAGGCGCACATATGGCATTGAGCGGAGCGGATGAGGGTAGCGCACTGAGCGCGGTGGACGCGGCAAGAAGGAGCATAAGGCAAATAACCGCCCTTAATGAAGAATACGAGGCATTGAGTACAAGGCTTGAGGAACTGTATTACCTTGCGGAGGATATAGGTTTTGCACTGAGGGATATGAGCGAAGGCGTTGAGAGCGATATGGAAAGGCTTGAAGAAATCGAATCGCGCTTAAAGCTTATATCCGATCTGAAGCGAAAATACGGTAGAACGACAGAGGATGTTATCGCATTTGCTCGTGATGCGGAAAAGAGATTATATGAGCTTGAAAACGCCGAAGCGCTTGCCGCACAGGCGGATGCAAAGCTTATGAAGCTTCAAAGCGAATACGATAAAGAGGCGGATAAGCTGAGCATAATTCGTGCAGAGGCCGCAAAAAGACTTGAATCGGCCGTACTCGGTGAGTTGAAGGATCTTGGCATGAGCAAGGCGCGGTTTGAGGTGGTTCTTAGCGATAAATCGGAAGGCGGCATGAAAGTCGGCGGACGGGAAAGTGCGGAATTTATGCTGAGCGCAAACCCGGGTGAGCCGCTTAAACCGCTTGAAAAGGTAGCATCGGGCGGTGAGCTTTCCCGAATAATGCTGTGTTTTAAGTCAATTTTTGCGGACAATGACCGCGTGCCCACCCTTATTTTTGACGAGATAGATACGGGAATAAGCGGACACACGGCGGCAGTGGTCGGTGAAAAAATGCTTGGCATAGCCGCAAAACATCAGGTGATATGCGTAACGCACTTGGCTCAGATAGCCGCACTTGCGGATTCTCACTTAATGGTGCATAAGTATGACAACGGCGAAAACACCTTTGTTGAAACAAAGCTTTTGGATAGGGACGAAAAGGTGCGCCGCATTGCCCAAATGATGGATGGTGATCCGGATTCGGCTTCCGCTGCCGCCCATGCAAGGGAACTTATTGCGCGTGCGGACAAAATAAAGGGAATAAAAACCAAATAAATTTAATTTTACAAGAAAAGCTGCCGTATAGTGCGGCAAAACATATCAAACAATAAGAACCGTGGAGTTGATCGCGAAAACCGAGAAGTTGGCTTGAAAGATCAATGCTCCAAGGTTCTTTTTGAGGTATGCTGCCGTATGAAAAACGCTGTCAAAAAAGCTGTTAAGATTATAGGCGCAGTGCTGTGCACGGCGCTTTTTGCACTCAATGCCGTGCCCGGCATGGAGGATGTGCTTGAGCTGCCGCAGGACATATATATTGATGATGCGGGCGGCGGAGAGCGGTTAGACGCTATTTCAAAGCCGTTTACCGTTTATGACAATGACGGCACGGCCGTTGCAAACGACCTTTCGGAGCGGCTCGGCGGCGTAGCATCGGGCGAAACAAGGCGTTTTGGTATTGAGCTTTTCGGCATAACCGTAAAGAACATAAACGTACACGTTCGCGATGATATATATGTTATGCCGTGCGGCAATTCGGTGGGAATAAGTCTTAAATGCAACGGGGTGCTTGTTGTCGGGCTCGGTAACGTTGACGACGGCACAAACAGAAGATGCCCCGCACAGGAGGCGGGAATTCGCACGGGAGATTCCATAATTGCGGTAAACGGTACCCGCGTAAACGGCATAAATGGTTTTTCAAAGCTTATGAACGGTGCCGGCGATACAATGACCCTTACTGTAAGGCGCAGTGGTAAGGAATTTGACTGCACACTGTACCCATGCTTTGATGACGGTGAAGCACTTATAGGCGCATGGGTGCGCGAAAGCACGGCGGGCATAGGCACGCTGACATTTTATACAATGAGCTCGATGCGCTTTGGCGCGCTCGGCCACGCCGTAACGGATCCCGATGCGGGCACCATGATAGATGCACAAAGCGGAGAACTGAAGCAAGCTTCAATTATCGGCATAACGCATGGTGAGCAGGGCTACCCGGGAGAAGTGAGGGGAACATTCAATTCGCTAAGTGAAAAGCTTGGCGAAATAGAGAAAAACACAAGCTGCGGCGTTTACGGCACCATGGAATCGGCAATGGTTTCCGAAATCTATCCCGATGGTGTTGTGCTGGCATATCCCGATGAAGTAAAAACGGGAAAGGCAACGCTTTTGACCTGCCTTGAGGACGGCTGTGTAGAAGAATACGAATGCGAAATAATAAAGCTATTTGAACAAAGCGCATCGGATGGAAAGGGCATGGTGGTGAAGGTTACGGATGAACGCCTGCTTGAAAGCACGGGCGGCATAGTGCAGGGGATGAGCGGCAGTCCGATACTGCAAAACGGCAAGCTGGTGGGTGCAATAACCCACGTTTTTATAAACGATCCCCAAAAGGGCTACGGAATATACGCATACTGGATGTATGGACAAATGGGCTGATAAGCGTACAAACAGGCTTATGCATCGACAAAATCACCCTTCGTGCAATTTAATCGCGAAGGGTGACTTCAAACGGTCTTTAAGAATCTCGTCTATCTTTTCATGGCAGTGGATATTCTGTCGCCTAAGTTAAACGTGGATATAGTTGCCGCGGCAAACAGGGCGGCAGGTATTGCAAAAAGCGCAACAAGTACCCATGTGAACCACATGATAACGCATCCCGCGGCATGCCTTAGCTTCTCAATCATTCTTGCCGCCGCTGACTATAGAATAATAGGTGTTGGATGTAGCCTTGTATATAAGCGCATATATCACGCCGAATACAAGTATGGTCACGCACATAACGGTAAGCGAAAGCAACTCATTTTGCAAATTGAAAAGCGCAAGCAGCTTTTGCACTATCGGGAAGGCAAAGCATGTGTGCATGGCCGCCATCGCAAGCGGAAGAAAGAATACGGTAAGCATCTGAGAATTGATGCTCTTGCGTATATCCTTTTTAGTCATGCCGACATTTCGCATTATTGCAAAGCGGGATTCGTCCTCATAACCTTCGGTTATTTGCTTATAGTAAATAATAAGCGTTGTGGCCATAAGGAATACAACCGACAAAAATACACCCAAGAAGAATATTCCCGCGCACATGCCGAACATATCGTCGTATTCAATGGCACGGCATGTGCTGTATGAATAGTTGCATCTGCCATCACGGGAATTTTCAATCTCATACAGCTCAAACTCAAGCTCGTCAAACAAGGCAATTGTGTCATCGTTATTCATATCCACGTCAAAGCCCCACCTGAGATAGATGTCCGAAAATGCATTTTCGCCAATCTCCGTTTGAATCAAGTCGGCCGCGCTCATCAAATCGCTTACAACTATGTAGAAATAGGGCAGCATGCTCGTGCTTGATTCGCCGTAGGGGAACATCTTTTTTACTTCATTCTTGATGCGCCATGTGTGTCCGCTGACGCTGAGAGTTATGGTATCGTCGGTGTAGCTTGTGCGGCGGCAGTATAGCAGAACCTCATCATCCTCAAGCGTTGCGGCAGGGTCGATAAAGCGCCTGTAATCGTCAAGCGATATGAAGTATACGTCAATGAGCTTATCGATATAACTTAAACCGTAGGAGCTGACGGATTCATAATCAAGCGTCATTTTATCGCCCTCAACAATGCCCGTACAGCTTATGTTTACGCAGTATTGCTCGTTTTCGGGTTCTGCATTGCGTTCGCTCAGCCACCGGTGTACTTGGTTTACGGCATATTCGACCTTTTCGGGAGTATAACGCCGTTCTGCATTTTCGTCGTATTCATAATAATACAGCTTTATGTTTATGTCATTCGGGTAGAGCTTGTTTATCATATCCTCCGTGCCGAAGAAAAGACTGCCGCTGCCGAGCAACATCACCAAAACCATTGTACTTAAAATGCATATGGATGCCAAGCTTGCGCCGTTGCGCTTCATGCGGTATGTCATTGAGGCTACGGAGATAAAATGGCTCTTTTTATAGTAGTACTTCTTGTTTTTTTGAAGTGCCCTGCACAGCGCGACGGAGCCCGACACAAACAGCAAATACGTTGCGATTATCACCATGCCGACCGCAACAAAGAACCACATAAGGGCCGAAACGGGATTCTGTATGGAAACGGCTATATAGTACGCAACGGCAAGGATTGCCGCACCCAATAAGGCAAGCAAAAAGTTTGCCTTGGGCGGCTTTTCACCCATGTTTTCGCTTTTGATAAGCGAAACAGCACTCATACGATGAACGTGATAAATGCTTTTTGCAAGTATAAAGCAGAAAATGGGTACGAATATTCTGAACACATCTTCTATTGCTTCGTAACTTACGGTAAAACCGTAGTTTATCTGCCCCTTTAATGCGCGAGTAAGGCCAAGCTCCGCAAGCTTTGACAGCAATATGCCGCCAAACAGCCCGCCGAAAACGGCAATTGCAAATACAATAACCGTTTCAAACAGCATTACTATGCCAAGGTTGTGTTTGCTCATGCCGAGCATGTTGTAAAGCCCGAATTCCTTGTTTCTGCGGCGCATCAAAAAGGAGTTGGTGAACGTAAGGAATATGAACGCGAACAGCGCAACTATCCATACGCCAAAGCCAAGCATCTGCGCAGTGGTCGTGCCGCCCGGCATATCATCAAGCGCGCCCATTGCGGCAAGGTAGTGGATTATATAGAACAGCATTACCATGCCGATGCAGGTGAGTATATACGGCGTGTAGAGCCGAGAGTTTTTGCGCATGCCGTCTACGGCAAGGCGCGGATACAGGCTAAGCTTCATGACAGATCACCACCCGTGGCAAGCATGGTAAGCGTATCCGATATTTTTTGGTAAAGTTGTTCGTTTGTTGCGTTGCCGCGGTATATCTGATGGAATACCTCACCGTCTTTTATAAAAAGAACGCGGCCTGCGTGGCTTGCGGCCTTTGCGGAATGGGTCACCATAAGAATGGTACGACCCTGCGAATTGATTTTACCGAACAGGTTAAGAAGCTCATCGGTCGATTTTGAATCGAGTGCACCCGTGGGTTCGTCGGCCAGCACAAGCTTTGGCTCGGTTATTATGGCACGTGCCACGGCGGCACGCTGTTTTTCACCGCCCGAAACCTCATAGGGGTACTTTTTAAGCACGCCTTCTATACCAAGCAGACTTACTGCGGGCGCAAGACGTGCCTTCATTTCACCGTATGCCATGCCACTTAAAACAAGCGGCAGGAAAATGTTGTCCTCCAGCGTAAACGTATCCAAAAGATTGAATTCCTGAAAGACAAAACCGAGATTGTCACGCCTGAAGGTTGCCATTTTGCTTTCCTTTACCGTGGCTATATCCTTCCCGTCAAGAATGACCCTGCCTTCGGTCGGCTTATCCAGCGCCGCAAGAATGTTCAAAAGCGTTGTCTTGCCGGAGCCGGATTCGCCCATTATGGCAACGTATTCGCCATCTTCCACGGTAAAGTTTATGTTTTTCAGGGCCTCCACCTTGTTGCTTCCAAAGCGAGTGGTGTATATCTTTTTAAGCCCGTTTACTTCCAATATGCTCATCTGTTCACGCTCCTTTTATTTTGATGTATTGATTATAACGGGGCGTGCGGTAAAATCGCCATCGATTTGCCTTACATATCGCGCCCAAACTCTTACATTTTTGTAAGATGTCAAGCGCGGCTTATTCAACCTCCAGCTTTTCCCTGCTTAGGTCTATGTAAACGGATGTTCCCATATCAAGTTCGGACTCCGCCCAAATGCGGTGGGAAAGGTTTTTACAAATGCGCTTGCAAAGATAAAGTCCTATACCGCTTGCCTTTTTATCCTCTCTGCCGTGGTAGCCCGTGTATCCCTTTTCAAATATACGCGGAAGATCGTCCGCCGCAATGCCTATGCCGGTATCCTGAATGCACAGCGTTTTAGCTTGGCTCATATATATGCGAATGCTTCCGCTCACGGTGTATTTCAGTGCATTTGAAAGCACCTGCTCAATAACAAAGCAAAGCCACTTTTCGTCCGTCAGTATCCGCACATTAAGCGGTTCGTATTCAAGGCGCAACTTTCTTCCTATAAATTCGGCGGCGAACTTTTTGATTGATTGACAAACTATTGCGTCAAGATCGTATTCGCGTATCACATAATCGCTGCCGCCTTCATCAAGATGAAGAAAAGCAAGCACCATCTCAACATATTGCTCTATCCTGAAAAGATCACGTTCAACGGAGCGCGATAGGGCAGAATCCTCATTTTGCAATGTAAGGCGCATTGATGCTATGGGCGTTTTTATCTGGTGAGCCCATGTTGTGTAATAGTCCACCATGTCGTCGTAGCGTTTATTGAAAAGCATTGATCTTTCGGCCTGTTCGCGGTTAAGCAGCAGTATTATGCGGCGATAGTCCTCCTCTTGGATACTGTTGGAGCCACAAAGGTTTTCTTGTGTGGCATTTATCATGCTGTTTATACCGTCAAGTGCTTTATGCGTTTTTAATACGCGGCAAAAATCGAGTGTAAGTATTATTATGCCAAGCACCGCACATATTGCGGTCGGATAAAGCACGGCCTCCGACGGGAGCTCATAAAGCATAAACGTCACGGCGAAAATGCCCGCGAACAGAGCATATGCGCCTATCAGCTTCAGCTTATACTTCAAATAACGGAATAAAAGTTTCATCTTTTTATGCCTCTATTATGTAACCTATGCCGAATTTGGTTGCAATAAAATTGTTTAATCCTGCCGAATCAAGCTTTTTTCTCAGGCGGTTTACGTTTACGGTAAGCGTATTGTCATCTATAAAACTGTCGGATTCCCACAGGCGGGTCATAAGCTTTTCGCGGCTTACAACCCTGCCCTTGGCCTCCATAAGGGAAAGCAGTATGCGGTATTCGTTTTTTGTAAGCTCAATTTTCTGCCCATTATACAGCAGGGAGTTATCTCCCGTGTTAAGCTCGGCACCGCGGTGCTCCAATATAGGTGCGGGTATGCCGAAATCATAGCTTCGCCTAAGCAGAGCCTGCATTTTGGCCATGAGCACATTCATGTCAAAGGGCTTTGCCACAAAATCATCGCCGCCCATGTTCACGGCCATGATTATGTTCATATTATCGGAAGCGGAGGAGATGAATATTATCGGTGCCTTGGACAGCTTGCGAATTTCTCCGCACCAATGATAACCGTTAAAAAACGGAAGCGTTATGTCAAGCAGCACCAGATGCGGCTCAAATGCGGAAAACTCATCCGTTACGCCGCGAAAATTCTCCACACAGCGTGCCTCCATGCCCCAAGAACGACACTGACAGGCAACGGCATCCGCTATGCCGCGGTCATCTTCAACAATAAGCACCTTATACATAATCGCACACTCCCCAAACGGAACCGCTAAGCTTTCCTCAAATTCTGATAGCTAAATTTTACCCACAATGCATCAACATGGCAAGCACGAAAAACGGCAGAAGAATGTAAAACGGTGAAGAGCAGGGGATAGCGGATGATAATCGATTTGTTGATAAACATGCGGGCGGATAATTCTGTTTACAAAGTATAAATTGTAAGATACACTACAAGTAGGCATGTATGTATTATTGGCGGAGCAAATTATGCTTTATGCACATATCAGAGAGGATGGTACTACTCAAACCGTTGAAGAACATTTACGCGGAACAGCAATGCGCAGTGCGGAATTTGCAGCAGCATTTGGCGAGCGGGAACGCGGCAATTTAATAGGTCTGGCTCACGATATAGGGAAGTGCTCAAAGGAATTTCAGAATCGCTTGAATGGCGGGCCAAAGGTGGATCACGCAACGGCAGGCGCCATAGAATGTGCCAAAATTGGCGAGACGCTGACGGGGTGCTGTGTGATAGGACATCACAGCGGGCTGCCGAATTTTGGCGATAGGAGTGATACGGCGGGTGCATCAACGTACGTCGGTCGTTTTAAAAGAGGGATAGAGGGTGGAATACCCAATTATGATTGGCAAGGCAAGCTTGATGAGATAACAGAGAAACCTGTATTTTCAGATGGGTACGAAACATCTTTCTGGATAAGGATGCTTTATTCGTGCTTGGTTGATGCTGATTATTTGGATACGGAAGCGTTTATGACGCAGGCACAGCGTCCAAAGTACGATACGCTTGAAATACTGCTGAAAAGACTCGAATGCTATATTGCACCGTGGTTCCCACCCAAAACAAAGCTAAATGAATATCGCTGTAGTGTTTTGAAACAGTGCATGGAACGTGCAACAGAATCGCGTGGATTATATACGCTGACAGTTCCTACCGGTGGTGGGAAAACAGTAGCTTCATTGGCTTTTGCTCTAAAACATGCCGTTGAGCATAATTTAAGCAGAGTGATTTATGTTATACCGTATACTTCCATTATTGATCAGAACGCAGAAGTTTTTAAAAAGATACTTGGCGAAGAAAACGTTATAGAACATCATAGTGCAGTACAATTTGACTGTGATGACGAATCATCTGAATATAACATAAGAAGGCGTATGGCCTGCGAAAACTGAGATGCACCGATTATAGTGACAACGGCTGTACAGTTTTTTGAATCGATATATTCCAACAGATCATCAAAATGCCGAAAGTTGCATAATATTGCCAATAGTGTTATAATATTTGATGAAGCGCAGATGATACCGGGATGTCACCTTAAACCGTGCGTTGGCGCGATAGTAAGTCTTGTAAAACGATTTAATGCAACGGCTATATTATGTACGGCAACTCAGCCCGTGTTGCAGGATATAGCACAAAGTTTTGACCGTAATATCAAAACAACGGAGATCTGTAAACGGGTTGACGAGGCATATGAGCAACTAAACAGGGTAACGTACAAGAATATAGGGAAGCATACATTCGCTGACATTGCGGATATGCTTTGCGGTGAAAGACAGGTACTGTGCATCGTTAATACGCGCAAGGCCGCCCAAAAAGTATTTGAACTCCTACCCCAAGAAGGAAGTTTTCATCTTTCTACATTGATGTATTCAAAACATCGTAAAAGGGTATTGGACATCATAAGGCAAAGGCTTGAAAACGGTCTCGCGTGCAGAGTGGTCTCGACATCTCTTATAGAGGCCGGAGTTGATGTTGATTTTCCTTCAGTTTATCGTGAAATGGCAGGATTGGATTCTTTGACGCAGGCTGCGGGCAGGTGCAACAGAGAAGGCAAAAGATCGGCAGATAAAAGCATAGTGTCCTATTTTGAAAGCGAGGCGACAGTACCGCCGTTGCAATGTGTTAATGTCGGTGCAGCAAGGGAAGCACTATCGGATGGCGGTTCACCGGGAGAAGTTGAAACTATAAGGCGATATTTCACTGCGTGGCGATCGTTGAACAGAGATAACCTCGATAAAAGCGGCGTTGTATCACACATGAAAGCCCAAATGCAATTTGCATATGTTGCAGAGCATTTTAGACTTATCGATCGGAACACCAAAATTGTATATATACCGATAAATGAGGCCGAACAAGCCTGCAAACGTATAAAAGAAGGTTGTGCCGACAGAAACGATTATCGACTTTGCGGGCAATATGGCGTTAATGTATATGAGGAACACTATAAAAAGTTGATAGAGGCCGGAGATATTCAACCGATAGACGATGATACCGGCATACTGGTGAACATGAGAATATATGACGATCAAACCGGACTGTCGTTGAAGGCCGATTTTGGACGATCGGATTTTATATAAAGAAAGATATAGAAAGGGGGTGAGAACAAAGACTGGCTCCCGGTGGATTCCTGGGTCGGAAACGAGACGGAGCAGGATCCGGAAGTCCGCATAGCAAGGGTGCGGGACGAACTAAGTCATTTTGCTTCGGATAGTGGCCCGATCATGAAAACGGGGGCAAAATTCCTGCTCGGTCTGATGGAGAAGAAGGTGTATACATTCACAGTAGACGATATCATCAACGGTTGTGGCTTTACTGCAAGGCAGGCAGGTAATTATGTGACGCACATCAGAGAGATGGGGCTGATCAAAAGTATTGGAAAGCGGACAAATCGCTGCATGATCTATCGGTTCGCCACAGCCCAACCCATTCCGAAACCGCAGGAATATGCGCCGGAGGTCATGCAGGCTATTTCAGAACTGCGCAGTTCAA
>CAZTFU010000015.1:0-42441 GCA_964612925.1 uncultured Clostridium sp. | reverse complement strand
ATCCGTTGAGCAAATCCTCAAATGTGGTGCTGGGCGTAGCAACAACGGGCTTCATGTTGCTGACATCTTGCAAGGATTCATATACGCCTACTGGGTCATAAATCTCAAAGTGCGTTTTGCCAATGGATGGACACAGTCTGGTAGCACGTCCCAACATCTGCTCAAACAGAATACGGGATTTGATACGGCGCATAAAGACCAATGTGGTGATTTCGGGAACGTCGATACCAGTCGTCAACAAGTCAACTGTGACAACCACTTTAGGCAGTGATTCATTTTTGAAGCGTTTGATTGCTTCGGAGATTTTCTTCTTGTTACCACCTGCCACACTACCGGTGATTTTCATGACAGTATCGTTATCAACACTACCTTTTGCATAGATTTCCTTGAGAATCTGTACAATGAGATCTGCATGATTGTCATCCACTGCGTAGATGAGTGTTTTGCCGTCCCCATCCGGATTGAAATCCCATGCGATTTCTTCGAGGACTGTCCGATTGAAGTTTTCTGTGATGACCTGACGATTGAAACTGTCAATCTCGAATTTCATATCATCTTCCAGCTCATCACTATTCAGAACTTCGCCGGTGACTGGATCATAGATGGCAAGCTGCTCGCCTTTTTCGTATTGGATGCCCTCTACACGCAGTTTTGTGCGGATATTGTGGGGCGCATCATGGTCAACCAGGTAACCATCGATGACGGCTTCACGATAGGAATAGTTGAAAACAGGCTTACCAAAGATTTCGGTCGTATGGAGTGCAGGAGTTGCGGTCAAGGCAATTTTCACTGCGTCAAAATATTCCACAACTGTGCGGTATTTGCTCACATAGTCATCCTGATCTCGGTAGAGCATTTCCGTTTCGCTCATTTCCTTGTCGAGCGTATAGCCACGGTGAGCCTCGTCGATTATGATCAGATCATAATCAGTGACCGACGGCATATTGTCTGCCTCAGGATAAAGAATGCGCTTGACAAGACTTTGCACCGTTGCGATATGAATTTTCGTTTCTCTGTCAATTTCCTTTTCGTCCAATCCCTTGATGTTGTAAATGGAATCCAAGGTCATCAGTTCTTCGATTTTAACTTCTTTGAAAACATCCTCGGCTTGCTCACCAAGGGCAGTACGATCCACCAGGAACAGTACACGCTTGAAGCGGTCACTCTTAATGAAGCGGTAAATCATGCCAAGAATAGTGCGGGTTTTGCCTGTACCTGTAGCCATAGAAAGCAAGACGGTCTGCTTGCCATCGATAACAGCTTGCTCAGCGGCTTCAATCGCATTTATCTGATATTTTCGCAGATTCAGGCCATCTGGGTCACGCAACAAATCGAAAGGCGTGTTCTGAAGTACAGCATTAGCGGCGACGATGTCCTTTTCAAGTTGCTCCATCAGACCTTGAGGAGTGATCCAGCCTTGCAGAGCTTTCGGCGCATTTGCACCATTTCGCAAGTCCAAATACCAAATGCCGGACTTGGTTTCAATTTGCTTCAGATACCTGCGGCCATTGGTTGCAAATACAAACGGAACTTTATATGCACCCCATTGATTGATGACGTACTCCTTATGCTCCTTCTTGATTCCCTTTGCATATTCCTTGCATTGGTAATCAATAACAGAGGGAATGTCAATGTTAGCTTTCTTGGCTTCCACAACACCAACGAGTTTCAAACCGACAAATAGGGCGTAATCAGCGTAGCCGTTTTTGCCAACTGTAGAATCCGTAGGCCACTCAGCAATAGCCAGATTTCTGCCCTTCTGTGGGCGAGTACCCTTGGAATAGCGCAGATTGGTCGTATCAGCTTCCCAGCCGAACTTGCGAAGCTGATCATCAATTATATAGCGAGTTTCTGCCTCGGAAAGTTCCATGCTCTCGGACGCAGTTTCGCCCTTTTCAGCCCGTTCGTTGGTGCTTTTGGAGGAAGCAGCAGTGGTTACTGCCTCGACTTGCATGGAAAGCGCAGCAATTTTTTCTTCCTGCTCTTTGATGATCGCTTCGTAATCAGTATACTCTACCTTTTTGGGCATGACAAAATCAGAGGCAATATACCCCCAATCTCCATATACCTCCATAAACCAGACAGCGAGGTTATAGGTCATCTGAAGAAGTGTTTTTGCATCCTCTATAGAATCCGCACCGCTGTGAACTGCATCGTTACGAGTTTTTCGCAGTGCATACAAGATATCGTCGATTTTCTTTGGAATCAGACCTTCCCGTTTCAATAGACGGATACGATTTGCGTGCGTATTATCAACGGAAAGTTCAGGAATATGTTCAAAGGCAAAGATTTCGAGGATCAGTCGCTCACCGAACATACCCAGTTTATACAGGCAAGCATTCGGATCGGAATACACATAATTTTCCGCTGCGAAACCGATTTGGGCTAATGCAGGCCAGTATCTCTTCAAAAATTCAAAGTTGGATTTCAACGCATTTCCTCCTAACTTTTGTTCTCATAATAAGGGATTATCGGAAGTTCGATAGCAGAAAAGCTACCATCGTCTGCGTGTTTTTCTTTGCCACCACAGATGCTGATAATTTGAAATTGCACCAAATCGATTTCAGATTGTCAGCGTCAAAAGAAAGATTTGCACTTTCACGATCACAACGCAGATGCTTCCTTTTATTCGCACCGGTGGCAAACTGCATTTTTACAGTCTGGGTACCATACTGTTCTTCGATCTCGTGGTAGCAATCATCGCCAACACTTTCTGCAACAACGGAAAGCACTTTCAAAATAAGCATCAACGTTGTCAGACGCTGCCGGCCATCTATGATGATGTATTCCTACAATGCAAAACCACCGCTTTGGGCAGCCATAAAGACGATTGTGCCAAGAAAATGCTTATCGCCGCTTTGCATAATGCCGTAAATATCGTCCAACAGGCGGTTGCAGTTGGATTCAGACCAGTCATAATCACGCTGATATACGGGAATACGGAACAAGACTTTATTTGTTCCTATAAAATCTCTAAGCATCCAAAGTTTATGTGCATCCATATCTTTGTCCTCACCTCAATCTGTATTTCTTACCCACACCCCTACCGACAATTTCAATCAGCCCATTCTCGTTCATCTGGCGGGCGAGCAGATAAGCTCTCGTTTTTTTTACATTCAGCAGCTCCTGCAGATCTTCGTCAGACATTTCACCGTACTCTGCCAGATAGTCCAGCACGGTTTTCATCTGCGTGGTAATTGCTGCGGTGCCCTTGCCGGTGGTCGCCGGTGCGTCCACGCTTGCAGTATCGGTAGTATTCATATTGGGCAACACGATTCTGAACGCATTAGCTGTTGCTTCGATGGTAGGCTGCACAGGGCAATTCTCGTACAGCTTGAAAATACGGCGAATGCCAGTGCCATAACTTTCAATCAGACGCAGACGGTGGAACACCTCTGCCAGCTTTTTATTTCTCGGCTGAGAAACACCGATGCGAATATCCTCGGTAGAGAGACCGAGGAGAAGTCCGCCGAGAGAAATAAACTCCATTTTGCTGTCATTCACATTGATAATGATGCTGCCGCTGAAACCGTAGTCCCGATGAACCAGAGCGTTGAGCAACGCTTCACGGATGGCTTCTTCGGGGTAGTCCTTCTTATCGGAGCGAACAACGCCTTTGATCGTGGAAGCCGTCTTATTGCACAGGGCAAGATAGGTAACAGCATCCTCGAACTGTTTGAACACTGATCCGCCGAACTCCTTGCTATCTCGGAATTCCGTGCAGAACTCATCTTTGAATACAGCGATCTTGGTCGTATGATGGCACTGGTCGGAAAGCAGCAGAGCGAGGTTGGTATAAATATCGTTCCGTGTGATGCCCAATGCACGATATTTCTCCGCAGAAAACTCAACTCCGTACCGTTCAAATGCGGTTTCTACGGCATGGAAGCTCAGATCCTGTTCAAGGCTACGGGAATCTTCATACGTGTCGCCGTCCGATTCTTTGATCATCTGGCGAATCTGTTCGGGAGATGCCTGAACGCTAGATGTGCCCTGACGGACATAAACGCCGGTAGGCTTCATCCCTTTAGATTTCAGATAGTAAGGCTTATAGCTGCCTTCTCCGACTTCGATCCGAATAACCTTGTTATCTTGGAGGACATATCGCACGAACATAGTCACATCCGGTGCAATCGCGTCACGGATGCCGTTAGTCAGGCGAGTGTAGGTTTCATCCACATTGTCAATGCCAATCAGATTGCCCTTATCATCAATGCCGAGATAGATCACGCCGCCATCTGTATTTGCAAATGCGATGACCTCCTTGTAGATGTCATCGATCATCTGAGATTTATATTCAATGCGCTCGCTTTCATATTGCATATACAGCACCTCCATCTTGATTTAATTATATTATACTCATATTTTCATGATTTTCAATAGGTTGAAGTGAAAATTCACTTTTTCACCTTTTAAGGTAAAAAATCAATTCTTATTATGTTCAATGTCCTTCTGCACTTGCATTTTCGCAAGAACCGCAGGATGGTTTTTCTGTTTTCTTGCATAATCGCCTGATTTTTAAGGTATAAGACTTTTTCTCCGTATATTCTGATGGCAAAGAAAATTTGTCAGAAAAAATCGAAAGGAGATAAATCTGAACCCGTAGCCGAAGGACCTTTTTGGTATGACGGTAAATTTGTAAATGAGGTCAGTTTCAGCGAGGACTTTTTACAGAAGCACCTCATGATACACAATTTCTTCGCGAAAGATGGCCACATCACCGATGAAGAAAGTGTCCGAAAAGACATCTACGAAATGCTACACCCCTATCTCAACTGCGGCCTTGCAAAACGGGCATCGGGACTTCTGGAAATGGTGAAGCCGGAAGCCTATGTCCCCAATCTGCCGATACACGAAGACCGGCTCCATGTTGCCAATGGTACGCTGTTCCTGAACGGCGAGTTCACCGAGTGTAAGGAGTTCTGCCGCAACCGCCTGCCAAGCAGAAAGCGGACAACGTGCTCCTGTTCCTACGCTTGGAGGGATACATACGACTGAAAGCTGACAGCACCATCACCTCTGCCGATCTATACGCCATCTATACCATGTGGTGCAATGACAGCACTTATAAACCGCTGGCGGTACGGACTGTGAGCATGACGCTGAAAAAGTACGCCGATGAATTTGGTCTGGAGCACAACAACCACATCATGAGCCGCCTCGGCAAGCGTGTAAACAGCTTCTGGGATATCGAAGCTCTGATGGCACCGCCCATTTTATGAGATCAAACAGAATAAACATCCCCCGCATAGCGGGGGGGTATTTCAGTTTCGGGCATAGCCCTAATAATACCAGCAGCACACAAGTGCGCATAAAATGCCTACCAGCTTGCGTCTATTACCTGCTACCCGTAAACGGGTCGCGTGGATCAAATATGCTTAATTGGTCAGCTTCCTTGTCTTTTTTTCAGCCGGTCGACTATGTATTCTGTTATAGCCTTTGTATTTTTCCCTACCGTATCCACATAATACCCTTTGCACCAAAACTCTCTGTTTCTATATGCAAATTTCATATTCCCATACCTTTGGAATATCATTAAGCTGCTTTTCCCTTTTAAGTATCCCATAAATCCGGATACGCTAAGCTTGGGCGGTATACTCAGCAGTAGGTGTATATAGTCCGAGCATACTTCTCCCTCTATTATTTCAACTCCCTTCCACTGGCATAGTGTCCGTATTATTTCTCTTATTTTCTCCTTTTTCTCATCATAAAATACTTTCCGTCTGTACTTCGGTGCAAATACTATGTGGTGCTTACAATTCCATTTTGTATGTGCTAAACTGTTCGTGGTGTTATTTTGTTCTGTCATTTTAACATCCTCCTAATGTGTTAAACTTCTTTATCTGGCAGGCTATTTCCCCAGTTTAGCACATTAGGCTGTTTTGTTCATCGCTTAAACTCTTTTCAACCCCGTCACTATGGCGGGGTTTTCGGTTTGCAAAAAGCACCATTCCATCCATTCCAAGCATACCACGTGGGATAGATGGGTGGATGGGATGGATGTTTTCAAATTCAATGACTAAATGGGGAATTCAATGAAGAAACCGTATTACAAGGAACTGCCGCTGTTTCATATCTATGACAGCAACCTGACCGGAAGTCAGAAACTGTTGATGACGCTGCTTCTGATCGATGACATCTACGACATTTATACTCTCAGTTGCCTTGCCAAGCTCCGCGCCGAAGATGTGTTCTTCGATTTGCAGGAGTTGAAAAAGCGAGGGTATTTTCAAGATAGATGAAAACAGGATAGATTTTATCCGCAGGGCGAAATGATTTCATGGAACCGTGCTTCTCGAAACCAAGCACCGGCATTCCTAAAAAGTGTACATCTGCCCGGTTTTGGAAAGCGTCACGCGGTTTCGTAAAGTCGGATATGCCCATCTGCGGGCAGGACATCACACCGCCAAATCTGAGCCGTTTAGCAGACAATCGAACAGTTCACCAAACAGCGAAACTGGTTTGTTAAAGAGCATATCGGCTTCGCTGTTCTCATTACAAAAAATCAGGAGGAACGGAATGAACACCAGAAACGAGATCAAGGCACAGATCATCCATGCCAATTTCACCATGCAGGAACTAGTGAACAGGCTTGCCGATGAATACGATTGGAGCGACAGCGTTTCCAATCTTTCTGCCAAGCTGCAGTGGGAGAGCATACGATACAAGGAAGTCGTGGAGCTGGCCGATGTGCTGGGCTACGACACTGTATGGCAGAAACGGGGGGATAACCGATGAAAGCACAGTACGCCATCCTCCGTTTTGCAAAGCATAAGGGACCGGAGATCGGCCACATCGAATCCCATAATGAGCGTGCCAAAGAGAAATACGCCAGCAATCCCTATATCGATACCACTCGGAGCAACCTCAACTTTCATCTGGTGACACCGGAGCGAAAATACCGTGCAGAATCTGAAAGCAGATTGCAGAAGCAGGCTGCCGCACCCGTTCCGATAGTGTTAGGGTGGTAGAGGCATTGGTCACGACCAACCCGAAGTTTTTCAAGGGCAAGAAGAAAGCCAAGATAAAAGCCTACTTCACCTAGGCGCTAGACTTCATTCAGAAATATCAGTCGAAGGACACGATCATATATCTGCTGTGGTGCATATGGACGAGAAAACACCCCGCATGCACCTTTGCTTTGTCCTTTTGACCGAGAACAAGCGGCTCAGTGCCAAAGAGATTCTATGCAACAAGAAAAACCGACACGGTGGCAGGACACGTTTCGGAAATACACGGTAAAAAAATGCCCTGATTCGGAGCGTGGAGGGAGTGTCGGCGAGATGGGACGCACCCACATTCCGCCGAGACCATTCAAGGAGTCGGTGCATCTGAACCACACGAAAGAGCAGATCGTGACCATCATTTCCGATACCAACCTTCTGAAAAAGTATAATAAGGCGCACAAAGAACCGTCCGCTGAAAATGCGGAATTGGAAAAGAAACCGAGAAAATCAAAAGAAAACGTCCAAAAAGGTTTGGAAATTGTCCGCCGGTTGAGTGAATTGGAGGAGCTGCGCCGCACGGTGGCCGAGCTGCCGCCGGAGGTCCTGCATGGGGACAAGGAAAATGATGGCGCATAAAACACGGGGAAATGAAAAAATAATTGACAAAGAAAGAGAGCTGATGCGTATTGGATATGAATGTCAGAGATGAAAAGAAGTTGGTGGAAATTTGGCTGACCAACGCAGAAAAAAACCTCGAGCTACATGAAAACACGAAAAAGTGGCAACTGCCACTTTTTCGACACTCTGCGGGGATACTTATCGTATCCCCAAATAAACATATGAGCAAGCAATAAGCCGGGTTCTGTCGGTCGGTCAAGCCGACGTGCGACCATCTATCTTGGCGCTGCGTTACCGCAACGCTCACGCGATTATCAGGAACATGACGGGCAGCCATTTCTGCGGCAATACCGCAAGCGTTCCCATTCCAATCTTGCACCGAGTGGGGTTTACAGGACGGAACGGTTACCCGCCCCGCCGGTGAGCTCTTACCTCGCCTTTCCATCCTTACCGCATAAATGCGGCGGTATATCTCTGTTGCACTTTCCCTGGAGTCGCCTCCGCCGGACGTTATCCGGCACCCTGCCCTGCGGAGCCCGGACTTTCCTCATGCAGATGCTTCGCTCCGCACGCGGCCGCATGGCTTACTCAATATATTGTTGGTATTTTTTTGCTCAGGTGTACAGTATCCTGCCGCAGTTTTCACATTCCACTATGCCCTCACCCGATGCCACACGTTTTACCGTGCTTGTCGGCAACGACATGTTGCATCCCGAGCATTGGTTGTTTTCAACCTTTGCCATGGGCACAGCGTACCTCCCCTTTATGCGTTTATATTTTGCAAGAAGATCGGCGTCCACTTCCTTCGCGGCAAGCTCGGCTGCGGCCTTTGCCTTGTCAAGCTCGGGCTTTGCGGCGGCGGCCTCCTTTTCGCACTCACTGCGGGCGGCGTCATACTCCTTCTTGGCCTTGGCCGCTTTTGAATATGTGTCCTTATATTCCTTTGCGGAGCGTTCTATCTGCGCTATGGCGTCAAAAAGCTCCTTCTTTGCATTTTCGGCGGTTTTCATTATACGCTCAACGCTCCTGCGGGATTCGGTAACCTCCGCCGCGGTGCATTCCTCATCCTCAAGCATTATTTTGAATTCGCCAAGCTCAAGCTCGTATTTATGCTCCAGTTCCTCTATCTGCGCCTGAAGCTTATCCACGGCGCTTCGACGGCTTTCCAGCGTTTTCTGTATAGCGGCTATGGCGTTCTGCTGTTCCTTCAAAAAGTTGAACAGCTTATTCAGCCGTTGTCTGGCAGGGGTAGACTTGAGCCTCAATTCAAGCTTTTCCGCCGCAAGCTCAGCCTGTTGATACTGCCAAAGGGCATCCAGTTTATTCATAAGTCCTTACCTCCAAGATCTATAATTCACGCAAAAGGGCTTTATTCTTCCGCCGCAAATCAAATCCTTCTGAGTGGGCCGTATTCACACTCACTCAGTATATATTGTACATCATCCGTTTCGGCCTGTAAACGCTTTATAAGATGCTTCAAAACACTTTTCTCCGTTTCGTAATGGCCCGCATCTATAAGGCAAAGCCCTGCTTCGCGCGCATACATGGCCTCATGGTGCTTACATTCGCCCGTCACGAACGCATCCGCGCCCGCATTGTATGCATCAAGTGCATATTCTCCCGCGGCTCCGCCTATAACGGCCACGGTTTTTATAAGCTTTTGTGCATCCCCCGCCACACGGACCGCCGTATCAAGCTTTTCGCCCACGGTTTTTGCAAATGCTTCAAAGCGCATCGGCTCACGCAGCTTTCCTATGCGGCCAAGACCGTCGGGAGCCATCGGCACGGCATCCGCAATGCCAAGCTCCTCAGCCAAGGCGTCATTCACGCCGCCCGCCGCCGCATCAAGATTGGTATGTGCCGCAAACAGTCCTATTCCGTTGCGTATCAGCATATATGCGCCCGCCGTGGCGGGATCATCGGGCAAAATGCGCTTTGTGCCCCGAAAGAATATCGGGTGATGCGTAAGCATAAGGTGAACGCCTTTGTTTACGGCCTCCTCAGCCGTTATGCGTGAACAGTCCAGCGCAACAAGCACGCGCTTTATTTCCGCATTTTCGGGCCCTATAATAAGCCCCACGTTATCATAATCCATGCTTAATTCGCACGGGGCTATAAGCTGCATTTTTTCGCAGAATTCCTTTATATTCATATGCTTTCCCCTTTCACCACTGTTTTAACAGCATTTCCGCCTCATCAAGTTCCTTTATAAGCTCCGCCGGTTCACTGCCGTTTTCCCTTGCACGGATAAGCTTGCGTTTCCTTACGGCGCACACTCTTTCAAGAAGTCCCTTAAGCTCTGTTTCACGTTTGGAAAACGCCACCTCACCGAATTCAAGCAGAGCGTCACTCGGCATGGAACGAATATTGCCGTCATAATGTGCCGCAATAAGTTGGTAATACCTGCCGCCTTCCTTTATTATACGCTCATTGTCAATGCAAAAACCGTTTGCATAAAGGTAAGTACGCAATTCCTTTGCCCCGCCCATGGGCTGCATGGCTATTCTGTCGGCCTTTTTTGCCTTGTCAATGCCCGCGGCGAGTATTTTGGCTATAAGCTCACCGCCCATGCCCGCTATCACCACACTAAAGCTTGACAGCGGCAACGGTACATTGTCAAACCCATCGGACACGATAAGGGACAATTTCCCCTCAAGTGCGGCGGTATCGTCAAATGCGTGTGCCTTTTCCAGCGAGGCCGCGCTTATATCCGCCGCCGTTGCATGCCCTGCCTTGCCTAAAAGCACGGCATGTGCGCACAATAGGGCATGGTCTGCACCTATGTCAATCAGCTCATCGGCTCCTTCAAGCATATCAAGCAGCGTGCCAAGCCGCTTTGTAAGTCCTTTCAGCGCGGTTCACCCCCTCTTTTTGGATATATACTTATTTTATCCAAATTACACCGCTTTTGCAATCAAGTATATTATGGCCAAGTCATAGCATAGATATATTCATATATCAGCGGATAAGGAGCTTGCACACATGGAATACAGGCACAGAAAAAAATCAAAATCATTGCGAAGCCGCACACATTCACGTTCAAAGCGCACCACGGGCGGCATAGGTAGCTTTATGGTATCGCTTATTCTGATAGCGGGACTTGTTTATGTTGCGGTAACCTCAAGCATAGGCGAATGGGTAGCACGGGAGGTAATGGCCCCGCTGTTTCAAGCCGTTTCAAACATTGGTGCATCAAACGATGCCGCCGCTGATGCGGATACTGCCGACCCTTTTGACAAGGAGATCATAAACCTTTCCTCAGGCAAGACCGTTGGTACAAAAAGTGCAAATGCGCAATTTGATGCGCTAAGCTGCTACATGCTGCAAATGGGAGTTTTCTCAAGCAGTGATAATGCCCAAAAGGAGGCCGAAAGACTGCGCTCACTCGGCGCGGCGGGGTATATCGTTGCGGACGGTTCCTCTTCCGACACTCGTTACCGCGTTATGGCAAGCGGCTATGCGGACGAACAAAGCGCAAAAAGTGTTAAGGAACGGCTGTATTCCGATGGGATAGAAACAGCCGTATACCTTGTGTCTTCACCCGAGGTGAGTTTTAAGATAACCGCCGACTCGGCCGACATAGCCGATATTTGCGCCGCATTTTCGACATTTTATAATGCCGTAGACGCGCTTTCCTCCGCCGCAATACAATTTGACAAGGAAAGCATGAGCGTTTCGGACGGCAAGCAGCTTTGCATGGACATACTCAATTCAACCGATGAAGCGCTTGACTCGCTGAATGTTTATTCAAATGAAAGCTCAATGCTTGATGAAATACTTTCCGCTTATTCGGACTGCCAAGCACAGTTAAGCGCATTATGTGAAGCGGAGTATAAAAGCACGGTGGATTTTTCCGCCGCATTGAAGTATACTCATCTATATGTTGCTTTGCGCTACGCCTCAATGGTGAATCGGCTTTCGGCGCAATAACAAAACATGCTCACAAAAGGAGTTCGCCACATGACCGCAGGTGAATTGGCAAAACTAATAAGCGGCAATCTTGTTTCCCAAAATGCCGAAAACGAAATAAGCGGCGGTGTGGTATGTGACCTTTTAAGCCACGCAATGACGCTTTTGACCCCTGACTGCGCGTGGATAACCGTGCAGACGCACATCACGGCGGTCGCTGTCGCGGTAGTGGGCCGTGCGGCATGTATAATATGGCCCGACGGTATAGCACCCGATATGCAAAGTGCCGCCAAGGCACAGCAGGAAGGCATTGCCGTCATTTCAGCTCCGCTTTCCGCCTATGAAATAATAAGCATTATGAGTGCGCACGGCATTTGTGCCGCAAACAGGGCATAATCAAACGAAACGTTTCATGTAATTCAAAAGATTCTCGCAGGCGATTTTTCGTATGTCGTTTTCGCCAAAGCCCGCATTTTCCATGGCGGAAATAAGCCTTGGCATATCGTGCCAGCAGCAAAGCCCGCGCGGATACGCATCCTGACCCATGCCGTCAAAATCGCTGCCGAGCGCCACGCAATCAATGCCACCAACCGCCGCTATGTGTTCTATATGCTTCACGACGTCGCTTATTTCCGCCCTGCCGCGTTCAACAAGCTGCGGCGAATAAAAATTCACGCCTATAACGCCGCCGCGGCGCGCTATCTCCTTGATATGCCTGTCCGACAGTGAACGGCGATGGTTCAGCACAGTCCTTGCATTCGTATGCGAAGAAAATATCGGAGCGTTTATCTCGTCAAGTATGCCGTCTATTGAAGCATCGCTTAAATGCGCCACATCCACCGCCATATTCAGTCTTTCCATTTCGCGCACAACGGTTCTGCCGGTTCTGCTCAGTCCCTTATCACGGCGCGCCATTGCTGGACTTGCAAGCTCGTTTTGGTCGTTCCACGTAAGCGTCATGGCCCTTACGCCAAGCTCATAAAACAATCGCAGGTTTTCAAGCCGCGTTTCTATCGCCTCCCCACCTTCTATTGTAAGAACGGTTGCTATTTTGCCCTTGCCGGGTTCAAAATCCTTTGTAAGCGGGGTAAGCATGCTGTTTTTATTCAGCATCCTTTTATATGCATCTATAAGGCACATGCACTGCTGTAAAAACGTTATATCGTCATCGGGATCCATCCATGCCGCAAAAAGCTGCATTGCCGCATTGCCGTATATCATGCCGGGTATATCCACCGCCTGACCTTCTCGCGGTACGGATATATCATACTCCCTGTGCAACATATAGTATAAAAAATCGCAGTGTGCATCCGCAACAAAAAACGACATATTATCCCTCCTTAATGATTTTTGTGTTTTGAAAAGGCCGCAGCACCCGTGCCGCAGCCCATTCAAGCAATATTCTTTATTTTATTTTGCGAACTCGACCGCTCGCGTTTCGCGAATGACATTCACCTTTATCTGACCCGGATATTCAAGTTCCGTTTCAATGCGCTTAACGATTTCCTTGGCCATTATTATGGTATCGGCATCGTTCACGTTTTCGGGCTTTACTATTATGCGGATCTCACGACCTGCCTGAATGGCAAAGGACTTATCCACACCCTCAAACGAGTTTGCTATTTCTTCAAGCTTTTCAAGACGCTTTATGTAGTTTTCAAGCGTTTCGCGCCTTGCACCGGGACGAGCCGCACTTATTGCATCCGCCGCCTGAACAAGCACCGCCTCAATGGTTGCGGGTTCAACATCGCCGTGGTGAGCCATTATTGCGTTTATTACCTGATTGTTTTCACGGTACTTCTTGGCAACGTCCGCACCTATCTGAACGTGAGGGCCTTCAACCTCGTGGTCTATGGCCTTACCTATGTCGTGAAGCAATCCCGCGCGCTTTGCAAGCGTAGCATTTGCACCTATTTCGGATGCCATTATGCCCGCAAGGTGCGATACCTCTATTGAATGCTTCAGCACGTTCTGGCCGTAGCTTGTGCGATATCTCAGTCGACCGAGCAGTTTCACAAGCTCATGATGCAATCCGTGTATGCCGCATTCGAATATCGCCTGTTCGCCCGCCTCACGGATCTGCACATCCACCTCTTTGCGGGCCTTTTCGACCATTTCCTCAATGCGACCCGGGTGAATACGTCCATCCATTATAAGCTTTTCAAGCGCTATCCTTGCAACCTCACGCCTTACGGGGTCAAAGCCCGAAAGGATAACGGCCTCGGGAGTATCGTCTATTATAAGGTCAACGCCCGTTGCGGTTTCAAGTGTGCGGATATTCCTGCCCTCGCGGCCTATTATGCGGCCCTTCATCTCATCATTTGGCAGGGCAACAACACTTACCGTTGTTTCCGCAACGTGATCCGCCGCACAGCGCTGAATTGCAAGGGATACTATGTTCCTTGCACGTTTATCCGCTTCTTCCTTGGTTTTTTGCTCTATCTCTCTAAGCATGAGTGCCGCCTCGTGCCGCGCATCATGCTCCACACTTTCAAGCAGAATCTCCTTAGCCTCGTCCATGCTCAGGCCGGATATGGTTTCCAGTTCCTTTAACTGCTTGGCCTTCAGCTCGTTTATCTCCTCTTCGCTCGCCTCGATTTCCTTTTGACGCTTTATTGCGTTTTCCTCGCGCTGCTCAATAGCTTCCATTTTCTTGTCGAGCAGTTCTTCCTTTTGCAGCAACCTGCGTTCGCTACGCTGGATCTCGTTGCGCCTTTCCCTGTTTTCGCGCTCGTTTTCGCTTTTAAGCTTGTAAACCTCTTCCTTTGCTTCCAGTATGGTTTCCTTTTTGATGGTTTCCGCACGCTTCTGCGCGTCGTCTATCATCTGTTTAACGGCATCCTCCGCCTTGGCTACCTTGGCTTCGGCTATGTTGCGCCTGTACCAATACCCTCCGAACCAGCAGACGGTGCCGCAAACAAGCCCCGTTATTATGGGGATAATTATGTCCCACAAAGTAACTACACCTCCAAATATATATCAAAAAATACGAGTATATCAACGCAGTATGTATAAAAAGCATAATGCATATAAATACAAACACACACGGTGCATAATAACTCCGTTTAATTGTACGACCTACACGCCCAAAAGTCAAGATTGTGAAATAAATGTGCCAAACCATCGAATTTGCCGCCACATAAGGAAAAAGCCGAAGGAGTTACCCTTCGGCCGCAATAAGTTGCAAAAAATTATTCTTCTTCCTCCGCTTCGGGAAGGACTGCGTTGTGATAGATCTGCTGAACATCATCATTATCGTCAAAGCGGTCTATCATCTTCTCAATCTTCTCGGCAAGCTCGGGGTCGCTTGCGTCAACGGTGGTCTGCGGTATCATGGAAACCTCTGCCGAGAGGAAGCTGTAGCCCTGCTTTTCAAGTTCCTCACGCACGGCTGAGAAATCGTTTGCGCCCGTGTAGATTTCAAACACATCATCCTGCGGCACAACGTCCTCGGCGCCCGCTTCAAGGGCCTGCATCATTATTTCATCCTCGTCAATTTCGCTTGTGCGCTCTATTACTATAACGCCGCGCTTATCAAACATCCACGCAACGCAACCCGATGCGCCCATGTTGCCACCGCTCTTGTCAAACAAATGCCTGATTTCCGCGGCAGTACGGTTACGGTTATCCGTTACAACATCAACTATTACAGCTATTCCGTTGGGGCCGTAGCCTTCATAGGTGATTTCCTCGTAGTTTATGCTGCCAAGCTCGCCCGCGGCCTTTTTGATGGAGCGGGTGATATTGTCGTTAGGCATGTTTGCGGCCTTGGCCTTTGCTATAACGTCCCTAAGTTTAGAGTTGTTATTGGGGTCGCCACCGCCCTCTTTAACGGCAATGGCTATTTCACGGCCGATTTTGGTGAATATCTTACCGCGCTGAGAATCGGTCTTTTCTTTTTTGTTCTTAATGTTTGCCCATTTGGAATGACCCGACATATAAATGACCTCCACAAGTTTTAACGATTTATTATAGCACCCATTTTGTCCGCGTACAAGCCCCACAAAGTCAAACTGTGCGCTTTTATTTGCTTTTACCAGCTTGGCCTGTATGTTGCAACGTTCGCATTGTGCTCATCAAGCGTTTTTGCATAAACAAGCTCACCCGTTGACGAATCCTTCAGGCAGAAGTACAGATACCCTTCCTCCATATATTCTTCATCGGGGTACAGTGCGGCCTCTATCGCCTTCTGCCCCGGGTTTGCAATGGGGCCGAGCGGCAATCCCTCATACACATGGGTATTATACAGTGATGTATCCGCCATCTGCTCACTTGTGAATGTAAGCACACCCGATGTATTAAATATATACTTTAGCGGGGCATCGCTTTGCAGTTTCATGCCGGTTTTAAGTCTTAGACTGAAAACAGCCGACACGCGAGTGAAGTCGCTTTCCGCCCTTGCTTCCTTTTCTATAAGCGATGCAAGCGTTACCACGTCATCTATGCTCATGCCGAGTTCTTCTGCACGTGCTAAGTATTCCTCGCCCATAATCTGAGAAAACCGCGAAAGCATCCTGCCGATTATGGACTCTGCTGATTCGTCGCTGTATATTTCGTATGTATCGGGGAAGAGATACCCTTCAAGCGCGTAGTTTCGCGCCTGAGCCGCATTTACGGGTATATCCGCAACAAACGAATATGTCTCTCTAAATGCTTCACCCGTTTTGCAAAGTTCAAGGAATTCGTTCTTTGAACCAAGTACATCGAGCGAAACAAGCTTTTCCGCAATATCCTCCACCGTCATGCCCTCGGTTATAACAAGTTTCAGCGTTGTGCGCGGGGGGTTGCCCTCACAGATAACATCCACTATCTGCTCAACATCCATATTTCTTGAAAGAATATACGTTCCCGCTTTAAGTTTGCTTGATTTGCCCGTAAAATCGACGTATATTTTGAACACCGTCTTGCTTGATATAAGACCGGGGCTTAAAAGATCGCCGTTTTCGTCAACACCGCCCGCCTCATACAGCTTTTTGGCTATACTGCTTGCGCCCGAGCCTGAGCTTATGGTTATCTGTATAGGTGTTGCATCATTTATGTCAACGGGTGAGAAGAACCTGTCCACAACATAATTGAATGCAAACATCAATACGGCCGCGCATATGCCCGCACTGATGAGAAACACCAATATCGGCCTTGCCGCGCGCCAAATCTTTGCCGCAGTGCTTTCGCGGCGGCGGTGGCGCTTTTTCTCTTTTGCGCTGCGTTCCACTTTCCCTCTCCGTTTAATCCTCGCTCAGTCCAAGGTCAAGGTCTATACCGTCCGCAAGTATTTTATACACATCGCCAAGCATTGTATTCAGCCTGTATTCGGCCATAAGATATGCGGATGCATCGGGGTTAAGCTGTAATACCTCACCTATTTTTTGCAGTCTCTGCATGGCCTCATCATCCTTTTGACCCGATACCATAGCGCCCTGAAGCCGCACACGCAATGTGGAATATTCCTTCAAAAGTGCCTTTGTGGTATCGTTTGCAAACGCCTTCTCCTTCGCCTGCTTAAAGGAGACATATTCTTCGCTTTCCGCCATTGCCTTTGCAAGTTCTCTTGCCTTATCGTAGATCATATCATATTTCCTCCGTTCGTTTTATTATATATCCAGCTCTATAATTATAGGCAGGATTATAGGTGTACGCTTTGTTTTGCGGTAAAGCTCGTTCTTCACCGCAGTGCGGATATTATTCTTTATCCCGCTCCATTCGCTGCGGCTTGCCCCTTCAAAGTGCGAAGCAAGCTCTCCCACAAGCTTTTTCGTGTTTTCGATAAGCTCCTCCGAGCTTTTTACATATACGAACCCGCGCGATATTACCTCTACATGTCCCAAAAGGGCACCTGTTTTCTTGTTCAGCGGTATTACCACGGTGAAAAGGCCGTCCTCCGAAAGCTGTTTCCTGTCCTTCAGCACGGCATCGCCTATCTCGCCCACGCTTGAACCGTCTATCAATATGCTTCCGCTTTCCACCGAACCGTTTACGCCTATTGCGGAACGGGTAAGCTCTATAACCTCACCAAGTTCGGGCACGACTATATTATCCTTGGGCACGCCCATTTGCTCTGCAAGCTCCGCATGCTGGAAAAGCTGCTTTGCCTCCCCGTGAACGGGTATGAAGAACTTGGGCTTTGTAAGCGTGAACATAAGCCTTAATTCCTCTCGCCTTGCGTGACCCGATACGTGAACATCCGCCATTCTGTCATACACAACTCGCACTCCGCGCTGATAAAGCTGGTTTATTACTCTGCTTACACCAAGCTCGTTACCCGGAATTGCCGATGCGGAGATTATTACCGTATCCCCCGCGCCCACGTTCAGCCTGTGCGATGCATTTGCCATGCGGAAAAGCCCGCTCATGGGTTCACCCTGACTTCCCGTTGTTATTACGCACACCTTACTGTCATCTATGCGTTTCAGCTTTTCCACCTCAACTATCTTTTCCTCGGGAATGTTAAGGTAGCCAAGCTCCGACGCAACCTTTGTTATGTTCACCATACTTCGCCCTTGGAAGCATATCACCCTGCCAAAGGATATGGCAACATCCGCTATCTGCTGTATTCTGTATATATTGGAAGCAAATGTCGCAACTATAACACGGCCGTCGGCAATGTCAAAGTAATGTTCAAACGTTTTACCTATCTCCCTTTCGGATATTGTATGACCCGAAAGTTCCGCATTCGTGCTGTCGCTGAGTAGCGCAAGCACTCCCTTTGACCCGTAATACGCAAGGCGACCCATATCCATGGGCTCCCCGTCAAGCGGAGTATAGTCGACCTTAAAGTCGCCCGTGTGGATTATTGTACCCACGGGCGTTACTATCGCCAATGCAACCGCACCCGGTATTGAGTGGCTTGTTTTTATAAACTCCGCCCTAAAGCAGCCAAGCTGTACCTTATCTCCCGGCTTTATTACGTTCAGATGCGCATTCTTTATATGTTCTTCTTCAAGCTTATGCTCTATCAGTGCGCAAGTAAGCTTTGTGCCGTATACCGGCGTTTCAAACTTTTTCAGCGCATAGGGCAGTGCACCTATATGGTCCTCGTGTCCATGGGTCACGAGGATACCACGAAGCTTATCCGCATTGGCTTCAACATAGCTCATGTCGGGTATAACAAGATCTATGCCCGGCATGTCATCATCCGGAAATATCAATCCACAGTCTATCATTATCATGTCCTTGCCGTATTCAAGCAAGGTCAGATTCTTGCCTATTTCCCCAACTCCGCCGAGCGGGATTATTTTAAGTTTATTCTTTGCGCGCCTTGTGCGCGTGCTCTGCGCCTTTACCGCGGCACTCTTTGCGGCAGCCGCCTTGGCCGCGCGTGTGCTTTTTTCCGCCGCAGTGCCGTTCTTCGCCTGTGAACGGCTTACACGTCTCTTCGGCACAGTATCCGTTTTCTTTCTTGTTCTGCCGTTAGCCCTCTTTACCACGGGCTTTTCTGTATTTTCCGTCAATGCAATCCTCTCTTTCGTTTAGGGAACGCGCATATACGTCCAACCTATTCCGTTTATATTATACTATGTTTATTATTCCCCAACAAGGGGCGTATTTTGTGAACAAATGGGTCACATTTGGGCATAAGAAGCTGTCGTGTGCGATTCTGACGCCGAGTATAACGGCAATACTGTTTTTATAGCATAAAAACGGCACCCGATTTCGAACGCTTCGTGTGCCTGTTTCGTGTGCCGGGTTTTATGGGAAGCTGCAAAAAGTCTTAAACATCCCGCTTATCCGATATAGGATTCTGCAACTAATTTTACCCTGAAACAGAAAAAAGTCCTGAAAATCAGGACTTTTTAGGTGGTGGAGCCGAGGAGAGTCGAACTCCTGTCCGAAAACCCATCAGCAAGAATTTCTACGAGCGTAGCCGTTGTTTTACGATTCCCTCGGCTCAGCCCCCGACGGCAGGGTCAGAGCTTATGGTAGCTTCATGTTTCCCAACCTGCGGCAAAGCTTACGCAGGCCGGTTCCCCACGTTATTGACGCCCGTGTCCTCAGGCGTGGGCACCTGAGGGCGGACGGTCACTGCTTACGCAGCGACGGGAACAAAATTAGCTTCGTCAGTTAATTTTTAAGTTTTCCCGCTTTTTACGAAGCGCGGGGCTTCGGCTCGCTTATCCGGCCCCCGTGATCCCCGTCGAAACCATTTACGGCCCCAAGATAAGTTTACTCTTTAAGAGCTACATTATACCATATCGACTTACGTCAATCAACGTTTTTCATGCGGCGATCCATGTCGCGTTTGGCATCGCGCTCGGCGGCCGCCTGCCGTTTATCATAAAGCTTTTTGCCCTTTGCAACGGCAAGTTCAAGCTTTACAAGCCCGTCTTTTATATAAAGCCGCAACGGGATAAGGCTGTACCCTTCCACCTGAGAAAGGGATTGCAGTTTTCTTATTTCGCGTTTATGCAACAGCAACTTTCTTGTTCTGAACGGTTCTTTATTGAATATGTTGCCCTGTTCATACGGGCTTATGTGCATACCGACAAGCAACATTTCGCCGTTTTTCACCTGCGCATAGCTATCCTTCAGGTTCACCTTGCCCGCACGCACGCTTTTAACCTCCGTGCCGACAAGCGCAATGCCGCATTCATATGTATCTTCAATAAAATAATCATGTCGGGCACGGCGGTTTTCCGCAACCTGCCTAACACCTTTGGTTATGGGCATATTGTTTCATCCCCTTTTTTGTTTTGAAAAGGGAACGCACTTTGTTGCACGTTCCCTTTCGCATTACATAAGCTTTGTTCGCCGCGTTGTCTATGCTTACTGCACAAACATCATTGCTATGGTGAGCACGGCTATAACCACGCCGAGTATAAGCGTTATCTTCTGCAGCTTCGCTTCCTTGCTGGCCGCCTTGTTACGGGCGGTGTTGAAAGATGCGGTATCGCTACCGAACGCACTGCCAAGGCCGCTGCTCTTGGTCTTTTGCAGAAGTACCGAAACGACGAGCGCGGCTGAAGCAATTATCAGCACTATGTTAAGAATTATGTGTAGAGCTCCCATTAAATAAACCTCCTAAGCGTTTGCAGCTTACTTTCTCAGGTTCAGCTCGGCAAGCACTGCACGGTAACGTTCTATATCGGTTTCCTTGAGGTAGTTGAGCAGGCCGCGACGCTGACCGACCATCTTCAACAGACCACGGCGGGAATGATGATCCTTCTTGTGTTCCTTAAGATGCTCGTTCAGGTGGTTGATACGATCGGTAAGCAGAGCGATCTGAACCTCCGGTGAGCCGGTGTCGCCTTCATGCAGTTGGAACTTTGCGATGATTTCCTGTTTGGTTGCCATTGTTTTTATCCTCCTAAAATATATATCGCCCACAGCCGAGTAAAACGTCGGAGTCGTCGTTAAACACAGCCGCCGGTTCTGACTAATGCAGTATATCACATTTCCCGCCGCATGTAAACGGCGGATTTATTATTTTTTAGTATATTGCGGGCTTTTTCACCGTCCGCCTTCATTTGCGTGGCCAATGCATTAACGCTTGGAAAGCGGATTTCGCCGCGTATGCGTTCGATAAACTCCACCGTCAGCGTTCTTCCGTATATATCCGCGTCAAAATCAAGCAAATGCGTTTCAATCGTTGTATGTTCGCCGTTGACCGTGGGGTTATGGCCTATATTCGTAACGGCGGCTATCCTTTCCCCGTTCAAAACGGCATATGCGGCATATACCCCCGCCATGGGTACGGCTCTTTCTTCCCACCCCGATATATTTGCCGTGGGATAATCAAGCGTTCTGCCTATGCCGCGGTTCTTAACTACGGGTCCCGTTATCGAATATGGTCTTGCAAGCATTTTTGCGGCAAGGGAAACATCCCCCGCCTCAAGGCACGCCCGTATGCGTGTGCTTGATACGGGTTCATTATCAAGCATTACCGCGCTCACGGTCACAACGTCAAAGCCGTACTTTTCGCCAAACCGCTTCATTAGCCGCATATCGCCCTTACCGAACCTGCCAAACGTATAATTGAACCCCGCAACCGCACAGCCCATATCAAATCGCTCAACAAGCATTTTTACAAAGGCTTCAGGCTCGGTCGATGCATATTCTGCCGTAAATTCGTCCGCAACAAGAGAGCAATTCATGCTTTCAAGAAGCTCCATGCGTTCTCCCTCGGTCATAAGCAGCGGCGGTTGTTTACCAAAAAGTGCCATCGGATGAGACGTGAAGGTATATATCATGGGCTTCATGCCGAGTATTTCCGCCTGCTTTACCGCCTCGCCTATTATGGCTCGGTGACCGCAGTGCACCCCGTCAAATGTGCCAAGCGCGATAGAGTGCCTCATACTCCGTCCCCCATAAGGTTTATTTTGATGTGCAAGCTGCCGCCAAGTCCGCTTTGTCCTATGCCGAGGAACTCGTTTTCGTCATACAGCAGCATAAGCCGCCCCTCTTCGGCATTTTTCAATTCCCCGGGGAATATTTCCGCACCGCAACGAATAAGCCTTGCCTGCTTTTCGTCAAGGCCCGAAAGTCTTAAAGTCGGCATGGCATTTTCAAGTGCATGTTCTATGCTTATAACGGCCTTGTCAAGCTGCCCTTCTTCCTTCATTTGTCTAAGCTCCGCTATGGTATACGCATTGTCTATCGTAAAATCTCCGCTGCGGGTACGAAGAAGAAAGCTCATATACGCGCACGTTTCAAGTGCCTTGCCTATATCCGCGCAAAGCGTGCGCACATATGTGCCGCGGGAACACACTATCCTCAGTAAAAAGCGGTTGTGCCCCGTTTGGCGAATAAGCTGTGTTTTTTCAATATTTGCCTGCCTTTTTATTTCAACCCGTTCCGCCCCTTCACGGGCAAGCTGATACAGGCGTTTGCCGTCTATACTGACTGCGCTGTACATTGGTGCCGTTTGCTCTATTATGCCCGTAAAGCGCGGCAGCACGGCGCGAACTTCTTTTTCGGTAACGGATCTTGCACTATCCGTTTGCGTTATTCTTCCGTATGCATCCTCCGTATCGGTTGCAATGCCGAATGTTATTTCGGCAACGTATTCCTTCTGCTTATCTACCAGTATATCAAACAGGCGTGTGGCGCGCCCTATGCATACGGGAAGTACGCCGGCCGCTCCCGGGTCAAGCGTACCCGTATGGCCGACGCGCTTTATTTTGAATATATGCCTTGTGTCCGCAACAACATCGCTTGATGTCATTCCGGGCGGTTTCAGTATGTTAACTATGCCTTCTGTCATAATCGTATTAAAGAGTCTGCTTGAGCAACTCCGCAAATTTGGTTTTCAGCTCGTCCGCATCGCCGCTTACGGTGCAACCCGCGGCAAGTCTGTGCCCTCCGCCGCCGAACATTTCCGCAACGGAGCACACATCCGCATATTCCTTACCGCGAAAGCTTACCTTGTATACGTTAGGCTCCTTTTCGCGCATAAGCACGGCGATTTCAACACTGTCAATATCCCTTAAATAGTCAATTATGCCTTCGCAATCCTCATCATGCGCATCAAACGGAGCAAAGTCTTCCTTTTTAAGAACGCTCACCGCAATGCGGTTATCGTGCATAAATTCGGCCTTTATAAGCCCCACGCCGAGCATTCTGCGTTTTGATATCGGTGCCGAACGGTATACCGCGCGGTTTATAAGCGCATTGTCCGCCCCGCGCTGTAAAAGCTCCGCCGCGGCATGCATTGCATCTGCCGTGGTGTTTGAATAGGCAAAGTTGCCCGTATCCGTTACAAGTCCGCACAAAAGGCAGGTGGCTATCTCGGCAGTGAACGGCACATTCAGCCGCTCTATAAGCCCTTTCATCACCTGTGCCGCCGCGCTTGCATCGTGTTTGACCGCATTAAGCTCGGCATAATCAGGATTTGTAACATGGTGGTCTATATTCGCCGTGTGTTTTGCGGCGGCAAACAGCCCGTATGCGCTGCCCATGCGCCCTTCATCCGCACAGTCAACGGCTATCACAACGTCCGTATGTATGGATTCTTCCACCGCAATAATGCTTTCCGCGCCCGGAAGGAACCTGTATATTTTCGGCACACGCCCCTCACACACCGCCTGAACCCGCTTGTTCAGCGAAAGAAGTGCAAGCCTTAATGCGCACAGTGACCCTATCGTATCGCCATCGGGCGAAACGTGAGCTATCAGCGTAAATTCATCGTTATCCGCAATAAGCTCGGCAATGCCGTCAAGCGCACGGTCAATGTCGGCCTTAGTCATTTTAGTTGTTGTCACGACTGTGCAAACTTTCTATTATTTGGGATATATGCGCGCTGTACTCTATTGACGTATCCAGTGAAAACTTCAACTGCGGCAGTGCGCGAAGGTCCATCCTTTGCCCAAGTTCATGGCGTATAAAGCCCGCTGCGCGGTTAAGTGCGTCCACAGTGGTGCGGCGAACGGAATCGTCCTCATCATATACGCTCACCTTTACCTTGGCTATCTTCTGGTCGTTTGTCACTTCCGCAGAGGATATTGTGGTCATTGGCGATATGCGCGGGTCCTTCATTTCTCGCACTATTTCGCTTACGGTCTTTTTTACCTCTTCATTTATCCTATCGTATCTTATGTTTGGCATTTGTTTTAAGAAGCGGCCTTTTCGCTTTGTGGTTTCAAGGCCGCTTTCCTTTCCGTTTATTCTTTTTGCCGATTAACGCTTAACCTCTTCCATTATGTAGGCTTCAATAACGTCGCCCTCATGGATATCGTTAAAGTTTTCAATGCCTATACCGCATTCGTAGCCGGTGGCAACCTCCTTAACGTCATCCTTAAAGCGTTTAAGCGAAGCTATCTTGCCCTCATGCACGACTATACCGTCGCGCACAACACGAACGAGTGCGTTCCTGCTCACCTTGCCGTCCTGCACATAGGAGCCCGCGATCGTGCCGACGCCACTCACCTTGAACGTGTTCCTTACGCTTACGCGGCCAAGCTCGGTTTCCTTATAAATGGGCTTGAGCATACCCTTCATGGCGTTCTGGATATCCTCAATGGCATTATAAATAATGCGGTACAGCCTTATATCAACGCTTTCCTTTTCGGCCAAGGCGCGCGATGTGGTATTCGGCCTTACGTTAAATCCAATTACTATGGCGTTGGAAGCCGATGCAAGCACTATGTCGGAATCGGTTATGGCACCGACGGCACCGTGTATGCACCTTACGCGCACCTCATCGTTTGAAAGCTTTTCAAGTGCCTGTCTTACAGCCTCAACACTGCCCTGAACGTCCGCCTTTATGATTATGTTCAAATCCTTTATCTGACCCTCGGCTATCTGGTTGAACAAATCGTCAAGCGATACCTTCTGGGTGCTCTTCAGTTGCTCGGCTTTAAGCTTATCGCGCCTTTCCTCCGCAACTTGGCGTGAAAGCTTATCTATTTCGGCAGCATTGAGCATATCGCCCGCGGAAGGCACCTCGTTAAAGCCAAGCACCTCAACAGGCGTACTCGGGCCCGCCTTGGAAACGCGCCTGCCCTTATCGTCCATCATGGCGCGTACACGGCCGTATGCCATGCCCGCAACTATCGGATCACCGACCTTCAAGGTGCCGTTCTGCACAAGTACCGTTGCAATGGGGCCGCGGCCCTTGTCAAGTTCGGCCTCTATTATTATGCCCTTTGCCATGCGGTTGGGATTCGCTTTAAGTTCAAGCACATCCGCCTGAAGCAATACCATTTCAAGCAAATTATCCAAACCGTCCTTGGTTTTGGCAGAAACGGAAACGCATATTGTATCTCCGCCCCATTCTTCGCTTACAAGGCCGTGTTCGGTAAGCTGCTGCTTTACCCTGTCGGGATTTGCGGCGGGCTTATCCATTTTGTTTATGGCAACGATTATCGGTACGCCTGCGGCCTTTGAGTGGTTTATGGCCTCAATCGTCTGCGGCATTATGCCGTCATCCGCCGCAACGACCAGTATAACTATGTCCGTGACCTGTGCACCGCGCGCACGCATTGCGGTAAACGCCTCATGCCCCGGAGTATCTATAAACGTTATCTGCCTGCCGTTGCACATAACAGTGTATGCACCAATGTGCTGCGTTATGCCGCCCGCTTCACCCTCGGTAACGCTGCTGTGGCGTATTGCGTCAAGCAGGCTGGTCTTGCCGTGGTCAACGTGACCCATTATGGTCACCACCGGCGGACGACTCTCAAGGTCCTTATCATCGTCCTCATCAACGCCCTCAAGCAGAACATCCTCATACGTTTTTGCAATGTTCTGTTCAAGCTCTATGTCGTAGTCCGATGCTATAAGTGAGCAGGTATCAAAGTCTATCTCCTGGTTTATTGTGGCCATTATGCCCAAAATAAACAGCTTTTTAATTATCTCCGCTACGGGCTTGCCTATTTTCTCGCTAAGCTCCTTAACGGTCACGGTTTCGCTGTTAATAACGGCCTTTTCTATTTTAACAGGCTCCGGCTTGGGTGCGGATACCTGCTGGCGTTTCTTCTTCCTGCTGCCAAAGCCGCCGTCATCATCCCATGCATTCATAGATGGCGCCGCCTCCTTTGATAATGTCTTTTTATTCTTTCTGCGCTCATCGTCGCGGTTGCCCTTGACCTGCGCTTTTTTGTTGGTTTCGTAGCCGCGCTCGCGCCCCACGCTTTGGGGCTGTACCCTTTCAGCGGCCGCGCTCTGCATCGGCCTTTCGCGCCTTTGCTGATAGCCGCCCTGCGGTTTTGCGTCCTGCTGCCGAGGCTGTTGCTTTGTGAAGCGTTCCTCGCGGTTGCCCTGCGGCCTTGCATCCTGCCTTTCGCCGCGCGGAGCCCTTTCGTTACGCGGAGCTCTTTCCGTCCTGTCGGTCTGAGCCGAACCTTGCGCGGTCGTTCTTGCCCTATCGACCCTTTCGCCGTCCTTCGTTTTTTGAAGCTTTACGGGATTCTTGGTCTGAGTCGCCTTTTCCTCGGTGTTCGGCTTGGTCTTCTTTTCCTCGGTCGGCTTATTTGTCTCCGTCTGTACGGCTTTATTTACCTCCGCTTCTGCGATTTCGACCTTTTTCTCCGCCTTTTCGCTCTGCTGCTCGCTTTGCCGCGGCTCGGGCTTTTCCTCCGTATTGCGTGCAGTCGTTTCCGTTTCCTCAGGCTCACCGCTGTGATAGGCTGCCGTATCGGTGCTGTTTGCAAGCTCTTTCAGCCTTTCTATGCGCAATGCTTCCATACGTTCCTTTTCGGCCTGCTTTTCCTTTTCGGTAAGCCTGCCTTCATATCGGCGCATTTCCTCAAGCGTTGCGCTCATGTCGGTATTCATGCCCTTTATCCGCTCAAAAAGGTGCTTAGCCCTATCTTCAAGCTCTCTGGCAGAATCCATTACCTTCGCTTTTGCCATTCATGCCACCCCTTTTTAGTTTGGTTACTCCGCTGCCTCATAGGCCTCTCGGATTATTCCGGCAAAGTGCCGGTCTGTTACTGCGGCCGTCATATGGGCATCCTTGCCTATAATGTGGCCGATGTTGTCTATATACAGGCACTCTATCTCGGCGCCCTTGCATAGTGACTCGTACTTTTCTCTTGTGTTCATGCTCGTGCCGCTGTCAAGCAGCATCAATTTCACCTTTTTCTGCTTAATAAGCTTTTCGCATGTGAAGTCCCCGCTTTTCAGCTTTCCCGCACGGGCCGCAAAGCCTATATACGCCGCAAGCTTATTCCCGTTCACAGGCGTCTATCTCCTTTTGAAGCCTTTCGAACACGTCATCTTCTATTTTTTTGTCCAACGCCCTTTCAAGTGCGCGTATTTTTATCGCCTTTTCAAGGCACGCTTGACTTTTGCATATGTAAGCGCCGCGCCCCGCGGCCCTGCCCGTGGGATCAGCACATATTTCATTGTCACTCGTGCGTACAATGCGTATAAGCTCCCGCTTGGGCTTCATCTCCCTACAGGCAACGCACATGCGCATAGGCGTTTTCTTTGCGGCCATTATTCCTGCGGCTCCTCTGCTTCCTCGTTAAATTCCATGCGATCAAGTTCCTGTTCGGCTTGGCTCTGGCTCTTTATGTCTATCTTCCAGCCGGTAAGCCTGGCGGCAAGGCGCGCGTTCTGCCCTTCCTTACCTATTGCAAGTGAAAGCTGCTGATCGGGCACGACTACCTTTGCGGCCTTTTCGGTTTCGTTTATATAGACCATCATTACCTTTGCGGGGCTGAGCGCCTTTGCTATGTACACGGCGGGGTCACTGTCCCATTCGATAATGTCTATCTTTTCATTATGCAGCTCACTCACCATGCGTTCCACCCTTATTCCCTTTTGGCCAACGCATGCGCCAACGGGGTCAACCATCGGGTCGGTAGAATGCACGGCCACCTTTGTGCGGAAGCCCGCTTCACGCGCAATGGACTTTATCTGCACGACGCCGCTCATTATTTCGGGCACCTCAAGCTCGAACAGCCTTTTTACAAGGCCCGGATGCGTTCTTGAAACAAGCACCTGCGGTCCCTTGTTGGTTTTCTTGACCTCAAGCACATATACCTTTATGCGGTCATTATTCTTGTATTCTTCACCGGGTATGGTCTCGTTAAGAGCAAGCAGACCGTCCGTCTTGCCAAGCTCCACGTATATGCCCGCCTTTTCCTCGCGCTGAACTATGGCGGTCAATATCTCGTTTTCCTTTTCGGCATATTCATCGTATATAACTCCGCGCTCGGCTTCCCTTATGCGCTGCACCACGACCTGCTTTGCGGTCTGCGCGGCAATACGGCCGAACTTGCTGGGGTCAGCCTCCTCCTCAAGCACGTCGCCCACCTCGAACAGGGGGTTTATTTTGCGCGCTTCCTCAAGGGATATTTCGCTATACACGTTTTCAACATCCTCAACAACGGTTTTGGATGCGAATATCTGCACCTCGCCGTTATCGCGGTCAACAACGGCGCGCACGTTGGCAGTGGTGTTATAGTTGCGCTTGTATGCCGCCACCAGAGCGGATTCAAATGCATCTATCAAAATTTCCTTGCTTATGCCGCGCTCTTTTTCGATAGCATTCAGCGCTTCGATAAAATCGGCTTTCATTTTTCTTTTATCCTCCCAAAAATCATTATGTATTATTCAAAATCTATCCACGGCCTTATAAGTGCCGCATCTTTTCTCTTTATTGCAACTTCGCCCATTTTTTCAACATTTATGGTGAAGCTTTCTTCATCGTAAGAAACAAGCACGCCCATAAGCTCTTTTTTCTTGTTTATGGAGGCGTAAAGCTTTACCTGAAGCTTGTTGCCCACATTCCGTGCAAAGTCCTTATCCTTTTTAAGCGGCCTGTCTATGCCTATGCTGGACACGCTTAAATAGTATGCTTCCTCTATGGGATCCGCTTCATCCAGTATGGGGTCAACCGCTCGGCTTACCTTTTCGCAGTCGTCAAGCGTTATGCCGTTTTCGCCCTCTATATAAAGGGTCAGCACCATGTTGCCGTATTCCTTTATATATTCAACTTCATCAAGTTCATAGCCCAGTTCGGCTATTTTCCCCCTTACAAGGGAATCCACTATTTCGGTAGTTTTCAACCGTACCTCCTTATTATTCGGCGCAGGATGAGCCCGCACGGCAGTCCCATCAAAACAAAAGAGCGGGAACTACCCACTCTTCAAAAACCCACAAATGCGGCAATGCCGCCCAACAAGGCTATTATAGCATAGTAATACGCCATAAGCAATACCTTATGCTCAGAAAAAACTGACCTGATTGCTTTCCGCAAGCCCGTCAAAACACCCAAGCTCCCTCAGCTTATCCACAACGCCGCTGTTGGCCTTCGTCCTTGTGCGGAAATCCTCTATTGAGTTGAACGGCACGCTCCTGTCCGCCGCGCCTATGCTTTCCGCCGCCGTAACGCCAACGCCCGCAACCGCGGAAAACGGCGGCCGCA
Source organism: uncultured Clostridium sp. (assembly GCA_964612925.1). GTDB lineage: Bacteria > Bacillota > Clostridia > Christensenellales > CAG-138 > Phil1. The sequence goes on along the minus strand of CAZTFU010000015.1, from coordinate 13,158 downwards.
ATGCACCGTCCTCTATCAAAAAGCGTGTAGCATCGGATTTATATATGTCCACATTCAGCAGCTTTATTCCGCGCCTGTTCATTTCGTACACGACCTCGAGTATAACGAGCAGATCCTGTTCCTTTTGTTCGGCCTTGTTACCCTTGTCGCGTATGGCCTTTATGTTGCGCAGTACCTTTTCCTCCCCGCCAAGTGCCATTGACACGTCAAACGCATCGGCACGCACGGTAAAGTACACCGCGTAAAAGGCTTCGGGTCTGTGTACCTTGTACCATGCTATTCTGAATGCCATCATAACATATGCCGCGGCATGGGCACGCGGGAACATATACCCTATTTTTTTGCAGGAAGAAAAGAACCATTCGGGCGTATTGACCTCGCGCATGTTTTCTTCCATTTCCTCGGTAAGTCCGCGGCCCTTTCTTACGCTTTCCATTATCTTGAACGCCTTTGACGGGTCCATGTTTATGCTTATGAGATAATTCATTATATCGTCGCGCGTACAGACGACCTGCGAAAGCGTTGCAACGCCGCCAAGCACAAGATCCTGCGCATTGCCGAGCCACACGCCTGTGCCGTGGGAAAGACCCGCTATCCTTACAAGTTCCTCCATCGTGGTCGGCCGCGTATCCATAAGCATTTGCCGCACAAAGCTTGTACCGAATTCGGGTATGGCAATACTGCCCACATCGCAGTCAAGCTCCTCAAGCGTTACGTTTAACGGCTCCGCAGAGGAGAATATTTTCATCGTTTCGGGATCGTCAAGCGGAAGCCCTTTGGGGTCAATGCCCGTTATGTCCTGGAGCATTCTCAGTGCGGTCGGGTCATCATGGCCGAGTATGTCAAGCTTAACAAGTCTGTCATCCATCGCATGGAAGTCAAAATGCGTGGTCACTGTGTTCTTTTCGCTTTTATCTGCGGGGTACTGTATGGGCGTAAAATCGAATATTTCATACCCCTCGGGCACTATTACTATGCCACCCGGGTGCTGACCCGTTGTGCGCTTAACCCCCGCGCAACCCGCAACAAGCCGTTCGGTTTCCGCACGGGTAAAGAATGCATCATACTGTTCGCAGTAGCCCTTAACGTAGCCGTATACGGTCTTATCCTTCAGGCCCGATATCGTGCCCGCGCGGAATGCGTGACCCTTGCCGTACATAACCTCGGTATAGGCGTGGGCATGCGGCTGATAATCGCCCGAAAAGTTAAGGTCTATATCGGGCGTTTTGTCGCCCTTGAAGCCCAAGAACACCTCAAAAGGAATGGTGTAGCCGAGTTTATTCAACTTTGTGCCGCACACGGGGCAAAGCTTGTCGGGCATATCCACTCCGCAGGCATATTTATCAAGATCAACGTCAAATTCGCTGTGCTTGCAGTTGGGGCAAACATAATGCGGCTGTAGCGGGTTTACTTCCGTTATTCCAGCCATTGTCGCAACAAACGATGAACCTACGCTGCCTCGACTGCCGACAAGGTATCCGTCCGAAAGCGATTTTGAAACAAGCCGCTGTGCGCTCAGGTAAAGCGAAGCGTAGTCGTTGCCGATTATCGATTTAAGCTCCTTGTCAAGCCTTGCCCTTACAACATCGGGTAAAGTATCGCCGTATATTTCCCTTGCACGCTTTTCGCACATGCCCGTAAGTTCCTCGTTCGCACCGGGGAACTTGGGTGCATATGTGCTTTTTTCACTCAAGAAAGGTTTCATGCTTTCGCACATGTCGGCAATCATATTCGGCACGTCTATAACCACCTGTTGTGCCTTTTCTTCACCCAAATAGCTGAATTCTTCAAGCATATCATCCGTTGTGCGAAGATACAGCGGTGCCTGCTGTTCGGCATCCTTAAATTCTCGTGCGCTCATAACTATTGCGCGGAAAATAGAATCCTCGGGTTCCATAAAGTGTGCATCCCCCGTGGCCGCAACGGGTATATTCAACCTTTCGCCAAGGCGCACTATTTGCCTGTTAAGCTCGCGCAGACCCTCGTCGTCCTTTACAATACCCTCTCTTGTTAAAAAGGCATTGTTGCCTATGGGCTGTATTTCAAGGTAATCATATTCGCGGGCTATTGAGTCAATTTCCTCCTGCGGCTTTTTTTCAAGCACTGCGCGGAAAAGCTCTCCCGCTTCGCATGCGGAGCCTATAATAAGCCCTTCCCTGTAAAAATCAAGCAAACTGCGCGGTATGCGCGGTACGCCCCGCAAATACTCCAAATGCGCATAGGATACAAGCTTATACAGGTTTTTAAGCCCCACTATGTTCTTCGCTATGATTATGATATGGTATGTACTGCGCTTACCCTTCACTCTTTCGTGCGGGGCGCAGTCAAAAAACGGTATGCGCACCCTGTTCGCGGCACGATAACGTGCAATTATTTCCGTAAACTGAGCCTTTAATGCCCGTGCGCCGTCCATTGGTTTAAGCGAGGCGCGGCTTATCCCCATTGCCGCCATGCAGCCATCTATGCTCGATGTATCGTCAAGCGGATGGCGGCAATTGTAGCGCGTAAGATCCATTGCCGCGGCAGCATACTGCGGCATATCAACGCCGCGCTTTTTTGCCTCCTTGTACAATTCACCGTAGGCTTCCCTGCTCCATACAACCGGTTTTGCTTTACCTATAAATTCTATAAGCCGCACCAATGCGTCCCTCAAAAGCGGCGCATTCTCCGCAGCTCGAACATCTATGCCCGTTTTTTCGCAGAAATCCTCACTCATGGGCACGCCCATGCTTACAAGGGTATGGAACTCGCTTTCGCTCTCTCCGTTAAAGCGCACGGCACTTATTGCGCACAGTGCACCATTGCAGTATGTTAGCTCCACCGCCGCAAATTCATCATTATCCCTTGCCCATGTGCAATCGGGCAGAAGATAGCCCTCAACGCCCATTATGACCTTTATGTCAACGCCCTTTTTCTTCAGCTTGTCCGCCGCACTCACTGCCGCGGGGAATGCCTGCACAACGCCGTGATCCGTTATCGCAACGGCCTTGTGCCCCCACTTGGCGGCGGTCTTCACGGCATCCGCGGCATCTATAAAGCCGTCCATAGCGCTCATCTTGGTATGCAGATGCAGCTCTACGCGCTTTCTTTCGGCGGTATCCTTTCTTGTAATGGGGTCACATTTATATATTGAATCGGGGAACACGCAATATGTTCCGCTGAATTCATCTCGCTGATATTTGCCGTGTACGGTTATCCAGCCGCCTTGATCCTTGGTTTCGGAGAGTCTGTCTATTACGCCCTTTTTATCGGCACTCGGGAAAAGCTTTATGGGCAGAGTGTTGCTCCTGTCGGTCACAAAGCACTGCACTATAAAGCCGCCGTTTTTGCGTTCGCGCACATCCATTGATATTATACTACCCTGCACGCATACGGTCTCGGATTCCTCCGTAATGTCGCACATTTTTGTTACGGGCACGGCAAATACGCGCCCCATTATTATGTTCTCGGGCGGCACGGTAGGTTTCGCCATACGCGGCTCACTCTGTTTTTTGAAGCTCCTGCGCGGAGTGCTTGCCGCGGCCTCCTCCCACGGAGGGGTGTCAATTGCGGCATTTGTTTTGGGTATAGCGGGCTCCTCTCGCAATTCGGGCAGAGTAAATGCAATACTCTCATCCCCTTTAAGCAACACTTCAATGTTCACACCGTACATTTCATGTATGAACTCTTCAAGTGCGGCCGCACCGTTATAGCTTTTTGCGCTGTGATAAAGCTGTTTGGGAATGCGCACGGTTATAAGGCCGTTTTCCTCATTATCCCATTGGGAATAATTGAGCACGGCCCCCATGAGCGGCGAAAAATGCTCCCAGCTTCGCCTCAGCACCGCATAAAAATCCTCTTTTGAGTTTGCTAAAGAACCATCCGCAAAATGCGCATGAAGTATAACGCTGCACCCCGCCAGATCTTCACCGAGCTTTTTTGCTATCTCGTCCGCTTCCTTTGCATCGAGTAGTCTGTCTATGCAAAGCTCGGCTTCAAGCCGCATCGATTTCAGATGCAGCTTTGCGCCCGTAAGTGTTGCGCCGTATTTTGCTAAGCCGTGATCCTTCGCCTTTTCACTCATTTTGTGATTATATCTTCTCCTCAAGCATAAGCTTTGCCTGCTTTATCAATTCCCGCTCGGCCGTATCGATGTCATATGCGGCTATCTGTTGCCCCTTTTTGAAAAGAACGGCGTTCACTCTGCCAAGGGCTAAGCCTATGTCCGCTTCCTTCGCTTCGCCCGGCCCGTTCACCGCACAGCCCATAACGGCTATCTTCAGCGGACGCTTTTCATGCTTAAATTCGCTCTTAACATGTTCATATATTTCGCCGTGCCTTTTAACGTTTCCGCACCTGCCGCATGTGGGACAGCAAACAAGGTGCAGTCCCTGCGCCCTAAGCTCGGTCGCCTTCAGCAGCTCAATGCCCGTTTCCGCCTCCCGCACGGGGTCTCCCGTAAGCGATACTCTTATCGTATCGCCTATGCCGTTCATAAGCAGAGCACCTATGCCTGCGGCACTGCGCACAATGCCCTCCATGCCACCGCCCACCTCAGTAACGCCTACATGGAGCGGATATATACATTCTTCGCTCAAAAGGGTGTATGCCTTCACCGTTTCCAATACGGATGAGGACTTTACCGAAAGTACTATGTCGTAAAACCCCATATCTTCAAGCATGTGCGCATTGTTCAATGCGCTTTCGGCCATTGCCGCCGCATTAGGCCCTCCGTGCTTGATAAGAAGTTCCTTTTCCATACAGCCCGAATTTATGCCTATCCTTATGGGTACGTTTCGCTCGCTTGCGCAGGCGCAAAGCTCTTTTATTTTATATGCGGCGCCTATGTTGCCCGGGTTTATTCTAAGCTTATCCACTCCGCTTTTGACAGCTTCCATCGCAAGTCTGTGGTCAAAGTGGATATCCGCAACAAGCGGCACATCCGTAAGCATTTTAAGTCGCTTTATGGCGTGGGCATCATCAATATCCTTAACGGCAAGGCGCACTATTTCACACCCCGCGTCAACAAGCCGCCGTATCTGTGCGGCAGTAGCCTCAACGTCCGCAGTGCGCGTATTCGTCATTGACTGCACGCTTACGGGCGCGCCGCCGCCTATTTGTATGCTTCCCGCCGTAACTCGGCGCGTATTACTGCGCAATGTCATTTTAGCCCCCGAATATAAGTGTTCTTACGTCCGAAACCGTAACAAGCACCATAAGTGCAAGTAACAGTATCAATCCCACAAAATGTATGGTTCCCTCTATCGATTGCTTTATCGGCTTTCCGCGCACCGCCTCTATCAAAAGGAATATAAGCCTGCCGCCGTCAAGTGCGGGTATGGGCAATAGGTTCATAAGCCCAAGGTTCATGCTGAGAAGCATAACTATCCTAAGCACCGTTTCAAAGCTTATCTTAACGGCCTCGCTCACTACCGAAACCGCACCCACAATGCCCGAAACTTCGCCGCTGCTTACATTTCCTTGGAACACTCTTCCCAAAAATACGGCTATTTCCTTTATCATCTGCCAAACATAGTTAAAGCTGCGGCCAAAGGCTTCAAAAGGGCCGTACCTTAGTCTTCCGTAATTCATGGCTATTCCTATCATGTTATAGCCCTGTTCTTCATTATAAACATCGTGCATGGTTATGTCGATGCGCTCGCCGTTTCTTATAATGTTAAGGGTAAGGCTTTCGCCGTCCGATTCCTTGATGCGGTCAACAACCTCATTTGCATAATCAAGCCGATTGCCGTTCACGCCATATATTATGTCACCAATCTCAACGCCCGCTTCACGCGCTATGGAAACGCTGTCGTCAAATTCCATAACGCTCGGCATGTATTCGCCGTAGGACATGAGTATGGCCGCCGCAAGCAGCACCGCGCTCAATATGTTCACAAGCGGCCCCGCGGCAATGACTATCGCCCTTTTCCACGCACTTTGGGCCATAAAGGATCTTTCATCCGCCGCTTCCTCATCCTCGCCGTGGAACATGCATGCTCCGCCTATGGGAATAAGGCGCAACGCGTACAGCGTACCGTTCTTTTCTTTTTTTATCAGAGCGGGCCCGAAGCCTATACTGAATTCATCAATACCAAACCCGAGCACTCTGCCCGCGCAAAAGTGTCCAAGTTCATGCATCACCACCATCAGCGCGATAAGTAATATCGCCGATAAAACAGATAATACACCCGTCATATACAAAAATTATCCTTTCCTTGCCGCCTGTCTTGCGGCCGCATCCACCTCAAGCAGGTGTTCAAATGTATCTATGCGCGTATTCTTTATACTGCGCATAGCCCCCTCCACACGCACAGGAATATCCGAAAAGCCTATTTCTCCATTGCAGAAAAGCTCCACTGCGGCCTCATTTGCGCCGTTATATACCGCAGGCATCACGCCCCCCTGCTCAAGTGCGCGATAAGCAAGCGGTATTGCGGGAAAACGCTCCGTATCCGGTTCTTCAAATGTCAGTGTACGCATTTTATCAACGCTCAATGCACCAAACGGGCTTTCCTCGCGATTTGGATATGTCAATGCATAGTGTATGGCAAGGCGCATATCAGGCGCACTCAGCTGAGCAATAACCGCATTGTCGCAGTATTCTACCATTGAATGCACCACAGATTGCGGATGCACAAGCACGCCTATACTTTTTGCGCCAAAACCGAAAAGATACGCCGCCTCCATTATTTCAAGCCCCTTATTGAACAATGATGCCGAATCAATGGTTATTTTTCGCCCCATGTTCCACGTTGGGTGCTTCATTGCCATCTCGGGCGTAACGGAGGCTAACTGTTCCTTTGTAAACAGCCTGAACGGCCCGCCCGAAGCGGTGAGTATAAGCCGCTTTACCTCGGTCCTTCTCCCCGCACACAGGCACTGGAATATCGCGCTTTGTTCGCTGTCCACGGGCACTATTTCGCCCCCGCCGAGCCTTTTTGCCCGCTCGACAAGCTCGTGCGCGCAAACTATGCTTTCCTTGTTCGCTAACGCGACCCTTTTCCCTTCCTCAAGTGCGGCAATAAGCGGCATGGTTCCCGAAAATCCGCTTACGGCATTTACCACCGTTTCGGCTCCCTTATACCGCGCCGCAACGCTTGCCGCATCGTGCCCCGCATAAAGTCGGGTGCATTTGGGCAGAGAATCCTTTATGCTTTGCGCCGCCGCCTCATCATAAACGCACAAAAGCTCCGGTTCAAATTCCGCAGCCTGTGCAGCCGCCAAGCGCACATTGTTCCCCGCACAAAGCGCACCCACGGCAAATTCGTTCCTATGCTGCCGCACAACGTCAAGTGTTTGTGTACCTATTGAGCCCGTGCAGCCAAGCACCGATATTTTTTTCATCCTTATATATTATACTCCCGCAATAGTGAACACGGCGTAAATAATGGGGGCGCAAAACAGAACGCTGTCCACCCTGTCCATAACGCCGCCATGTTCCGAAAAAATGCGACTGTAATCCTTTATCCCCACATAACGCTTTATGCTTGATGCGAAAAGGTCGCCTATCTGTCCTATTCCCCCGCAGAAAACGCCGAGTATCACAAGCAGTAAAAGCCCCGCTCCCGCGTTCCACACGCCCTGCATGGCATATACAAGTGCGCCGCCTACGCCGCCGCCGACAAAGCCCGCTATGCTGCCTGCAACGGTTTTATTGGGGCTTAAACGCGGGCAAAGCTTCTTCTTGCCGAAAAGCTTGCCGCCGAAATACGCAAACGTATCGCCCATAAGTGGCATCGCAAACGCACTGAAAAGCGCTATGCGCCCCTTATCCATGTCACCGCCGTATTCGCACAACATTGCTATTGCCGCGAAAAACGCCATCGGGTACACCATAACGGACAATGCCGCCATTGTATCCTCGGCAGTGCGTACCTCGGTAAATATTCTGTCCGCAATTATCATCATGGCGCAAAGTATTGCAACTATCCACATTCCCGCGCCGCCAAACATCTTATATGCGACAAAATACGTCAGCGCAAATATATACCAAGGTGCCATAAACGGCCTTAGCTCCTTTTTGGTAAGCGCGGTACCCATTTCATATGCCGCCATTACCGCGCCCGCCGTAAACAGTGCGCAAAGCACCCATCCGCCGAAATGCAATGCCGTGCCGAGCAATGCTATAAGCACGGCCGCCATTAAAATACGTTTTACAAGTTTCATTTTCCGTCCAATCCGCCATACCGTCTGTTTCTGTGCGCAAATTCTTCAAGCGCGGCGGCATAGCATTCGTCACTGAATTCCGGCCACAACGTGTCCGTAAAAACAAATTCGGCATAGGCGCTTTGCAGCAGCATAAAGTTTGAAAGCCGCTTTTCGCCGCCCGTGCGAATAACAAGGTCAACATCACCGAGCCCGCCCGTATACAGTGCATCCATAAGCGTTTTTTCGCTTATATCCTCCGCGGCAAGCTTACCTTCGTAAACGCTTTTTGCAAGCATTCTTACGGCATTCACCGTTTCGGCACGGCTGCCGTAATTCAGGGCTATGTTAAGCTTCAGCCCTGTATTCCCATTTGTTTTTTCCATTGCCGCAATGCACTCGGAATATACCTTTTCGGGCAAAGCCTCTATTGAGCCCATTGCGCGTATGGCAACATTGTTTCTGTCAAGCTCCTCCACCTCTTTGGTGAAGTATTCCATAAAAATAGCAAACAGCGCATCCACCTCAACCTTTGGCCGTTTCCAGTTTTCGGTTGAAAAGGCATAGAGAGAGAGTGCCTCTATGCCCAAGTCGCTGCTTAATTTGATTATTCCCCTAAGTCGCTCCGTACCCGCCCTGTGGCCGAATGAACGCGGCAGGCCACGCTTTGTGGCGTAGCGGCCGTTACCGTCCATTATAATGCCGACATGCTTTGGCAAGGGTGTGAGTCTTGTGCGCAGGGAATCCAATTCAGCCTGTGTCAATTTTGCTCCTTTGGCACATCCACTGCGGTTTTGAACCATGCCCATGTCAAAACTGCGGTGCTGTCCCCTGTTTGTATGGCGCGAACAACGCGCCTTTCGTTGCCGTCAACGCCCTTTCTGCTGGACACCTCGAGCGTTTGTGCCACAATGCCCCGCTTTTCAAGTTCTTCTACGGCTTTTGTAAGTTCAAGGCCCTCTACGTTCCTCAAACCTCCATTATCTCCTTTTGCTTATCGCTGACCATCTTGTCAATGTCCTTTATATGGGCATCGGTCTGCTTTTGAGCCTGTTCCTCAAGTTTCTTGCGGTCATCCTCGGTTATCTCGCTGTCCTTCTGCGCCTTCTTTATCTGCTCTATGGCATCACGGCGGATGGAGCGGATGGCAACTTTGGCCTCCTCACCCTTTTTCTGAATGGTCTTTGCAAGCTCCTTACGCCTTTCCTCCGTAAGCTCGGGGAAAACAAGGCGGATGCACTTACCGTCATTTGAGGGGTTAATGCCAAGATCCGACTGCTGAATTGCCTTTGCAAGCGGATTCAGCACGGAAGGATCATAGGGGGTTATAACAAGCATCCTCGCTTCGGGTGAAGAAATGTTGCCCACCTGATTTACGGGGGTGGGTGAACCGTAGTAGTCCACCATTATGCGGTCAAGCACCTGCGCATTCGCGCGGCCGGCACGCAGAGAGCTGAGTTCCCTTTGCAGTACGGCGATGGTTTTGCCCATTTTTTCTTTTGCGGTTTCTATTGCGTCCATATTTATACCTCCGTATCTTTATTCAAACAGTATACCTATATTTTAGGTCAAATCCTCTTCTTAGTCAATGATTGTACCTACATCCTCGCCATTTATTGCGCGAAGAATCGCACCATGTTCCTTCAATGCGCACACCACAACGGGAATTTTCTGTTCCTTGCAGAGGGTTATCGCCGTAAGGTCGGTCGCCTGAAGGTTCTGTTCTATCACCTGCTGATAGGTAAGGTGAGTGTATCTCACGGCGGAACTGTCTTTATTCGGGTCGGCATTGTACACGCCGTCAACATTCTTTGCAAGCACCAGTGCATCGGCATATATTTCAGCAGCCTTCAGCGCAGCGGCCGTATCCGTTGAAAAAAACGGTCTGCCCGTGCCACAGGCGAAAAGGCATACCTTGCCGGCCTTCATTGCGTTTATTGCCTTCTCGGACGAAAAATCATCGCAGAATGAGGGCATATGCAGCGTTGAAAGCACCTCCGTCTCAACGCCCGCCTCCTTCAGCGCGGCTTCCATTGCCATACAATTTATCGTGGTTGCAAGCATACCCATTTGATCGGCGCGGTTTCTGTCCATGCTGCCGCCGCTTCTGCCGCGCCATATGTTGCCTGCGCCTATTGTCACGCCAACCTCCACACCGGCCTCAACAAGGGTTTTTATCTCCCTTGCTATCACCGCTGCCGATTCGAAATCTATCGTTTTGCCGCCGCCGAGGGCCTCACCTGAAAGCTTTAATGATACACGCTTATATTTAAGCATACCCATTCTCCTTTATAAACTGTATACAAAAAGGGAACGTTGGCAAAAACGTCCCCTTTTCAATGCTTTATTATTTGCTCATCTGACCCATAACTTCTTCTGCAAAGTTATCCTGTCTCTTGGTCAGGCCTTCGCCCATCTCATAGCGAACAAAGCCGACGACCTGAAGGTCATCACCGATTTCCTTGAGCATATCGGCAACGCTCTGATCGGGATTCTTTACGAAGGGCTGCTCAAGCAGGCAAACTTCCTTGAAGTACTTGGCGATACGACCCTCAACCATCTTTTCGATGATGTTCATGGGCTTGGGCTTAGGCTCGTTAAGGGCCTGAGCCTTGAGCATTTCGCGCTCCTTATCAAGCTCGGACTGGTCAACATCCTCACGGCAAAGCGCGGTGGGGTTCGCGGCGGCGATGTGCATGGCTACATCGTGCATGGCGGCCTTTGCCTTATCGCAATCGCAATTTGCCTCAACCAGAACACCTATTTTACCGCCAAGGTGAATATAGGTATCTGCCAGCACGCCTTCCTTACGGGCAAAGCGGCGAATGGTGATCTTTTCACCGATCTTGGCAACGGCGCGGCTGACCATTTCGGAAACGGTACCGTCACCGGTATCAAGAGCCATAAGTGCATCAACATCGGCAGGGTTCTTTTCAACAACAAGCTTGGCAACGTTGGTAACAAGGTTCTTGAAATCGTCGGTCTTGGCGACAAAGTCGGTCTCGCAGTTGACTTCAACTATAGCGGCAACCTTGGAATCCTCGGAAACGTAGCTGGCTACGATACCTTCTGCGGCAATGCGTGAAGCCTTCTTCGCGGTAGCGGCCAAGCTCTTTTCACGCAGATAATCCATGGCCTTTTCCATATCGCCATCGGTCTCGACAAGTGCGCGCTTGCAGTCCATCATGCCGGCGCCGCTCATCTCACGCAGGGCCATTACGTCTTTTGCAGTAAACATAATTCTATATCCTCCTAAAATTTGCGCTCGGCAGTTTAATTAAAATTCTTCTTCCTCGGCGGTCGCTTCTTCGGCGGCCTCGTCGGTCATCTGCTCGCCCTGCCTGCCTTCAAGCACTGCATCGGCGATCTTGGAAGCGATAAGCTTCACCGCGCGGATGGCGTCATCATTACCGGGGATGGGGTAATCCGCTTCATCGGGGTCACAGTTGGTGTCGACTATGGCAACAACGGGGATACCGAGAGCCTTCGCCTCAAGAATGGCGATGTGTTCCTTGCGGGGGTCAACCACGAACATTGCGGAAGGCAGCTTCTTCATGTCCTTGATACCGCCAAGGTTCTTTTCAAGCTTTTCCTGTTCGGCCTTGAGCTTGATAACTTCCTTCTTGGGCAGAAGATCAAAGTCACCGTCGGCTTCCATCTTTTCGATCTTGCGGAGCTTGTTTATACGGCTCTGTATGGTCTTAAAGTTGGTAAGCATACCGCCGAGCCAACGCTGATTGACATAGTACATTTCGCAACGCTTTGCTTCCTGCTCAATGGATTCCTGCGCCTGCTTCTTGGTGCCTACGAACAGCACGGTGCCGCCATCCATGGCGAGATCGCGCACGAAATAGTAAGCCTCGTCGATCTTCTTAACGGTCTTCTGAAGGTCGATAATGTAGATGCCGTTACGCTCGGTGAAGATGTATTCCTTCATCTTCGGGTTCCAACGGCGGGTCTGGTGGCCAAAATGCACACCGGCTTCAAGCAACTGCTTCATGGAAATAACTGACATAAAAAACCTCCTCGTTTTTATCCTCCCCGTACATCATCCCTGTTTTGGAAGCCCAACGCATTGGGCACGAGCCGCATAGGTCCGCACGGGTGCGTAATCAAATCACATTTACGCGGGTGTGCCATTCCATAAAAACACACCTTGGCGATTATATCATGCCTCGGTGTGTTTTGCAATACAAAAAAAGCTGTTTTTTCCGTGTAATTACGGTGTTTTAAGCATTAAAAATGTGTTTTGACATACTGGTTATACTTCTTTACGTTCATGCAGTCCTTATATGTATTTTTGAAGCGCTGTACGGTCAGATTGTTCATCTCGAGTATATGCCTGTATTTCCAAAAGCCTGCCATAAGCGGCACTCCCCCGCAGATATAGCCCATGGGAGCCGTTCGATAGCAGGAATAGCACAGTGCGCCTATCACCACAAGTGCTATAACAACGCCGACTATCTGCTTTTTGGGCTGCATGTTGCTTACATCGCTTTGCTTAACAACGCCAAGCTGTATCATTTCCTGTGCAAAACGCTTTTGTACGCCGAAAAGGCTTATCGTGTTAAGCGTCATGGGTGCGGTCACAAAAAAAGCGAAAAGTGCAAGCAGTGCCTGAAATATGAATATGGTAATACCCGTAGCGTTGTTCATTATGTATTCTCCTTAATGAGTAAATAGATTATTCCATATGAATTATACCATTATTACGGCATGGCGCACAAGTACAAAAAAGTGCGGCACACAGCTTTTATGTGCGCCGCACCGAGAAGGTTAATCGATGAAAACAACCAAGTTCATTAACCCAATATTGTTTTTATGCTTACTTAGCTTCGGTAAGGGCTCTGTTTGCCTCGGCCATTTCTTCGAATATGCCTGCGTTCTTCTTGGAAACAACAGCCTTTATCACGAACAGGGTAGCTACCATGAGCGCAACGGCTATGACAAGGTTAATCCAAACATTCTGGATAAGGCCCGCAAGTATGAAGCTTACAAAGGACACCGCGGTAACGGTAATTGCATAAGGCA
>CAZTFU010000014.1:0-42613 GCA_964612925.1 uncultured Clostridium sp. | reverse complement strand
CCAAGCTTTTCGGCTTCCTGTTTGGAGGATAGTGCAGTACCCGCGCCAGTCCAATTTGCTGTATAAGTCAGGAAGCTTTCCTCGTAGAACACCGATGTGGCGGGAGTTACGCCCACGTTGGTGGTGGATGAATTTGTTTCCCCATCAAATGTCAAAGCGATTGACAAAACATCAACACTTCGCAGAATTCCGGTCGGTGTATAGGTAAACTCCCGCGTATCGCTATTATAATCCACTTTACCGTATTTGGCTTCACACTTGTCTACGCTCTTCACGGTTTGCGTTGTACTAACCAATTCAGACAGATTAAATGTAATGGGCAAACCAAAGTCGACAACAAAGTTCGGCTTCAAAATGTTGGTATTGATGGTATAGTACAGATACAGCGTCTTGCAGTCATCTTTCAATTCAGAGCCGGTATAAGTATACAAATCACTGTGATATTTACCTACAGCTTCGGGCACTTTGGTCAGATCCGTCCGGAAATACTGGGTAACACTCAAAGTATTCACAATACCGTAACCCGTGACATCCTTTCTGTTGCTATTTTCACCAAATGCTTTCACGCTTTCCCAAGCGGTGCTGTCCCCCTGTCCGTTCACGATATTTTTGGCAAAGCTATGGCCGCTTTCCACGGTAATATTGTATTTATACAGCTCAGCGTTAAACTTCTCATCGTAGTAGACAACGGTCAGAGAATCGTCGGTCTTCTTGGCCTTGACGTAGACAGTGATCAGAATGGCTTCTTTATTCTCGTCCCACATCAGGTTTTCATAGTAATCTTCTTTGGAGGGGTTGTTGGAATCATTATGAATCGTATATGAATCGACAGGATCACCATCATATACTGTCATGACGTTGTCGTCCCAGTCAAATTCGGTCACAGTTGTAGTACCCCAGTCACCATTACTAAAGTAAATATTCGATTCGCCGGTTTCTGCCTCGACCTTATAGATCTGGTAGTTTGCAAGACCGATCAGATTCAAAGTACCAATACCACGTCCATTAGTCCAATAGCCATAGCAAATTGTATTATTTTTCAAATCACTCGCAGTGGTGCCGCTAGGGTTGATGGTGCCATCCTCATATACAACCCGAAGGGTAACGGTACAATAGTTAGCTGAGGAAAGATAGTCACTAGCGGGTGATCCGTCGCCCTTTTTACCCCAGTCTGCCGCGTTCACATACAGCTCAGTCGAAATATTGAGAATCTCCATATAGTAGGCAACCAACTGATGATCATCAGAAACGTCTACCCATTTATCATTCTCGGTATACACTGCCCATGTGCCATTATAGTAGCGCACCTTGGTAAAGCCGGTGCCGCTACAGGTTTCATCATCGCCGGCGTCAGTAGTCTGCTCCTCTCTTCCGGATGTACTGCTGTTTGTTTTTGTCGTATCCAGCAGGCGACAACGCCAGTAGTCCAACTCGCGCTCTTCTACTGTCCCGTTAGCATACTTTCTACCATTTTCCGGTAGGAATGTGCTTACATCCACGCCTTCCTCACCATATGCTGTCTGCGCCGATACGGAATACTCAGTTTCTTTATTTTTTTCGGATTTCACTACCCTACCGTTTGTAATCCAGTATTCAATATTAAGATCCTTGACGCTGCTAAGGTCGATCTTAGTCACCGTGATATTCCATGTATACTCGGCAGTGACTTTATTTCCTGCATTTACGGTATTAAATGTTACCCCGGCAGTTCCTTCGGTAGTTCCTGCAGTGAGCTTGCCGTCGGTATAGGTAACTACAGTGCTGTTATCTGCTACTTTAACGTTTGTTGCGCCTTCTGGCAAAGTAATAGTCTCGTTGAAGGCCATAGTCTTGTTCTCTTCCACAGTTGGAGCGGTAACTTTAATGGTATAGGTAGTACCGTCAATGGTCACGTTTGTTTCACCTTCGCCCATTCCGGTGATGGTAAGGGTGGTGGACGCATCGGTCTGTTCGGTGATTTCGTAGAGCGTCCAAAGGTCGCCCGTTTTGCCTTGTGTCGTATACTCCACGGTATAACTCGATGCAAGAGTGTTTCCGCCGCCGAAGTTATTCAGATCGTAGTTACCACTGATAAACGCAAATTTGCCGTCTTTAGTTTCGATCGTCAGCACTTTGTCACTGTCGGACAGCGATACGTTATTATTGTATGACGCAATTGTCAGGCATTTATTGTTTGCATCCCGTACCGTGTATCCATCGCCAGACTGCGTGATTGTCCACGCATAGGGCAACAGAGCCGTGAGGTTATCATTACTAATGGTAAGATTGGAGATGTTAAGTCCGGTTGCGTTCCATTGGTTGCCGGTACTGACAGTATTGGTCACAACGTAATTGCCGCTATAAGTACCGATAATATACTTCTTTCCGGATGTAATGGTGGTAACTTGAGTAATCGAAGAAGCTGCGACTCCCTCGGTTTTTGTTACATTCGCCGTAGCAATGTACGCATCTTCACCCGTGATCTTTTCGCCTGCTTCCGCATCGGTAATGTCAAACGTCTTTGTCTCGCCAACTTTAATGTTTACTTCTACAGTGTTTGTGTTGCTGTCAACACCGCTGTCCCCACCGTCGGATGTTGTATTGATGGTTCCATCGGCATTGAAGCCGCCTTCAACGATAACGTTCTCGCCAGAATATTCGTTGGAATTCTGCATACGCGCCGCCATAACGCGAAGGATCATACGGGTATTGGCAGCAACCTGAATCTCTGTCTGTGCATTTGGAGAATCACACCAGATACAGAACATGGAACCGATGGGGTTGGAAATAGTTATATTATTGATAAATGTGCTGTTATTAAAATTCAGAGCATTTTTATAGTCTTTTGCGACATTCATTTCATTTTCTTTGCCCAGCACATAGTAATAGTCACCGTTAGTGTTAATCAGCTTTAAGCCTTTACTTGCCAAGAAAGAAGATTTTGCTACCGAAAATCCAGGCCACCCTGAAGACCAATAACAAACCTGAAGATTTTCGTTTGGTGCGCCCTTGTCCGTTACCTCATTATAGTAAACACCATCGTTAAAGCAACGAGGAGTCATATTCTTTCCTGCAACATATCCCGCAAGGGTGTTGAGGTATTCGACAAATTTTTCGTAATAGCCATTGTTTAACATACTGCTAAACTGCGGATTATTATTAACATCATTTGCATACTCATCGGCACCGATATTGAAGAATTTACAGTCTTTGGATGCAAAATAATCCACATATTTCTTTACCAACGCCTGAGTGAACGCAACCGCTGTAGTATTGTTCAGATCAACCGTTGTTTTGGAGGTACTATATGCAGGGCTGCTAATGCCCAGTTCGGTCATCGCGGTAAGAATTGCATCCATGTGACCGGGAGAATTCAGAAGGGGAACAATTTCAATGCCCTTCGTTTTTGCATGGGCAATAATTTCGTCCATCTCTGTTTCGGTCAATTCGTTTACTTCGCCGGCATCGTAGTAATTTGTATTACCTTTCTTAATGCCTTGGGCAACGCTTTCGCTTGAATAAGTAGTACTATCATCAACTGTAACAGACATATCATTCAGCAGGAAACGCAGACCATCATTACCAAAGGCCAACTGTAGCTGGTTATATCCTGCTGCTGCCATTTCGTTGATCAGCGCAATAATCCAGTCTTTAGAAAAATACTTACGACCGCAATCCAAATGAAGAATGCGATAGAAAGTACCGTCGGTATCGTCAGCCTGAGTGGAAACATCCACAACCGTAGGAACATCTTCCTCCGCGGGAGCTTCCTCGGCGGGAATTACCGCATTTTCATCCTCAATAGTGGGTTCGGCGGGAACACTTCCCTCCTGAACCGTGCCGTCCTCACGGGGAATGTCATTCTCCCCCTCCTCCGCAAGGGCGCCCATGGGTATGATGCTCAGCATCATGCACAATGCAAGAAGCAGAGACAACGTTAATTTCAGTTTCTTCATATTCTTACCTCCTCGGTAAAATTAGCATTATAAAGGGTTTTCGCAAAACAACCGCTTTCCTTTTACTCAACCCTTGTAAACATATTTCTTTGCCCTCTCAATAAGAAGGCATGGTATCAGGTATCCATCTCACCGCGCTCAGCCGTTTCTTCCCGCGCCAAGCGCTGCATTTCCGTTGCGGTGCGGCACAGGTACGTGGGAACGCCCGATGCACTGCCCGTTTCCGCGTATGCAATGGCGGCACAGGCGTGGCACAGCCGATGGTTTGGGCACCCTTCGCAAAGACCGCTAAGGCGAAGTTCTCTGCATTCGTCAAGAATGTTCCTCCAGCAGGAGGAAAAATCCTGCCGTTTGAGGTCCGCCTTGGGCTGTGGCATAAGGCCGCAGGGTGTCATCCACCCGTCCCAAGTGATCCAGAAAGAGGCTCGCCCTGCGCGGCAACGGATCTTACCGTCCACGGGGTCAATGCACCCTTCATCAAGACCCGGCGGTTCCATGGAACCCTGCAAAATGCTGTGAAGATGCGCCGCATATGCTTCCTCCCCACGGTCACGCCGCAGATACCTTAAAAGATATCGTGCGCTTTCCTCAGGGGTGAAGCGTTCGTTCTCACCTATTCGTGTTGGGTCACGGCGAATGGGCGGGAACATGTATGTGGTTGCCATAACCATAACGCCCAAGTTTTTGCCGTAATCCACTATTTTATCGAGATCCTCGGCATTATCAGGCGTAAGTGAGCAGTTGATTTTCACGGTGATTTGACTCTCACTAAGGGCACGGATGGCACCGTCCACCCGATCGAACACCCCGTCCACACCGCACAGGCGGCGATATGTGGCATCATTTGCGCCATACAGGGTGATGCTTATTTTTTGAGGCGGCCGCCGTTTGAACCTTTCAACGGCCTCATCATCTATCAAAGAACCGTTGGTATTTATGGACACAAGAAAGCCCATATCCACCAATTCCTCATACAGTGTCCAAAAATTCGGCCACAGCAGCGGTTCGCCGCCCGTAAGCAGCAGGTACAGCATGCCCGCTTTCCTTGCCTCATGCGCGATGGTCAGCCAATCCTCAAGCGTCAGAATGCCGCGCGGACTTTCCTGTACCTCTTTGTGCGTTTTGCGCACATAGCACATTTTGCAGGCAAAGTTGCACACGGGGCTAAGCTCAAATGTGCCGCTGAGGGGCACGCCCATTTGGATTGCCCTTGCCGCCAGATGGTCCGACAGAAGGGAATGCCTTGAATTTGGCTGTGTGTTCATTGGGTCATTTCCCTTTCCAACTCTTGTTCAAGAAATGCCACGGCGTCCTCATTCGGCGTACAGGCGAAATGATAAACGGGAACCCTTATAGCAAGGTCAATGGCCAGATTGCTTGCCTTTTCCACAAACTCCCTGTCAAAATCGTGCACCGTCAGTCCCGACCAAATGCCGCGAAAAGCCTTATCGGGAGTCAGCCTGTCAAGTGAGCATTTCTCAGCCTGTTCCAGCAGGCAAATTGCCCTGATGGGATGGCATTCGTTGACATAGCAGTTGCTTGACCCCGCATACGGAGAACCCCAAGCAAGCCACCCGTCTCTCCCTCGGGACAAAATAGGACGATCACCGTTTATCAGCCGAGCATTGCGATGGCGGCACCACAGCTCCGCTTGCGTGGACTTGCCTATTCCCGACACGCCCGAAAAAAGTATCCCACCAAAACGGGTCTCTACAAACGATGCATGCAGGCACAGTCGGCCATAGTGTAGCAAAATCGACTCGAGCCCGATATGGAAGAAGCAATTGCGCAGTTCGCTTACACAGTGGCGATACTTTCCCAAGTATTCTATCAGAATCTGCCCCGCCCGCAAATCGTATGTAGCCACAGCATAGCAAATCGGATCTTCGGGCTTTTCGTAGAAAAACTTCTGTATGTTTCCCGAAGCACTCCGACAGGTTTTATTGCTCAACCCACAGTGCAGCAGTTGGCAGGATGTCGGTGAAAGCATTTCAACTTCTCGAAACACGGCGTGAACTTTCGGCTCCTCTTCGGATAGAAAAGGTCGAAATTCTTGACTTTCCAGCAAGCGGAAATCCGTTTCCATTCGAACGCATAAACCCGCCACCGAGATGTCGTAGTGAAACGGCATCAGGAATTAAACAGATTCAGGCCGCCGTTTGTGCTGGCATGATAGCAATACGTTTCAAATTTCGTGGTACAATTTTTGTTGGAATCTATAAAATATGTGCCATGAGCAATACTCCATTCTTTATCCTCACCGGTAAATGAGCAGTTAGCAACATCCATATTCGAATTATTGGAGTCGAATTTGCAGGCGGCTATCTGCTCCGACAGCTCGAAGCTTTCGAAAAAAAGCTCGGGCTTTACATATTCTTTCATATATATTATCTCCCCTTTCAATTTTCAAGGCTGATTGACCGTTACCCGAACGACCTCTACCAACCCGAGAATGCAATCCTGTGCATCCAGTTCGGCGGTGCCGAGTGCGGTCAAATTGTTTACGTTATAGGTATATGTAATGCCGCCGAAATACCGATCCCCCAGTAAACCGTGGCAGTATACGGTAATGTCGGCAATATCACTTTCGGTATTGTTTTGCAGTGTGATATGGCTACCGTTTACCAAAACCGTAACCCCCTCCGCAACGGCGGAAGTATTATCGTCAAACTGCGCTTGGCAGATAAGGCTGTCATAGCCCGTATCCATTTTCACCGAGGCATTGCCCGTGTCAAGAGCCATTACACTGCCGCCCGTGGGAATGTCCGTAAGCACAAAGTTCAGTGCCTGTCCGTCATCCGTGGTTATTGAAATTTCCCCGCGGACAAGGTAGGTGTCCGAAAGATTTGTCACCACGACGGAAGCAATGTTGGTACCCGACTCGTCGCCGCAATCGGGATTCCATCCGTCAAACGGAACGGGAGCCTCAATTCTGAGCTTTCCGCCCTCAACTTCCATCGGGAACGTTGCCGCGACAGGATCCCCCGCAGAGGATGCATCGCCCGATTCCGTAGGCTCCTTGGCATTGCCCGACTCGGTAACGTCAGTACCGCTTGTGGATATCTCCACGGCCGCATCGGCTGTATCGTCCCCACTGAGTCGGTACAAAAGCCGCGGCATTGCAAAAAGCACCACTATCACCAAAGCAATCGCCAGCACCGCTATAACGGCAATGCGAACATAGACTTTGCTTTGGCCTTTTTTCTCAACCTTTCCCATGATCATTCCTCAAGCAGCATGTTAAGTTCGCGCATTTGATTCAAGAAATTTTCCACATCCCGAACCGCATCCTGTCGAGATACGTCATATTCCTCCAGCAGAGCATTTACGAGAACTTCCTGCGTGCATCCGTCCTTTAACCTTTCATACAGCAACGCACCGCTTTCCGACAGGGCAATCAGCCCTTTGGTGGTAATGGCTGCCTCCCCCACGGGTATCAGTAGCGGTTCCCCCGCTATGGTGCGCAACACGAATTGGTCACGAACTTTCATATATCTCCCCCTTGCATTTACTGCGCAGCAACGCAGCATTTCCATATGTCACTTACGTTTTTACGCCTGAACACAGCACCCATAAGCAAAGCCCGTGGGTATGGCTTTTGTTCATATTCCCCTTCCTTTCCGAAGGATTCCGCCCACACTCGCCCAACCGCAATAAGACACGATCTTGCCAAGGCGGGAGTTACCCCTCTCCGCGTAATAAAAGCACTTTCACGACCGCCATGCCATGCGCGACAAGGCGACCGATATTTACACACGATTATTTTACCGCACAAAACGCCATACCGCAATATTTTTTTTAGTGCATTTTAGGAATAAATTTAAACAAAATGCGCTGTGTTGCGTGCCGTATTCGTTTGACTTGCATTACAAGTGCTGTTATAATTATTTTTGGCTTTTTGCCTATCAAAATCGGGGAGCGGCTTCAAATGTACGGCAAACGTGAAGAGAGCGAATGGACACCATCCGCAAGAGCCGAGGGCAAGGCGGTGCAAAGCGGGCTCGGCATGATTGACGTGCATTGCCACATGTTGCCGAATGTTGATGACGGTGCCGCAAGCAATGAGGATGCGTTGCTTATGGCGCAGGTGGCTCAGGACAGCGGAGTTGCGGGCATTGTGCTTACGCCGCACTGCAACGTGCCGGGGCAGTTCGACAACCGCTTTGATGGGGAATTAAAGGAAAGATTCGGCAGCTTTGAACGCCTTTTGCGGCAGGAGGGGTACACGCTTCGCGTGTATCGCGGCATGGAGGTGTTCGCAACGGATGAGCTGCCTAAGTTGCTTGACGCGGGGCAACTGCTTACGCTTGGCGGCGGTAGGCACCTGCTTGTGGAATTTGCTTTTGGGGAAGAAGCGTATTTTGCGGACGGTATATTGCAGTCCGTGCGCTCTCGTGGGTTAACGCCCGTTATAGCGCATCCCGAAAGGTATTATTTTATACAGGATAATCCGCGCCACTTATTGCACTGGGTAAACAAGGGATATGTGTTGCAGCTCAACAAGGGTAGCTTTTTCGGCATGTTCGGGCGGCACGCGGCCGAGACCGCGCATTGGTGCCTTGACTGCGGGTGTCTGCACGTCATAGGCAGTGACGCGCACAGTCCGTACCGCCGCACACCGCGCCTGAGCGACATATTCGAACTTGTGGAGGACACCGTTTCCACCGAAACGGCAACACTCCTTTTGCGGGACAATCCCAATGCGATTTTGAATGGTGGGAAGGTTTTGCCCGCCATGGCTCATTTTTAATACGAGGGGTAATTTATGAAGCGACTGCGCATTACCATTGCTGTACTGCTATTGCTTTCGGCTGCGGCGTTCGGGATATCGAGGGGCGTTGTTCTTTTGAATAAGGATGATACCGTGCCCGAGATTTCTTGTGAGGCGGGCGTGCTGAGCATAAACGCAAGCGACGGTGAACAGGCTCTTTTGCAGGGCGTTACCGCCTATGACGGTAAGGACGGAGATCTGAGCGATAAAATAGTTGTTGAAAGCATAGTCGGCACGGGCACGCTCGGGCAAGTAAACGTAACATATGCGGTAAGCGACAGCGACCACCATGTATCATCCTGTGTGCGCACGGTTGAATACACGGACTATGTTTCGCCGCGCTTTTCATTGAGTAAACCGCTTATTTACACCGTCGGAGAGGGGCTTCGCGTGCGGGACAGGCTGAGCGCAAGCGACATTATAGACGGTTCCCTTACGGAGCGGATAAAGGTGAATGCAAGCTCCTCCTCAACATATTATGCGGGCAGTTTCCCTATAACGTTCGAGGTGACAAACAGCCTTGGTGATACCACAACGCTTACGCTTGATTTTATAGTGCGCGAAAGCGTATACGGTGCGCCCGAAATAAACCTGACGCAGTATTTGGTATATCTTGCAAAGGGCGAAAAGCTTTCAACCAAATCATATGTATCAAGCGTTGTGAACGGCGAAAACAGAAACGTTAAGGCTACCCTGCCTGCCGGCGGATTAAAAGAGGGCGTGAACACGGTAACCTATTCCTGCACGAATGGGGATGGACTTACGGGCACCACCGTGCTTTACGTTGTTGTGGAATAAGGGGGCAGCATGGTAAAGGAAACGAGCATTCGCATTGAGGACATAAGCGTTATTTGCCTTATTCGGCGTGTTGTAAGGGATATTCCGATAATAATCGCCACGGGGCTTATTGCGGCACTGCTTACGGCAACGATAATGCAGCTTACCTATTCTCCCAAGTATACGGCAAGTGCAACGGTTGCCGTGAACGTAAAGAATTCGACATACACGTCCGTATATTCAAACTTAAGCACAACAAGCGAAATAGCAAGCACGTTTACGGGGCTTTTCGGCAACGACGTATTTAAGGAACTTTCTCAGGATAGGCCCGGCAGCGATTCCCTTTCGGGCACGATAGAGGCAACGGCCGTGCCGCAAACGAACATATTGCGCCTAAGCGTCACTGCGGACGATCCCGTGGCCGCATTCACTACACTGCGCTTTTGGCTTGACAATTATGATGCCGTGTCGGAGCATGTGCTTCAAAACGTGGTGCTTCACGAGCTTGATACGCCAAGTGTGCCGCGCTCTGCCTCAAACCCATTGCAATTAAACAGTGCGGTGAAGAAGGCATTCGTGCTCGGTACGCTCGGCATGGTGCTCACAATACTTGCCATTGCGTTATACTCCGATACCGTGCAGACCACGAGCGCCGTGCGCCATAAGGTGGATGCAAAGCTTTTTGCGACAATTCATCATGAGGAAATGAACAAAACCCTGCGTTCGCGCTTAAAGCGCACGAAAAAGGGATTGCTTATAAACATGCCGACCACGGGCTTCTATTTTACCGAGGAAATAGAAAAGCTTTCATCAAAGGTTGACCATTCTTCCCGCCGCAACGGGGCAAAGGTGCTGCTTATAACAAGCGTTGCGGAAAACGAGGGCAAGTCAACCGTTGCCGCAAACCTTGCGCTTTCGCTTGCAAAGCAGGGAAAAAAGGTACTGCTTATGGATGCTGATTTGCACAAGGCTTCCCAATATAAGCTTTTCGGCCGCAGGTGTACAAGGGATCTTTCCCGCGTGCTTTCGGGCTTTCAGCCCATGCAGGCCGAGTATATGGAAAAGGAGCGGTTTTACGCCATGTTTTCCATACGTCTGCGCGCAGGTGCGTCGGAGCTTCTTGCCACGCCGCAGATGAAGGAGCTTATTATGAAAATGCGCGAGGAAATGGACATTATAATCATCGATACGCCGCCGCTTGCAATGTTCTCGGATGCGGAAATACTGGCCGCGGAATCCGATCTTTCACTGCTTGTTGTAAGGCAGGACTGCGTAAGCGCGCCGTATATAAATGACGCCGTGGATACGCTGCGCAAGTGCAATGCGCATTTCCTTGGGTGTGTATTCAATGATGTGCGCCATTTGTCTCTGCCGTATGCGGGGCGCAGTTACGGCTACGGCTATGGTTATGGCTATGGCTACGGTTACGGCTATGGCCGCAAATACGGCTACGGCTACGGCGCATATGGCGGTTACGCAAAGGAAAACGGGCGCGAGCAGGGCGCTATGGAGGATAAAGATGGAAGAACGCAAGCTTGACCGCAAGGATGAAAGCTATATTGACCTTTCCAGACTGATAAGCGAGTTCCGCTCCGTATTCAGGCGCATGTACTATGTACCGCTTGTGCTTATGGTGCTTATGGGCGGGATTTGGCTTGCAAAAAGCTATTTTTCCTACACGCCGATGTATGAAAGCAGCGTTACGTTTACGATAAAGGTGGATTCGACCTCCACATCGGATGTTTCAACAAGTTCAAGCTATTATGACAAAACAACGGCCGAACAGCTTGGGGAAACATTCCCCTATCTTGTGCAGTCGGACTATTTCCGTGCAAAGTTGCAGCAGCAAATGAATACAAGCAGTATAAACGGCACAATATCCGCCTCCACAATTGCGGATACGAATCTGTTTATTTTGAAGGTCACAAGCTCAAGTTCAAGTGATGCCCTGAATATTCTGCAAGCCGTGATAGAGGTTTACCCCGATGCGGCAGACTATGTTGTGGGCAATACGAGTATGGAGCTGCTTACCCAACCTGTCGAGGCAAGGGAGCCATATAACAGCTTCAGCCCGCTTAAAAGCACCGTAAAGGGTGCGCTCTTGGGCTTTGCCGCGGGTATGGTATTTTTGCTCATAGGGGCGGCCACGCGCCGTACAGTGCGCTCAATGGAGGACATTCGTTTAAAGCTCAATCTTGAATGCTTGGCCGCACTGCCCGCGGTTACATTCAAGCGGCGCAAAAGCAGCTCAAACGAAATACTGTCCATACAGAATCCGAACGTGCCCGCATCATTTGCGGAAAACACACGCTCGCTTAGGATAAAGCTTATAAAACTGCTTTCGGAGAACAATTATAAAACCGTGCTTGTAACAAGCACAATGCCCGGCGAAGGCAAGACCACCGTTGCCGCAAACCTTGCACAATCCCTAAGTCGCGGCGGTGCAAAGGTAATACTTGTGGACGCGGACCTTCGAAAGCCCTCCGTTAAGCGTGCGCTCGGCATAAGCGAACCGTCAAAGGGACTTGATGAAGCGATGTTGCTCGATAATGCCGAGGATGTTGTAAATATGCTCGTATCAACGGAATTGGGATCACTGTACATCTTGGCCGGGGATAAGGCATCGCAGGAGATTCGGCAGGATAATGCATTGGCACTGCGGCGCGTACTTGATGCACTCAGCCGCAATGCGGATTATATCATTGTGGATACGCCGCCGTGCGGTCTGCTTGCGGACAGCGTTAATCTTGCCCGCGCGGTCGATTGCATATTGTATGTACTTGGGGCGGGAGCCGTACAGGTGCCGCAGGTGCTTGACGGTGTGCAGTTTTTGGATGTTGTCGGCACACCGCTGCTCGGCTGTGTGCTTAACGGTGTAAACGCAAGCGCACGGGGTGGCTACGGCTACGGCGGTTACGGCTATGGCAGTTACGGCTACGGTAGCTACGGCTACGGTCACGACGGCAAGCAATCAAAAAGAAAATAACCCACGCCAAAAACAATCCTCCGTATGAATACAGTCATGCGGAGGATTTTTCATTTTACGGATAATATATGCAGAGCGCGATCAATCCTCCATCTGCTTACCGAGGAAATGCGCCGCCGTTTCAACGGCCTTCTGCTCCGCACGACCCATTGATACGCCTTCGTCACGGCTGAGCAAAAGCACTGCGCCTATCGGGTCCCCCGCGGAAATTATTGTAGCTATAGCCTCCGCCGCAAACGCAGATGCGGCATCCGCCGTTATGCACAGCGGCGTTGCCCCATCCGTGCCGCTGCACAGCCTTGCGCGCCTTTCCATAAGCTTTTCAAGTTCATCATGTACGGGCTTGTCAATAAGCTCCTTTCGGCACGGGCCGCTTGCCGCAATTATAGAATCCTTATCGCATACAGCCGCCGTCAGCCCAAGCGCAATATGCAGCGATTCCGCATATTCCCTTGCAAAATCGCCAAGTTCCCCGATTGGTGAATACTTTTTAAGTATGACCTCCCCTTCCCTGTCCGTATAAATCTCCAACGGGTCGCCCTCGCGGATTCTAAGCGTTCTGCGTATTTCCTTTGGTATGACCACCCTGCCGAGCTCGTCGATCCTACGCACTATTCCTGTTGCCTTCATTTATGCTGTCTCCTTCTTTTTCTTCGTGGTGTTTTCATGTATCAGTATTTGCTTTTTCAGGGGAAATATGCAAGCGCATACGGCACGTTTTCAAGGCTGTACGGCACTGTTCGATAAAATAAAAGATGGCAGATGCATTTATCTGCCACCGTCTTTATCACTGCTTAAAATTTCGCGCTGTCTCGGTTTTATCTAATCGTTTTTGCTTTTTCCATCAAATGTAAACCGTTTTTCTTCATGGTGCATAATGCGCACAATGTTCGGCCAATGCATAATCCATACGAATGCCACCGCTACCGCGGAAACCAAGTATTTGCCTGCGGAAAAGCCGCCAAGTATCAGCATGGATACCGGCATGAACGAAATGGCCGAAAGTGAAGCTATAGAAGCCGTTCTTTTTATTATGAATGCAGCTACGTATACGCCCATGCATATTAGCAGTGCGCGCCAATCCATATACAGCCCTATGCCCGCCGTGACCGCAACGGCCTTGCCGCCCTTAAAGCGAAAAAACACGGGGAAACAATGCCCTATAATGCAACCTATCGCCGCCGCATTTTCCCCGCTTTCGCCGGCTATCATGCACCCTATCCACATTGCAAGCACGGCCTTGAGCATGTCAAGCACAAGCGTGCTTGCGCCTGCCACGGGCCCGAAAACGCGGGTAACGTTCGCCGCGCCCGCATTTTTGCTGCCGCGTTCCCGTACATCGCTTTTCAAAATGTATTTGGTTATTATGACCGCCGCATTGACGGAGCCTATAACATAGCCCTGCACTGCGGCCAAAACATGTGTCGCTATTATTGATGATATATCCATTATCTACGATTCCCTATCCGTTAAGGGCCTTTTTTATGTTTCTGACCACCGCATCAAGTGATTTATATCCGCTTAATGCTCGGTTTGCACTGTCTACCTGCACCGTATCGCCGCTGCCGACCTCCACCATAAATTGCAGGGGATTTACGCCAAACAGATACTCCTGCTTTTCATCGGGTCCGCTTGTAAGGAAGAAAAGGCAGATCTGCCCCTCCTTTGGCACAGGAAGCTTATCAAGTGTAAAATACGTCGGTTTAAGCGTTGCCGCATCTATCATGTTTTCAACCATCATGGGGCAATATACAACGCTTATTGTGGAACCGTATTTAAGTTCACCCTTCATTGAACCGTAAACATCCACACTCAGTACGGATGCAAACATTTTATTCTCTATCGTTGCGCCGTCTTCATTCGAGCGGAAGGATACAAGCTTAGACGCGGGAACATCCGTTATGCGCCCTATAAATATATAGTCACTACCGTTTGTAAGGGCGGATATGTTTTTATAGTAAAGCGGTTCGGCCTGTGCGGATATCACGCCGCTTTCGCCCTGTATGCCCGATTCTATCGCGGCTATGTCTATTACGGTGCCGTTATAGTACACAACATCGTTTTTTACCGCATATGCGGCACCGTCAACTATGTCAAAGCTGTCCATATCCTCGCTTTGATAGACATCCTCGCCGTGTTCAAGATATACAAGGTAGCTTATGCCCACCTTCATCGTGCTGTTCGCACAATGTATCGTGTCCCCCTCCTCAGCCAAGGAACCCGCTATAGTGCGCTCTATTTTCATGTCACAGCAGGTGTTCCCGTCGGCATTGGTATGGACACGGTAGCACGAGCCCACAACAACAAGGGAAGAATTTCTATAAAGCCGCTGCATATCGTATATATCGGCCTCGGAAGCAAGGGGCACATCCTGCGTTTCCATGCCGCAGGCACAAAGGCACAAGACCGCAAAAAGCAATGCGCATAGCATAGCAATGCGCTTTATGCTGCTTTTCATGTGTGCGGCACCTCCCTTCGCTTATACCCAAATTACGGCATACACGCTCTCTTTATATAATAAACCCGCCCAGGAACAAAAAGGTTGCACAAAAAGTAAACTTTATATAAATTTTACTCTAAATTTCCCTTCTGCCTTCAACGGCCTTAAGCAACGTCATTTCATCCACGTATTCAAGGCTGCCGCCTATGGGCACTCCGCGTGCTATTCTTGTTACCCGTATACCCTTAGGCTTCAGCAGTCGCGCAATATAGCTTGCGGTCGCTTCGCCTTTTACGTCGGGATTCGTGGCCAAAATGACTTCCTTCACCCCGCCGGCGTCAACGCGCTCCATGAGCTCCTTTATGCGAATATCCCCCGGGCCTATACCGTCCGTA
Source organism: uncultured Clostridium sp. (assembly GCA_964612925.1). Classification (GTDB taxonomy): domain Bacteria; phylum Bacillota; class Clostridia; order Christensenellales; family CAG-138; genus Phil1. Next base: position 27,309 of record CAZTFU010000014.1, on the reverse strand, counting down.
GGGGATATTGCTCCGTGCAGTACATGGTAACGGCCACGGTATTCCCTGAGCTTTTCCATCGCAAGCACCTCTCGCGGATCTTCAACAACGCAAATAATATCGTTGCTGCGCTTTTCGTCGGAACAGATATCGCACGGTTCCTTATCCGTATAATTGCCGCATACGGAACAGTAATGCACCTTCTTTTTGGCGTTTATTATGCTCTGTGCCAGCTCGAGTGCGGAAGTCTCGCCCATGTCAAGAATGTAATAGGCAAGCCTTTGTGCGCTTTTTGCACCCACGCCCGGCAGCTTTGCAAGCTGTGCGCACAGGGTATTTATAGGTTCAATGCTCATCCGTTGCCCCTTCTTTATCTCAGAAGCCCAGCTTCATTCCTCCGGTAACCTTGTTCATTTCGGTATTCATCGTTTCCTCGGCGTTGCGCATGGCCTCATTCACGGCACTTATTATAAGGTCCTGAAGCATTTCAACATCGTCCGGGTCAACGCAGGAGGGGTCTATATTTATGCTTTTAAGCTCCTTTGACCCAAGCACCGTTGCGCTTACAACACCGCCGCCAACGCTTGCCGTAAATTCACGTTCGCTTATTTCCTGCTGAATGCGCGTCATGTCCTGCTGCATTTTTTGTGCCTGACGCATAAGCTGCTGCATATTGCCGCCGCCCATGCCGCCGGGAAAACCGTTTCTTGCCATAATAGCCTCCGTTTATCGTTATATTACTTAGTCTGTTATTATATCATGTTTCGCCCGTTCACTCAACTATCTCCAATACGGAACCGAACGACTTCTTTGCCGATTCGACTATTGCATCGGCATTGCCGCCACCGCGTTCCTTGGCATCAAATTTGAGTGTAGTGCCGTTTGATACCGCACTGAGTGCTTCCTGCGCCATGCGGTAGTTTTCGCCCTTTGTAAACGCTTCCATAAATGCGCGTTTGGGGCAATGCACATACAGCACATCATCCTTTAATTCACAGCCGCACATGCCGCCAAGCGGAGCTATGGTCGGGTTTTTCTGTTTGAGTGCATCAAGCACCGTGTTCCAAAGGGTCTTGGCATCACCTGTCGCCTTGACAATGTGCTTCTCCGTCACTTGCGGTTCCTCCACCGCATTGACTTTCGTGCCGCTCGACTTCGCTTCCGCCTGCCCCTGTGCCATGTTTTCGACCAAGGAAGCGGTGCTTTCTTCGCTCTGCCGCACCGTAATGCCGTTTTTCTCCATATACGCCATGCGCGCTTCCATCGCTTCTATGCGCTCCATAAGGCCGTCACCGTTCAATTGAGCGGTTTTGCTCGGCGCGGCTATACGGATAAACGCACTTTCAAGCCGTACCCTCGGCAGTGATATATAGCGCATACCGCCAACCGCCTCCATGAGCACATCCACGGCGTTCCTAAGCCGCGTTTCTCCGCACCGTGAAGCCTGTTCGATATAGCTTTGCATCATTTCGGGGGTACAGCTCAGTATGTCCTCGCTCCTGCCGCACAGCTTTGCTATAAGCAGTGCACGAAAATGCCTTGTCATATCCGTTGCAAAAACGCTCATGTCGCGCCCCGATTCTATTACTCTGTCAAGGCTTCTAACCGCCGCGGCCGCATCGCCGCCTATAAGCGCATCCGCCGTGTCAAACAGGAAGGATGTGTCCATCCCGCCAAGCACGCCGTAAATATCCGCCGCGCTTACATCGTTTCCGCAAAAGGCTATGCACTGATCGGCAATGCTCAGCGCATCCCTCATGCCGCCCTCCGCCGCACGGGCTATTACCATAAGCCCCTCTTCGTCTATCCTCGCGCCTGCCCTTGTAACCGCATCGCGAACGCAGTTTATTATGTCCTCCACGCCTATTCTGTGAAAGTCAAATCGTTGGCAACGGGAAAGTATGGTCGCGGGTATGCTTTGCGGCTCCGTCGTCGCCAAAATGAACAGAACATGCTCGGGCGGTTCCTCAAGCGTTTTAAGCAGTGCATTGAATGCCGGGCGCGAAAGCATATGCGCCTCATCAATGATATAGACTTTCTTTTTAAGTTTTAACGGAGTAAAGCGCGCCTTGTCAATTATCGCGCGCACATCGTCAACGCCGTTGTTGCTTGCGGCGTCAAGCTCGATTATATCCGCACTGTTGGCCGCCGCCATGCAATATTCACATTCGCCGCACGGTTCACCGTTTACGGGATGAGCGCAGTTGACAGCACGCGCAAGTATCTTTGCCGTTGTGGTCTTGCCCGTTCCCCTGCTGCCCGAAAAAACGTAAGCATGGCTCACTCTGCCGCTTGCCACTTGGTTTTTAAGCGTGGTAGTAACGTGTTCCTGCCCAAGCACGCCTTCAAAAAGCTGCGGGCGGTATTTTCTGTACAAAGCCTGATAGGACATACAGCGCCTCCAAATTCTTATGCCGATATAATTGTACCATTTTGCGGCCGCCATTGCCACAGGCAAAACAAGCTGATATAATATAATATGCTATTTTATTGTATTAAAAGGAGAACCGGCTATGGAAAACGGAAAGAAAATAGTATTAAGCGGTATTCAGCCCTCCGGCATACCTACGATAGGCAATTATGTCGGCGCGCTGCGCAATTGGCCGCTGCTTCAGGGCGAAGGTCGGCTGTGCTATTACTGCGTGGCCAATCTTCACGCCATAACCGTTAAGCAGGACCCAGATGAGCTTAGGCGGAACACGCTTTCGCTCACTGCGCTCTTGCTTGCCTGCGGCGTTGACCCCAAGGAAAGCGTTGTGTTCATCCAGTCCGACGTTAAGGAGCATTGTGAGCTGAGCTGGGTGCTCAACTGCGCAACTTATATGGGTGAGCTTAACCGCATGACTCAGTTCAAGGATAAAAGCGCAAAGCACGCGGACAACATAAACGCCGGTCTTTTCACATATCCCGTGCTTATGGCGGCGGACATACTGCTTTATCAAAGCGACCTTGTGCCCGTGGGCGAAGATCAGCGGCAACACATCGAGATCTGCCGCGATATTGCAATTCGCTTTAACCGTGCCCATGGTGACATTTTCACCGTTCCCGAGGGATATACGCCCAAGATCGGTGCCCGCGTTATGAGCCTGCAGAACCCCGCACAGAAGATGAGCAAGTCCGACCCGAACCCGAACGGCTTCGTTTCTATAATAGACACGCCCGACGTTATTCGCAAAAAGCTCAAAAAGGCCGTTACGGATTGCGACGGTGTGGTTAAGTTCGACCCAGTGAACAAGGCGGGCGTATCGAACCTGCTTGCAATATACACAAGCTTCACCGGCATGACCATGCAGCAGGCGGAGGAGCATTTTGACGGCAAGAATTACGGCGCACTCAAGAACGAAACGGCGGATGCCATAATAGACGGACTTTCCCCCATTCAGGCCGAGTATTCCCGCCTTATGGCCAATGCGGACTATCTGCGTGACATTACCCGTGCGGGCGCAGTGCGCGCAAGCGAAGCGGCGGCAAAAACCGTTAAGGCGGTTTACGCGGCAATGGGCTTTAATGCTTAAAATGTCGAAAAAGTGGCAATTTGCCACTTTTTCGAGTTTTCTCGAGTTTTGCCTCTCACGTTCGTTCCCGGGCGGCAAAACTCGCAACGTACGAAAACCAATAGGTTTTCATCCGTTTTGGCGCGCATGTCGTCAAAGCCGGAATCAAATTAAGGGGCCGTAGCCCCTTAACAACCCCACATTCTCGACAGGCTGCTGCACAAGCAGAGTTGCTTTTTTGACTTTGATAATAAAGCCCTCCTTACTCCGCATCCGTTACCTGCGGCAGGTGCGTGCAGGTGCGCACGGTTTCCGTGTGTATGGTCTGCGTTATGGTTTGCTGTTGACCTTCCGAGTCGGTGTAATAATACACGCGGTCGTATACATAATCAACCATTGTGTCAACTGAGCCTTCCTCTATTTGGCACTCGGCTTCATATTCGGGTAGGGCATATATCTCGCCATCCTCGTGGCTGTCAAACACATAACCGCCTTCTTCCTTCCAAACGTGGTCACAAGAGCGTTCGGTACGCAAAGTTACGGTTTTAACTTCGGTTTCCACCTCACCTGTCGGGAACGTGTGAGTGAATGTATAATCAACATTGTGGTTACGCATTGCGTCGTATCTGTCTTTATATACAGAACAACTATCTATATAATCATCCAAACACTCATCGCTTGCGGTTATCGTGTAGCTTTCTTCAACGGTTTCAAAGGGTGTTACGGCAGGTGTTTCGGTCGGGGTTGGCGTGGTATCCTCCTGCTGAGGGAGTTCGTCAGTCACATCGGGTTCAGTATTTACGGAACACGCGCAAAGGGAGAGCATAAGCAGAGCGGCACAGGCCATACATATCAGCCTTTTTATATAAACTCTCATAAGGTAACTCCTTTCAATATTTTAGTGAGTTGTATACCGCAAGGGGCAATGCCCCTTGCGATATTCGGTTTGTTACAACTTTACACACTAAACCCGTCAGTGGTTGCACTCACGTTCAGTACGAGTTTTCGTATTAACGAACTTTTCAAGTCCGCACGAAGGGCTTGAGCAATGATAGAAATAATCAGTTCCCCAAACGCGCATAGCATCCAATCTGTTTGAATACTTCAAGCAAACTGCCGTATAATCTCTGACTACATATTCAGTAGATACGTCATAACATACCATGTCCGCTCCACAGTAAGAACAGCTTTCCTTGCGGGCAAACGATGCGGTTGATAGGGCCGCAATAAGCATCACCATGCACAAAACAATACAGATCTTTTTGTTCATAACTTTGTCCTTTCTTTTTTGAAATACCGTTTGTGTTACATTTCCCTCCGGGGTTTATGGGAACCCCAAAAATAACCCATGATATTACATCTGCAACGGACTCGCCCTCCTTCCCGCGGTGTTACCATAATTATACAAAAGCATTATTGCAGATGTCAATGTTACCGAGCGTGTGTTATAAGCCGATGAATAAAGCCAAAATATATGCTTCCATGCCCAAAAGTTTAGGTAATCTGGCAAAAATTCGCTTTGCGTTTGAATCCGCCATGAATTCGCAAGGATAAAATTCATAATTTGTTCATAAATTAGGCATTCATAAACATTAAGTTTTTTCACATCGGGATGTATGCCGTTTTCATTGTATATATGTATATAAAATTCGGGCGGATGCCGTTACACACCCGCCCAAAAATTCACGTTATGCTTATTCCTTGGGCCCTATGCCAAGTTCCTCGTCGTAGGCCTGCATACCGCGAATAACTATCGCCATAACGTCCTCTATATTCATATTGAGCATGGCACAGCCGCTGTCTATCACGTCTCTACTGCACTTTGCGGCAAATTTTTTATCCTTGTATTTCTTTTTCAGGCTTTTCACCTCAAGGTCGCTTATCCCCGTCGGCCGCATTAGCGATGCCGCCTGCACTATGCCCGTAAGCTCATCCACGGTGAAAAGGCTCTTTTCCATATTTGTTTCGGGCTTAACGTCCGAACAAAGACCGTAGCCGTGGGAAAGTATGGCGCGAATGTCCGTCTCGTCTATATCCTCGTCCTCAAGCAGCTCTCTTGTGTGGCTAAGGTGTTCTTCGGGGAACTTTTCATAATCCACATCATGCAGGTAGCCTATTGCTTCCCAATGGGTCTTATCCTCACCGAAATGCTCTGCCATTGCACCCATGGCCGCGCTGACCGCTCGTGCATGCGTGAAAAGATGCTGTTCCGTCACGTTCTTGTTTATCAGCCTTTCGGCCTGTTCCATAGTTACCTTTGCCATTTTTTCTTCTCCTTTGTGAATATTTATTCGGGCAGTTTTATGCCCTTGCAGTTTCCGTTTGTTATCTCTATAAGCTCGGATACCGTGACAAAGCGGAACCCTTCTTCTATAAGCTCGGGAATGATTCTCTCCATGGCATCCGCCGTTTGGCTCTGCTGGTCGTGCATCAATATAACACTGCCCTCTTTGGCCTGTTCGATAACGCAATCGGCAATTTCCTCGGCATCCATGCCCCGCCAGTCGTTTGTATCCACCGTCCAAAGCACAAGCGGCCTGTTCGCCACAGTAAGCACGCTTTTATTATAGCTTCCGTAAGGCGGCCGTACCACCGCCGCACCGTGGCCGAGCACGCGCCGTATCTCGTTATCTGTGCTTTCAAGCTCTGTTTGGCAGTCCGCACGGCTCAGCCGCGTAAGGTCTGAATGGCTGAATGAATGGTTGCCCACCTCGCAGTTAAGCTCCTCCATTCTTTCAAGCAATTCTTCACGACCCTCAATGCGGCTGCCGAGCACAAAAAACGTAGCACACACTTTGTTTTCCTCAAGCACGTCCAATATGTGCCCCGTAACGCCTGTATACGGGCCGTCATCAAACGTAAGTGCTATCACGGGCCCAAACTCATTCACGGTCGATGTCTGCACTGCGGGAATCGCATTGGCCGCAACTATAGCCGCCGCGATAATGCCCGACACAAGTGCAAACATCGCCGCCCGTTTTATGCCGCCAAGGGCTTTTATAATTTCAAATGCACGCTTCATGGCATATTATTATTTCGCGCACGGCGAATTTATGATATGCCAAACAATCTCTTTCCGTTTTCAAGGCAGGTTAGGGCAAGTGTTTCCGCATCCTCGCCGCGTACCTCGGCTATGCGCATGGCTATAAGCGGTACAAAAGATGGGTCATTGCGCTTGCCGCGGTGCGGAACGGGGGTCATATACGGGCAGTCCGTTTCAAGCAACAGCCTGTCACTCGGCACATATTTTGCCACATCAAGCGATTTTACGGCATTTTTGAACGTTACCGCCCCGCCAAGTGCTATGTACAATCCCATATCCAAGCACTCACGCGCCGTTTCAACGCTGCCGCTGAAGCAATGCATAACGCCGCACAGACCGTCCCTATTCGCACGAAGGATTGCCATGGCATCGCCAAATGCCTCCCTTATATGCAGTGAAACAGGCAGTTTAAGCTCGTGCGCCAGTTTTAATTGGCGATCAAACAGTTCCTTTTGATCCGCTTTTTCGGAAAGGTCATAGTGGTAATCAAGCCCTATTTCGCCAAGGCACACCGCCTTTTCGTCTTGCAGTACCTCGATAAGTCTGTTTTCCCAGTTTTCACCCGGAGCGGAAGCATAATGCGGGTGTATGCCGTATGCGCCGTACACGAATGAATAATTATGCGTTATGGCAAGCGTTTTTTCAAAATCCCCAAGTGCGCACGCAACGTCAAGCACCGTATCCGCTCCGAAAGAGGGCAGCCCCTCTATAAGTGCTGCCCTGTCGGTATCAAAGCTTTCGTCATTAAGATGCGCATGAGTGTCAAAAAACCTCATAGCAGCTTCTCCATTATCATTTCATCGTAATATTTGTCGTTTACAAGCACGTGTTCCTTGCGCAGTCCGCATTCATAAAACCCAAACCGCTTGTAAAGCCGTATTGCGCGCTCGTTATCCGCCCTTACATCAAGGCTTATCTTGTGATATCCGACCGTTGTCGCAAAATCAAGCGCAACCACCATGAATATCGCCCCTATGCCAAGGTGCCACGAATCCTTTACTATCGCAAGGCCGAGCGTTGCATTTTGATCCACTCTGCCGCCTGTCTCCCTGTCCACTTTGAAAAAGCCTATCGGTTCGCCGTCAACCAAGCCAAGTGCCATAAGGCTTTTTTCATCGGCAAGCATACATGCCACGGCCTCGCGCTGAATTTCTTCATTATAGCCAAAGCCGTAGCTGCCTATGCGCAAAAAATCCGTTTCCTCACCAACCTGCCGCGCAAGGCGCAGTATGGCCGCCGCATCGTCAGGCTCTGCGGTTCGCACGGTAAGCCATTTTCCGTTTTTAAGCGGAACAAGCTCCATTAACCTACCTCGCTGCCGCCGGGCATAATATCCTCGGTCGAAAGGAGTCTGAGTTCTTCCCCTCCATCGGCCGTGGGCGTGAATGCGCTAAGCAGCATACCCTCGCTCATTATGCCGACCATTTTACGCGGTTTAAGGTTTGTACACGCTATTACGCGCTTGCCTATAAGTGCCTCGGGATCGGGATACCATTTGCGTATACCCGAAAGTATGGTGCGTTCTTCATTGCTGCCCATATCAAGCGTGAATTTAAGCAGTTTTTCGCTCTTTGGCACAAATTCGCAGTTCTTTACAACCGCAACGCGCAGCTTTACCTTTTCAAAATCATCAAAGGATATGTATTCGTCCTCTGCGGCCTTTTCTTCGGCCTTGACTTCCTTCTTCTCGGCCTTTGCGGCGGATTTTTCTTCCTTCTTTTCGGTCTTGGCAGTCTCCGCGGGATGTTCAAGCTTTTCCAGTGCCTCGAGCTCCTTCTTCATATCTATGCGCGGGAAAAGAGCTTCGCCCTTATGTACGGTAACGTTTTGCAGTTTGCCCCACACGGCGGCCGCTTCCCAAGTGCGCTCCTCCTTAGATGCGCTGATCTGTTCAAAGCCCTTTTCCATGCTGTCGGGCATGAAGGGGGTAAGCAGCGTCATCGCTATGCGCAGTGTTTCAATAAGGTTATACATGACAGCCGCAAGGCGCGCTCCGTTTGCTTCCATATCCTTTGCAAGCACCCACGGCGCGGTTTCGTCAATATACTTGTTGGCGCGGGATATCACACGGAACACCTCACACAGTGCATCCTGCGTGCCGAAGTTGTCCATAAGCTGTTCGTATTTATCCCTCAGCCCCTTGGCCATTTCGACAAGCTCGTCGTCCATGGGGTCGACCTTGCGCTCGGCGGGTATAGTACCGCCAAAGTATTTTTCAACCATTGCAACGGAGCGTGAAAGCAGGTTGCCCAAGTCGTTGGCAAGTTCCGAATTTATGCGGGAAATAAGCAGCTCATTTGAGAAATTGCCGTCCGAGCCGAGCGGGAATTCGCGCATGAGGTAGAAGCGCAGTGCATCCACGCCAAAACGTTCGGAAAGTATGTACGGGTCAACAATGTTGCCCTTGGACTTGCTCATTTTACCGCCGCCAAGCAGCAACCAGCCGTGGCCGAATACTTTCTTTGGCAGTGGCATGTTCATGCTCATAAGCATTGCGGGCCATATTATCGAATGGAAACGCACTATCTCCTTGCCGACCATGTGTACATCCGCCGGCCAGAACGCTTCATAGTCGGAATCGGGGTACTTGTCGTTCAAAAAGCCGAGTGCCGTGCAATAATTAAACAGTGCATCCACCCAAACGTACACAACGTGACCCGGGTCAAAATCAACAGGCACGCCCCATGTAAAGCTTGTGCGGCTTACGCAAAGATCCTCAAGGCCGGGGTCTATAAAGTTTTTGACCATTTCGTTCACCCTGCTTGCGGGTTCAAGAAAATTGCCCTCAAGTAACAGTTTTCTTACGGGCTCTGCATACTTTGAAAGGCGGAAGAAATATGCTTCCTCCTCCGCATCCTTTACCTCGCGGCCGCAGTCGGGGCATTTGCCGTCAACAAGCTGGCTTTCCGTCCAAAAACTTTCGCAGGGGGTGCAGTATTTGCCCTTGTACTTGCCCTTATAGATATCGCCGTTTTCATACATCTTTTTGAATATCTTCTGTATGGCGGCAACATGATAATCGTCCGTCGTGCGAATAAAGCGGTCGTTTGAAATGTTCATCAGATTCCAAAGGTCCTTAACGCCGCCCTTGCCAAGCACTATATCATCAACGAACTGCTGCTCGCTGACCCCTGCAGCCTTCGCCTTTTCTTCTATTTTCTGGCCGTGTTCGTCCGTGCCTGTAAGGAACATAACGTCATAGCCCTGCATTCGCTTATACCGTGCGATAACGTCCGTAGCCACGGTGCAATACGCATGGCCTATGTGCAGTTTTGCACTTGGATAGTAGATAGGTGTTGTAATGTAGAATTTCTTTTTTGCTTCCACTGTTCATTCTCCTTTTTGGATACAGGGCATTCTGATCCATAATATAAAAAGTCTAAGCTTTCAGCCTAAATTTGTCAACATAAAAAAGCACACGGAAGGTAAACCCATCTTGGCACTTTTCCCGCAGAAGAAGCCGTAGCAATGCCGCCATGCCGGTGAATGAAGTTATGCCCCCACTGCGGGTCGAATGCCCTCTCGGTCGAGGTATGCGCATTGTATGCCCTCTCAGTCACGGCTTGCGCCAATCACGGCACTAACTTTTTAACGGTTAGTGCCGTGGAAAGTATGGCTACTTATCTACAGAAAAGTCGAAATAATATATTCCATCACCTTGTAACGATACATCAATGGTGGTTCTGCCGTATTTTTGCAAATCTTGATATGTAATACGATGCCCTTCTTTAATGCCCATTCGTTTCCTAAGATATTTGCCTAATTCGGCTTTCGATGGAGTACTTGAAACTTGCTTTGGATATAATTCCTTTTTCCCGTTAATGTTTTTAGGGACAGATCCTTCCAGCAATCCAGTCATTGTGGTTCCATCGTCCCACAGAATTTCAATGTTATCGTTGTGTCTGTGTCCAGAACGACCAATCTGTTCACCATCCGATGGACATTCCTGCTTTTTAGGAAACATATTTGGATAATGCTCGATCAAATCACTGCCAATTCTGATATACGCATCGTTAATATTAACATGAGACCCTGTAAGTTTAGCCAAGCCCCAGTTTATGCCGCTTTGGGGAGGCACAACAGGATTTCCGTCATCCATGATGAACAATGGCATTGAGCAGACATATTTATCATAAACAATGGGATTGGTATCTTCATTTGGCGTGTGTTTTTTGCGTTTGTTTTCTGATACTGTAGCATCATTACATGAGATGGCTTTACCAAGAACTAAATCTATATACTGATCTAATGGTTCAAAAGTATCAGCGGTTGCGTCTGCAAGAACTTCCTTAAACGGAGTAGTCAACCCATTAGTTGAGAAATTAGCGCTTCCAATCAATGCACTACGAACTTCACCTTTATACTTCCAGATATAGCATTTTGCATGAACGGGAATAGTTGAATACAAAATGCTTACTTTGCTCAATTCTGCATCCGCATCAACTAATGCACTGTGTAAGCTTCGTTGAATACCATCACAACCATACATCCCATAAATTACGGTTGACTTTATTGGTAGAGATTCCAGTTTTCTAATAGGATGCGGACCAACATATCCAGAAATGATTACCAATTCATCACAGGACAATAATTGATTTCTGTTGAAAATTATTTGGTCAAGATTTCTATAAAACAGCATTATTATCACCACCATTCTCAAAAATAAGCTCGTAAATCGCAGTCGCCAGTATTTTAGAAAAAATTGGGGGAACTGCATTACCAATCATTTTATAAGCATCAGCTTGTGTTCCTGTAAATTCGTAATTATCCGGAAAACCTTGTAAACGAGCCGCTTCTCTTACTGTAATACTTCTTGCCTGTTCCGGGTCTGGATGAATATGTCTTAACCCATCCTTAAATAAGTGAGCAGGAATCAAATTGCTTGGCTCATCCCATCTAATAACATGATATTTATGAACGTTAGAGACACAACCTGTTACCTCTGTATATAACTTTTTCAATGCCTCAATGCTGACATATTTGTTTTCACCGCTTTCAATGTCACGAGCAAGCATTGCAAAGAGCTTTTGGTCTCGCTCACTATGCCATCTGGAAGCATGATTTGATATTCCGTCTATTTCAAAACTATGAGAATATCTTTTCTTGCCAATCTTAAATTCTTCGGTAGGATAAAGTTTTGGTAAATCACCAATCGCCTCTCGAACTGTCTTTTTGCCTTTCACTTTGAAGCTTGGCAAAACTGAGAAATAAAAATGCTCCAACAATTCATTTGCTTTTTCTCCGAAGGCTTCTTTACTTAAACCAAGGATAATTATACGACTGCGATTTTGGGGAACGCCGTACTCAGTAAAATCAATAATTGCCTTGGACAAATCTGTCAGAACTACATATCCTGCATCGTCAAAAGTCTTTTGAATAGTTTTGATAATTGGCTCTCCAGTTGGTGCAGCACTTAAAATGCCGGGAACATTTTCAAAAACAAATGCTTTAGGCTTGTAGTGGGTGACAACTTTCACGTAACTTTCAAATAAAAAATTACGATAATCATTTTTCATTCCGTGCTCATCACGAACTCGCCCTGCAATAGAATAGGCTTGACATGGCGGACCGCCAATAATAATATCAACGATCTGATTCTTTATAATAGCATCCAGGCCGTCATTTTGACCGTAGTCTTCGTCAGACCATCCATTGAACAATTTCTCTGTTCTCTGAATATCAAAACGAAGAACACGAGAATAAGCATCTTCCATCCCCCAACACTCTTTTAGGTGTTTGGCAAGAGTATCGCACGGTGCTTTTTCCCATTCAACACACGCAAGGGTTTCATATAAACCAGATTGCTCAAACCCTTCGCAAAGTCCTCCACACCCAGCAAATAGATCAATCGCTTTTACCTTATTATTCATATTTCTTGCCCTCGATAATCTCATTCAATACCTGCCCAAGTGCCTGTCCCAAAAGTGGAGGGACGGCATTGCCTACCTGACGATTCTGTTGTGTTTTTGTGCCTGTAAATACAAAATCGTCCGGGAAAGATTGAAGTCTGGCATTTTCTCTTATGGTAGGAACTCTGTTATACTGATAATGGAAATGATTTCTATGTCCAGTATCAATAGTTTTTGATGGTTTATTCCCATCATAACGTGTCCATGCTTCGTTGAATTTTCTGCTTTCGCCAACTCCTTCTGGCAAATCTCTCCAGTTGCCCCCCTCGGGAACTTGTGCAATGGTGTCAATAACAAATTGCTTATGTGCAGTAGCAACATGATTATGTAATACTGTACAGCTACCACGCATTTTCTTTTGATATTCGGTGCGAGGTTCGGATACATAAGCATCTACCTCGGTTCCAAGTTCGCTAACACGAGCAGGTAAGTCATCCAATGCCTCTCTACAAGTAACATAATGCTCTGCACTAAGAATTGGTTCTGGGAATTTTGGAGTGCCTATATCGGCTCTTATTCCCATAAAAATAAGTCTCTTTCGCATTTGAGGAACGCCATAATCAGCCGCACAAAGAATTTTGCACTCGATATTGTAGCCCATATCTCTAAAACGACGAAGTACCTCATCTTTAACTTGTCCATCGTACATGGTTGCCATTCCAGGGACATTCTCAATAATGAATCCCTTGGGTTGATACTGACGAACCATTTCCAAAACAGCGAGGTACAGTTTGTTTCTTGGGTCATCAAAATTTCTTGGACCGGTTAATGAAAATCCTTGGCATGGAGGGCCGGCAATAATTACATCTATTTCACGTTCTCCAGCAATTCGCTTGATTTCATTAAATGTTTCTTGCTTAGACAAATCAGCGTTTAGAGGTTTTGCTCCGTTATGATTTAGTGTAAATGTGTTCAATGCAGCTTGGTCGTTATCTATTCCAACAATTATATCAAAGCCAGCATCCATAAAGCCTCTTGAGAGGCCTCCACACCCCGCAAACAAATCAATAGCATTCATTAGTTTGTTCCTCCACGCTATCATCTTTTACAAATTCACAAATGTCAGAAATATCACAATTGAAACGAGAACATATTTTTAATAATACTTCCATGCTTACAGGTTGCCCTTTGCTTAATTTTGCTAAAGTATTGGTTCCAATGCCTGTTAATGAACGTAATTCGCTTTTGTTCAAATTACGGTCAATCATAAGTTTCCATAATTTGTTATAACTTACTTCCATTGTTTCTCTCCTCGTCCGTACACATAGTCCTATAAGCACAATTTATCTAAAATATTATATCATAAAAACTGCGTTTTTTAATCGGGAAATAAAATATTTCATAATCTGCATTTTATACCAACGGAGAAATGTAAGCCTTGGGATTTGTAAGCAATGCCAACTTAAAGTGAACAAAAATCGGCACCCTTTGAAAAAAGGGTGCCGAATGTGCTTTTATGGCTGTGTTATTCGAAAAATGCTATTGCCCTTATCGGTGCACCGTCCGCATTCTGCCACTTCAGCGGCAACGCAAAGAACCAAAATGGCTCGCTACCGCACTTGTCAAGGTTGGTAAGATTTTCCATGTTTATTATCTCATGCTCCGCAAAAAGCTTTTTGTGCCTCGGAAGGTTGCCGTCATGTATCGGGTCAACGCCTATAACGTCAAAGCCTATGCCCTTTTTGCCCGTGGTGAGTATAAAGTCAAGCACCTCATCATCAATGCAGGGATAATCGCCAAAGTACTCATCCTTGCCCCAGTGCGCATCCCACCCAAGGTTAAAGAGCAGAAATTCCGCCTCCTCCGCCGCCTTTTTGACGGGCAGGATCTCACGCATGGTAATCGCTTCGCCATTATTAAGGCTGCGGCAATCTATTACAAGCGCACGGCCGACAAATTGGCTTACAGGAAAAGCATCAAGCGTTGTGCGCCCCGCAAAAAGGTGCGCGGGCGGGTCAACGTGCGTACCTGTATGAGAATACATGCTTATAAGCGTTTCCTTAAACCCATCCTTCTCATATGAGTTTGCGGGCATTAAGCGCGGCTGCTCCGTGCCCGGATAAACGGGCATATTCTCGGATATGGTGTGCGTAAGGTCAATAACTTTCATCTTGTTCGCCTTAGGCTTACGCCATAAGCTCCTCCATCTCGTCTATCAATTCATCAAAAAGCTTCAGCGCATCGTTTATCGGGGCCGCGGTGGTCATGTCAACGCCTGCAAGCTTCAGTATGCCTATCGGATCCATGCTGCCGCCGGCAGAAAGGAACTTCTTATAATCGGCAACGGCCGTTTCGCCCTCGGTAAGTATGCGGTTCGCTATGGCGCATGCGGCGGAGAAGCCCGTTGCATACTGGAAAACATAGAAATTGTAGAAGAAATGCGGTATGCGCGCCCATTCATGGGATATTTCTTCATCAACCGTTATATCGTCACCGAAGTAGAACTTATTAAGCTCGTAATACTTCTTGCATAGCGCATCCGCGGTAAGGGAGCTGCCCGATTCCGCAAGTTGGCTCATGAAAAGCTCAAATTCGGCAAACATGGTCTGGCGATATACCGTGGTGCGGAAGCTTTCAAGGAAGTGGTTTATAAGGAAAGCACGCTCGCGCTTATCGGTGGTGTTGTTGAGAAGATACTTAACAAGCAATACCTCATTGCAGGTGGATGCAACCTCAGCCACGAATATAACATAGTTTGCGTTGCACGGGGGCTGATTCTTTATCGAATAGTAGCTGTGCAGAGCGTGACCCATTTCATGTGCAAGTGTAAACATGCTGTCAAGCGTGTCCTTATGGTTGAGCAATACATAAGGATGCGGATTACCGCCCGATGAATACGCGCCGCCGCGCTTGCCCTCGTTTTCATAAACGTCTATCCAACGGTTGGCAAAGCCCTCTTTAAGTATATCAACATAATCCTCGCCAAGCGGAGCAAGTGCCTTCAGTATTGTCTGCTGTGCTTCTTCATACGATATCTTCTTTGTCGCATCGGCAACTATGGGCGTATAAAGGTCATACATGTGCAGTTCGTCAACGCCCATAAGCTTTTTGCGCAGTGAAACATACTTATGCAGATAATCAATGTTATTGTGCACGGCCTCTATAAGGTTGTGGTAAACATCAACGGGCACCTCGGTATGGTCAAGTGCGGCTTCAAGCGTGGAATCATACTTTCTTGCCTGCGCGTTGAATATCAATGCCTTCATCTGTGCGTCAAGGAATGCGGCTGTGGTGTTCTTAAAGCCGGCAAACGTATGATAGAGCGATTCAAATGCCGCCTTGCGGATGTTTACGTCTGAGCTTTCAACAAGCGGTATGTAAGAACCCTGCGTTACCTGAAGCGCATTGCCGTCAGCATCCGTTATGTCGGGGAAGCGGATATCCGCATTGCGGAATGCGGAGCCTATATCGGTGGGCGCGTTTGTCATCTGTCCCGCAAGTGACATTATACGCTCCTCTGCATCGCTCAAGGTATGCGCCTTCATGCGGCGAATGCGTTCAAGCTTGCGCTTGTATACGCGAAGTCCTTCCTCCTGCTGCATAAATGCTTCAATTGTTCCATCGGGAATTGCAATAATTTCGGGTGTGGCGAATGAGCCTGCGCTGTCCAGCGCAACAAGACAGCTCATAAGCTTGCCCTTCATTGCGTTATAGAAGCCGTTGCCCGTATCCTCATCGGACTTGCGCATTGCATAATTGGCAAGGGCGTGTATTTTAAGGCTAAGCTCGTCCTCCCCTTTGGCGAAGGAATAAAGCCTTTGTGCGCTTTCGCCAAGGGTACCCTTATACGAGGCCACGATGGGAATATACTTTTTGACTTCCTCAAGTGCCTGTTCCCAAAGCTCATCGGAGGCGAAAAGATCCTCCGTGGCCCATGTATACTTCTTGTCTACCTCGCTGCGCTTGGGTATCTTTGTTTGTGGTGCCATTATTGTATCTCCTTTACCGTTTTTTGTATTTATCATTGTATCATGTTTTTTGCTTGTAAGCACCCTATTTTTAATATACGGCACGGCCTTTATAAAAGCAAAACGCATTTACTTAATTACCGCAAAATGATATTATTATTCAAGCATAAAAATATCTCTGCACACATGCAACCATTTTGGCTCTGTGTGCGTTATATGGTAAGGAGGGATGAAGCCTTGGCGCAATGGGAAGCGGAAGCGATGTATGCTGCTTTTTCCCGTATGGTATATTGGGCCGCATACGGAATAACAAAAAGCGAAAGCGACGCGCTCGACATTACACAAGAAACATTCATCCGCGCAATAAAACATGCGGATAAGCTGAAAAGCATGGAAGAAGCACAGCTCAAGGGCTGGCTTTACAGGGTATGCGTAAATTTGTGCATGGATTCCAAGCGCAGACAAAAGCGTGAACAGCCGAGTGAGGAGCTGCCCGAGGCCACGGTTGAAAACGAATATGAGCTGCCCGAGGTTTCTGCCATAAATAAAGAAAGTCGCATTATAGTGCGCAGGGCCGTTGACGAACTGCCCGAAATCTACCGTGAAACCGTAATGCTGCACTATTTTTCGGGGTTGCAATACGATGAGATAGCCGCGCTTCAGGGTGTGAGCGAAGGCACGGTAAAATCAAGAATTTCCCGCGCAAAGGCAAAACTTGCCAAGGTACTTGAAAGGAGGTGACGAGCATGGGAACACAAAACGAAACAAAAATGGATGCACTGCTTTACAGCATTGCCGATGAAGCGAACGACGCTATAGATTATTCCGCCATGCTCGACGCCATACGCAAAAAGGCCGCCGCAAGGAAGAGAATGACCGCATTTATAAAATACGGTTCGATGGCCGCCGCATTCATCGTGCTTACGGCAATCGGATCAATATGGCTTCGCGTAAGCGGTGCAAACGATGCAAACAGCAACGAGTGCGCCCCGCAGGAGGCTTGCATGGACGTAAGCATGGATACAGTATCCGATGTTGCCGAAAACGGCATTGACGGTGCTACCATAGAGAATGAAACGGTTGCCGCAAGTGAGGATGCGTCCCGTTCCGCCGTTACATCGGGCGATATCGAGAGCAACGAACTTTACTCCGCAAGCGGCGCACCCGAATCAAAGGAAGCAAACGACTTGTCAAGCAGTATGGCATATATAGAATACTATATGCTCGGCACAATACAAATACCGAACATTGATTTTGGTACGGGTGTTGAGGCTGTAGACGGCAACAACCTTTCCTACAGAGTATACGGCTGTACGGAGGAGGATATGGAAAGCTATCTCCTCAGCATTGCCGAGCTTCACAATGCCGAATACGATACTGAATCAATGTGCGTAACGCTTGATGACGGGAGTGTGATATCCCTCACCCTCGTTGACGGCACCATGACAATAGCCATAGAGAATTGACCTCTCGGAAAAAATGAGAAAAGTAAAAGGCAGGGGTTAAGGCCCTCTGAGATAAGAAACACACGCCTAAAAAGGCACTGTTTGGCCAATCACTGCGTTACTCGGGTCTCATCATACGGTCCTGTATGGCTTCGCCCTCATGCCTTGTGCTTAGCACAAACACTGCTCTTTTTAGGTGCTAAGCAGTTTTGAGGTAGATATTTTGTGCCATGACGAAGAAAAAGCGCAGTAAGATACCGGGGCGTATCTTCGAGCATTTTTCTAAAGTCAGGGTGCAAAATAGCATCTCAAAACCGTGTGTTTCTTATTTCAGAGGGCCTTACGTTCCTGCCTTGGGTTTGCATTTATCTTTCTGTTATATGCAATTCAGTTTTAAGTGCCGCTTGCAGGACGGCGGAAAAATTCACGCCTGCCCGCTCCGCTTCAAAGTTAAGCCATGAAGGGATCGTGCAATTCTTTTTCACGGCACGCATATCGTTTTTTCTGCGATACTCTCCGAAATCAACATCAACCAGTGAAACGATACCGCCGCACGGTGCTTCAGCTTGAATGTCCGCAAGGCTCGACGCTTTCGGCAACGCTTCGCCGTCATCCTGCATATCAATTCCCATAAGTCCGATCGCGTCGCGCGCCATCTCAATCGCGTCAGGAACGTCCTTCCCCTGCGTATTGATATTGAAATCGGGTACAAATACCACGATGAACTCTTTCCCCTGTGTCATAATAATAGGATATGCGTTTTTCATTTTGAATACCTCCTTAATGGATTATCTATATTTTATCGCCAATAGCGGCAGACTTATTTCAATCCGCGCCGTTTGATGATTGCTTTTGCCAACTCTTCGTCGGTTTCTCTGTGCCTTACGATGCTCTCACGATCATTACCCTTAATATATATGTCGTGATTTGCGCCATGCCGCTTAAACTTCCAGCCATTTCTTTCTAAAAGCTCGATAAGGTCTTTTGTTTTCATACCTTACCCTCCAATCCTCTATTATTATACGCCTTTTATGCGTATTTATCAACAGTTTTGGAAGTTTTCACATTTTGTGCACCATGAGCCTATCAGGCGGCATTTTAACATAAAAAGCCTCTTTAGGGGGCTTCAGTCTATCTAAAAAACGGGGTTGCTCCCGGGCGGCAGCCCCTTAATTTGATTCCGGCTTTGACGACATGTGCGTCAAAACGGATGAAAACCCATAGGTTTTCGTACTTTGCGCTCTTTTGTCGCCCGTGAACGAATGCGAGAGGCAAAAGAGCGAGAAAACTCGAAAAAGTGGCAATTTGCCACTTTTTCGATGCTCCTACGCAAGTGCGGCATACTTTTCGTTGCCGTGCTTTTTTATGTATGCATCCATTGCCGCACTTATAAGTATAAATGCCGCCACCCATATGAACATATATGCGGTTGCGGATACCTTCTCATGTACAAAAAGCAAATACACTGCCGCAGGCAAAACGGCTGCCGCCATAGAGCCGAACATTGCAATGGCTACCGATATACTGCTTTTTATGACCATTGCTTCGTTTATCCAATCAAAGCGGTGGAACCTTAAGTTTATCACCACGCCAAAATAGGCCGTAAATGCCGTAAAACCGAGCGCAAGCAGTGCCAAGCAGACTGTCTGCACCAATGTAAGCTTTACTATCACGCCCGCCGCAACGGCACACACGGCCGCCACGGGTGCGGCAATCATAATGTGCGTGAATGCCTTTGCCCTAAGCACCACAAAACCGTCAAGCGGCAAAGATTGCAATATCCACAGTCCCTTGCCCTCAAGCGATATGCTCGATGCGGATATTATAACCATGCTGCCTATCGCGCAAAGTGCAGTGCCTATTATAAGCACTATGTTTTGTGCGCCGAACACGGCAAACACGGTTTCGACACTTTCGCGCTTCACATAAAGCATTACGGTCGCCGCGGCCATAAGCACAAGCCCCAGTCCCGCATTGAGCATATATGTACTGCTGCTCGTAAAGCGGCGTATTTCTTTATTTACTATAGCCGCAAATGCGCCGCGCACCCGCTCCGTGCCGCGTCTTATCGGCTTAACCGCCGCATCACCGTGCTTTTGAGTTGCAATGCGGATAAAGCTTTTTGACAATATGTAATACACTATCGCAAACGGCACCGCACAGCAAAGCACAAACAGAATAAGCTCCCCTACGCTACCATATGCGGATGCACTGCCCAACCGGTAAAACGGCATAAGCACACCCGCAAATCTATCCGCAAGGCCCGCAATGTTTGCTACAAGTGCGGACACTGCATTTTCCGCATTAAAGCAGACGTAAAAGTATGCCGCCATCAGCACAAGTGAAAACACAAGTGACACTATGTTTTTATTCTTCATGCGCACGGTCACGGCCTCTATAAGCCCGCCGAGTATACAGCTTAATGTAAGCGGCAGTAGCGGCAATATTATGAAGCCCAAGGCCGAGCATATAACCGAGCCGACACTTATCGGCAGGCCGCATATAAGCCACACCGCCGCCGCGGGCAGAACCACTATCGCTTCATAAAAATAGTTTATAAGCAGAAGTGTTGCCATGCGGCTTGCAAGTATTGCCGCACTTGTTACGGGCATCGAAAGCAGCAATTCATTGTCGGAAGCATTGTAAAGCTGAGACTGCGCCGTGAATACCGACCCAATAAGGCACAGCGCCGCCGCTACAAGACCCGCCACCGCACCGTAAAGCCAATCAAGCCCCGAAGCGTGAAACGCGGTTGCAAGGGTGTAAAACAGCGTTATGAACATGCCCGCAACTACCACGACCACATACGCAATAAGTAATGCCACGACTATTTTTCCGAGTGTCGAGCCGCCTTTTTTATTCGAATTGTTTGCGCGTGAAAACAGCGAATTTATAAGTGCCGCTATCCTCACCTTAAAAAGGGACTTAAACATCTTCTTCAAGCTCCAAAAACACGTTTTCAAGTGAAGCGTCTCCCTTCACCTGCTCCATGGTTCCGCACTTCAAAAGCTTGCCGCCCTTTATTATTGCCACCTTATCGCAAAGCTTTTCCGCCACCTCGAGCACATGGGTAGAGAAGAATATCGCTCCCCCGTTATCGCAAAGCTCCCGCATGGTAAGCTTTAGCCTGTGCGCGGCTATCGGGTCAAGGCCGACAAACGGCTCATCCATCATTAAAAGCTTTGGGCGGTGCATAAATGCACTTATTATGGCCACCTTTTGCTTCATGCCATGAGAAAGAGCGTTTATCTTCAACTCAAGAGCATTGCTTATTTCAAAAAGTTCTGCATATTTTGCTATCTGCGCGGCCCTATCGTTTGCGCTCATACCGTATATGTCCGCAATAAAGTTAAGATATTGCCTGCCCGTCAAAAAGGAGTACATATCGGGATTATCGGGAATATACGCCATATCGCGCTTGCAAGCAATGCTCTCCGTCTTTACGGAGCGGCCGTCTATATATATTTCGCCGCTGTCAAAGCGAAGTATACCCGCCGCGGATTTAAGCGTTGTGGTTTTGCCTGCGCCGTTGTGGCCGATAAAACCGTATATCTCGCCCGGTGCAATATGCAGTGACAAGTCGTCCACCGCCTTGTGACTGCCGTATGTTTTTGTTAAATTCTCTATACGAAGCATTTTAAGCTGTCCTTTCCTGCCGTCGGCAGTTTCTGTTCCATAACGTGTATTATATAACACGCATTATATTATATGTTATTTTCGTTTCATGTCAATACCATTATCGGTACGGATGCGACCGAATTATTTCGAGCACAGCTTATTTCCGTAGTATGTTGCCTGTTTTTCGGGAAAACGTGAACAGTAATCTATGCCGCGCGCAGTATACTCCGCACGGTGACGAGAATAGTATTTGCACCACAAAAAGCTCGGTATGCCGACTATAAACAGGTACAGCGGCCCAAGCAGTATCGATTGTATGGTATGGCCGTACTCGTGCGCGGCGGTGCGATTTGCGTTATCTTCTCCCCGCGTGGCATTGACGAATATGAACATGCCGAGTGACACGCTGCCAAGTGTACGCATACAGCGCGGCAGAGTATCAGAATTATATTCAGTAAGAATGGCACAGCGATAAGGCCCTCTGAAATGCTTCTGTTTGCCAAGCAGCAGCATCAGCCCCGCACCCATAATGCTTTGCACCGCGCCCCATGTGCACTGAATGAATATGTACAATATGCGCTTCATTAGCTTCTTGCGGGGGCAAGTATGCGCACGGCCTCGGCAAGTGTGCCCACGCGAACAAGTTCCACCCCTTCGGGAGCCTTAAATGTAGCATGGCGCGGTATTATAAGCCGCTTATAGCCAAGGCGGGCACATTCGGCAGTTCGTTTTTCCATCCTGCCCGCACCGCGCACCTCTCCCGTAAGCGATATTTCGCCAAGGCACACGGTGTTCTTGGGCAATGGAACATCCAGCAGCGCACTTGCTATGCACATTGCCACCGCAAGGTCACAGCAACGTTCCTCAAGCCGTATACCGCCAACGACGTTTATATAAACATCCTTGTCCGCAAGGGAAAGATATGCCTTCTTTTCAAGCACGGCCAAGAGGAGAATAAGCCTGTTCAGTTCAAGTCCCGCACTCATTCGGCGCGGATTTGAAAATGGCGTGTTTGATATAAGCGACTGTACCTCAACAAGCATGGGTCGTGTGCCCTCAAGCGCACATGTAACCGCGCAACCCGGCGCATCGGTACCCGTTAGGAACATTGAAGAAGGGTCTGGTATTTCTTCCATGCCGCGTTCGCCCATTTCAAAAACGCCTATTTCGTTTGTGGAACCGTATCTGTTCTTCACACTGCGCAGTAGGCGAAATGCGTCATGCCTATCACCTTCAAAGGACAGCACAGTATCCACCATATGCTCAAGTATTCGCGGCCCCGCTATAGCACCCTCCTTTGTAACGTGACCCACTATGAATACAGCGGTGCCCGTGGTTTTTGCAATGCGGGTCAAGAATGCCGTAGCCTCGCGCACCTGACTTACACTGCCGGGTGCGGAGCTTATGTCGGCACAATACATGGTCTGTATGGAGTCTATTATCAAAAAAGCGGGCTTTACGCGGTCTATCTCGGCCTCTATTATGCTTATGTCCGTTTCGGCAAGCAACAGCATGTCACCGTTTGCGCCAAGGCGCTGTGCCCTCAACTTCAGCTGTGCCGCGCTTTCCTCGCCCGTAACATAAAGCACCGTACCCTGTGCGGTAAGGGAACCCGCCATCTGCATAAGCAAGGTAGACTTGCCTATCCCCGGGTCACCGCCGAGCAATACCGCACTGCCACCCACTATGCCGCCGCCAAGTACCCTGTCAAGCTCCGCAATGCCGCTTGGTATGCGCTTTGCGGCATCGGAATGAACCTCTCTCAGCGGCAATGCCCGCTGAGCCGATGTGCTCCTTTTCGTCTGCGCTATGGGTGCCGCTTCAACAAACGTGTTCCAGCTTTCGCAGTTTGGGCAACGGCCAAGCCATTTACTGCTTTCATACCCGCATTCGCCGCACACGAATACCGTCTTTGCGCCCTTAGTCATTCGGCACCTCCGCATATTTTAATATGTCTCTTTCTCGGCTTGTAACGTCCATCCATATTACCCTGCCGTCACTCACCCCCATAAACTGAGCCTTTTCGTATTCGCCCGAAAGCTTATAGGTCTTTTTGTTGTCAAAACGGTAAAGGTATATCGTCTCGTCCTTGCTGTATGCCAAAAATTCCTTATCCATGCCGAACTGCACAACTCCCTCGGCAACCACACTCGCTTCCTTGCTGCCCGGGGCAAGACAATAAAGCTTTGCTTCGGGCGAATGATGTGTGTCAAGCCATGCCGTATATCTGCCGTTTGACATGGGGTCGTGTACATATGTGCCCGCATTTATCGTGTTTATTGAGGCGGAGCCGAGCTTTACCGAATAGATAACGCTTATATCCTCCTCATCCGTGGTACCGCTTGTCTGCGCATCTGCCCACACAAGCACTCCGTCTATAAGCGAAGGCAGGCTCTGCCCGTATGAATTGTTGCTGAACATGTGCAATGTGGTCGTTTCAAGCGTTGTAAGGTCGCACACAAACAGCTTGTCCATGCGGGTACCCGTGCGCTCCGTCCATGCAACGTAGTTATTGTAAAGCATGGGCTCACACTGGCCCGTATATACGGTCTTTATAATCACGGGCGTAAGCGAGGATGAATTCCTGTTCACCGCGCAAAGCTTGCCGCCGCCCGAATAATTCGCATCAAGGTACACTATCCAATCATCATTGAACTTGGGGAACATAAAATGGGTGTTCTCAAGTGCTATATCAAGCCTTTCAACACTGCGCTCCGCAGGATCCCAAATGAGTAAGTCGCACATTACGGATTTGCCGTCTATAAGCTTACCGCCCGTAAGCATAAGCTTATCGCCGTAGAAATACGGGTCGCCAAACCATTTATAGTCGCGAATTTCGTCAAAAACCACTTCCGTTTCGGCGGCCTCTGCATCAAATGCTTCCATGGGGTTTGGCGTGGGCGTTGGGCGCGGAGTGGGGCTTGGCGTGGGCGTTGGGGCAAACGGCGTGCGGTAATCCACGCCTATAAGCGGCATAAGCCGAGGAAGCGCAACAAACACTATTGCCGCAATTATGCCGAGTATGCCTATAACGGTTGCCGAAAAAGCCAATATCGGCCCCCAAACAGTTGAATTAAGGCTGCGCCTGCGGCGGCCTATTTTGCGCCGTTTTCCGTGATATCGTTTCATGGTACAAGCACCGTATCCCATATTTATTCGAGTATAGTATAACACATGGTTCTTTCCGTCTCAATGCGGCAAAATGTAAACAAATATTGCGGCGGTTGTTTATGGTGCAAAATATGGTTATAATATTGGTATAATTATACTCAAAGGCAGGGCTTTCAATATGAAAAAGATGCTTTCGCTCATAGTTCCCGTGTTCAACGAGGAAGAGGTACTTGAAACCTCCTATCTGCGCATGAGCGCGGCCATGCGTGCACTCAGCGAATACGAGCATGAAATAATATATGTAAACGATGGCAGTCGAGACGGTACCATGCGTCAACTCCGCTCAATCGCAAAGGAGCATAAGGAGGTGCGCGTTATAAGCTTTTCGCGCAACTTTGGGCATCAGCTTGCGGTTACTGCAGGCATGGACAACGCCCGCGGCGATGCGCTTATAATAATAGATGCCGACCTTCAGGACCCGCCCGAGGTGATAGCCGACCTTGTAAAGGCGTGGGAAAACGGTGCCGACATAGCATACGGCAAGCGTCTTAAAAGGGAAGGCGAAACGATATTCAAAAAGTTTACCGCATTTTGCTACTACCGCCTGCTCAATGCAATGAGCGCCTACCCCATTCCACTTGACACGGGCGATTTCAGACTGCTTGACCGGAAGGTTGCCGACGTATTCTTGAAAATGCGTGAACATAACCGCTTCCTTCGCGGCATGAGCGGCTGGATGGGCTTTGAGGCCGTTCCCGTGGAATACGTCCGTCACGAAAGGCAGGCGGGCAAAACAAAGTACACGCTTAAAAAGATGCTACGCCTTGCATTTGACGGCATACTCGGCTTTTCATACAAGCCCATGTCGCTTGCGCTTTATGCGGGCATAGCACTTATGGGGCTAAGCTTTTTGGGGCTTATCGCGCTGATAATAATTGCGGCAACCGTAGGCTGTGCCCCGTGGCTTTGGGCGGTAGATGCGCTTGTGCTGATACACGGCATCACGCTTAGTGCAATAGGCGTGCAGGGTGCCTATCTCAACAGGATATATGATGAGGTGCGCAACCGTCCGCTTTACATAGCCGCCGAAAAGCTTAACTTTGACCAAGGCAGTGAAGAATAAGCTCGATACAATTTAGCCTTATGGTTAATCTTGAATATTGATATGCTTCATGCGGCGCAAGGGTATTGCAAACCCACCGCATTATTTGGTAACATATTTGCGCGGAATACCGCATGGGCCGTAAACGGCTCATATAAGCTGTGTTTATAATTACTATATGATATATTATGGAGGTACTATTTGATGGCAGTAAAGATCGGAATCAATGGCTTTGGCCGAATAGGAAGGCTTGTGCTTCGCGTGTGCGCACAGCATCCGGAGATGGAGGTTGTCGGCATAAACGATCCGTTTATTTCGGCGGATTACATGGCATACATGACCAAGTTTGACACCGTACACGGCGTGTTCGGCGGCGATGTTTCATACGAAGGCGATAAGCTTATCATAAACGGCCGCGCCATAAGCACATATCAGCAGATGAATGCAAGCGATGTGCCGTGGAGCGAGTGCGGCGCGGAATACATAGTTGAATCAAGCGGCGTAAACACTACCGTTGCAAAGGCAAGCGCACACATTGCGGCGGGTGCAAAGAAAGTCGTCATAACCGCCCCTTCAAGCGATGCGAAGATGTTCGTAATGGGCGTAAACAGCAACGAATATACAAGCGACATGAATGTTGTTTCAAACGCAAGCTGTACCACGAACTGCCTTGCCCCGCTTGCAAAGGTGATAAACGATAAATTCGGCATAGTTGAAGGACTTATGACCACCGTGCATTCGATAACCGCCACGCAGAATACTGTTGACGGTTCATCCAAAAAGGATTGGCGCGGCGGCCGTGCGGCAGCGCACAACCTTATACCCAGCTCCACCGGTGCGGCAAAGGCCGTCGGCAAGGTAATACCCGAGCTTAATGGCAAGCTTACGGGTCTGAGCATCCGCGTGCCCACTCCCGATGTTTCGATAGTTGATCTGACCTGTCGCATCGAAAAGAGCGCAACGTATGACGAAATCAAGCAGGCCATAAAGGATGCAAGCGAAAGCGAGCATTGGCGCGGCATAATCGGTTATACCGAACAGCCCGTCGTCTCAAGCGATTTCTACAGCGACCCGCACATTTGCATATTCGATGCAACCGCCGGCATAAGCCTGAACCCGAATTTTGTGAAGCTTATCGCATGGTATGATAACGAATGGGGCTATAGCTGCAAGGTAGTCGATCTTATCGCACACATGGCAAAGGTGGATGCCGAATAAGCACCCACACCTTTAGTTTAACCTGCGCCCGTGATGCATTTATGCGTTGCGGGCGTTTTTGTGTTTGCAAATTCGGAATTCGCAATGTTAAACGAGGAATTGAACAAGAGTCTTGGGGCTTTGGCGGGAAGTTTGAGTACCGTCGGTTCAGTTTGCCTTCCTCCCAAGGCAACTGCGGCGGAGCCGCTGTGCAAACGATAGAAGTAAAGTCCTACAGTGGGAGTACATCATTGCAAAAGCTCAATTTAGTTATCTTCTTCTTACCTCGTTTGCCCCGCGCTTAGCGGGATAAAGAGGGGATGTGGGCGAGTTCGGAGCCGAACGTCATGTCAGTTTGCCTTCTGCTAAAGGCAACTGCGGCGGAGCCGCTGTGCAACAGATACTCAATTATGCCCTACAGTGAGAATAAACCACTGCACAAACTCAATTTATGTGTCCCTACCTTACCTCGTTTGCCCCGCGCATAGCGGGATAAGGAGGGG
>CAZTFU010000013.1:0-46155 GCA_964612925.1 uncultured Clostridium sp. | reverse complement strand
TGCACTCCGCCATGGGTTCAACGGTTTCACCCACGGCATGGGCATGGCAGTCGCAGTCATCGTGCATTACCTCCTGTGCCAAGGCAAGTGCGGGTAATACAAGCATTGAAAACATCATCATTACGGCAAGCAATAAGCATATTTGTCTTTTCATTTTTTGTTCTCTCCTTTTTTAATATTATCCGTAATCCTTTTCCTCCGACGGACGTCCTTCGTCCGCCGCGCTGCGCAGTTGGTTTTTGGTGGTCACATCCTCCTTTCCGTGTGTGGCAAGTCGTGTACCTTACTGACGAACTCCTGCCATCCGTCAGGCAACAGATTTATATGCACAAGCACCCTTTCCCTTTGTGGGTTGAGTGGTTGGAGCCGTATGGTCGCGTTCCGCGATCTTGTATAGGTTCTTTCCCGCACGGGTGCGGTTTTATTCGGTTAATCGCTTATTGGGTTTATTGTGTATAAGATACCATATTTTTCATTCGGTTTCAATAGCCGCAAGCCCGCTTTGCCCCCCCTAATTTATGAACAATCTGTTAACAATTCGTTTTTGGGTGGTTCAAAGCCGCTTTCGGGGTACAAAAAAGCCCCGATTTGCATCGGAGCTTCTTTTCCATTGCCTTTTCTAATTCACCGATATACCGCACTGCGCGGAACAAAGGGGATTAGCCCCAAAGGTGGGGGTACGTCCTGCGTTCGCAAAAACGTTGGCCGATTGCCGTTGGCCTTAATTATCTGCCGCGACGAGCCTGGAAGCAGGCGGAGCAGTAAATGGGCCTGTCGTTCTTGGGAACGAATGGAATCTTGGTGGGCGCGCCGCACGCCGCGCAAACGGCGTCGTACATTTCACGCTCGCCGGAGCGCTGAGTCTTGCGAGCGTTCCTGCACGCCTTGCAACGGATAGGCTCATTCTGGAAGCCCTTTTCGGCATAGAATTCCTGTTCACCGGCCGTGAAAACGAATTCGGCGCCGCAATCCTTGCATACCAATGTCTTGTCCTGGAACATGTGTGTTATTCCCCTTGTATAATAAAAGATTTCCGTTCTACCATGCCTCGGCTGACCTGGTCTTTGCCCCCACACTCGCCGCCCGGAGCTTCCGCTACTAAGCATTTTCGCTTCCCACTACCGGCCCTCTCGCGCAATTACGCGGACGGACTTACATCTAAGCCGCACCATGCTCACGGGCACTTTAGCCCGCTTATGTGGATCGTTTCGCCTGCGACTGGCATCGACTTTCAACCACAGACCCGAAGCATTGGTATAACTTCCGTTATTATATTGCACAAAAATCAAAAGTGCAATATTCATTTTTGTAGAAAATTACAATTTTGAGCAACTTGCGGTAAAAAATATGCGCTGTTCCATTTTACCTGTGCGGCATTTCATCATATGCTGCCCTCGGCCCGCCGACATACTTCGGCCTTGTGCGTGCCATGGTAACGTTTGCCTCGCCTATATGCCGAGTTTTTGCGTGAACGGGTACCACAACGGGGTGCATATGCATACCGATGAATGTGCCGCCGATATCCATGCCCGCGCTTGCCCTGCCGCGAAGGTCCTCAACCATAACATGATCCTCAAACCTTGCTACCGCTTCCATTGAAAACGCTCCGCCCGCGTGGAGCTGCGGCCTCACCCAAACCTGCTGAAGCTGATAGCGTTCCATACATTCGCGTTCGACCACCAAACAGCGGTTAAGATGCTCACAGCACTGCACCGCCAAATACAGAGCGCGTTCTTTAAGCTTGGGCAGTACGGCATCCATAATTGCTTTTGCCGCTTCGGTGCTGGAGCCCGTGCCGATAAGCTTGCCCATTACCTCACTTGTTGAGCAGCCTATAACAACGATATCGCCCGCATGGAGCGTATCCGCCGCATAAAGCAACTCATCCACGGCGGCATTCGCCTGTGCATTTATAGTCTCGTATGTATTCATACATAAATCCTCCCATCGGCCGACACGTATCGCGTCAGCTTAATAAGCGGCATTATTATAGCACGATTCAGCCATACAATCAAAATAAACATATAATTATATACCGCCGTTGAAAAATGGTAGCAAGGCGTGATATAATCAATGCAATCCATTTTAATAAAGGAGCTTACTATGAAAATCACAGAAGTACGCCTCGGCATGATATCCGTACCGCTGCGCGTTCCATTCAAAACCGCTCTTCGCACCGTAAACAGTGTTGAAGATGTTGTGGTAGAGATTCACACAGACACAGGTGCCGTCGGCTATGGCGAAGCACCACCCACCGGCGTTATCACCGGCGATACCACGGGCGCGATAATCGGTGCGCTCAAGGATCACATTATCAAAACCCTTGTCGGCCGCGATATCGATGATTTTGAAAGCGTAACAAAGGCGCTTAACGGCTGTATAGTGCACAACACTTCCGCCCGTGCCGCCGCGGATATGGCTCTTTGGGATCTTTACGGCCAGCTTCACAACATTCCCGTATACAAGCTGCTTGGCGGCGGTCGCAGCAGCATAGTGACTGACATTACCATAAGCGTTAATAAGCCCGAAGAAATGCAGAGGGACGCCATTAACGCAGTTGAGCGCGGCTATGACTGTCTTAAGGTGAAGGTCGGCAGTGATCCCTCGCTTGACGTTGCCCGTCTCAGCGCAATTCGTGAGGTTGTGCCCAAGGATATCTGCATCCGTATTGACGCAAATCAGGGTTGGACTCCCAAGCAGGCCGTGCGTATCCTCAACGATATGCAGGACAGGGGATTGGATATAGAATTTGTCGAACAGCCCGTCAAGGCACTTGACTTTGAGGGCATGAAGTACGTTACCGAGCGTAGCTATGTTCCCGTTCTTGCGGACGAGAGCGTATTCAGTCCCGCGGATGCATTGAAGATAATGCAGATGGGTGCCGCGGACATGGTAAACATAAAGCTTATGAAGTGCGCCGGCATAACCAACGCACTCAAGATAGCTTCCGCCGCAGAGGTATACGGCGTAGAGTGCATGATAGGCTGTATGCTTGAAGCAAAGATAAGCGTTACCGCAGCGGTTCACCTTGCCTGTGCAAAGAGCATAATAACCAAGATTGACCTTGACGGCCCCGTACTCTGCAAGGAAGATCCGATAATCGGCGGTGCAATGTTCAACGAAAAGGTCATTTCTCTGCCCAATGAGCCGGGTCTTGGCATAAAGGGCATAGAGGAAGGCAAAATAAAGTATATAGACTGATATTCACCATATCACGACTCATCGCGGCGGTGCGGCAGCAGATATTCTGTCAAATGCACCGCCGTATGAATACCCAAAGTAAAAGGAGGACATAATATGGAATACCGAAACATGGCAAAAACCAAGGTATCTCTGTTGGGATACGGCTGTATGCGCTTCCCTACCGTTGAAAGCGGCGAGATAGACGAGCCGCGTGCGGAGGCATTACTGCTTGACGCATACAACAACGGCGTTAATTATTTCGATACGGCATGGCCCTATCATGACGGCAAAAGTGAAGCGTTTGTGGGTCGCGTACTGTCAAAACTTGACCGCGATACATATAATGTTGCCACAAAACTCCCCGTTTGGCAGATAGAAAGCCTTGATGACGCCAAGGAAACATTCCGTAAACAGCTTGAAAACCTTCAAACGGATCACATTGATTTTTACCTGCTTCACGCGCTTGATGAAGCAAAATGGGAAAAGGTATTGAATCTCGGCATATTGCCCTTCCTTGAAGAACAGCAATCGAATGGGAAAATTCGCAAGTTGGGCTTCTCCTTCCATGCGCCCTATGCCGTGTTCAAGCGCATATTGGACTATCGCACATGGGATTTCTGCCAGATACAGTTCAATTATATGGACACGGAGCATCAAGCAGGGCTAAAGGGCCTTGAATATGCCGAAAGCAAGGGCGTACCCATAGTCGTTATGGAGCCCGTAAAGGGCGGCACGCTTGCAACACTGCCCGATTATGCTTCCGATCCGCTTAATGCCGCAGCCCCGAACAAGAGCATGGCTTCGTGGGCATTGCGCTACGTTGCAAGTTTTGACAACGTCAAGGTAATACTCAGCGGCATGAGCAGTGAAGACCAGCTCAAGGACAATCTTGCAACGTTTTCCCCGTATGTGCCGTTCAACGACCATGAAAAGGTTGCGCTCGATGCGGCCATAACCGCGCTTAAAACACGTCCGAACAACGGTTGCACGGGCTGTCGCTATTGTCTGCCGTGTGAAAGCGGAGTGGAAATACCGCGGCTTTTCCGCATATGGAACGAATACCGGCGTTATCAGAACGAGGCCATGGCCAAGGAAAGCTATTCCTATGTTCCCCCACTCGGTCGTGCATCCAACTGCATACGTTGCGGCATGTGCGAAGAACGCTGTCCGCAGGGCATAAGCATACGCGATGACCTAAAGACCATAGCCGCAAGCTCTTGGGCAAAATAGTATATTATCAATTTTATTCTCGAACAGTCGTTCTTGTCAGAACGGCTGTTTTTTTCTTATATTTCGCTCAATTGTTGTATTTCACGTTTAAGCGTATTGAGAATATTCTTTTCAAGGCGAGATATGTAGCTTTGCGATATGCCCATCATGTCGGCCACCTGCTTTTGCGTAAGCTCATTTTGTCCGCCAAGGCCGAATCTCAGCTCCATTATCTTCCTTTCACGCGGTTCAAGAGTGTTCATGGCAATGTGCAGCAGTTCCCTGTCCACCTCATCCTCTATATCCCTGCATACAAGATCGTTATCCGTGCCGAGAATATCGCAAAGCAGCAACTCATTTCCGTCCCAGTCTACATTCAGCGGTTCGTCAAGTGAAACCTCCATCTTTAGCTTACAGTTTCGCCTTAAATACATAAGTATTTCGTTTTCTATACAGCGGGATGCATACGTCGCAAGCTTTATTTTCTTTTCCACATTAAATGTGTTTACGGCCTTTATAAGCCCTATCGCGCCTATCGATATAAGGTCCTCCATGTTGACGCCGGTGTTCTCGAACTTTCTTGCAATGTATACCACAAGTCTCAGGTTTCTTTCTATAAGCGTTTTCCTCACCGTTTCGTCACCAGCGGCAAGCGCATTCATGCACTTTAGCTCCTCATCCTTGTTAAGCGGCGGCGGTAACGTTTCGCCCGTGTTTATGTAATATGCGCCCTGCCCCATTCCAAGCAACGTGTATATTTTTTGTAAGAATTTAAGAAGCGACCTCCGTATTGTGTTCACCATGCTGCATACTCTCCTTTGCTATGTGATATGGTATTATTGCCTCCGCTCCGCGTATCGGCCTTGGGCTTATCGCAAGCAATGCATCGGTATCAAAGCCGTCCACGCTCATGCTGTCAGGCTTCAGGGCGTATATTATGCCCGTACCGCTGAGCGTTTCTATGGGTATGGGTATATTTGCCCGCGGCAAGAGTTCGACTATATGTGCCGTCACCACCGCCGTGCCGCTTATAGGCTCGCTCAAAAAGCAACCGGAATCCCTCATCGCCACAAGCTCATACCGTTTCCCGTCCACCACCGCGCAAAGTCTTACCTTTAGCGTATCAAGGCTCCTGTGCGACCTGAACCACCTTATCATACGCGGCAGTAACAACGCGCACGCGGCGCTTATCAGCATAAGCCTTGTATGTTCGCTCATCACCACAATGCCATACCCAGTACCCGAACCGAGTGCAAGTGCCGCCCCGCCCACAACATACGCACTCAGCAGCACCGCCGCCGCATTTTCAATGTATTGCCTTATGCCTTGCGGCTTTATGAACAGCGCAAGCAGCAACCCTTGGGCTACCTTTGCCGCGGGATGCATAAGCGGCGGAAAGAACAATGCCGCAACCGCAAACGCACAGCCCACAAGAGCGAACAAGGCCAGTCTTTTCGGTGCGCAGCTTCTTGCGACGACCGCCGCGCCCAGTTTCAGCACAAGCACATCCATCAAAAGATTGTCCAGTATATACAGCTCTATATACACGTTCATCACCCGCACATATGGTATCATATGCGCCGTCATTCATTTGTAGAACAAGCGGCGAAAGATAAGGTTCATGCTGTCGTATTATTCTGTTCCCAGCGTCGTATTATTCGTTTTTTTTACAAAAAGGCCACTCTCTATTCAAAATGGCAATGACTTTGCCCACTTGTCAAGGTTGACTTACCCCTATGCATCACCTTATAATCAGCTTGTATGGTTAAAATGGCAAAATTTTTTTACAAAACATAAAAAGAAAGGGTGATCCGCAATGGAGCTTCAGATTCAAGATCTGATCTCTTCCATCAAAAAGGACGGCATTGAAAGTGCAAACGCACAGGCCGATGCCATTCTGTCCGAAGCAAAGAAGCAATCGGAATCCATCCTTGCCAAGGCCCGTGAACAGGCCGAACGGCTAAAGGAGGATGCCCGAGCAGAGGCCGAAGTATTTCGGTCAAGTGCCATGCTCAGTGCAGAGCAGGCCAAGCGTGACGCAATACTATCCTTCCGACGGGAGATAGAACGGCAGACAAGGGAAATACTGGCGGCCGATGTACAAAAGGCTCTTGATGTCAATACCCTTTCCAAGCTGCTTGTCGCCGCCGCTGGCGACGAGGATCCCGCCGGATATGTCATGGAAGTAAATGAGGTAAGCGATGCGCTTCGCGGTGAGCTTGCCGAGAAGCTGAAAGCCGGTATGGAAATATGTCCTTCCGACAGGCTTCGTTCGGGGTTCCGCCTTGTAGCAAAGGACGGTTCCGGATATATCGATTGCTCCGATGAGGAATTGTTGGAACTGCTGAGTCCGTTCTTTCGGGAAATGCGCTTATAAGGGGGGAAGGGCTTGGCTTCCTATTATTATTTGATCGCAAGTCTGCCAATGCTGCGTGCCGGCGATCCCCCGCCCATGGAATATTCGAAATTCTTGGATGCGTGTCAAGACTCCGTAAACGAAAAGGTGTACCGCACGCTGAGCGAGCTTTCCGTTCATTCCGATCAGGGGCCGTTTCTGAAACAGTGGTCGGAGTTTTACCGAATGTTGGAGGCGGAGCTGTGCTATCGGCGCAACGCTAAGCTGAACAGACCCTGCACCGCACCCGAATGCCGCGACATCGAGATTGTTCAGGCAGTCACGGCGGCGGTAAATGCCCCCGACCCACTTACGGGTGAGCGGCTTTTGCTGGAGCTTGAGTTTCAACGGCTTGACGAACTTTGCGCCATGCACAATTTCGATGATACGGTATTGTTCGCCTACGCAATGAAGCTTAAACTTTTAGAGCGGCAGCAGCTGTTCCGTAAAGAAAACGGTCTTGCGGCATTTAACGGTTTGCTCTTAAATATTTCGGAGCAGATATTCCGCATATAACAAACAGGAGAAACTAAATGGCAAACGTTACAGGTTATGTGACCGGAGTCAACGGGAACCTGGTTTCCGCAAAATTTTCCGGTTCCGTCAGAAAAAATGAAGTCGGTTTCGTTCACGTTGGCGACGAGAGGATGAAGGGTGAAGTCATCCGCATCAACGGCGATACCGCAAGTATGCAAATATATGAAATGACCAACGGTATTCAGGTGGGCGACAAGGTGGAGCTCAGCGGCGAACTGTTAAGCGTTGAGCTTGGGCCGGGCCTTCTCACTCAGGTATACGACGGTCTGCAAAATCCACTGCCCGCATTGGCGGAGCAGTGCGGCTTTTTCCTTCAAAGGGGAGTATATCTTGACCCCATACCCGATAGGTCATGGGAGTTTACTCCCTGTGTAAGCGTTGGCGACAGGATGCTTGCGGGTGACCCCGTGGGCAGCGTGCCCGAGGGGCTGTTCAAGCATCAGATCATGGTGCCGTTCAACCTTAAGGGCGACAACTGGCGCGTAAAATCAATTTTGGAAAAGGGTGTCTACCCCGTCCGTTCCACGGTTGCCGTAATTGAGAACGACAAGGGCGAAGAAAAGCCGCTCAGCATGGTGTTTTCATGGCCGGTAAAGGAGCCCATCCGTTGCTATGACGAACGGCTTCGCCCCGATGAAACGCTCATTACAAAGATTCGTTGTATAGATACGTTCCTGCCCGTTGCAAAGGGCGGCACATTCTGCGTGCCCGGACCGTTCGGTGCGGGCAAAACGGTGCTTCAACACATGGAAGCAAAGAACGCAGACGTTGATATAGTTATCGTTGCGGCCTGCGGAGAGCGTGCGGGCGAGGTCGTCGAGGTGCTCAAGGAATTCCCCGAGCTTACCGATCCACGCACGGGTCATTCCCTTATGGAAAGAACGATAATAATATGCAACACCTCATCAATGCCCGTTGCCGCAAGGGAAGCATCCGTCTACACGGCGGTAACAATGGCTGAATACTATAGGCAAATGGGCTTAAACGTGCTTCTTCTTGCGGATTCCACCAGCCGTTGGGCACAGGCCATGCGCGAAATGAGCGGCCGACTCGAGGAGATCCCGGGTGAGGAAGCATTCCCCGCATACCTTGAATCCGTCATTGCCGCATTCTACGAGCGTGCGGGAAAGGTTCGCCTTAGGGACGGCAGAATAGCTTCCGTAACCATAGGCGGCACGGTATCTCCCGCCGGCGGCAACTTTGAGGAACCCGTTACGCAGGCCACCTTGAAGGTGGTTGGCGCGTTCCACGGACTTTCCCGTGAACGATCCGATGCGCGTAAATACCCCGCCATACACCCGATAGATTCATGGTCAAAATACAACGGTATAGTTGACATGGCCAAGGTTGAGCATGCACGCGATATACTAAAGCGCAGCAACGAAATCAATCAGATGATGAAGGTCATAGGCGAAGAAGGTACCTCCGCAGAGGATTACATAGTTTATCAAAAGGGAGAGCTGCTCGATTCCGTATACCTTCAGCAAAACTCCTTTGACCCAATAGATGCCGCCTGTGAGCCTGCTCGTCAGGTACATGAGTTTGACGTGCTTTACGATGTGCTTACGTCAAACTATGCACTCAGTGACAAAAACGAGATTCGCGCATTCTTCAACCAAGTGCGTCAGGAGTTTTTGGATTGGCATAATACCGTTTTCGGAACGAGCGAATTCAAGGCACAGGAAAAGCGTCTTAAGGACGTTTACCAAGAGCGCATTTTGAGCTAAGGAGGTACACATGCAGAAAGTTTACACAAAAATAGAATCCATCGTAGGCAATGTCGTTACCGTCCGTGCCGAGGGCGTGCGAAACGGCGATTTGGCACTTGTGGGGGAAAGCTATGCAAACGTAATCAAGCTTAACGGCGACCTTGTTTCATTGCAGGTGTTTTCGGGCACGCAGGGCATAAGCACGGGCGACAGCGTGCGCTTCCTTAACCGCCCCATGATGGTATCCTTCAGCGATAATCTTCTTGGGCGTGTATTCAACGGCGCAGGCGTTCCGCGTGACAACGGCCCCGTATTGACCGAAAACGAGATACCCATAGGCGGCCCGTCCGTCAACCCTTCCCGCCGAATAGTGCCGAAAACAATGATTCGCACCGGCATTCCCATGATAGACGTTTTCAACACGCTGGTTGAAAGTCAAAAGTTGCCCATCTTTTCCGTTTCGGGAGAGCCGTATAATCAGCTCCTTGCCCGCATAGCCATGCAAGCGGAGGTTGACGTTATAGTTTTGGGCGGCATGGGGCTTAAATATGATGATTATCTTTTCTTCCGTGATACGCTTGAAAAGAGCGGTGCAATGGGGCGCACGGTAATGTTTATTCACACCGCGGCCGACCCGATAGTAGAATGCACACTCGTGCCTGATCTTTCACTTGCCGTTGCGGAACAATTTGCGCTTGGCGGGCGGCGCGTGCTTGTGCTGCTTACCGACATGACGAACTTTGCCGATGCTCAAAAGGAAATGGCAATAACCATGGAGCAGGTGCCTTCCAACCGCGGCTACCCGGGTGACCTTTACAGTTGCCTTGCTTCCCGCTATGAGAAGGCCGTTGATTTTGAGGGAGCCGGTTCCATAACCATACTCGGCGTTACAACTATGCCGGGTGACGATGTTACCCATCCCGTGCCCGATAACACAGGCTATATTACGGAAGGTCAATACTATCTCAAGGGTGGTCACATAGAACCTTTCGGTTCGCTGTCTCGTTTGAAGCAAAACGTAAACGGCGGCACAAGGAGCGACCATAGGGCATTGATGGACGGTATGATTCGCCTGTACAGTGCCTATAAGGAAAGCCTTGAGAAAAAATCCATGGGCTTTTCAATGAGCGAATGGGATGAAAAGTTACTCAAATACGGACATCTTTTCGAAACAGAGCTTATGGATCTGAAGGTGAATATCCCGCTTGAAGAGGCACTGGATCTTGGCTGGAGCATTTTGGCGGAATGCTTTGAGCCCAACGAAACGGGTCTTAAAACCGACCTTATCAGGGAGCGGTGGCCGAAAAGGGCCGCCGAAGGCTAAATATGGCTGTTAAACTTACAAAAAACGAGCTGAAGGTGCAAAAGGATAAGCTGAAGCAGTTCCAACGCTATCTGCCAACGCTTCAGCTGAAAAAGCAGCAGCTGCAATCCGTAATGATGCAGGTGGCTTCTCAACTACAGCAGGTGGACTCTCAACGCCGCGCCGTTATCGAGGGTCTTGACGATTGGGTTGCGGTATTTGCTGAAAACGAGGTTTTCTCCCCTGAAATGCGGCTTGATAAGCTTATTCGTCCGCTGAACGTTGTCTGTTGTGAAGAAAACATTGCAGGCGTTACCGTGCCCGTTTTCAAGGAGCTTACATTTGAGGAAATATCCTATGATGTGGCGGATTATCCTCTTTGGGTGGACACGGCGGTAATACGGCTGAGAGAAATAGCACGACTTGACGCCATTTCAAAAACGCTTCGCCGCCAAGCGGAGCTGTTGGAGCATGAACTTCGCACCACGGCACAAAGGGTCAACCTTTTTGAAAAGGTAAAAATACCCGAAACCAAGGAGAATATCCGCGTTATAGGCATATACCTCGGGGATCAGCAGACCTCCGCCGTGGTTCGCGGAAAAATTGCAAAGAAAAAGTTGCAGGAGGGTGGACAATGATTGAAAAAATGAAGGTCGTACACATCATTGCCGCGGCAGAGCATAAAGAAAATATGCTTGATGCTCTGCGTGAGATAAGCATTGTCCACTTTGCTGAAAAGGCCGCCCCCGATAGTGCCTGTGCGCAGAAATTCAGCGAACTTTCCCGCATTATAACACTGCTTGAGGAGTATTCGGACAAAAAGCAAACCTGTGAGCATGACGTTTTGCGGCATAATGCATTTGAAACGCTCTATCATAAAACCCTTGAATGCGTGGAGAGTAAAGCGGCACTTGAATCGCGCACCGTTGAGCTTGCCGCCCGCTGTGCGGAATATGACGGATGGGGCAGCTTTTCCCCCGCAGAGTTGACGGAGCTTTCAAACCGTGGAATAGAGCTTCACCTGTGCCGTGTTGACACGCGGACACTTTCCGAATTAAAAAAGGATCCCGATATAAGCTACATTCACCTCTTTTCCGCCAAAAAGCAGGAAACGGTGGCAGTGGTCGGTGAGCTGCCCGCTTGGCTTGCAAACACCGAATTCCGTCCGTTAGAAAAGGGCCTTGATGAGTACCGTGCTGAGCTTTCTCAATGCGAAATGGAGCTTGCGGAATGTGAACGCACCCTGCGTGAGGCCGCATTGGAACTATCATCGTTCCGTGCGGAGCTTTTGAATGTGCAAAACGAAATGGAGTATTCCTCGGTAAGCAACACATCGGGCAGTGAAAGCGGACTTGTGTGGCTTTCGGGCTACATTCCCGTATCGGAGGAGGAACGCTTCCGTTCTGCCGCCGCTCGGCAGAATTGGGCGTGGGCTTTGGTTGATGTAAATGACGATGACGAGCAGGTGCCAACCAAGGTGAAATACAACCGCCTTACCCGAATAATTGCACCCGTATTCGATATTTTGGGCACCGTGCCCGGCTATCACGAATACGATATTTCATTCTGGTTTTTCGCCTTCTTCACCCTGTTCTGCGCAATGATACTGGG
This sequence comes from uncultured Clostridium sp., assembly GCA_964612925.1. GTDB lineage: Bacteria > Bacillota > Clostridia > Christensenellales > CAG-138 > Phil1. The sequence goes on along the minus strand of CAZTFU010000013.1, from coordinate 34,208 downwards.
CGATGCGGGCTATGGTTGCATATTCCTTATAGCGGCCGCCGTTATGACAATAAAGGCGAAGAAGAACAATCAACCCATCAGCGACGCGGTGTGGCTGCTGTGGGTGCTGTCCGTAGGCACAATAATTTGGGGTGCGCTTACAGGCACATGGTTTGGGCTTGAGGGTGCAATGCATGTACCTCTGTTAAAGGCTCTTGTGATCCCCTCATTTGCCAACTACCCCGAGTATTTTAACGTAACATCCACTCAGCAGCAAAACACCGTTATGAAGTTCTGTTTCATACTCGGCACGCTTCAGCTGTCGCTTGCATGCGTTATGAACATCCGCAGAAAGCTGAAGGCAAAGGACTTAAGCTTTATTGCCGATTTCGGCTGGCTGTGTGCCATATGCGCACTGTATTTTGTGGTGCTGTATTTGGTCATAGGTCAGCAGGTATCGCTCGGCCCCGTAGCGGTGGTGGTAGTGATCGGCTTCCTGCTGGTGGTGCTTTTTGGCGGCATGTCGCCGGATAAGACATTTGTGCAGGGGCTCAAGGCGGGTTTAGCGGACTTCTTCACCACGTTTTTGAACACCATAAGCGCATTCGGCAACATAATGAGCTACATTCGCCTGTTTGCCGTGGGAATGGCATCCTTGGCCATTGCACAAAGCTTTAATAACATGGCACTCGGCTTTGAAGGACCCATGATAGTGTTCGGCCTGCTGATTATGATAGTCGGCCATGCGCTGAACATAGTGATGGGACTTCTGTCCGTGGTGGTTCACGGTGTACGCTTGAATCTATTGGAGTTTTCGGGCCAGTTGGGAATGGAGTGGACAGGCATAGCCTATTCCCCGTTCAAAAAATCGGACAAAATAAACAAATAAATATAATAAACATAAAGGAGAATGATTATGAACATCGAGTATATTGGTTTGGCTTGCGCATTGGGTCTTTCCGCCATGGGTTCCGCGTTCGGTGCGGGTATTGCGGCACAGTCCGCAGTTGGTGCATGGAAAAAGTGCTATGCCAACGGCAAACCCGCCCCCTTCATCATGATAGCCTTTTCAGGCGCACCGTTGACGCAGACCATCTACGGCTTTTTGCTGACCAACTTTATAAACAATGCCTTGGCCGCGGGTGCTTCACCGTCATTGGCACTGTTTGTGGGCGTATTCTCGGGTCTGGTTATCGGTCTTTCCGCATATTATCAGGGTAAAGTGGCCGCAGCTTCTGCCGATGCATTGGGCGAAACGGGCAAGGGCACTGCCAACTACTTCATCGTTATCGGTATTATAGAAACGGTAGCACTGTTCACGTTGGTGTTCTCTCTGTTGCTGCTTCAATAAAGCAAAACGTTATTATCCGCGGGGCAAGCAAAGCTCCGCGGATTTTTCATTTAAGAGATTATTCAAAATATAAAAAATCGGCACAACCCAACGTTTCAAGGGTCATGCCGATACTTTCGGTGTTGCTTATTTTTGCTTATTCGCCGCGGTTCCTAAGGAAGCTTGGTAAATCAAGGTTGTTCTTTTCCTTGGGGTTATACTCAGTCTTGTTAAGGTCCTTGCGGGTAACGTGCGGCGTTACCTCCTCACCGTCAGGCAGGGGAGCCGAATACTCGGGCTTCTTGGTGCGGCGTTCATACCATACCTCAGGCTCTCGCTGTTCACTGCGCTGTGCCTTCATGGAACCCACGGTTTGCCGCACGGCGTTTTCGGGCTTCTTATCGATAGTCTGGTCGGCACCCTCAAAGCCGGTCGCTATAACGGTTATGCGGAATGCATCGCCGAGTTCCTCGTCTATACCTGCACCGAATATGATGTTCGCATTCGGATCCGCGAAATTCCTTATGAATTCGGAAGCCTCGTTGACCTCCTTCAGACCCATATCGGGTCCGCCCGTAATGTTGATTATCAATCCGTGTGCGCCGTTTATGCTGGTTTCAAGCAGACTGCTTTCAACCGCCTGCCTTGCGGCCTCAACCGCCCTGTTTTCACCCGAGGCCATACCTATGCCCATGTGAGCCATGCCGCGTTCGCGCATTATGGTACGAATATCCGCAAAGTCAAGATTGACTATGCCGGGTTGGGATATAAGGTCGCTTATACCCTGAATGCCTTGGCGCAGTACGTCATCCGCAATACAGAACGCCTCCGTAAAAGTTACGTTGTTCACGGTATCAAGCAGTCTGTCGTTCGGAATGATTATAAGCGTATCAACGTTTTCTTTAAGGTTCATTATGCCGTTTATGGCATTGTTCATCCTTACCTTGCCCTCAAAGCCGAACGGTTTTGTGACAACGCCTATTGTAAGTATTCCAAGTTCCTTTGCGCATGCCGCAACTATGGGTGCCGCGCCCGTGCCTGTGCCGCCGCCCATGCCCGCGGTTATGAACACAAGGTCGCTGTCCTTTATGGCTTCAGTTATGGCCTCGCGGCTTTCCTCCGCGGCCTTGCGTCCCATTTCGGGATCGGCCCCTGCACCAAGACCCTTTGTGGCCTTTTCACCTATCTGAACCTTTTGACCCGCACGGGAATGATAAAGTGCCTGTTTATCGGTGTTTACCGATATAAACTCTACCCCCTTGAGGCCGTATTGTATCATACGGTTCACGGCGTTGTTGCCCGCGCCGCCCACGCCAACCACCTTTAGCTGTGCAGGTTGGCTGCTTTCAAAATCCAGTCCAAACGGCATAATCCTTGTCCTCCTCGTTATTTGAATAGATCTATCAATCTTTTGAATACGTTTTTACCGGGCCTTGCCCCCTCAAGCCGACCCGCATTATCCTCATCAAACGAATGCATTACAAAATCCATAACGGAAAATGCGCTTGCATAATTCGGTGAGGACAGCCTTGGCATCCACGGCATACGCACCTGAACGTTCACCCCAAGTTCGCGTTCCATGAACTCACAACAGCCGCGCATAAGCGTCAACCCGCCGCCGCTCGTATAAACGGGCAGCTTCGCGCTGATTTCAACGCCCATTTCGTCAAGCGCATTGCGTATAAGGCGGCAAAGCTCTCTCGTGCGCTCCTCAACGATAAACTGTATCGCTTCGTGCTCAACATACATCATTCCCCCGCCGGGAACCCGTATCATATCTATACTGTCCTGATAATCAAGGGAATAAACGTACCTTCGCTTTACCGTTTCGGCAACGCCCTCTTTTATGCCTATGCCATAGCTTAAATCGGACGTAAAGTGCGACCCGCCCACAGCTATCGTGCGCATGTCAAGCAGTGCCGCATTCTTCACAAGCGAAATATCGGTATGCGTTGCGCCCGCATCGATAAGCACTGCGCATTCACTGCGCTCGTTTTCGGGAATCACGAACACGCCCTCGCTTAAAGGAACGGCGATGTACATGTCCGCATCAAGGCCCACCCTTAATAAAGCATCGCTCACAAGCTGCTTAAAATGGTTGTCCACATAAAGATGGGACACGTTTGCGCCAAGCCCTTCAGCCATAACGCCTATCGGCATGTCCGTGCGCACGGTATCCTGCACAAAGAATTCCACCGGCGTAGAATGGATGAGCGAATACCCGTCGGGTGCCGCAAAGTCGAGAGAAGCATTTATCACCTCGTCTATATCGCGGTGTGATATGCGCCTTTGCTTGCCCTTAAAACTTATCTGCCCCTGCTGAAGCACCAACTTTGTAAACGGAGCGGGAACGCCGACCGATATGTCCCGTACCCTGTGCCTTGCTTCGGCCTCCGCCGTGCTCAATGCGTCAACTATCGCATCGGCAAGCAGTTGTTCATCTTCAAACACACCATGCCTATAGCCCGAGTACTCCTTTATGCCCGCGCCCTGCACAAGTATATTGTCCCTTCCGTCCGTTCCGCAAATAAGGCAAATGACCTTTGAACTGCCGATATCGAGTATTGCCGTGCTCTGACCCATCGTGCCTCCTTTGCCATATCTTTCGCGCCGAATATACCTGCTAACAGCATACCACAAGCGCGGCCGCTTTAGCAATAATATTTGTGCCAAACTCAATAAAAGTTACGTTTTGGAAACAAATTTCCAAAGTCTTAACCCGAAAATGCATCCGTCACGCCGGGGGTACGGCTCGGCGTTTCGTTCGGGGTCGGCGTTACGGGCGTATCCGACGCCTGCGGATTTGGTGTTGTGTCCGTTTCGGCAGTCGGCTCCACGCTCGGCGTCGGAATCGGTTCCGCCGTTCTTTCGGGCGAATAAACGGGATCTCCCTGAGCGGAAAGGTCAAGCGTACCGTCAGATGCAAGTCCCCTTGCCTTTAATGTCGGCAGTATCGTTTTGAAATCGGCCAGTTTTTCGCTCGCGTTATCTATCTGACCCAAGTGTATCTCCACTCCCGAGGCCGTTTCCATGTTTATGCTGAGCGGATTGCCAAGGTCAATGCTTACTATTTCCGTTTCAAGCCCCGCCGCATACACCGCATCAAGCACAGTTATAAGCGTTCTTGAGTTGAAGTCGGATTCCTCACCAAGCCTTTGATTAACGTGGTAACCGCTGCTTCCCATGCCCGAAATTCGGATAAGTCCCGAATAATCGGCACGGGCACCGATGTACAGCACATACCCTTCCTTATCTATAACCGCCTGCGTGTTCATTCCCACAAGCACCGCCGCTTCTTCACGCTCGGTAATGTTTATTACCAGCTTGTCCGGGTATACGCGGGTAACTATTGCGGACGCGATATACGAATTCTCCTCCATTTTGCTTTTGGCCTCATCCGTGCGCTGCAACCACATATGCTTGCCCACTCTTAATCCCGAAGTGCGTACAAGCTCATTTGCGTCATAATGCGTACAGCCATATATTTCTATGCTGTCCACAATAAGCATAAAATATGTCAACACGCAGGCCGTTATAAGCATTACTGCCGCAAAGATAAGCATTATAAGCCTTATAAGCTTTTTTCTTCTTGCACGCACACGCTTTTGCTTTTCGGTAAGCCTTCTCTTTTCCCTTACCTTGTCGCGCCTTACATCGCCCACGGTGCGCTTTTTGAGTGCAGTCTCCTCTTCGCCTTCTTCCTCCTCCGCTTCGAAAAAGCTTTCCTCGTCAGAAGGCTCCTCCTGCTCGTCGCCGTCTTTTATTTCTTCATCTGCTTGCGGAATTCCTTCTTCATTTGCTTCATTTATTCCGTCCGTGGGCTCTTTTTCTTCAAAAAAGTTCGTTTCGGCTTCAGCCGAGGTATCACCTGCCGTATCAATTACGCTTTCGGCATATACTTCCCCATCCGCCGTATCGATATCATACTGTACGTCATTCCTTTTGAAGGGTCGAAGATTAAGCCCGTGAGCATTTTCCGCCCCGACCATGCTGCGCTTTGGCTCGTTTCCTTCTCCCCTCACAGTCTCTATTCCTTCCGTATAATTTGTGCGCCCATGGCGTTTAGCGTTTCATGCAGTGCCTCATAACCGCGATCTATAAGCTCCGCATGATCTATCAGCGTTTCGCCCTCCGCGGCAAGCCCCGCAAGCAGCATCGCCGCGCCCCCGCGCAGATCCCATGCATTCACCCTTGCCCCCGTCAGCTTATCAACGCCGCGAATAATTGCCATTCTGTCCTTTCGGGTAGAGCTTGCGCCCATCCTGTCAAGTTCCGCCGCATGGCGATAGCGATTCTCAAACACGTTTTCAACAATAACGCTCGTTCCTTTTGCAACGGTACACAGCGCAAACATCTGCGCCTGCATATCGGTCGGGAACCCCGGGTACGGCATGGTTTCTATAAGGCTTATTTCATTCGGCCTTTTCGGGGATACCATATGCAGTGTTTCCCCGTCCGTATTTATTACGGAGCCCGCCTCCCTAAGCTTAGCAATTATGCTGCCTATATGCTCGCTTTTCACATTCGTAAGCACCACATCGCCGCCCGTAATCGCACAGGCCGCCATAAGCGTGCCCGCAACTATTCTGTCCGCGATTATTCGGTGGCTTACGTTGCGTGATGCGGCCCTGCCGCCGTGAATTATCACGCTCGATGTTCCCGCGCCCTCAACATCATAGCCAAGCTCATTGAGAAAAAGCGCAAGTTCCTCTATTTCCGGCTCCCTTGCGGAATTGAATATCCGTGTAGTACCATTTGCGCACGCGGCGGCCATCATAACGTTTTCGGTCGCACCAACGCTCGGATAATCAAGGTGGATATCGGCTCCCGAAAGCCTTTCGGCTTCGCATATTATAAGCCCGCGTTCCTCCCTTATGTCCGCACCGAGCATTTTAAGTCCCTTCAGGTGCAGATCTATGGGTCTGTGGCCTATTTCACACCCGCCGGGGAATGTGCATACCGCCCTGCCGAATCGTCCGAGCAGCGGCCCCAGCATGAATATGCTCGAGCGCAACTCCTTGCTTATGCTTTGCGGCATTACCGAGCTTGTAGCCATAGATGCGTCTATACGGGCCGTATTGCCCTCAAGCGAACATTCAACGCCAAGTGAACGGAGTATGCTCAGCATGTTTTCAACATCGCTCAGCCGCGGACAGTCGTTAAGCTCCACCGCCCCATCCGCTATAAGCGTTGCCGCCAAAATGGGCAGTGCCGAATTCTTTGCGCCGGATACGCGCGCACTGCCGACCAACCTTTTTCCGCCGGAAACCAAAATGGATGCCATTTGTTTCTCCTTCCCGCATAAAGCTTAGGCACATTCATTATTATGCAAAAAGAAGGCACAATGTTCCATTCCTCGTTGTTTATTGCGTATTGCGCGAAATGTTCAGCAATATGCCCACCGCACACAGGAATATAACAAGGCTTGTTCCACCCGCGCTTACAAACGGCAGCGTTTGACCCGTAGTGGGTGCGCTGCTTGTTGCAACCGCAATGTTTACTATGGCCTGCATGCCTATAACGCTTGTTATTCCCGCGGCAAGAAGGCTGCCGAACCTGTCACGGCACCGCATTGCTATGCGTATGCCCCTGTATACCAAAAAGCAATATGCGGCCATAAGCAGTGCACAGCCGACAAGGCCAAGCTCCTCACCGATTATTGCAAATATAAAGTCGCTTTCTCCGTATGGCAAAAACAAAAGCTTCTGCTTGCTGAAATTCAATCCCTTGCCGAATATGCCGCCCGAACCGAGCGCTATAAGCGATTGTCTAAGCTGATACGCGCCCGCCTCCTTGCTGGTCCACGGATTCCAGAACATGGTCATTCTGGCCTTTCTGTATTCCTGACTGAACACGGCAACAATCATAAACGGCGTTGCTATTCCGCCAAGGAGCAGCAGGTGCGATATCCTTGCTCCGCCGAAAAACAGCATCACCGCACCCGTCATGACCATTATGACCATCATGGACATGTTCTTCTGCAAAAGCAAAAGAATACCGAACACGCCCATTATTATAAGCATGGGAAACACGCCGCGCATAAAATTCGTCATAAGCTGCGGCCTTCTTGACATAAATGACGCCATGTACAGCACAAGCACGAATTTTGCAAGCTCCGAGGGCTGGAATGATATGCCTTCAATTTCAAGCCAACGCTTTGCGCCGTTCCTCTCAACGCCGAAGAATACCACCGCAAGCATAAGCACTATTATGGCTATCAGCGCAACAATCTTCAGCTTTTCAAGCCAATGATAGTCGATAAAGCTGATAATTGTCATAAGCACAAAGCCGAGTATAAGGTATATGCCCTGACTTCTCAGATAATGGAAGCCGCCGTAGGACATGTTTTTGTTTTGCGCATAATAATAGCTTGCGGAAAAAACCATTACAAGGCCGAACGCGCATATCATCACAACCGTAATAAGCAGGGCAAAGTCAAGCTGCCCCTGCCTTTTTTGCAACGGTCTTAATTGTGTGTTTTGTGTTTTCCCCCGTGAATTAAGTGCCGGGTAACTTACCGCACGTTCCACTTTGCCTCCTTGCTTCTTGGCCTTGCGGCATTAAAGCTCGTTTACAAGCCGTTTGAAAATCTCGCCGCGCTGCTCATAGTTATCATATATGCCCCAGCTTGCCGCCGCAGGTGACAGCAACACCGTATCACCGCTTTGGGCAAGCTCCTCCGCCTGTTTTAGCATGTCTATCATCGGGCCGTCATTCACATATACGGGTGAATATCCCGTTTTTTCGGCCGCAAGCTTTATTGCCTTAACGTTGAGCCCGCTTGCTATGACCGCCTTTACCCTGCCGTTAAATGCTTCAAACAGCGGCACAAAGTCGCTCTTCTTGTCGTAATTGCCCACGCCCAACAGCAGTATTGTCGGCCTTGTCATGGCCTCCACCGCCTTTATCGTGGAATCGGGGTTGGTGCCCTTTGAATCGTTTATCCATTGAACACCGTCCTTTTCCCTGACGAATTCTATCCTGTGTTCAACGCCCGGGAATTCCCTAAGTCCGCGCATTACGGATTGCGCATCAAGTCCCTGACTCATTGCAAGGCACACGGCACAAAGCGCATTTTCAATGTTATGCTTGCCGGGTATTTTCAATTCGTCGGTATTTATAAGCACCGTTTCCTTGCCGTCCATGCGGAAAACTATGCTGCCGCCGCGTATGAATGCGCCGTTTTCAACCTCCGTTTTCTGTGAAAAGTAAAGCACCTTTGCCCGCGTAAGCCTTGCCATATCGCGCACGATGGGATCATCGTAATTAAGTGCGGCAAAGTCATCCTCGGTCTGGTTTTCAAATCCGCGGCACTTGGCCGCAATATAGTTTTCCATTTTATATTGAAAGCGGTTCAGGTGATCCTCCGTTATGTTCACCATGCCGAATGCGTTCGGATGGAACTCCTTTATGCTTTCAAGCTGCAACGCCGCGGTCTCCGCCACGATATAATCACCCGAGTTTGTTTCAAGCGCGTGTGCGGTTATCGGCACGCCTATGTTGCCCAACACGAACGTGTGCTTTCCCGCCGCCTTAAAAAGTTCACCCGTAAGTGCGGTGGTTGTGGTTTTGCCGTTTGTGCCGCTTATGCACACAAAACGGGTGCCGCGGTCACAATACCTGTAGCCAAGCTCTATTTCGCCTATTACCTCTGCGCCCGAGTGTTTGGCCTGCTCAACAAATGGGCTGAATATCGGCACAACGGGACTTAGCACCACGAGATCCGCCCCTTCCACGGCCTTTGCATGGTCAACACCCAGCAGGTTTGTATATTCTATGCCTTCAAGTGCTTCCTTTAGACCGGCTATTTCCGTTTTCATATCGTTTATGCTTACGCTGTAGCCAAGTTCGTACAAAAGCCTTGCACTTGCAATTCCGCTTTTTGCCATGCCTATAACAACAGCCTTTTTACCGTTTCTTTCCATAGTTTTTCCTCCCGTAAGGCAGAAATTGTATTTTATGCGGATATGTCCGCCAAATATTAAAAAGAGGCCGCTTAGTGCCGGTCAGGAGGCTTGAGACAAAAGAGCCGCGCTCTGTCTCAAGCATCTTAACCTCAAGCGCATACCGTGCCAAGCGTCAAGGAACCACGGCTTCGCCCGCATGCACAAAACGGCCGTAAAATTTATAGATATGCCAGCAGGCACACCATGCAAAGAAATACCGTCACGATAGTATACATGGAAACTATTCGTGTTTCGCTGTAGCCAAGCAGCTCAAAATGATGGTGAAGCGGTGCCATTTTGAAAATGCGCTTCTTTCTGAGCTTGTATGAGCCGACCTGCAATATGCAGGAAACGCTGCTTGCAACAAAGCAACCGCCCATTATGGCAAGCAGAAGCACACTCCTTGAGAATATGGCCATTACGGCAACCGCCCCGCCAAGCGCCATGGAGCCCGTATCCCCCATAAATACTTTGGCGGGATATGTGTTGTGCTTCAAAAAGCCCATGCATCCGCCCGCAACGGATGCCGCAAACGCCGCCATGGAGGCAAGCTCCGCGCCGTACTGTGTCTGCACGGCTTGTCCTTCCGCAACGGGGTTCTTTACCGCCGCGGACATATAGAGGAATATCACCGTCATGCTGAGCGAGTATACCGTGGTTATGCTTGAACAAAGCCCGTCCACACCGTCCGTAAGGTTCACGGAATTTACGGTGCCGATTATTATGAACATCACAAGCGGAATATAGAATATACCGAGTTCCAATTCCGCATTGAAAAACGCAAGGTATATCTTCGACCCTATAAACGGCGAATTATAAGCGTAAAGTGCCAATATAAACGCTATTGCAAACTGCGCTATTATCTTTTGATACGGCCTTAAACCGATGGTATTCTTCAACTTTACCTTCAGAAAATCATCAAGAAAGCCGACAAGCGCAAATGCCGCAACCGCTAAAAGCGCGGGCAGGGAAAGCTCCGTAGTTCCAAGTGAGGAGAATAAAAGCGTGCCCACTATTATTCCCGCAATAAACATCATGCCGCCCATTGTGGGAGTGCCCGCCTTGCTCAGGTGGGTCTGAGGCCCGTCGCTTCGTTCGCTCTGCCCAAACTTCATCCTTCTGAGCATGGGTATTATCACGGGGCCGAGTGCTATTGTCACCACGGCCGAAACTACAAATGCATATATCGCGTTCTTCATCAACATTCCTCCGTAAAGGTTAACCCCTCTAAGGTTATCTTTCGTTCAGCTCCTCGACGATCTCGGCCACTATTTCCTTTTCGTCAAAGTGTCGCTTGCCGCCGCCAATTTCCTGATAGTTTTCGTGTCCCTTGCCCGCAAGCAGAATCACATCGTTCTTTCTTGCGTTTTGCAGGGCATATTTTATCGCCGCACGCCTATCCTCTATAACCGTATGCGGGCAGCCGGACTTGTTCACGCCCTCAAGCACGCTGTTTATTATGCTCATCGGCTCCTCGTCACGCGGGTTGTCGCTTGTTACTACAAGATAATCCGAGTATCTGCCGGCTATTTCGCCCATTATGGAGCGCTTCGCCTTGTCGCGATTGCCTCCGCAGCCAAACAGCGTTACAACCCTGCCCTTTGCGAAGCCGCGCACCGTGCGGAGCACGTTTTCAAGCGCATCAGGCGTGTGTGCGTAATCAAGCAGAACGCTGTAATCTCCGTTTGTGGGCAACGGTTCAAGCCGCCCCGATACGGAGCTTAGTTTTGCAAGCCCCGTGCGTATGCTTTCGGAATCAATGCCCATAAGCATACACACCGCCGCCGCACCAAGCGCATTAAACACGCTGAAAAGACCCGGTATGCTTATTTTCGTATTTATGCTACCCTTGGGCGTATGCATATTGAACTGCGCGCCCGCCGTGGTTATTTCTATATCGTTTGCAAAGAAATCCGCCTTTTCCCTTATGCCGAACGTGGTAAGGGGTATGCTCAGCCCCTCGGTTATCGCTTCAAAATGCGCCTCATCCGCGTTCACTATGGCATTTTTGGACTGCATAAACAACTTTTTCTTCGCCGCAAGGTAGTTTTCAAACGTTTTATGGTAGTCCAAATGATCCTGAGTAAGGTTCGTGAACACTCCTACATCAAATTCAACGCCGTGAACACGCGCCTGATCCAATGCGTGGGAGGATACTTCCATCACGACCATATCAACGCCCGAATCCTTCATTTCGCGAAGCAGCTTTTGAAGGTCCACACTCGCGGGAGTAGTGCGTTCGGTTTCAACTATCCTGTCGCCTATAAGGTTGTGTATGGTGCCTATAAGGCCGACTTTAAGTCCCGCTTCCTCCGCGATGCTCTTTATCATGTAGGTAGTGCTGGTTTTGCCGTTTGTACCCGTAACGCCTACCATTTTCATTTCGCGAGAAGGGTAGCCGTAATATGCGGCGGCTATTTCCGCCATTGCAATGCGCGTATTGGGCACAACAAGCTGCGGAAGGTCTATGTCAAGCCTACGCTCAACCATCAATGCGGCCGCACCGAGTTCCTTCGCCATGGGTGCATAATCATGCCCGTCCATAAAGGTACCCGTCACGCAACAGAACAGATCGCCCTTATGCACCTTTCGCGAATCGTATTCAATATTTGCTATTTCCCTATCCTCGCCAATAAGCTTATGCTCGGTTGACTTAGCCAGTTGACTCAGCAGCATATCTCACCTTTCCGGAATAGGCTCAGCCTATCCCCGTATCAGAAAATTCCACAAGCACTTCGGTGCCCTCAAGCACCTCTTCCCCCGCAGCGGGGGATTGCCTTATCGCCTTGCCGGATTGATCCGGCGGGTCTATCCTTATCTTCAGTCCCTTTGCGCTCAACGCATCGCTTGCTTCAAGCCGCGTTTTGCCAAGCACATCGGGCACTGTCACATATTCATCCTCATAATCCGCGGTGGTCGATTCCTCGGCACAAGTCATTGCCGTATACAGCAGCACTCCGCTCCCGCGCTGTGCGGTTGAGCCCGCCGCCGGCACCTGCGCCGTAACAAGCTCGTTTTCGTCGTCCTGACTCGTGGCATCAAGTCCAAGCTTGGAAAGCTCGTACTTCGCTTCCTTCACGGTCATGCCCACAATCTCGGGTACAAGCACGCTTTCGTTTGAATCCTCGGGAAGATAGCCCGAATATCTCAGCACTTCTTCCATTACCTGCTTCACAAACGGAGCGGCAACGGTGCTGCCGAATATCGTGCCGACCTGGGGTTCATCAACAAGTATCAGGCAAACGTATTTCGGCTCATCCGCAGGGGCAAAGCCTATAAACGAAGCTATCAGCTTCCCGTCGGCAATCTTCCCGTCTGAATCGTACTTCTGCGCGGTACCGGTTTTCCCGCCTATACGATAACCCGGTATGGCCGCATTCTTGCCGCCGCCGTTTTCCACAACACTTTCGGCAATCTGCCTTACCAGTGCGCTTGTTTCCTCGCTTATCACCCGCCGCACTACCGTAGGCTCGTTCTTCAGCATCACAGTGCCATCCTGTGCAACAATGCTGTCCACCACATACGGCTGCATGAGGTTACCGCCGTTCACCGTGGCACACACCGCCGTTGCAAGCTGTATCGGGGTCACCGCTATGCTTTGGCCAAAGCCTATGCGGGCAAGCGTGTTATCCGTAATATACTTTTGGTTCGTCACTATGCCCGCGCTTTCGCCGCTTATGCCGCTGCCCGTCGAGGTGCCGAATCCAAATGCATACAGGTAATCATAAAACGTTTCCGCACCCATGCTCAGCGCCATGCGCATAAAGCTTGGGTTGCAGGAGTTTTCTGCGGCCTCCGTAAGCGTTTGCGTACCGTGGCCGCCGCTTTTCCAGCACTTTATCTTTTCGCCGTTCACGCTGTAGCTTCCGCCGCAGGTGAATGTCGTTTCCATGCTTACCGTTTTGCTGTCAAGTGCCGCGGCAAGCGTTATCAGCTTAAATGTGGAGCCCGGCTCATACGCATCAGTCACAACGCGGTTGCGCATAAGCGAATTAAGTAGCTCCATATCGCTTCGCGGCGGTGAATTCGGGTCAAAATCAGGCTGTGTGGTTATCGCCTTTATCTCGCCCGTGGTACAGTCCATAATTATGCCCTGTACACTTGTTGCATCGTTCACCTCAAGCGCTTCCTTGCACGCTTTTTCGAGTGCGCTCTGCATAACGGCATCGGTTGTGAGTATAACGTCGGCACCATCGGTAGCCTCTATTACCTCCTGCGTACCGTATGCAAGTGCGTTGCCCCTTGCATCGGTCTCGGTTATCATGCGGCCGTCCTCACCCGCAAGGTACTTATCATACTTTTGCTCAAGCCCCGCCTGACCCACGCCGTCAACCGTCGTAAAGCCCAGTAACTGGCTGAATAACGATCCTCCGCTATAATAACGCTTTGTATCTATTGCCGTGCCCACGCCTATGCCAAGCTTCAGGTCTTCTATCTTTTCAACCGTTTCACGCTCAATTTGGCGGGCCAGTACTATCTCTTGTTTTGATGAACTTACCTTTTCAAGCACCTTGGCATAATCCATGCCCAGCAACTCAGCAAGCTCCTTGGCTATCCTCTCGCGCTCATCCGTCTTTATGCTTTGCGGCCATATGACCACCTTATAAGCCGTTGCGTTCCTCGCAAGCACGGTACCCGTTGAATCAAGTATCTTCCCTCGGGTCGCGCTAAGGGTAGTGTTTCTTGTTTGCTGTGATTCGGCGCGACTTTCCATCTCATCGCCGTCTATCACCATTATCTTTATCAACCTTACAACAAGCAGCAAAAACAATCCCACGATTATCCACAGCATTATTTTAAGCCGCTTTTTGTTGATCACGCCCGGTGCGTCCAAGGCTGCGCCCTCCTTTATTTATTATCAGCCGCCGCACTCCGTCTCCCCCCGTTTATGCATAAAAGCCTTTACGGTTTGTTCGGTACAGTCTCCCCGTTCTGCGCCTGCGTATCAGTTTGCGTATCCGCCGTGCCGTTAAGATAACCGCCCACGGCACCGTTAACGGTCACTATCTGGTCCGCCGTAGGATAATTAAGTCCCGAGCGTGCCGCCGCAAGTCTTGCCTCTTCAATACTTACCGCCTCGTCAAGCTGCACTTCAAGCTCGGTTATTTTCCTTCGGCTTTCCTCTATATCCTCCTTGATGCTGTTTATATTGCTGTACGCCGTTGCTATTTGGGCGTATCTCAGCACCAAAAGTATCATTATCGCCGCTATCGTTGCTACTCCCGCAATGCTGACAATCTTAGGCACCGTCCTCTGCTTGCGCTTTTGGGCGGGCGTAGTTTCCCGTATTATGCGCGTTTGCGGTGCCGCATGGCGTTTGCGCTCAACGCGGGGTATCTGCGCGGGAATGTTCTCGTCATCTTCATAGGGGAGCTTCTCCGCGGTGGCCGTGCGCGAATAGGAATATACCCTTGACTGTGCGTATGCACTGTGTCCCTTTTTCGCCGTTGCTGCCATTTTATTCGCCCTCCCGTTCGTTTATGCGCTTAAAGCTTTTCTATCGCCCTAAGCTTCGCGCTCCTTGCGCGCGGATTGTATTCAAGCTCCTCTTCCGTGGCCGTAAGTGGCTTTCTTGTCAGTACCTTTGCCGTTGGCACCTTACCGCAGGTGCATATCGGAGCCTTTGGGTCGCAGGTACAGGGTCTTTCAAACCGTCTGAATGCCTGCTTTACTATTCTGTCCTCGAGTGAATGGAACGTTATCACCGCCATCACGCCTCCGCTTGAAAGCATGTCATGCGCATCCTCTATCGCCTGTTCAAGTCCCGCAAGTTCGCCGTTCACCTCAATGCGGATTGCCTGAAACGTGCGCTTTGCGGGGTGCTGTGCTTCCCTGCGTGCCGCCGCCGGCATGCTTTTTGCAATAAGCTCCGCAAGTTCAAGCGTTGTTCCTATCGGCTTTTGCGCCCTTTCGCGCACTATTGCGTTCGCAATGCGGGATGCGTAGCGTTCCTCACCGTAATCCTTTATTATCCTGAATAAGCGTTCACCATCATATTCGTTTACAACGTTGTACGCACTAAGCGGTGCACCCTTATCCATTCTCATGTCAAGCGGAGCCGACTCCCTGTAGGAAAAGCCGCGCCGTGCATTATCAAGCTGATAGGAAGAAACGCCAAGGTCAAGTAATATCCCGTCCAGCTTGTCCACTCCCTGCGCACGAAGCAACTCCTTCATGTCAAAAAAATTGCCGTGTACCGCAGTAAATTTCCCGTTAAAGCGTTCAAGTCGTGCGCTTGCTGCGGCTATCGCGTCACAGTCTCTGTCTATACCGAAAAGTTTGCCTCCCTCGGGCAGGGCCGAAAGTATCGCTTCACTGTGTCCGCCGCCGCCAAGTGTACCGTCCGCATATATTCCTCCGCGCCGTGGGTTAATCAGCTCAAGCACTTCGTTGAGCATTATCGGTATGTGCCTAAATTCGCTCATATGCCCGTCTGTATCCTTTTCAGTGCGGCAAGCGTTTCATCGTCAAAGCCGGATTCATCATCCAGTTCCTCGTTCCACCTGTCACGGTTCCATATTTCAATGCGGTTATTTGCGCCCGCAAGCATTATGTCCCCGTCAAGCTGTGCCTTTTCCCTAAGGTTGGGAGCTATGAGTATGCGCCCCTGCTTGTCCAATTCGCATTCGCAGGCCATGGCAAACAGCTTTCTCAGTGCCTTTTGTACCACTATATCCGCAAGCGATACGTTCTGCACTTCACCCACAAAGCGGTTCCATCTGTCTTCGGACATGCCCATAAGGCACTGATAATCCCCCTTACGGGCAAAGCCGCAAGTCACGATTATCCGCGCCCCAAGATCCAAACGCCATTTGGCAGGAATGATTATTCTGCCCTTGCTGTCCATATTATGCTCGAAACAGCCAATAAGCACTTCAGCGTTCCTCCGAATCCCCTCGATGGGTATAAAGTGCCCTTTAACCCATACTCATGCACACATTATAAACCACATCGTCCCACTTGTCACCATTTTTATGCTATTTTTAAGAAAACTTTTTTATTTTTGAAGCATTTCCCATACAAAAAGGCTCCCTGCCCGTTTTGGGGCAAGGAGCCATACTTGTTTTATTTTCCGTTAATTCGTTTTTTCGGGAAGCTGAAGCTGATATTCGGCCTGAAGCGGCGTGCCTATCACATACCCGGGCCACACATAGTAGCGCGCGGGATGCATCTTGTATATCGTGTTCGCAATAAGCTCGCGATTTACTTCCTTGCCGTCAAGCTTGTATATCTTATATGTATCATAAACATAGCCCGGCTTTGATGCGTTCTTCTGCATCCAATAAGGAGCGGTAAGGCCGTTGTACACTATAAACTCATCCGCCGTCGGCTCTATGTCGGGCAGGCGTTCACTGTAAAGCTCTATCTCGTCAAAGCCCGCATCTTCATCAAAGGGCAGTCCGTATATTTCGCACCAAACGCGCTTTTGTACGGTATCTATCCATGTGAAAACATATATGGGTGCTTCGGTATTGTTGCTCCACTTGAAATCTATTGTGCCCGTGTTTATGGTTGCATCAAGGCCGCCGTCCACATAGCCCAATCTGCTTGAATGCGGTTGACGATATACTATATTGTAATCGCCCATAAGCACGGCATTGTACATCGTGGTGCTTATCTGGCACACGCCGCCGCCCGGCTGATCTTCCGTATTTGCACCGCCGTCAATTACCGCGGGTGCAAGCTGCCAGCCGTATTTTTCATACCTGTCGCCAAGCAGCGTATTGCAGGACAGCACATCCCCCGCTTGAAGCACGGTACCGTATATCAGTCCGCATGCCTTTGTCATATTATGCACACGCTCCGCACGGCCGTAATTGCCCTTTGCATAGCTTGTGTATGCACTTGAGCGCAGTACCAGCGTTTCCTTTATGTCGGCCACGGTATAGGTCGGCTCTATGCTTTCGCATTCAAATGTGACCTCGCCGAAATCCCGCGCCTCGGTACGTGAGGTAAGCTCATCAATAAGGCTCGTTTGATCCATCTTTATGCCCGCTTCCGCCTCGACAAAATCGAATCTGAGATCCCTTATGTCCGTTTCGGTATCACCCTCGGCCACGCCTATGTTCACCGCATTATAAGCTTGTGTAGCTTCGTTTATTTCAAGCTGTTTTACCGTGAATGTAGCTTCCGTGGGCTCCGTATTCACTTCCGCCGCGATGCTTGCGACAAGTTCGCTGAAATCGGGCACCTCAAGCGTGTACTCTATGTCAAAACTCCTGCCGTTAATCTCTATATCAAGAACTTCCGCTTGCAGTTCTTCAAGCGTACCTTCGCGCCCAAGTTGCATGGCCTCATTCAGCATTTCCTCCGTGTTATAGGATATGGTAAAGAAGCTTTTGTCTATCGTATACACCTTATCGGCTCCGCTTATTGTAAAGCCAACGTTTTCGGTCAGCTTATCTTCGGCCGCCTTCAGCGCCTGTCTTGCCTGTTCCATGCTCATTGAGGATACGTCTATGCCGCCTACGGTTATTCCATTATGGAACACGGCGGAATTGATTATGCTCTGCCGTTCTTCCTCTTCCTTATCGGCCTTCATTTTAAGCGCAAGCAGTACGCCGCCGAGTATCAACGCCGCCGCAATCAACGAAATAAGCACTATTACAAGTGCCTTATTTGCGCCGCCTTTGTGCCTGGTTCCAACATTTTTCTCCATCAAATTACCTCTATGTCAAAAATTCATGTTCATAGTCATGCATCGTTTATTATATTTGCAATCCCACCCTGTGTAAAGACGTGTTTTTTGCCGTCGAAATAAGTTTACATATTCCGCGCACGGTATTCTGTGCAATAAAAAGCTCCCCTCGCATATGTCCGTATGCGGGGGAGCTTCATTGGTATCGTTCAGAATCTCAGTATCATGTCGTTCCACTTAACGCCGCCGTGTTCCGATGAGGAAATGCCGTTAAGTTCAAAGCCGAACTTGGCATAATAATGCACAAGCTTATCCTTGCACGCAAGCGATACCGCCGCCATGCCGCGTTCGCGCGCCCTTTCGATAAGTGCCTTTATAAGCCGCTCCGCTATGCCGCGCCGCTGAAGTTCGGGTTCCGTCGCAACGCTGAGTATGCATATCACATTGCCCTCCTTTATCGGCTCAGGCTCGTACATATCGTCCGTAACGCCCTCGCCTTCAACGGGTCGGCAACAGATAAGGCCGACTATTTTCCCGTTTTCCTCCGCCTTCAGAAACCAGTCGCTTATATTTGCTATTCTGTATTTGTAGGATTCAAGGCTTGCCGCCTCCGCACTCGGGAATGCTATGCGTTCTATGCGGTTAAGCTCCTCCGCGTCCTGCATTTTTGCGTTTGATATAATAAGCTCCGCCATATTTATTCCTCTATTTCTATACTTCCGCCGTCATCAAGCGTTTTCCCGTCAAGCAAAAGCAACTTTTCCGCAAGCAAACGCGAAAAGCAGCTTATCACTGCGGCAAACGCTATCATGTCGTTGGTATCCTGCGCGTCAAGCTCGCTTTTTTCATCATGGCCGAGTATGCTTGATGCCGCAAGGCGTACCTGTTCAACAAAGTATTGTGCGGCAAGGTTATGCCTTTTGGCGAAGGACTCGTATATCGTTTTCACCTCATCCTTTTCAATGCCCATGGGTATCAGCTTTTGAAGCATGGCAAGGCTAAGGTTCTGCTTTAGTGAGCATATTATTATAAGGTAGGCGATATGCACCCTGTAATATTTCTTTTTCTCGGGCCCGGGCATTACCTTTGTGCGGACATAGTTGTTTATGGCCGCCGCGGTTATTATCTGTTCTTCCTTTAATTCGGGGGGAAGATAATCCAAGTATTGCTTCAGCAGAACAATCACCTGTTCCATATACAGTCCGAAATCAGGTATGTCATCCCACCGCGGCAGGCGAAAACGGTTAAGATATTTTTCCCACCGCCTCAGCTTTCCCGCAATAAGTCGGTTATCATATGCCAACGTTAAGCACCTCCTGATGATCTCATAATCAAATATAGCACATTAAGTTCAAAATTGCAATCAAACCGTCACACTCACGCCCTTGACTTATTGTTTTGCTCGTGATAATCTAATGTGTAGCACAAGGTGTTCGGAGGATTATGCATTGTTTAAGTTATTAACCGATACGTCTGCCAATTTGCCAAATGATATAACTTCAAAATACGATATTGAGATAATACCATTCAACTATTACATGAACGGCGAAGAACATGTCTGCCTTGATATAGGTGCATTTGACGGTGCCGCGTATTATAACGCAATACGTCACGGTGCGCGTGCCACCACATCGCAGGTGCCGCCGCAAAGATATATCGACCATATGCGGCCACTGCTCGAACAGGGTCTTGATTTACTGTTCATAGGAATGTCATCGGGAATCAGCGGGTCGTTTTCATCCGCAGAAATCGCGGCAAGGGAGCTTAGGGAGCAATACCCTGATCGGAGTATATTGCTTGTTGACACATTCGGTGCATCTTTGGGAGAGGGTCTGCTTGTAATGCACGCCGCAGAAATGCGGCTTAGCGGTGCGGACATACATTCCGTTGCGGCGGAAATTTCCGCCATGCGGAACAAAATGTGTCAGGTGTTCACGGTTGACGATATAATGCACCTGAAAAACACGGGGCGTTTAAGCAACATAGCCGCCGTTATAGGCAGCATACTGAATATAAAGCCCCTGTTAAAGGGTGACGGTGAGGGCAAAATAGTCTGCTTTCAAAATGTGCGCGGCCGCCGCACGGCTATAAAGGCTATGGCCGCGAAGTACGATGAGCTTGTTGAAAACGCATCAAATCAAACAATAGGCATAGCGCAGGCGGATTGTGCCGAGGATGCCGCATATTTGGCCTCACTTCTCAATAAAAATCACCCGCCGCGTGAAATCCTTACTGTGTGTTATGAGCCCGTGACCGGTGCACACGTCGGCCCCGGTGCGCTTGCGCTGTTCTTTATCGGTTCAAGCCGCGAAGAGATTTGAGCTGCTTTTGCACGGCCTTTGCCTTGGCGGAGGGAGTGGCGGCGCTAAGCTCATGCACTATGTATTCGGGGTTTAATGTGTCTATAACACTGCGCATGGCCGCAGTT
Organism: uncultured Clostridium sp.; assembly: GCA_964612925.1. GTDB lineage: Bacteria > Bacillota > Clostridia > Christensenellales > CAG-138 > Phil1. The sequence continues at coordinate 13,887 of CAZTFU010000013.1, read as the reverse complement.
TCAAGCGGAGAATGCGTGTCAAGCGCAAGTATTCGCGCATAGCACTGCTCGCTCCGCGTGGCAAAATCCTTATTTATCTGTCGCGCAAGGGTATATTCTTCAATCGGCATATCAAGGGAGCATTTATGTAGGTGCATCCCTTTTATGTATTTTGTCAGTTCTCCGTGTGCATTAAGCACGCCGAGTACCTCCTTTGCCGCATCGGCTTCACTTGACTTATCAAGCCTTCCCGACAGTCTCAATGCCGCCATAAGGTGGCCCGTATCAAGCATTATGCCCTTGTTTTCGTATTCCACAAGGTCTAAAAGCAGGCGCGTTTCATCCGCATTCATAAGCGTCATGCCCGGCACAAAAAGGTTTTCAAAAAGTAATGTAAACGTGTATTGCCTTTTTCGCATAAGGGTATTTATAAGCTCCGCCGTTATGCGTATTACTTCTTCATTCGTGTGAATGGTTCGACCGAGAAGCACTTCCTCATTCGAAATGTCCGCGCAGTGCATTACCGCATATTCTGCGTCAAGAGTCTGTGCCCTGTCCATGTCATCGATAAGTTGCGCTTCAAATCCCGCCTTATCCGCACAGCAATAGTATTCCCGCCACACATTTTCTTCACCGAAATGCGTTTTCAGATACTCAGTGTTGCCGCAGTAAAAGTCTATCCAGTTCGGGTAAAACATAAGGTGATAGCCAACCGTGCAGCCCTTCACCGTATCCGTACCATACGGCGGGCAGGATATAACCTCCGCACCGTTGCAACCGCAATCGTTTTGTATATAGCTTTTAAGCCCCGCCTCACCGCCGAACACATCAAGCATGGGCAAATTGGATACTATATTTACAAGGTGTTTAGTCAAGTCGCACCCTTTCCCTCACTTCTATATTTATAAGGTGAGCTTTTCCGTCCGCAGCATCGCGTTCAACATCCGCCTTCACACATGCACAGTTCGGCAGATACCAATCATAAAAGTCCTTGTGCGGCACGCCCATGCTGCTTAAAAGTGCCATTATCACCCCGCCGTGTACAACGAATACAAGCCGTTCTTCGCCGTTTTGCTCCGCACGGTGTACCTCTTGCATAAATGCGGCACATACCCTGTCCGCAAAGCCGCCTACGCTTTCGCCGTTTGGGCAGGCAGCCATACAGCCGCCGTCCACCCATGCGCGGTAAGCGGCATCGTTTTCCATATCGGCGGCACTTCTGTCCTCAAAATCGCCAAAGTTCATCTCGCCGAGCTCGTCCGCTATATGTTGATTGGCACTTGGAAAAAGTATGCTTGCCGTCTGCTGTGTTCTTGTAAGCGGAGTTACGATAACGTCCCCAAGTTCCTCGTCCCTGCCTACGTTTTTTGCAAATTCAATTCCCTCCGCACACAACGGCGAATCGGTTATGCCTATGTATCGGTTCTGCGCATTACCCACGGTTTTTGCGTGTCGAATAAGATATACTCTCATATTTGCCCCTTTATTACACTCGGTATGCCGCACACCATTCTCACCACGGTGTCGGCCCGTTTTGCAAGTAAAACGCTCAGTCTGCCCGCCGCCTCACGGCCGAGTCTGAGTTTTCGTTCAACGGGGATCACTCCGCTGCCGACCTCGTTGACGATTATGACCTCTTTATCCTTCAATGCTTCATACAGCTCGTCCGTGCGCGTAGGGTCATCAAAAAGCAGTTCCTGCGCACCGTATATCACACGGGCACGACTGAACGGGTCTTGTGAAAAGTCCGCATCGCCATAGCCCAAGTTCTTTACATATTCCGTTTTTCCGCTCGCCTTGCCGCCTATTATCAAAATCATAAATTTACCGCCTTTGATGTGAATATATATGCGCAAATCATCATAAGCTCGCTCAGCTGTATCGTAAAGCCCGCGATATCGCCGCTCATGCCGCCAAACTGTTTATTCGCAATACGCCTGCATATAAAGAATATCGCTCCCGCCATAATGACCGCCGCCGCGCCCGCAATGCCGCCAAGTATCACAAGTCCCGCCGCGCTCAATATAAACTCGCACAGCAGTATCCATGCCGCCGCCGAGGAGGATGCATCCTTAAATGAGCTTAAAAGTCCCTCATGCGCACTTGATGTAAGCGTGCTGAGTAATGCGCCCGTACTGCGGCTGACAACATGCATAATGCCTATGCAAAGTGCGGCGGTATAGCCCATCTCCACCTCACAGCTGAGCGCAAAATACCCCGTCATGTACATACCAAGGCCAATCAGTGCAAATGCACCTGTGTGGGGGTCCTTTAATATTTCCTTCTTTCTTTCGGGCGGCTGATGACTGCCAAGTGCATCACAGGTATCCAAAAACCCGTCCATATGTATACCACCCGATATTATAAGCGGAATAAGCGTTATTCCTGCGGCATACAGCGTGTTTCCCACTTTAAGCCATGAACACAGCCATGTCCAGCCGATAATAAAGCCGCCCACTGCTATGCCAACAAGCGGCAGGGCGCAAAGCATGTAGCGCATGTTTTCCTTTTTCCATTCAATGCGCGGCATAGGTATGCGTGAAAACATCAAGAATGCCATTGCAATGCTTCTTACAACGTTCATATAAGCCTTCCTTTTATAACTATGGGTATACCCGCAACAAGCTCGTACACGTTATCAGCAAGCGCGGCAAGTGCCGCATTTATTCGCCCGAGTGCCAACACATATTCGCGTGTGCTGTCGGAATACACGTCCATATCGCTGCCAACATCATTTGTTATTATAATAAGATGATTGCATTGTGCGCCTATGTGCTTCACGCCGCGCATTACCTTTTCAAACGGGTCGTGCATGTTCCCCTCATCGTCAAACATTTCGTTCGCCGTAAGGTTACATATGCATTCAAGCAGTGCGGTACCGCCCTTGTGTTCAAGTTCAAGCGATTCATAATCACGGTAGCGTTCCACCGTTTCAAAGCCCTTGCCTGCGCGCATTTTCCTGTGCCGCATGACCTTTTCCGCGCCGCCCTCGCCGTATGGTTGCATTGCGGCAAGGTAGTACAGCGGCCCATTCAGCCGCACCGCCATTTCCTCCGCATAGGAGCTCTTTCCGCAGGCGGATCCGCCCGTAAGCAGTGTTATCATTTTATGTCGCCCCCTTGCGGTGTGTATGCCTCAACATTTATATCATTAAACGTTGCCATGGAGTTGTACACTCCAAGTGCCATATCTATAAGCGGAATAAGGCAAATGCCGCCCGTGCCCTCGCCAAGGCGCATGTTCGCATAAATTATCGGCTCAAGCCCAAGTGTGCGCATTACCTCAAGTGCGGCAGGCTCTGCCGATATATGACTTGCAAGCATTGCAATGCCGCATGCGGGGCAAAGCCTTTTTGCCACAAGCGCCGCAACGCTGCTTATAAATCCGTCTATCACTATAGGCACGCGATATATCGCCCCGCCTATGAATGCGCCCGCCATTGCCGCAATGTCAAAGCCGCCAAGCTTTGTAAGTACGTCAAGAGCATCGTTTTTATCGGGTTTGTTCAGGGCAATGCCGCGCTTTATGGCATTGCGCTTGCGCTCAAGTCCACCATCGCTAAGGCCCGCTCCGCGGCCGACCGCAAGCTCTACCGGTATATCCGCAAGCACCGCCGCCACGGCGGCGGCCGTAGTGGTGTTGCCTATGCCCATTTCGCCCGTAACTATAAGGGAATACCCCCTGTCCTTCAGTTCCCGCACGGTATCTATACCCGTATTTACGGCGGCAATCGCCTCATCCCGCGTCATTGCGGGGGCAACGGTAAAATCCCTCGTGCCGTTTGCAACATGCCTATCCTCAACGCCGTCCGCACGGCTGAGCATACCTACATCTATCGGAAAAACATCCGCCCCTATGATGCGCGCCATATTGCATACCGAGCTTTTGCCCACGGCCGCATTTGCCGCAACTATGGCCGTAACCTCGCTGCCCGTCTGCGTAACGCCCTGTGCAACCACTCCGTTATCCGCGCAGAACATTGCAACGCACCGCTTTGATATGTCTACCTTTGCACTGCCCGTAAGTGCGGCAATGCGCATAACGGCTTCCTCAAGTGCGCCAAGGCTTCCGAGCGGCTTTGCAATGCCGTCCCATCTTTCCTTGGAAAGCGTATATGCCGCCTTGTCCTCCGCCGAAATCAAGGCATTAAGCTTGGCCGCATATTCGTTCATTCCCATTGTCCAAGCAGCTCCTTCATATACTCATAAACGTCCATTGAATACACTTTTTTCAGCGTTTCCCGCTTCAATGCCTCGTCAGCGGTGCCGAGTGCGGCAGTGCGTCCCTTGTCCATAAGCAGTGCGCGTGTGCCGTATTTCTTTGCAAGTGAAAGGTCGTGCACTACGCTTATCACCGCCCTGTCACCCTGCTTCAGCCATTCCTTTATAAGTGAAAACACCTGCCGCTGATATATAAGGTCAAGGTGATTTGTGGGCTCGTCAAGCAGAAGATACTTCGGGTCTTGCGCAAACACCTGTGCAAGGAACGTCCTTTGCAGCTCTCCGCCCGAAAGCGTAAGTACGGATTGTTCCCTTTGTGCGGCCATACCCGTCATTTCAAGTGCCGTTTGCACCATTTCCTCATCCGCATCACACTTTTTGTCAAATATGCCGGGAGAATAGGCATATCGGCCAAGGCGCACAACCTCCTCCACCGTAAAGGAGTACCCGACAAAATGGTTTTGTGCAAGCACGCCTATGCTTTTTGCAAGCTCCGCGCTCTTACACTTACGAATATCCTGCCCGTCAAGCAGCACCTGCCCCGAATACGGTGTGGCAAGCGTGATTGCGTTTATCACCGTTGATTTCCCCGCGCCGTTCGGCCCCGCTATCATAAGCCATTCGCCCGCATCAACGCTGAAGGAAACATCCTTTACTATATCAAGCGTGCCGTAACGCACATTAAGCGATTTTACCTCAAGCACGGCCGCTGTTCCCCCTTGCACGATAGAATATTATTATAAATGCTACCGCACCTATAAGGCTTGTAACAACGCCTATGGGCAGTTCTATCGGGCTTAACAACGTGCGAGCGGCAAGGTCGCACAGCATAAGGAATATCGCACCCGAAAACGCACTTGCGCTCAACAATCGCTTATGGTTCGGCCCTGCGATAAAGCGCGCCGCATGTGGCGTTACAAGGCCAACGAACGCAATCGTGCCACCTATCGATACGCACACGCCTATAAGCGCAGATACCGAAATAAGCACCGTCAGCTTTGTTCTTTTCACATCAACGCCCACGTTTCGCGCATTGTCCTCTCCTATGGCAAAGGCATTAAGCTCACGCGCCTTTGTAAACAGTATACCGCCAAACACAATAAACGCAACAAATAGCGCAAGCGCATTTGCGTATGTTGACCCGTTTAGACTGCCCATTGTCCAAAAGGTTATTTGCTTCACCTTGCTTGAAGCAAACGTTATCACCACGTTCATCGCACTTGATACGAACATGGAATAAATCACACCTATAAGTATTATCGTATTTGTGGAAAGCGAAAAATCCAGCTTGTACGCAAGGCCGAGTATTATCAAAAGCGATAAAAACGCAAATATTATCGCCATTATCATTGTTCCCGCAAACGGCAGTGACGGAAACGTTATTCCGAGCGCTATCGCTATCACCGCGCCGAGACTTGCGCCCGAGGATACGCCAAGCGTTGAACCGTCCGCAAGCGGATTCTTCAGCAGACCCTGCATGGCCGCACCGCAAAGCGAAAGCGATGCCCCCGTAAGTGCCACGCATATAACGCGCGGCAGCCTAACCGTAAGTATTATGGAAGAAGGCAGTTCCTTGGGCATATCAAGGCCGAGCAATGCGCGGCGAAATATTTCAATTGTGCTTTCAAGCGGCACATTCACGCTGCCTATGCACACGCATAAAACAGCCGTGACAATAAGTACGACCGTGAACACGGCATATTCCAATGCGCCAAAGCCTTCTCTTTTTTTGCCAATACTTTTCATAATAACAATTATAAGTTACTTTTGCGTTTTTGTCTGCAACAAAAATCGCCCCCGCGACAAATCGGTCTGCGGGAGCGCACTTAGGCCTATTCACATTTGATTATTTTGCGAATTCGTAAAGGGCCTTTGCACCGTCAAGCAAGCGGGGCGCGGGTCTGCTCAATTCATTGTCCGCAAGGTTCAGAACCGCACTGTTCTTTATTGCGGTTATTTCCTGCCAACCCTCACGAGAGAGGATTTCCTCCGTGGGAGTGGGGCCTTCGCCGTAATACATTGATATGGTGACTATGTAGTCGGGGTTGCGCTCAATGACCTGCTCCTGAGATATTTCCGCCCAACCTTCAACATCACTGAAGCAGTTGGTAAGGCCCATCATAGTGGCTATCTCATCCATGAACGTGCCGCTGCCCGCCGTCCAAAGTCCCCACTCAAGCGGAGAAACTTCAAAATAGACGGTCTTTTCGCCTTCCACCTTATTGGCCGCTATTTCTTCAAAGCCTGATTTAAGCTGAGATACAAGGCTTTCCGCCTCGCTGTTGCGGCCCGTTACCTGACCTATGAGGGCTATTGAGGTATACACGCCCTCGATATTCTGCGCATAGCATTCCACTACCTTTATGCCGGCTTCCTCAATTTTCGCTATTATGTCCTGATCCTGATCCATGGCACTCGTTATAAGCACATCGGGCTCAAGAGCAACAATTTCTTCAATGTTGGTTTCATAGCCGGACTTTACGGAGGTTACTTCCAGTGCTTCGGCGGGATAATCGCAGTATTCACCGCGACCCACGATAAGCTCACCCGCACCGAGCGCGTATACTATTTCACATTCACCCGCGCTGAGCACAACAATGCGGCTTGCGGTGTCTTCAAGTGCCACCTCGCGCCCCATCATGTCGGTCACGGTAACTGCACCGCCGTCTGCGGCATCATCGGCTTGGCAGGCGACAAGTGCAAAGCACATCGCAGTCGCAAGCAATACGGCCAAAATTGTTTTAATGTTTTTCATTAAGGTACACCTTTCTTTTTTTTGAATAAATAAAAAGCTGCACCTTCCAAAATTAAGATGCAACCATAATAAAGCACGCCTATGCCATACAGTTTCACTCAACTCCGGAAGTTTTTTCACACGAAAACAGGTTTCCCGACTCAGCATCATCCTACTCGGACGCCTTCCCGCCCTGCCATAAGGCATGGTCAGTGGCAAATTGCCCTTTCGTCCGCATCACGGTTACCGGTATAGTTCGGAATTCTCATCCGATTCCACGACCCAATATAAGCCACGCCGCACTTTCATGCGGCAGTATAATCGTGCGCTGTTTACTTTTTATCGCCACCATTATATTGCGCCGCACCCGCCGCGTCAAGTGATAAGGCTCGACCAAACAGCAAAGAAAAAGAGCATTCACAATGAATGCTCTTATATCTTCAAAAAACGCGCACCCGCCGTTCGACAAAGGTACCATAGGCGGCACACGGAGGATCAAGCTCCGGCCATGCGTTCCCGCGGCACATCGAGTTTTCCGCTTAATGCTGCTTCCGTCAGGACCTGACATGGTTCACGGCACCCGATTGCACAGGGCACAGCCTTCAACACCCGATAACCGTTCCTGCCCTACGTTACTTTGCCTCGCGGCGGGGATCACACCCTGCTGTAGCGGATTGCAGGTTCAGGGCACCGCTAACTCCCCGCTTGGCGCGCATAAATATTGTATCCGTTTATCGGTCGCATTGCAAGCTAATTTTTTATAACGGTGCTTGCATCGCGCCGCCAATATGATATAATAGCTAAATACCGTGTACCCATAGCTCAGCTGGATAGAGCGTCAGACTCCGACTCTGAAGGCCGAAGGTTCGAATCCTTTTGGGTACGCCAGAAAAGAACCCCGATTTGTCTGCCTGATAAATCGGGGTTCTTTGCGTAATGCGCCCTTCGCATAAACGGAACGCGGTGCATCACCTGTCACTTATCCGTGAAATCGGTTGATAGGCATTATAATCATGAAAAGATAAGCTTCTCTCCTCGTTCACTTCGCATCGGCCGTTTGCGCCGCGCCGAGTTCCTTATATGTTTGCCGTATGAAGTACAGTGCTATAAAGCCCGTCAGAACATCTGCCGCGGGGAATGACCAGAGCAGCCCGTCAAGCCCCATGAATATCGGCATTATTATCGGCAAAAGCACGCCGAACACTATCTCCCTCATAAGTGAAACAACGGTTGACGCCGCGGCCTTGCCTATGGCCTGCAAATATATGAATGTGCCCTTGTTCAGCACTGCCAACACCATCATGCAAAGATATATGCGGAAGCACTTCACGGTAAAATCCGCATAATACACGCTTTCGTTCGCCGCACCGAAAAGCCCCGCTATTTGCAGTGGAAAACATTCCACAATAATAAGCGCGACCACGCCCACGGCGGCCTCCGCTTTAAGAAGGCAGGAGAAAAGCTGTCGTACCCTATCCTTTCTGTCTGCACCCATATTGTAACCCGCCACGGGTATGCAACCCGCCGCCATGCCAATGGCTATTGAAATGGCTATCTGGAAGAATTTCATAACTATGCCAAGCACCGCAAGCGGTATCTGTGCATATTGAGGTTGACCGAATATCAAATCGAGCGCACCGTATTTCATGCATGTGTTCTGCACGGCGGCCATAGAGATAACAAGTGATACCTGCGCAAGTAAGCTTGTAAGGCCAAGCTGTAAAAAGCGGCATACTACCTTGGGATTCAGTCTAAAGCTGTGGCCGCTGAGCCGCATCGTCTTCATGTGGCACAAATACCATACGGACATGATTGCCGTAAGCATTTGGCCTATCACGGTCGCAACGGCCGCGCCCATCATGCCCCAACGAAAACAGAATATAAATATCGGGTCAAGTATTATGTTCGCAACCGCACCGCCAAGCGTTGCCACCATTGCGAATTTTGGACTGCCATCGCTGCGGATTATCGGGTTCATTGCCTGCCCGAACATATAAAACGGAATCCCTAAAGTTATATATAGGAAGTATTCCTTGGCGAGGGCAAACGTTTCCTCGTTTACTCCGCCGCCAAAAAGCGTTATTATCTCCTCGTCAAACAGCAGATACACACCCGTAAGCACAACGCTTGACGCAAGGCACAGCACTATTGCATTGCCCACGCCGCAATGGGCATCTTCCTTTTTGCCGCCGCCAAGGGACAAGCTTACGAACGCACAGCACCCGTCGCCTATCATAACGGCTATACCCAACGCCAGAACCGTTAGCGGAAACACCACCGTGTTGGCCGCATTACCGTAGGAGCCGAGATAGGGCGCATTGGCAATGAATATCTGGTCAACTATGTTGTAAAGTGCGCCCACCACAAGCGATATAACGCATGGCACGGCGAATTTGCGCATAAGCGTACCTATGCGCTCCGTTTCGAGAAAAGAATTTGCTTTCGTTTCCATTTTTCACCTCTATAAACAATTAAAAAGCGCATGACCAAGCCGGAATTACGCCGCAAGGCCACACGCTTTTATTTATACACGCTTTACATAAAAAGCGGTCCACAAACCGCAACCGGAATTACGCCCTGTGAGCCACTCGTTGTATATGCATTATACAGCACCGCCGCAAATAATTTCAAATGTTTTTTTGCACAAGAGCGCACTTCCCATGCCGCATAAAGCCGTTATATAATATAGGCACTCGGCATTCATTCGCCGTACACGAGAGTTAAAAAGGAGCTGTTTTTTATGAAGCGCACCACGCTTTGCTATATAGAGCGGGACGGAAAATATCTTATGCTGCACAGGGTGAAAAAGCACAACGACGTAAACCATGACAAGTGGATAGGCATAGGCGGCCATATCGAGTCCAACGAAACCGAGGAGGAATGTATTCTTCGCGAAACGCTTGAGGAAACCGGCCTTACGCTTACAAGCTACCGTGCCTGCGGCGAGATACTGTTTGACAGTGCGCCGTGGCCCGTAGAGATGATGTACCTTTACCACGCGGACGGCTTCTCGGGCAGCATTATCGATTGTGACGAAGGGGAGCTTGAATGGCTCGACAAGGAAAAACTTAAAGAGCTGCCCGCATGGGAGGGCGATTTCATATTCCTTGAGCTTATGGAACGCCGCGTGCCGTATTTCTCGCTGGAGCTTCATTATAACGGCGAAAAGCTTGACCGCGCGGTGCTAAACGGCACACCTCTGCCGCTTCCCGATTGGAGAAGTGCACTGTAGCCCCGTTTAATGCGGTTTTTGCTTGATTATATTGTAATTTCAAAGTATAATCATGGCATCATTTACGGGATATTAACATCCCGCATAAGGAAAGGAGAACATTCCTATGCTAAACGGCAGGAATTCTACTCGCGCTTTTGTTCAGTTCACTCTTCTTGCGGCAATAGAGGCTCTATTCTGCTTTACTCCGCTCGGTTCATTGCCCGCAATAGGCCCTATTGTTATGACACTTGCAATGATCCCCGTAATAATAACATCAATTCTTTTGGGCACAAAGGCCGGCAGTCTTATGGGCTTTATAGCGGGTCTGTTCAGCTTTATAATCTGGACATTCATGCCCCCGGCGCAGAGTGCGGCAATAGCGTTTGTTTTCACCCCGTTCTATTCCTTGGGTGAAATACACGGTAACTTCTTCAGTCTGCTTATTTGCTTTGTGCCGCGTATATTGGTCGGCACGGTTTCGGGCAGTGTATATAAACTGCTCAGCGGCAAAATAAAGCGTGACGTTATTCCCATGGCAATAGCCAGCGTTGCGGGCAGCCTTGTCAACACCGTGCTTGTAATGCTCGGTATAGGTCTCTGCTTTGGCGATGCTTATTCAAGCATAGTCGGTGAAGCGCTCATGGTAATAATCGGCACCACCGTGCTTACAAGCGGTATACCCGAGGCGGTGCTTGCGGGTCTGCTTTGTCCCGCCGTGTGCAAGCCCGTTAAGAAGTTTGTATTCAAGGGCTGATAGGGGTACGCAATGGGAGTAGTCCTCGGCATAGATATAGGCGGTTCAACAACCAAAATTGCGGGTTTTGAATCAACGGGTCACCACATAGGCACACTGCGTGTGGAAGCATCGGACAGGCTTACTTCACTCTACGGTGCGATAGGCAATTTTTTGAGCACGCGCAGCATATCGCTCAACAAAGTTGATCGTTTTGTAATAACGGGTGTGGGCGCGGCACTTGTCAAAGGCGATATATACGGAATACCCACCGAGCGTGTTGCTGAATTCGACGCAATAGGTAAGGGCGGCCTTACCCTGAGCGGGAAAAGCGAAGCGCTTGTTGTCAGCCTTGGCACGGGTACCGCATTCGTGCGCGCGGGGCGCAACGGTTGTGAGCATATCGGCGGCAGCGGCGTGGGCGGCGGCACACTGTCGGGTCTGTTTTTCCATGTTTTCCATGAAAACGATCATATGGCAATGGAACGCCTTGCCGCAAAGGGAGACATTTCAAAGGTCGACCTTATGATATCCGATATTTGCGCAAATGACGTGGGGTCCCTTCCTTCACATGTTACGGCGTCAAACTTCGGTAAAATAACAAGCGGCACCGAAAAAGAGGATATCGCGCTCGGCCTTGTAAATATGGTATTTCAGACGATAGGCATGCTTAGCGTGTTCGCACTGAGAAACGATACAGTTAAGGATGTTGTGCTTACGGGTAGCCTTGCAAACATGGATATGGCCGCAAGGGTAATGAGCTTTGTCGAAGAAATATCCGATGTAAAGTTCTTCATTCCCGAAAACGCAACATTCGCAACCGCCATAGGTGCGGCATTGCCGTTTGTGGAAAACGCAAGGATATAATCGATACAGGTATTACAAGCACCGCATTTTACATATGTGCGGTGCTTTTTTTATGTTGAACCGTAAGTGAAACAATGCTACAATATATTAAATCCCAAATTATAAATAGGAGGAGTTTCAAAAGGTATGAAAAAGTATGCCGCTATTATACTGGCACTTATAATGGTGCTTGTAAGCGTACCCGCATTGGCGGAAAAGGCGGACAGGCAGGTTGAGGGCAACATAGTTGTTCTTACCACCGCGGAGGATTTTGCCGCGGGCGAGCTTGATAACGTTGTGGTCGATGCCGAATACGGCAATGACGGCGCAATAAGGCTGGCCGAGGGTGCAACCGAGGGCGAATTCATAAGTGAGGTCATCGGTGTTCCCGCATTCGAATACATGGTTGCCTCATGGGCGGCGGATACTCCGAACGGAACGCTTATCGAGGTTTTCGGCAGGGCGTATGTTGATATGCATAAGGGCTGGACGGACTGGCTCAGCTGGGGCACATGGGGTCAAACCATTAAGCGCGGCTCCGTTTCCGGTTCCTGCGACCTTGCCTATATGGATACCGACACGTTCGTAATCTCCGGCAGCGACGGTGAAACCGCAAGCCTTATTCAGCTCAAGGTTACCTTTAAGGCAAATGACGAGGGTGAAAGCCCCGTTGTAAGGCAGCTTGCCGCCACCTACAAGAACACGCTTGACGGTCAGACCATCGTCCCCACCTATTACGGTGAGGAGATTGAGCTTCCCGAAAAGGTCATACTTGACACCCCCGCATATTCTCAGATGGTGCGTGAGGGCGGCATTGCAAACATAATGTGCAGCGCCACCACCATTTGCACACTGCTCAATGACCGCGGTGAGGATGCTCTGCCCGATGAAATCGCCCTTATAGACTACGACAGTGACTATGACGGATTCGGCAACTGGTCCTACAGCGTTGCGGCGGCGGGCAGCTACGGCTATGACTGCTTCTGCCAGTACGGCAATCTTGACATAGTAAAGCAGGAACTTGCACACGGCTACAGCGTTGGTATCAACGTAAGCTATTCTTCAAGCACCAGCGGTTCCTATACCTATCTTGAAAACGGTGCATCCAACAACACCGCAGGTCACCTTATAACCCTTACCGGTTATGAAACCATAGACGGCGTTGATTACTTCTACTCCAGCGACTCCGCCGCCGGAAGCGATGCTTCCTGCGCACGCCGCCGTTATCGCGCTGACCAGCTTGAACAGGCCAACAAGGGTATGCTCTATGTTATCCATGATAAGGAAGCAAACTGCACCCCCTGCAACCCCGATCGTATAGAGGCTGAACTTCAGTACGTTGAAGGCAGCGAAAACGAATACGCACTGATGGTCAACGGCGAAAAGATAAGCATGTCCAAGGGCTTCACCAACAACAAGTGGGGCAGGGACGGCTGCGGCATAATCGGCTACTATCTTGAGGGTGAGGAAGCTACCAAGGTTGAAATGCCCGAAGGATTAAAGACCACCACCGCAAACAATGTGTTCCGCTATGGCATGAACATCAGCACCGACGGCAACTTTGTTATAAAGGATGCCAACATACTCGGCCGCATGACCACTCCCGCCACCATGCACATATTCATCATGCTCAATAACGGCACCACCTACACCACCACCAAGGAACTTGTTCCCGCCGTTACCGAGGAAACCCCCGCTCCCGATGCCGAAGCATCGACCGAGCCTGTCATCACTGAGGATCCCGCCGAAACCGAGACTCCCGTTGACTCCGCAGAGCCCGCCGATACCGATGCGAACGGCGGCACGAGCGCAGGCGCAATAGCTGCGATAGTTGTGGTTGTCGTTGCGATAGCCGTGGTTGCCGTTGTGCTCGGCAAAAAGAAGAAGGAACAGAAATAAGCTCGATTTGACCCATGGCGGCAATCGCCGTCATGATCGAAAAAAGCAATAAATGACGCAGCATTGCGGCAGATGCAGGATTCTGCTCAGAAAGCGCTTATGGCGGGGCATTTAGCCCCGCCATAGTTTTGTTTGTGGGGAATACGTCTGCACCCGTTTAGGTTTAGTGGATTTTGCACAAAAATGAAATGAGGGCGGCGTAAACCGCTTACACAAGCCGCACATCGTGCGTGTCCCTTCGCTTGCAATTGATGCCGCAGTG
>CAZTFU010000012.1:0-50020 GCA_964612925.1 uncultured Clostridium sp. | reverse complement strand
ATGCTCATCTCCTCCGCCAACACCGCAAAAGAAAACATATAACTCCCCCTCACGCGGGTCTTACACACCCTTCTATTATGGAAGCTATGTATTCTACGGTATCGGCGCAGTCGTTTTCAAGCCACCTTGTTATTACCGCCATTATGCCGCGGATGTAGAACGTCATTATGTAGGCACGCCCCGCCTCGGGAACGTTGTGCCGCGCCAAAATCGGCGCAAACACGCGGCGGAACATGCGGTCGTAGGTTTCGTCCGCGTCCAAGATATCCGCCTTTTCGGTTGCCGCTCGAAAAAGTCGCCTGTGCTGTTTGACATATTCCAAATATGGTATCAAGTACTCGGGTGTGATAAAGTTAAGCTCGTCAAGCGGGCAATCGTTTAGATTGGTGACGGGAGCAATGTCACTTTTACCCATATGCTCATAGAATTGCTTATTCATGTAGGCAATGCTTTCTTTAAGCAAATCGGCAATGGTTTCATAATGCAAATAAAATGTGGAACGGTTTACATTTGCCGCCGCACATATCTCCTTAACGGTAATGTAGGCGAGATCCTTTTTTGCGAGTATAGTCAAAAAAGCCTCGTCCATGCGTGCCGCGGTGGCAAAATATTTGCTTTCGGATCTGTTCAAAACCCTACCTCCCGTTTGCGGTGAAGAGCGCATATCATCAATATCATCGTTATGCATATAAAACCGCCCAAGGCGGGGCGAATCCGTCCAAACCGAATGGCCCTTGCCTTGAACGGTGCCGCTATAATCAATCTTCCTTTTCGCTTATTTCCTTTGCAAGCTCAATTATTTCATAAGCATATTTCCGCTTGCCGCGTTCAAGCAGTTTTTTGTATATGGGATAGTTGATGCCCACGCCCAACATCCCTATTATACCGACTATTATGCCAAGTATACTCATGGCGGTGCTGCCGTTGCCAATCACCTTCATGGAAAGGCACATGCCCACGCCAAACATCAGCGCGGCAAAAATGCCAAAGGTATATGCAAAAATATTTGCGGGCAGCTTTGCCTTTGCGTCAAGCTTCCTCAGCGCCACTACCTTTGAGGTATCCTTCGGCGCATATTCATTTGCAATTTGCTCTGCGTACAGTTTATCGGTGTTCATTGGTTTTCTGCCTCCTTTGTTTTATGGCTTTATTATAATAAAGCTGCAGAACAAACCGAACAACACGGCTGCACTTTTGTGTTGAGTTGAAGAAAACTTAATCATCCTCAAGCAGACGGATGCTTCCTTCTGCCTGTGTTACATCCACGTTGAAAAACCTGTAGCAGTTGGGAACCATTGTGCCATCGATGATATAGTAACCTTCGGCGCACGAGCAGATCTCGAAAAAGCCGCTGTCTGCAAGCATCCATGAATATATAGCCAAGGAGCTGTTTTCATGCCCTTGACTGTCCTCGTACACGGTATCCGTATAACTGTATTCCCTTTTCTCATGGTCAACGGTAATGTCCGTAAGGATCCGATCATACTCAAATTCAAAGGCAATGGCAGCTTCGTTGCTTTTGTCTATCCTGTCCTTATATTCATCTCTTAGTACCAAATAGTATACAACACGCAGGGTTTCTGCTTCGCCAAATGCGTTTTCATCCCAACGTGCGGCTTCTTTCAGCTCAAAAAATTCCTGCCAATTTGCCAATGTGATCTGTGTTTCCACGGACGCGGGAGCACCCTCGTCAATGCGTTCGGCAGTATCGTATTGCACCTTGCAGGAAGAGAACATGATTGTTGTAAGGCATATTATGATAATGAATATAATCCGTCTTTGCATAAAGTATGGCCCTCCGTTTGCGGTATATTGATAATGATACTTCTTTTCAAAAACGGACGCAACATGATAATCGTCCTATTCCTTCGCACCATCCTCGGCATTGAATTTGGCACATCTTGGACACGTCTTGTGCCGCGTTTTGCCGAAAAACGGGGAAACGGAGTTGCGATGAGGGGTTCGGCCTTTCGTTACCGCGCACCCGCGGCATTGCGGAAGGTCTGCGGCGTCATAAGCTTGAACTTTACAAAGTTGCGGGTGAGAGTTTTTGCGTTGTTGTAACCTACTTCAAGCGCAATATCCATTATACTGCGCTTGGTGTTCGTCAGCAGCTCACAGGCGCGGTTTACGCGCACAAAGTTGAGATACTCTTCAAAATTTCTTTCAAGCTGATACATCAATATGCGGTTCAGCTCCTGCACGCTCATGCCGAAGCGTGCGGCCGTGTCGTGCGGCGTAAGGTCTTCATTATAATAGCGGTATATGTAGCGCACGATTTCATATGCACGGCGGCTGTCCTCCACCTTGCATATTTCGCTTACGCGGGCATACGTTTTGCGGTATTCGTTTATCTTCATGCCAACGCGGGCAGAAAATACCTTTGATATGTGTGAAGAATCCACATAGCCGAGTATTTCCGCAAGCTCCTCCACGGTAAAATCCGTATAAAGCAGATAATTCGCCGTTTTGCCTATGCGCATTTCGTTCCTCAAATCAACAAAGCTAAGCCCCGTTATGCCCGTTATATACGCGCTTATGCTGCTTTCGCTCATATAAAACACGCGGGAAAGCATTGCCAATGTAAGCTTTGAATTGCAGTGGGCGTACATGTAACGCAGTATTTCGCTCCTGTCGGGCACGTCTTGTTGTTCCATGTGCCCGACCGACCCCGTATACGCACTGCACCGTTCAAACAGCACAACAAGCTCAACAAGCTTATTCATTAC
Source organism: uncultured Clostridium sp. (assembly GCA_964612925.1). Classification (GTDB taxonomy): domain Bacteria; phylum Bacillota; class Clostridia; order Christensenellales; family CAG-138; genus Phil1. The sequence continues at coordinate 47,291 of CAZTFU010000012.1, read as the reverse complement.
GAATATACTGCCAAGCGGCTTTGCGGGCGCGGCAAGGGTGGATTCCATGCCGAGTTCATCCCTCAGTGCAAGGAAAAGCCTTTCTATCTGGGTGGTCATTCGCTTGTCGGGTGTTATGACGGGCGTTGCATCAACATCCCTCATCCATGCGGCGCTTAGGCCGCCGGGCTCATAAAACGCCTTCATAACGCGGTTCAGCGTGTCCAAATGATATACGAGAAGATAATATTGAAGAGGCTCTTCAACGGATGTTATGGTGGTTATCTGCCACGGCAGTACCGCAACAAGCGTGCCCGGCTGTAAATGATAGCTGCGCGATTGTATGGTCATATCGCCACTGCCCTTGCGCACGAGCAGAAAGCGCGCCTCCTGATGAATGAGCGGCTTCGTGGGGGATTCGATCACCTCTTGATCAAAGCTTGCAAGCTTGCTTTGATCCAGCCGTGAACGGGCCATTGATTGAATCTGAATAATATCGGGCATGGTATTGTACCCTCCGTTCGGGTGAAATTTGCAATGCGCACATATGCCGTGTGCTATATAAATAATTTTAGTCCAAATATAAACCTTTTTCAATACGTAAGGGACAAATTTATTTGTTTTTATTGTATATATTCAGCGTGTTTCAATGTCCGTTTTTGCATAAGGCGGCGCCTTTGTGCGGCTTTGCGCCGCAAAATGCCGAATATTTCGGCGCATAAAAAACGCAATGGCCGCCGAAAAAGGTGGTCAAAAATTACAAAAAAGAGTTTGACCCCTGTCCCACGCCATTTATAAATGCGGTGGTATAATAATGATGTATCCTTGGATACATGCTTAATTCTAAAATTCGGAGGACATATCTTTTATGGAAAACATCAGAGTAGCCGTATGGGGCTTCGGTGCTATGGGCAGCGGCATTGCAAAGGTACTGCTCGGCAAAAAGGGCGTTGATATCACTGGCGTGTGCGACATTCATCCGCAGCGTGTGGGCCACAGCATATACGAGTTGCTTGGCGTGGAACGCGGCGACAGGGCGGACGTGAAGGTGTGTGACGACATTCAAAAGGTCGCATCTCGCGGTGCGGCGGACATTTGCGTTATAGCAACGGATTCGTTCACCAAAAAGGTATTCCCCAAGATAAAGCTTGTTGTGGAAAACGGCATAAACGTTATCTGCACGGCCGAGGAAATGAGCTATCCCAAGGCCAATCAGCCCGAGCTTGCCGCCGAAATGGATGCCCTTGCAAAGAAGAACGGCGTATCCATACTCGGCACGGGCATAAATCCCGGCCTTATGATGGACGTGCTTGCGGTTTGCCTTTCAGGTTGCATGACCGATGTTGAAAGCGTACAGTGCCGCCGCGTGAACAGTCTGTCCCCGTTCGGTCCCGCCGTTATGGAGGAACAGGGTGTAGGTCTTAGCGTGAAGGCATTTGAACAGGGCGTTGAGGACGGTAGCCTTGCGGGTCACGTCGGCTTTGCCGAATCCGTGGGCATGATTGCCGAAGCACTCGGTTGGAAGGTTGACAAGTTCGAACAGCAGATGAAGCCCATAGTCACAACCGTTGACCGCAAATCCCCCTACGGCTTTGCAAAGGCGGGCGATGTCGCGGGCGTAAACATGACGGGTCAGGGCTATGTAAACGGCGAACTGAAAATAGATATGATACATCCTCAGCAAATAGAGCCCGAAATGGAAGGCACCCACACAGGCGACTACATAGTGCTCAAGGGCACCCCCAATGTAAGCATGGCCATCAATCCCGAGGTTGACGGCGGCATTGGCACCATAGCAATGATGGTCAACATGATCCCCCATGTTATAAATGCAAGGCCCGGTCTCAAGACCATGCTTGACTTGCCCGTTCCCCGCGCAATAATGGGCGACATGCGCGACATGATCGAAAAATAAGCTAATATACGCTTGGAGGCGATAAAAATGGCAAAAAAAGGCGACTGGGTACTGACCCACAATATAATTCTTACCCCGCAGCAGCGCGCGCCGCAGGTTCCCGAGGATACGCATGGCGTACCGCTTGAAATGTGGGTGAAGGGGCACCTTACCGCAGATGCCGAAATAGGTGACGAGGTTGAAGTAATAACCCGCACCGGTAGGCATGTGAAGGGCAAGCTTATTGAAGAAGCCCCGCGCTACAACCACGATTACGGCGAATTTGTGCCGGAACTGCTTGAAATTGGGGACACCGTGCGCGGTATCCTTTTCGGAGGTAAGGACGAATGAAAGACGTTAGTTACGATGCGGTAATGAGCCGCAAAGCGGATATTATAAAGGCAGCCGTGGGCATGGATTATTCAAGCTTTGAATCCGGCTCTATAGCATTCGATTACGAGGGCATGATGGCCGCCACGGGTCTGGACATAAACGAAGTGCGCCGCATACAGGAAGGGTTTTCCATCGGCCACACCCCGCTTATAGAGCTTAAAAACATAACGGCACTTGCACGCAAAATGGCACCCAAGGGCAAGGGTGCGCGCATATTCATAAAGGATGAAGCGAGCAACCCAAGCGGTAGCTTTAAGGTTCGCCGTGCCGCAACCAGCATATACAAGGCCAAGGAAATGGGCTACAAGGGCGCGATAGCCGCAACAAGCGGCAATTACGGTGCGGCCGTTGCAAGCATATGCGCAATGGCGGGACTGAAGTGCATAATAGTTCAGGAGTGCTACGATTCAAAGTACATAGGCCAGCCCGAAATAATCGAAAAGGCCAGAAAGTGCGAGGCATTCGGTGCTGAAGTCGTTCAGCTTTCCGTAGGACCCGAGCTGTTCTATGAAACACTGAGAATGCTTGAGGATACAGGCTATTTCAATGCATCGCTCTACACACCTTACGGCATAATAGGCGTTGAAACGCTCGGCTACGAAATTGCGGAACAGTTCCGTGCGCGCTTCGGCAAGGATCCCGATGCCGTGGTCTGCACCAATGCGGGCGGCGGCAACCTGACGGGTACCGCACGCGGTCTCAGAAAGGCGGGCTGCAACGCCAAGGTCATAGCGGCAAGCGTTAACCTTAGGGGTCTGCACATGGCAAGCGATACGCAGTTCAATAAAAAGTCATTCACAACGGGTCACACGGGATTCGGCGTACCCTTCTCCACTTGGCCCGACAGGAGCGACGTGCCTCGCAGTGCCGCAAGGCCGCTCAGGTACATGGAACGCTATGTTACCGTTGCACAGGGCGAAGTTTTCTACATGACGGAAATGCTTGCTTCCCTTGAAGGACTTGAACGCGGCCCCGCGGGCGACACCTCTCTTGCGGCGGCATTCAGCATAGCGCAGGAAATGGATGAGGATCAGTGCATTGTCGTGCAGGAGACCGAATACACCGGCGCAGGTAAGCACATCAATCCGCAGCTTGCTTTTGCCCGCAAGAACGGCATAGACATTCACTTTGGCGACCCGGCGGAAGAGGTTCCCGGTCAGAGCATAATACTGCCGGCACATCCTTCACTTATAAAGGCACGCGATTTCAACATTGACAACATGCGCCATTCCCTTATAAAGAATGCCGTTGCAAGCGTTGACCATGCCCCCACCGCCGAAGATATAGCCTTCCTTGCGGACGAGGTCCGGCAGGATGAAGCCTATGTGCGCAAAGTAATAGAAGAGCTCGGCAAATAATTCAACAGCCATCGGAGGAATAAAGAATGAAAAGAGATGACGATTATCTGCTCCGCCGCGAAAGCGTTGCGAATTTGAGCGATAAGGAACTGGAAGAAAGGTTTTGGCAGCTTGCAGAACAGATTGTTGACCCGCTGCTCAAGCTCGGTTACGAGAATACCACACCCGCAATTGAGCGTAGTGTGCTGCTGAGAATGGGCTTTTCTTCAATAGAGGCCAAGGCCATTACGGACGGCTGTATGGAACGCGACCTGCTCGGTCACGGCGCGGGCAATGTTGTATATAGGCTTGCAAAGGCCAAGAACATGGACTACATTGCGGTGGGCAAGGCCCTTTGTGAAGGCAAGCTTTGGGATGATGCCGCGGCGCAGTTTTAAGGGAGGATACATATGAGCGATTATAAACTTGACCCGAACAATAACATAAACGTATCCGAAATACTCAAGGATCTTGAAAACTACCATCCCCGCCGCCACGGTTGGACATGGCGCAAGAGCGCACCCAACCTGAAGATGGGTCAGTTCACCTATCAGGATTGTGCGGAACCGCTTAAGGAGAGCGTACCCCTGCCGCCCGCGCATTATTTTGGGGATATAGACCCGCAGCCCCTTCCCACCATAACCACGGAAATAGCTTCCGGCCGTTTTGAGGATGATATCCGCCGCATGCGCCTTGCCGCGCACCACGGTGCGGACCACATAATGGTAATCCGCACGGCGGGTCAAAGCCATTTTGACGGACTTATCGAGGGCACTCCTCAGGGCATGGGCGGTATACCCGTTACCCGTAAGCAGGTTCGCGCCCAACGCAAGGCTCTTGACATGATAGAGGATGAAGTCGGCAGACCCATAAACTACCACAGCTACGTTTCGGGTGTGGCAGGCCCCGATATAGCCGTTATGTTTGCCGAGGAAGGGGTGAACGGCGTTCATCAGGACCCGCAGTATAACGTTATCTACCGTAATATTAACATGATCCGCAGCTTTGTTGACGCATGCGAAAGCAAAAAGCTTATCGCATGGGCGGGTCAGGCGCAGATAGACGGCGCGCACAACGCCAACGCCACCGCGCGCGATGCGTGGAAGGTAATGCCCGAACTTATGGTTCAGCACGGCATAAACGCCATATTCTCCGCCAAGGTCGGCATAGACAAGAAGAACATCTGCCTGTCCACCGTGCCGCCAACGGCCACGCCCGCACCGTGTATACACATCGATTTGCCGTATGCGGTTGCACTGCGCGACCTGTTCCACGAATATCGTATGCGCGCGCAGATGAACACCAAGTACATCGAATCCTCCACGCGCGAGGCGACCGTTACCCATGTTTTGAACATGATGATATCTAAGCTTACAAGCGCGGATATACAGTCCACCATAACGCCCGATGAAGGCCGTAACGTGCCTTGGCATATCTATAATATAGAAGCATGTGACACCGCAAAGCAGGCCCTGACAGGCATGGATGGGCTGATGGAAATGGTAGAGCTTAAAAAGGACGGCTATCTCAGGGAAAAGGCAAGGGAGCTTAAAGAACGCGCAGTGCTATTCCTTGAGGAAATGGTGAAAATGGGCGGCTACTTCAACGCCGTTGAAGCGGGTATGTTTGTTGACAGCGGCATATTCCCCGAGCGCAACAACGACGGTATTGCCAGAAAGATAGACGGCGGCATAGGCGCAGGCACCATATTCAAGCGCGAAAGCGATTACATGGCCCCCGTTACCGCGCATTACGGCTATAACAACATAGCCCAGTACGGTGCGGAAAACCCCAGCGACCTTATAGGCGGCTGCACGCTTGAAAAGCCCGAAAAGATAGTGTTCATAGACGAGCTTGACGAAGAGGATAACTGCAACGTGCGTATGGCCGAGGTAAAGGAATTTGCTCAGCCCGGTGCAAAGCTTATCCGCCCCGAAATGGAATGGCTTGCTGACGGAACGGTAATGCTTACAATGTTCTTCCCTGCAAACAAGCTGATTGCCGAAGCCGCCGCAATAGAATGCTGCAAGCGCATGAACCTGACCGATATAGAGGTCATTTCAAAGGAAATAATGCATCCTGCGGAGGGCACGCGCATTGAGGCCAAGGCCAAGGTTCCCTTCAGCATAGAAATAGACAAGCTGGTTCTGCCCAAGGAGCCCGACGTTATGAGCGACGACGAGATCCGCGCCGACATAGATCGCAAGCCCATGAAGATAGTCTGCGGCACTGTGGGTGAGGACGAGCACAGCGTGGGCCTTAGGGAAATAATCGATATCAAGCACGGCGGCATTGAAAAGTACGGCATAGAGGTGCATTATCTCGGCACGAGCGTACCGCCCGAAAAGCTTGTTAATGCGGCCGTCGAGCTGAATGCGGATGCAATGCTTGCTTCCACCATAATCAGCCACGATGATATCCATTATAAGAACATATCCAAGATAAACCGTATCGCCACCGAAATGGGCATACGCGACAAGGTCATATTTGTGGCCGGCGGAACCCAAGTTGCAAGCGCACAGGCGCGTGCAAACGGTGCGGACGAGGGCTTTGGCCGCGGCAGTCACGGCAACCACGTTGCCACGTTCCTTGTAAAGCGCAGGCGCGAGCTTGAAGCCGAAGGAAAAATGTAACTAACTTTTATCGACTGCTCCCCGTGTTGTGTGCATGGGGAGCAGTGCGGTTTTAACACGAAAAAGACCGATTTGGCAGGTATAAATGAAAATAGATGTTCTTGTTGCGGAAATAGGTTCCACCACCACACTCATCAATGCCTTTACGGGCATAAAGGACGGTGAGCCCCATTTTATAGGTCAGGGACAGGCCCCCACAAGCGTGCTTGAGGGTGATGTTCGCGTTGGCTTGAACGGCGCAATAGCCGACCTTTGCGCCAAGATGGGCACGGATAAAATAGATTATGCCGAAATGCTTGCAACGTCAAGCGCGGCAGGCGGGCTGAGGATGTGCGTACACGGGCTGGTATACGACATGACCGTGAAGGCGGCGGAGGCCGCGGCACTCGGCGCGGGTGCGATAGTCACCATGGCCACGGCCGGCAAAATGAGCGAATACGATATTGAAGAGCTTATAGCGGCGCGCCCCAATCTTATTTTGCTTGCGGGCGGCACCGATTACGGTGAAAAGGAAACGGCACTTTACAATGCCCGCCTTATTGCAAAAAGCGGCGTAAAGGCGCCCGTAATATACGCGGGCAATGTTCAAAACCGCCGCGCCGTTGAAGACATATTTGAAAAGGCGGGCGTGCCCTGCACCGTTACCGAAAACGTTTACCCAAAGCTTGACAAGTTGAACATTGAACCGGCGCGTAAAATAATACACCGCGTTTTTGAAGAACACATTATAAAGGCTCCGGGCATGGAGCATATACGCGACATGGTCACGGGCAGCATAATTCCCACTCCCGGCGCGGTAATGGAGGCTGTACAGCTTGCCTACGGCGAACTTGGCGATGTTGTTGCGGTTGATATAGGCGGCGCAACCACCGACGTACATTCGGTCACGGCGGGCAGCGAAGAAATAGGCATACTTTTGACCACGCCGGAACCGTTTGCCAAGCGCACGGTGGAAGGTGACCTCGGCCTATATATAAACGCGAAAAATCTTGTTGACCGCATAGGGGAGGATGCCCTTGAAGCGGAGCTTAAAATAAACGTTGCATCCACAATGGCGAATTATTTGCCCATACCCGAAAGCGATGACCAATTTATTCTTACCGAACGGCTTTGCCGCGAAGCGGGTACAGTTGCGCTTGAACGTCACGCGGGCGCATTGAGGTATATCTACACCCCTGCGGGTCGCCGTACCGTTGCCGAGGGCAAGGACCTTACCGCCGTAAGAACCATAATAGGTACGGGCGGCGCACTTACAAGGCTGCCGCACAGGGAAACGCTTTTGCGCACGATGGCAGACATGAATTCATCCGGCATGATGCTCTACCCGAAGCCCGGCAAGCTGAGATTGCTTTACGATAATGATTACATAATGGCATCGCTCGGCGTGCTCAGCCGCCATTATAAAGAGGCCGCGCTTGCGCTTATGAAGCATTCGCTCGGAATATAAGGAGAATGTGAGCATGTACCCAAGAATAGTTGTTGATACGAAAAAGCTTAAATTCAACATGGATAAGCTAATTTCCATGTGCCACGCGCGGGGGCTCGGCGCGGGCTTTGTAAGCAAGGCTGTGTGTGCGGATGCGGCGGTGGTCGAGCTTATAAACGGCACCGATGCCGATTTTATTGCGGATTCGCGCCTAATCAATCTTAAAAGGATAAAAACGGATAAGCCCAAATATCTTCTGCGCATTGCACAATTATGCGAAGCGGAGGATGTTGTACGCTACAGCGATATAAGCCAGCAGAGCGAAATTGCAACAGTGCGGTGCATTGCCCGTGAAGCGGCACGCTTGGGCAAAAAGCATAAGGTCGTTATCATGATAGACATGGGCGACCTGCGTGAGGGCGTTTTTTATAGGGATACGGAAGCCGTATTCGCACTTGCCGATGCCGTATGCCAAAGCGATGCGCTTGAATTGTACGGTGTGGGCGTGAACCTTACCTGCTTTGGCGGCATAATACCCGATGAAAACAACCTTGGCGGCCTTGTTCGCATGGCGGAAATGATACGCGAACACACGGGACGGGAAATACCGTTTGTGTCGGGCGGCAATTCAAGCAGCCTTATAATGCTCAAGGAAGGGCGAATCCCCGACGGCATAACCAATTTAAGACTCGGAGAATGCTACCTGCTTGGCAACGAAACCGTGACGGGCAGTCTTATGGACGGCCTTTACGGTGATGCATTTACGCTCGAGGCAAGCATTGTTGAATTAAAGCGCAAACCCTCAAAGCCCATAGGTCAAAGCGGGCTTAATGCATTCGGTGAAAGCGTGTCTTTTGAAGATAAGGGTGAAATGCTGCGCGCAATATGCGCCATAGGGCGGCAGGACGTTGAAACGGCGGGGCTTGTGCCGCTTTGCAAGGGTGCCGAGATAATAGGCGCAAGTTCGGACCACCTTATAGTTGATGTTACAAATGCGGCGGAAGAACTTCATGTGGGTGACATACTGCGCTTCAACGTGGACTACGGCGCATTGCTAAGGGCCTACACAAGTGAATATGTAGGCCGAGAATACGTTTATTAAGTTTATAAAAGCAAAATAATCATAAAGGAGAAACTGACCAATGCCGGTAAACCTCAAAGGACGTTCATTTTTAACACTCAAGGATTTCACAAGCGAAGAAATCCGCTACCTTTTGGATCTTGCGCACGACTTAAAGGCAAAGAAACGCGCGGGTATAAAGGGTGATCTGCTTGCGGGACGCAACATAGTTCTGCTTTTTGAAAAGACATCCACGCGCACACGCTGTGCATTTGAAGTGGCCGCGTATGACGAAGGTGCAAACTGCACATTCCTTTCCAACAGCCAAATGGGCAAGAAGGAGTCGCTTGAAGATACCGCCAAGGTGCTCGGCCGCTTTTATGACGGCATAGAATTCCGCGGTTTTAAGCAAAGTGATGTTGAGCTGCTCGCAAAGTACAGCGGTGTGCCCGTTTGGAACGGCCTTACCGACCTTTACCACCCCACGCAGATACTTGCGGACCTGCTGACGATAGAGGAGCACGTTCATAAGCCGCTCAACAAGGTGAAGTTCGTTTATGCGGGCGATGCGCGCAACAACATGGGCAATTCCCTTATGATAGGCGCGGCCAAGATGGGCATGGACTTTGTGGCTCTTGCGCCCAAGGAACTTTTCCCGAGTGCCGAACTTGTGGCCGAAATGAACGAAATAGCCAAGACCACGGGCGCAACTATCACCCTCAGCGAAAACATTGACGATGTGAAGGGCGCGGATGTTATATATACCGATGTTTGGGTATCCATGGGTGAGGAGTCTCAATTTGAAGAGAGAATAAAGCTGCTTGAGCCTTACCGCGTGGATGCCGCAATGATGGCAAAGACGGGCAATCCCGATTGCATATTCCTGCACTGCCTGCCAAGCTTCCACGACCTTGAAACCTCCGTTGGGCGAGACATACACTCCCGCTTCGGCCTAACCGAAATGGAGGTAAGCGATGAGGTGTTCCGCTCCCCGGCCTCCAAGGTGTTTGACGAAGCGGAAAACCGCATGCACACGATAAAGGCCGTTATGGTCGCAACCATAGGCAGACAATAAGAATACCGTGCGTTTGCCGATAATGCCGTAATTCACGAAAAATTACGAAATCGGCAAATACAAACGGAGCAAAGTAACATGGGCGACATTCAACCAAGGTTGAATGTCGCCCGTTTTGTACAGTCAATCGGTATTGCGGGATTTGGTGGTGCTTAAAACCGCGCCATGTGGGGGCTCAGGTGGGCTAATTGCCGTATTGGGACTACGATAGCCAAAAATATTGCCGAGCACAATCAAAATAGAATTGTGGCGTGGTGTGGCTTTGAGTGCTTTTTTGAGGTTTGGGTGAACAAAGCAACCGCAAAACCGTGCGATTCTTATCTCAGCGAGCCTTTTAGCGGTGCTTTTTGTTGGCAAGCCATTTTTTGGCTGCTTCGCTGATGCTGTTGACTTCGCATACCACACTCAATGCCGATTCACCATCATGTCCGAAAGTTGGCAGTAAGTTAATGCCGACAAGGACGATATTGATATTTGCAACAAACAGCATAGTCAAAGATAATCGATAATACTGTATCGCTAATAGCAGGCAGATTCCCGCTATCAGAAGATTTACCTCTATTCCCGCTAAGGCGAACTGTATCTTTTCGAATTTAGTTGCATCTTTCTTATCCTCATGGGCAACGTATGCGCCTATTGGGATTATTCCAAGTAACAGAATCCCTGTATCGCTGATTTTATAGCCATAAGATAGCCCTGCAATTAGGTGTCCCGCTTCATGCAGAGCAATGGAACATACAACGAGGATATAATAAAGCCACCGGTTGAAACGGTATGCGGTACCTGTACAGTTTGTTTTTACAAGGTATACGCCTATTGCGAAGATCAAAGCGGAAACCACTGGAAGGATCGCATTGATCGCTTTGAAAACCGGTCTGCCACTTTGCATTCTGTTGCCGATGGGAAACAGAATAAAGCGATTAAAAGTACCGTCATCCCGAACAAATCTTGACGTCCGAATCAATCCGTATTCCTTCAATACGGGAAGTATTCGGTTCCCGCTGTTTGGGAGATTCAAGGGATGGGTTCCGTCTGCTTGAAGAAGCGCATCCCATAGCCTGTGGCTGATTTCAAACACCTCACCGTCGGCGTTTTCAATATAATAGTGGGTGATATCAGAACCTTCACATAGGAAGGTTCCGATGGATACACCCTCTTCAAGAATCGGATACATCGTGCTTCACCTCGTTACGACGTCTTAATGGTTGCCTCTCCGCCTGCATTGGCTATTTCCTTGGCAAATTTCACGGCTTTGCTTTTGGTAACGAATGCGATATCTATCGGTAAGTGATCCAGCTTATCGGCTACCTTTTCAAGACTATCTCCTGTCGTAGCTGCAATAACGCGTGCGATTCTTGCTTTACTACTTTGATCACTGTTGATAATGACATGATATTTCTTCTCGCCTTCCTGTTTTTTCTGCTCAGCTTCCCTCTCGGCTTCAAGTTCTGCGATTTTGGCATCAATTCTTGAAAGGAAGTCATCAATATCAGCTCCATCGATATGAGCGTCATCTGAGAAAGGGAATCCCAAAGACAGTTTTGAAGCCTTTTCCTCGGAGATAAAATCCGAAAGCGTCGATTCCATCTGCTTTCTCTTGATGTCTTTGACCATGGTTTCGAAATCAAACGATTTGAATTGCTTCCCGCTTACAGTAGACTTATACTGGGGGGTCCAGTTGGAGTTATCGTACATCTCGTCATAAAAAGGAAGATGAGCGATGAACTTGTATTGGCTATCTACCATGATAAGTGCCGTACCCGTGGGCATAGCGGCAAGCTGTGAAGCTGTAATAAGCGGCTCCTTAATGATGTGTCCGCTGTTTTCACTCTGCTTCTCTCCGCAACGCTGAGCCCATTCTGTCAGGGTTTCCCAGCTGTTGGTAGAAAAGCCGATTGTAATACCGATACAGGAGTTGATTGTTTCGGCCTTGCTTTTACCATAGACGTCAACCAACTGCGCATTACCACCCTGAAGCACCAGCATAAGCCTTATATTGCGACTGCGACCGGCAACCATCAGATTGGGCAGAGAAGGAATACTTCTTCCTACAGATCCAAGCTCTTCCAAGATAATGTTTACTCTGATGGGAAGACGGCCACCTTTTTCCTGCGCAACACGGATGAGGTGCTGTGAGACTTGGGAAACGAGCAGACCGGAAAGAGCATCATACACATCCGTCTCATCCGGGGTAATAACCGTCAAAACAAAAGGACGATTTACATCGATATCCATAATGTTCAGCGTATCGTCGCTGAGCATTTCCATAAGGCCTTTGCTACGGCTGAAAACTTCCAGTCCGGATGCTGCAACACTATGAATGGATGCTCTCGTTTCGTTGGGAGCGGTAACATAGGTTGCAAGGTTGCGTTTTGCCAGCGAATCATGGGGGAGTTGCTCGTAAAACTCCTTTAGGATGGTGTTACCGGGAGCACCAAAGCGGATCTCGGATTGTTCCATCATTACCGCAACACTGTCAAGATTGATATTTTCCTTGCCGACGGTTTCAAACAGTCCGTAGGTCAAACCCTTGGCATAGTTCACGGCGGAGTCCGTCCAGAACCTATCGGAATGACCGTCATAGGGAAAAACACCATTCCAAAGCTCACTGAGCATAGAACTGGCAATATCATTATCATCGGGATCTTTGGAGCAGAACAGACGGTAAGGAGCACTTAGCGGATTGAACTTGGTTGGACTCTGACGAGGATTACGAAAATCGACGCAAAAGACCTGATAGTGCTCAGGAATGTAGCAGGCATTCTTCTTATGCCCTTCTCCTTTGGGGTCAAGCATGATAAGACTCTCGCCCTTTCGGAGGATCTCCCTCATATACGGAAGGCTACAGCACTGGCTTTTACCCTTTCCGGTACGGCCGATGACCGCAATGTGGGATTCGGTGTCATCGGAGTACTTTCTGCCATTCTCGACATATACCACAGGACCAGCACCATTCCTAGGATCCGTGGTTTCGTGAAACCTACGTTTGATTTCGTTAACCGTATTCCAACGCTCACTTCTACTCATCTCACTTCGCTCCTCTCTGCATCATTGTGCCAACCGGTGATCATAGATTTTAGGCTATCTTCGTCAACAGTGGGGGTAAAACCCGAGAAGTCGGCGAAATGAACAAGCGCATCGGCAGTGGTAATTGCGTCCTTAACGCTTGTAATGCCGAACTCGGAAACCATGTCGGTAAGAACTGCGCGAAAAACGGTTTCATGCTTGACCTCAATGCCGTGTTGCGCAATGATTTTGATGATCAGGGCGCACATATCGTCCTTTGTGTAAGGCTCGACTTCAAGACGCTCGATATTATCGATAGTTTCGCACAGCTTTTCCAGGAGCTTTTCTTCGTTTCTATTGGGAATGGTGTGAACAAAAAAGACCACGCATGCGTACTCACATATCCGCTTGCAATTCTGCATGAATTCAGTAAACTGAGTTTCTCCCATGTGAGCGGAAATGCCGCTTATATCCATGCCGATAATATTGCAGTACTCATTGGTATACACTGCGGCCGAGTCGATGGCCGCGAATGCCTGCTTGAGCTGCTGAAGCGTTCCATCGAAAGCAATTTCGATATAGTCATCAAGGCCGCCGAAAAAGCTCAATACGCCCGCTTCCTTGTACATATCAGTCATGTATTCGATAAGGGTCGTTCTGCCGAAGCCTGAGTCGAGAGGAATGATGTAGTGCTTTGGGCGAAGACCACATCTTTTATATATGTGCGCCTTGCCGCAAGTGCTCTCGATCTCCTTGCAAGGGGTGGTAAGCCCAATGGGCTTAGTGATTTCGTGGTGTTTCATATCGTGCCTCCATTCACTGTTCGGAAATAGGATCTCCGACCTTGTCCACAAGGCCGTATTTGAGAGCTGCGTCTGCGCTCATAATGTTGTCTCGCTCGGTGTCGCTCTCAATCTTCTCGGAAGACTGCCCGGTACACTCGGAGAAAATTCGATTGAGTTTTTCGCGCGTTTTGAGGATGTGCTCGGCATGGATGCGAATGTCTGTAGCCTGCCCACTCGTTCCGCCAAGCGGCTGATGGATAAGAACTTCGGCATTGGGCTGACACCAGCGTTTGCCTTTGGTTCCGGCGGCCGCCAGAAGGAATGCTCCCATGCTTGCCGCCATACCACAAGCAACGGTAACAACATCACATTTCAACGCCTTAACGGTATCGTAGATACTGAATCCTGCGGAAACGGAGCCTCCGGGACTCTGGATGTAGATTGTGATATCATCTTCAGAGTCTCTTGCGAGGCACCGTAGAGCGGAATTCATTACCGTCGCGACATCTTCGTCAATTTCACCCGTCAGCGAAACAGTGCGGTGAGTGAAGTCGATATCCAAGGGTGTCAGCATCATGTCCTGACCGTTGAGATTAACGGCTTTCTTCATAAGATAGTTCATACAATCAATCCTCCTTTGTTTTTACATACATTCATGAATAGTTCAGACTCACGCTCGCTCATCTAATCCATGAGGATAATCTTCTTTTCGGGCACGTAGATTTTCTTCTTCGCCGTAACAATCACAGAATTGGGCGTTTTCTTAATAATCAACCCCTTCAAATTAACATTCCCAATGTTCATGATTCCTTCAAAGCCATTCATTGTTCTCATCCTTTCTGTCTTGTTGTCTCTGAATACGGAAGATCTCGAACGAATCTCCACTATCGTAGCTTTTCGTTTGCTTACATCCATTAATACGGGGGAATAAATAGAATCTCCAAAAAAGGAAGAGAGCAAGACCGCTCTCTTCTCAGACCTGGACAATATGGGCAAAACCATTTGCGTTGGAAATCTATTGTTGCAGGCTAATGCAACATTTCTAACTTCCCCACAGGGCATTTCCACCTGTGTGACCGACAGAATGATCGTCCTGCGACACTAAGTCAAAACTGCCTGTTTCGGGATTATGCTGCCAAGTGTATCCTTCAGGCGTATAGCCTTGCGGCAAGTCCATTCTTTCCATGGCACCGAATGTTATGCCCTGCAGTTTTTCGGGACAGTCGTACATATGGTCCTGGAAATCTTCCCTGCAGGCACTGAACTGCTGATGAATACTCATATCGTTTGCCGCACTCCCAAGGTCCACATGGTGTTTGCTGTCAAATTTCGGGAAAACGCCTTCTACGGTTAAGCCGTCAGCAAGTTCTGCCGTTCGCCGTTCAAAGGAAACGCCGTTTTCAGATTTTAACCCATCCAAAGCCATGTTCCGAGTGGTTATCGGGATAGGGTTTCCCTGAACGAACTCATCTCCATCATAATGCCGTTCAATGTAATCTGCGGCTTTATCGAATCCATAAGAACGAGCATAATCGGCAGCTTTTTCCGCTTCTGACGGAATATCGCTTTCGTCAAATTCAAGTTCCGTCGAAAAATCTGAGGCATTCGCTGCATCGGAGAGGTCTGTTATATCCGAGCCGAATTCATGCGTTTCATCGAAATCAAAGCCGTTCCAATCGCTTGTGTCCGCCATGTTAGCTCCCATGTTGTCAGAAGCCTCTACTGTCATATCATCGAATTCACTCATTCTCTGTTCCTCCTTTTCCTTGTTTGTTTATTTCGGTCAACAGTTTTGTCACGGTCTGCAAGCCGAATGATATGCTGTTTTCCATCGAGCATTTTCTTAAGAGATGTACAGCAATACACTTGCATTTCTTCTTAAATATCGTCTCGTTGCCATCGTTAAGGCGATACGACAACACAGACGGGATACGGACAATGTGTGCTGCGATTTCTTCGGGAGTGCTCAACTTAAGATGCCGTTCGGCAAAAATCTGTTCCGCATACATATTTGCTTCTTCCCGAATGGCAACCGTGCAATGATCACAGCCTGTTCTTTCACAAAATGTGAAAGGACGATAATCCTTTGCATGGGAAATCAGGTATTTTGCCTGTGCCGTGACAATACTCTCATCCGAAACGTGATGCTGCACATCCTTGTCGGATGAGTATTCCGTTCTGACGGGCAAAGCAGAGCGAAGGAAGCGGTTCTTAAGCACAAATTCACCCGTAAACATCAGCGGCAAAACGTCGCAAAGATTTGTATCCGCTCCGATATGTTCCCTAAGCATATCCGCCTCTTCGCCGCTCAACCTGAAAGATATAATGTTGTCAACATTATCAAGCATTTTTCCTCCGACACGCGAAGGAGATTGATCCGAAAAAACGACTCCAACCCCATATGCTCTTATCTCGGTAATGACATTGATCATTAACTGTGTCATGGTGCTGTTCAGCGTTTTTTCTTCTTGGGTAGCGCCTTCTCCCTGATCAAGCAGAGCGTGAGCCTCGTCAATCAGAATGATATTTCTAAGGTGGTGATCGCTCTTTCTTGTTGATTTCAAATATGCCAATATACTAATCAGAGTCAATGCCGAGACCAGTGATTTCTGTTCCGGCTCGAGGCTTCCCATCTCAAGAACTGCACAACCGTTAAGAAGTTCATCCACTGATGTAGAGTGTATTGTGTCGAAAGTGCGAGGGCATCTCTCAATCAGGCTTTGAAGCCTGAACGCACCGCCGGCCATCATATTCCCTTTTACCTCATTGCTGTAAGCGGATCGAGCAATAATACGCCTAAAAATGCGGACGAAGTCAGCCATATCGAAAACGGAGACATTGTCATCGTCACTCGTGTTAATGTCAGTCCAGCCATGCAGAGTATATGCCTGTGAGATTGCTTTCTCAAACAAAGCAGGTAGCGGATCGGGCATGGAAAATGCGGCCTTGAATGCGGACAGCAGACTGCTCTTGTACTCTCCGAGAGGTACACCCTTGGGAACGTAAAACGGGTTGATCAACAACGGTGTCACGGGATGCTCAACGGTAAAGATCTTGCCGCCTTTCATGTTGGCAACCAAATCGCGATACTCACGTTTGATTGGTTCCAATATCAAAATGGGGATATTGAGAATTTGAAACTGCGCTATTAACCGTTTGAGAAGCGTGGTTTTTCCCGTGCCCGATTTTCCCATTACTGCGGTATGAAGCAACATCTGCTCAGGAGGCATAAATACATTTTGGGATGAAAAAACGGACTTTCCCAAAATAAGGCTTTGGCTGCCGCCGTCAGTCAGTTGTTCGGGCAGAAGATCCACCTCGGGCATCAGTGAGAAGGCATTTCGCTCCACGCCAACGAAAAAGTCGCATTGTGTCGGCAGCTGAAAAATTTGTGAAACTTCATCCGATGTCCACTTTTGTAAGCTTGCGGTATCCGCTTTTCTCAAATCACGAGCAATCTTCCATGGCAGGTTGTAAATACCGTATCGGCGGTACTCTGAAACAGCAATGGTTTTGAAAACAGCTCCTTTTATAGACTGTTTTATCCTGGCTGTAACCAGCGCCGCATCGGTTACTGTACCAACGATCATAATATTTACTTCGGCAAAAGGATCTGAGACTTCCCGCGCATAGTATTTCCAACGTTCTGCCGACGCCGCTGCAAGGCTGTCACGCATGTTCGACACTATACCGTCTAATGCTTGTGAACAATGCGCGGTGCTTTTTGCGATTAATCGACGTTCGCTATCTGACAGCAAGGTCGGGATAATCTGAATGCACAAGCCACAGCCGGAGCCGTTCAATGCGGAGTAGATTTTATTCCATGAAACATTTTCAACTACTGACGGCGATTTATATGTGCTTTGCACACCGTATTCCTGTATGTCCTGTTTCACCAATGCCCAGACAGAGTCGCTCTCCATACTCGACAGATGCTGTCTGTAGCCTTCAAAGGAGATTTCTTCCGTCAGAAATCCGACACGGTGGAGAAGAGAGAGGACGCCTTTCTCAATCGCTTCTTGCCGAATAACGCATTCTTGCTCAGACGTATCGTGTGTCCTGATGGTAAGCAGATGATGAATGCGGCTGCCTGTTTTTCTTCCCGCAATTCGGAGAATTTCGATTGATGTCTGTCCGCTTCCCGCCGCGGATAAGTAACAGGCATCTTCACAAATTGTTTTTGCAAGCTCTACGCCGACATCGCTACCTTCCGCAATAGGAACAGCGTTGACGCGATACGAAGATAAAACAAAGTATTCTCCGCCTTCGAAAAACTTCTTCATAGTAACCTCCCCGTAATTCATAGTAGTAATCAAATCGCAGTCACCACAAGACAGAATTGCTCATCAGGGATCGTCGAAGGAGAAGCTATCAATGTGCATCCCCCTTGGTGTCTCCTGCTCATCTTCGCAGATGATATACAATTTTGCGATTTCTTTGTCATCATTGAGGAAATCAGAAATGAGCATATCAAATTCTGATGGCATGGCACATTTCCCACTTCGCTCATTTACAATCATTACGGGACGCTTGCCTTCGGTAAGATAATTTGTGATTCCATATCCTTCTGGCATCCACAAGAAAGGGGCAACAATATCGCGAAGCGTTGAGTCACTAAGATAGAATTTGATCTCATGGCCTTTATTGGTTGAGACTGCCACATTCATCTCGTGATAGTCTCTGTTTTTTCTCGGTAGGGCATTCTTCTTCAACCGACGCAGCGTATTATAGGCTACCATGAAATGAAAGACCATTGTAGCGTCGGGGGCACTGCCACGATCCTGCATCAGCAATTCATCGCCATTTTGCAAGCAAAGATCATTCACTGTAGCATCTTGATTCGTAGTACTCTTGTTTACACGTTTATGGATAAATAAAATGTGCGGATCGGTAGAATCAACTTGAAGATCTTTTGCATACTCATATAGTATTTGATACATGGTATTTTCACTGTATACATCTATCCAAACGGATTGCGATTGACTTTTAACAATAATCTGTATGACATTTTTCGAAGTCACAAATCATACCACCTTTGATAATATGTATCCCTATATAAACGGATTATGCTGATAGTTTGGCACAGCACTCATTAGCTGCTTGATTACTTTGACAGGATGGGAACTGAATGTCTTGTACAGACAGCCGGCCAGACCGCCCGTACACAGCACAGCTAAAAAATAGCGCTCAGCCCCGAAAAGAATGCCTGCGAGAATCGAACAAGATGCAGCCGCAAAGATCCATGCAAGAATCTTTTTCCTTTGTTTGCTGAGCTCTTTTCTGCGCTTCTCATAGCACTGTCTGCCGTATCTGAGCATCTCGCTTGTTACACCGTTAAGCCGTATCAGCTTATCCCACACTTCGGAAGCGGTGGCTCTATTGGCGGTGTTTCCCATGTTTATGTCCCTGAAATCCTGGGTAGCCGCCCGCAATACCGCGAGATACAGCCTCTTTTCTGTAGGATACTGGCTCATCAGTGGCCTCAAAAGGTCGATGGCCTGCTCCCAGTTACCGGCTGCAAGGTGACTCATGGCTTGGAAATATATCCTGTCATATTGCATGAGCTGCCGATCCTGCTGCGGATCTTGAATCGGAGTTCCGCACGAATCACATAACATTCTCATCCTGCTTCGACTGTAGTGAAAGCTGGAACAGCCACACCGGCTACAGACGCGATCCATAGAATCACCACCCTTCGATTAAAATCTATAACCACAGATGGTGCAAACACTATTGCCACGCATTACTGTTCCGTTACATGACGGACAACGCTTGTTCCGAGCCGGTATGGGAGGCGGCGCATCTGCAGATGAAGTGCTTTCTTGGGCATCAGACACAGTGCCGCCGAACATATCGGTGTGCCGAGCCATTTCATTTAGCGGTTCCCGCAATGTCGGAAGCACCTGAGAAAGCATCATCATCTGCATCATCATAGGGGTCATCCCGCCCGCGCTCCCACCGTGATTGACGGCAGAGTTGCCAAAAAGAGCTTGTCCGCGAGAAGGAATTCCCGTCATCATTTCACTTAACGTGCGGTTGTTGACGTTGCCGTTCCATACCCTTTGCAGATTGTCAAGCTCAAGGTCAGTCCTCGTTTTTTCCCCTGCATATTCCTGTTCCAAGCTATAAAGCCTGCCGGTTTCCGAATCGGGGATATTGATAGCCATGAGATCAAAATGTTCCATCTTGATGCCATACTCGGACAGATTGTTTCTGATCGTGGCAGCCGTCATGTTTCCGATATGGGAAAGATTGCTGTTGAATTCGGTGATATCAAGCTTGCCGATCTCCCTCGAGATAGTCTCTCTTATAGGAGCGATGACCATCTGTTCGATACACGGATCAATATCCTCCTCGGAAAAGGTTGAGCTATAGCTTCCGACCAGTTTGGTAAGAAATTTCAGAGGATCACAGATCGAGAAAGACAACCTGCACGACGCAAGTGCCTTCATTGTGAGTCGGAAGCGGTGCTCACGGAAAGGAAACTCTCCTGTACCAAGCTTAATAAACTTAGTCCTTTCCGTACTCACGAAGAAAACGGATACGGTTGTTCCTGTGTCTCCACGAGTCAGGACGTTCCGAAGTCTTACGAAGAATGGGTCAATACCTGTGAAGATTTCATACCTTCCCGGACCATATGGCCGCGAAAGCGTGCCGTTGATGGCAACGAACGCGGTTGTGTCGGGAGGGACAATCAGAATGCTGCCGTTGACGACAGCAGAGTATTGTCCGCATACGTTCGGGTGGATTCTGATCAATCCATTCCCTCCCGGATCTCTGATGATCGATTGATACATAGTCTCATCTCCTTGTGCTTATAATAACTTTTTCACGGCCAAGTTTTTCAGAGTAGGGTGATAATACAACTCGTACTTTCCGCTTATCCGCTCTTCGGAAAACACTCTTTGAGCTTCCTTTATGTAATCGCCTGACGGAAGACTGTAGCTAAAATGAATCAGTATCGGCAATACACCGATTTTCGAATCTCTCTTGAGTCGTGCTCTTAAATCCCCATAAGAATAAACGCAAAGACCGCGATGGCTGTAATAGTCTAACTCCTCCGATGAACACACGGGAACACGTGGACCCTTAAAGTCATAATGATCGTTCGCAATCCTTCTATCTGACAGGTTCAGGTAATTGAAACGCAGAATGCCTTCCTTTGCTCCATCCCATGTAACATCACAGTGAATGGGAATACCGTTGATCCACGCAATCGTCCAGCAATGCCATCCGCCTGTTTTTGTTCTGCCATAAACCTTGATACAGGGGATTCCGATCCGTCTGAAGCATAACATCAGCAGTGCATTGTGCCCTTCGCATACACCCGATGAAAGAAGCACGGGTCCCACAATATTGTGATCCCGAACATCGCTGTGGTTGGAATACGTGAGTTTCTTTGAAATACGTTCGTACACGAGAATCTCACGGTCAATCATCTGTAAATGCGCGGTTCCGCGAACGAGACGATAAATGCTTTTGCGCATCTGCCGCTGAATTCGATTTATGATATCTGGCGTATATAGGATTGGATACTCTAATGTTCCGATTCGGCCTTTGTGAGTGAATTCGCACTGAAAGCCCAAATAAAAGTACTCGGGATGATCATCCCTGACGGCTTTGTATGCGGCAAAGCTATCAGAAGCGGCGGCTTCGGGAACGCTTATTGAGAAAGTTGATTTGCCTGAGTAATCCCCTTGGAGGAGCTGAGTATTGATGCAGTCATAGAATGCCTGACCCTGTTGAGTAAGGAATTCTCTATAGTATTTTGAGCCAAGCTTCTCCGGTACATTCACCATTGGAGGTCACTCCCTTCTGCCATTGGGGATTACCAACTTGATTTTCAAGCATCCTCTACCATCAATACGTGTGCGGAGTCTGATATTTCCGAAATATCCGCGTGTGTGAAGACACTGACCGGCGAGTCTCACGATTTCATCAGTCGGGGGGATTAGCCGCTTATCTATACTGAAATCTTCCCGAGGAGCTGTCCCATGCGAATAAACAATAATCTCAGCTTCGGCAAAATCCTTTCCGATGCTACCAAGCATCTTCATTCGAATCGGATCACATACAAAAATGCATACGGGTGAGGAGGCTGCACGGGCAGCGCCGCTCACCTTGTCGGTTCCACTGTAAAATACACCAAGATCGGGATGCGTGTGTCCTTCAAGGACAAACTCAGAAGGACCGCAAAGTTCGAGAAAAGGGTCAACCTGACAGCCAAACGCATCTGTGTTGAACTTCGCCTCATTCCTCAGGAATTCGTTGCGATGATACTCAAGAAAATCAAGGCCGTGGTTGGCTTCGCCGTTGGGACCGAGGTTTGATGCACCGATCGGATTGCGATTCATGGTCTGAATTTCGATGATATGGCTGATAATCGTAATGATATTGCCATCATCGTCAATCAGGAAATGTCCCATTCCCATGAATTTCTGCTCATAGGCGTTCATGGGGGATCTTCTACCATATGAGATAATCGCATTGAGTTCCTGTTCTGGTTCGGGAAGAATAATGACTTTGTTGCGGCCCTTGCCGTGCCTTTCCTTGACATAAACATTACCGCACTTGCTTTTGATAATATCCATTGCCTTTTTAAGACTGCAAATAGGGTATGTTTTGGACTGCGGAGGACGTCTGGCGGGCATAGGGGTATATTCGGTCATAATGACTCACCTCCTCTCAGTGACGTCTGGCGGGCAGGGATGGCGCAGAAACCGGCTTGCTTGCCACTCTGCGTGGAGGAAGAGCTGTCGTCTCGGGTGCATAGAGCAGTTTGGGATGAATCGTGGGGAAACGCCCGTTGGCAACACCGTCCTTATGCCACTGCGCCATGCCGCTGTTTGCCATGCTTTCGTATCGAGTGACAGCGGGATCGTGAATCATATCCCGCGCAAGCTTGTCCACAACCGTAGTCAAAGAGCTCGTAAAGGGAATCCAAGTGTCAATGCAGGCATTCCCACTCCGAAAAACGTTCGGGCTTGCAAGGTAATGGTCCGAAGCGTATGAGGCTGAAACAGCCTTCAATGGATATCCGGGGTAAGCGATGATATTCGCCGTCATAGACTCGCATGCCTTCGGCGTAGAGTCATCGCCTGAGGTAAGATAGTGCGAAGGGGCTTTGACGGTAACTTTAAGGTGCATTGCCTCCCCGACTTTCGCCTGAACCCTTTGGATCGTCACATACTTAGGATTGTATTTACGAACGATTTCCCGATAATCGTTCTTCAGCGCTTCGGCAGAGTCTTCTTTGGTAATGGAAACTTCTCTGGTGTGACCGCACGCATCGGTATAGTTGGTTGTGTAACTCATATTGAACCTCCTTTTAGAGCTTATGGATTTCTTGCATTTTCAGATGATCCTCATCGAAAGCAAAGGTCGTCCTGGTAATCTTTTCAGCGTCTAAGAAATCAAAAGCTCCGTTTCGCTGAACCACCTCGATATGTGCCCCGAGAGGATAGCCCAAGTCGTAGAGTGTCATTGCTTGGACTTCTTCGTTGCAGTTGGGGTCAAAGGCGTGCAAAATTGTGCCATGAGAGAAGTCCGCGCTATAATGAGCGTGTTTTCCCTGAGCACTGCATTCCTCGCACAGAAGATCGTCAAGAAAAACACGGCCCTCATGCTTCATTACCTTGATGGGAGTACCACATGAATGGCAGACATCATCTACGATAAAACCCGCATGAACGACCTTTCTGTAGTTCAGGCGATGAACAGACAACTCAAATTCTGTCGTACCGAGAATGGCTGAAATCTGTGCTATTGCCTCTTTCAGAGTGACTTCCATGACACTGCCGTGAAGCCATTCGATCTTTGCAGGCGGATGGATTGCACAGCCGGGACAGTTACGCTTCCGCATAGGATGAGAAGAACTCAGTTCCAGATGCGGGTATGCGGTGTAGGTCAACCTGCGATTCATCACACCATCGTTCCCAACGACACTGGCCCTCAACTGTTCAGCACTGAGATGAGCAGCCATGGAACCGGCAAGGTTTGATGTGCGGGCGATTTCATTGACACCGTTAATCTGCCTGACCTGCGGTCCTGTGCAGGATGTTCTGATGCTGCTGTCTTTCATCCAGTCCTCGGAGATCAAACAGCGGAGGCAGAACTCGGTATTGTCAAGGATAACGCTCTGAGCCATCTCATCGTGAGTTCCGTCCATGATTACGATGGGTCTGTGATCTTCGGGAAGCTGACGAATCAGTTCATTCAGAAGCACCTTGGCGTCAAAATTGTCAACAGCAGCGACCACATAGTCATAGTCAGAGAATGCTTCAGGGCCGAGATTGCAGAGATCACCGTCGATTCCGTTAGATGAGCAATCATCATCCAACAGCGGCTGCACTCGGTCTGATGTACATTCTGCTTTGTTTCGACCGACATCCTCAGGCGTGTGAACAAGGCAACTGTGCTTTGCGGCATTCTCGAGTGTAAAGGTATCAAAATCCACTGCATCGGGAGAAAGACCCATTTTTGCGAAAAATTCCATGAGATAACTACCGACGGCTCCCGTGCCGATAATCAGCACGCGAAGCGCATGGAACAGCGGCCGATATTCCGAGAGTTTTAGTGCATTGTAAATAACATTGGACATACTACACCATCCTTTCAATTCGTACTGTCAAAATGGTTTTCCATTGCTCTTAAATCGGTGTCCCATGGAACAGCGGTAACAATTTGCCCCGCTGTCCCAGAAGATCACCTGCCGTTCTCCGAGCACATTTCTTTGCTTGTCGAACGGGCAACACGGAAACTGAGAGGGTTTTATTCCACGAGGGCCATAGCCGCTTCCGACCGTTCTTCGGTTTGCATTGGCTGTTGCCGACACGGAAGAACGTCGATGCGGCAATGGCTTTGCGGGCGATGTGTTGTTTGGCTCGGCTTGCATTGGACTGACTGTTGGTAAATATGCGTCTGTGCCGATTCGGGGCGGAAGGGGCGTAGGATTGTTGGCGGAGCTTTTGGTGCGCCTCCGTCCGGTTGTACACGCAATGATAATCCCCAAAACAGCTAAGCCCAAGCCAACAAGAGTGCATATGGTTTCCAAACCTGTCAGCCCCTTTCGTTTACGCTACGCCGGCGTTGTCACTAATGGCCAACACGTCACCTTCTTGAAGGCCAAGACCATCAATGGTTTCGTTGGCATCACTTGTACTTGATCCCGTGCGTTTGTTTTCGAAAAGAATCTTGCTGTCATGCGGATTGACACCTATGTCCTCGCAATATTCATCAATCAATTGCTTCAGGGTGTTTGTGCCATAAACGGCCACCTTGGGATAAGTTGTGCCGGTCACCTTGTTGAGAAGGTCAATCTCAAGGGTGCCTTCGGCTGCGGCAAGAGCGCTGTCAATAGGATAGTTCGTCATGGAATTTAGCTCCTTTGTTAAGTATTTGTGGCTTCCCACGACTACAGCGGCGGTCATAGCTGCTGTAGTTTCGGTCGGTTGCCATCCGACTCTCATTCAGGCGGGATGAGATTTTGACCTTAACAGGTGACATCATCGTCGGGAGAATATTCCGTCTCAATATCAAGGTCGAGATCGAGGTCATCATTTTCCTCATCGTCGGCGGCGTCTTTCATGGCGGCCATCCTGGCCTCCACCTTATTACACAGTTCCTGAATCTTTTGCATCAGTTCGGCATGGACGATGTGTTCCTGAATGTCGAGTTCCTCATCAGAGTAGAGCGCCTTCATAAAGATGTCATATTCAGAATTGAGAATATGCATCATGCGGAAGAAAATCTCGGAAGCCATCTCACCGATGCCGTCATCGGGGCTGTGTACAGGGAAATCATACTCAACATTGACGTCGCCGTCGGTATTAATGTAGAATTTCATGTGACGGATCTTGTGATTGAGCACATTGCAGGCTTCCATAACACGAGCTCTCTTCTCTTTTGGAATGTCGGAAATCAAGCCAAATATGCGAGCTGCAACATCATTGTCATTGTCGCGGCTGATAAAGCGCACTATCACATTAGGTCCACATTTGACGGGGAAGCCTGCCCAAAGTTGCTCACATCCACGATGGTTCACGACATTAAATTTGATGTCGCGCTTCTCAAATGTTTCCGCGATAAGATTGATCGCCTTAAATTCGTACTTGTCCATTTTCTTACATCCTTTCGCTTTGTACTTTATTGACCGGTTTTGCGGACCATGTCCCTATATACGCATTGATTTTTGAAATATCCACTTTTAGGGCTCCCGTGATTACAAAAGATTCTTCACAGTTTTTCTCGACCACAGGGGACGTTCATCGCCGCTTAGTCTCATAAGGAATAGCAACGCCATCGACGATCTTGCAGATGTCCTTGGTGTCAAACACGCCATCGCTCCGATCCTCAAAACGGACATAGATTTTCTGCGCCCAGTAGTCGCGAGGGATGGTATCCTCAACGATAACAAATCCTCTCTAGGAATGGAGAATCTCATCGCCGATTTCATAGCAGGCAGAAGGGTTTCGATCTTTGATACGGGTGAGAGCCTTCGATGCGGTCTCAGAATCGACCGGAGCTTGATGTCATTTATTCAGAAAGGCGAGCACATCGAATTCAGCTACATCATCAGCGTTGTATGCTGCAATTGCTTCGGTAAGGAACCACCCATAACTGTTGAAAGCAATGGGCAACGCCGCTCCGTTGAGTCCGGTTTTCCCATACAATTTGCGGATAATGGAGCGAATCTTGTCCTCGGGCCGGTTCTTCGTCATAGTAGACATTTGCAAGGCTCCTTTCGTGTTGTCTTTATCCCTTATTACGCAGTCCGACTGATTTTTCCAAAAAGAGGATCTCAAAGAGCCTTATGACTTTTGCTTACCGCACTTTGGCAGTAGGCTTTTTAACTTGACCATTGATAATTTTATAGACCCGACGGTTCTGGACAATGCGCGGTTCGCAATCGTCAAATTTGACATAGAGCAGTTGCTTGTTTGCCATGGGCATTGTGTCCAACACCACCCCATATCCAAATTCATTGTGAACAATACGGTCATTCACGGCGAAAACTCGCACTTTCGTATATTTCTTGACGAGTTCCTTCTCCATGTATTTACGCATCGTAATCGAAGGGAGCTGCATCCCCCACCGATCAATCTGCTCCGTGATGTTGATAGGCGAAATATCTTTAGCCGTGAATGCATCGTGGAAAGTATCCTCTGTTGCCAGTCGAAAATACCAAGCACGGTATGTACCATACTGATCGGCATTCAAAAGCCCGCAGACGGTTTTCCATGCAATGCCGTGATCGTTATCGTCGGCAAAAATGGCTTTAAGACCCAAAGTATCAACAAGATAATGGCAATATTCATGTCTGATTACATCAATGGCTGCCAAGTCTTTGAATTTGTCATCGTCAAAATATGTCAATGAGAAGGAAAAACAGCGCCATCTATTGTCATTACTCGGTTGATAGGTTCCGAGGATAGAACCATTTCCCAACGATTTATGGAAATAAATAGGAAGTGACGCTCCGGTCATACCGGTTTTTGCATCCAGACTTCGCATTACTTTTCGGACGTCATCGACGCTCCATTTTCCGTGAAGAGTGGACATCTTTAGCCTCCAATCCGTTTTTGATATTGCCTGACGACAACTATCTATTATTACGTTAGAGGATTGTATTTTCTCCAAAAAAGAAAGGCCTCAGACTGTTAATAATCTGAGATCCTTTCTATTATTTCTGTAGTGTATCTTCGCAATCACCAATAAAGAGACATACCATGCTATCCGTTTAATATCTCCCCCGCATTCGGGATATCTCTGAACACGGGGAGACTATGCCGTTCTCCATGTCGCATTTATCTGCTTGATTATACTTATGGAGCTATTCAATTCTACCGAGAATTGCCTTGTTAAATAAATCAAAGTCTTCTGAGATGCTATTTACCGTCTGCAGCTTCATAGACAGAATGCGCAAAGATTGATGGCTTATACTGTCAACATCTAAAAGGTCAAGAACAAAAAGCCATGTTAAAACCACAAGACCTTCGTACTCGTTGCGTTGAAGTGAAAGTTTACTCCACCAATCCACGACTGACGTCCAGCATTGACTCTCTGAATGTAACGACATTTTTATGGAAGTAAGATACTCTTTGCCAATTGAATAGTTTCCTCTTTCATTGGCATATATGCCCGATAACAACAGTGCAAAGTTGATTACGGAGAACTCATCGAATGCTCGAATTCCCTCTTCAAGCAATTGCTCCGGCGAAATCAAATCACTGAAATCCGCTCGCATGGCTATTTCTTCTAATTCGTGTCTGCGTAACAAGTACGCCATGTTGTTGTTTGTTGCGACTGAAACGGGAATTATCGGTTTAATAAGGAATTTCCAGGCTTCCGTCGTTAACACGCCATTAGGAGGAATGGTAATCTTCATTTTATCATTGCCCATTGAATAGATAACATAAGAACCGGTTCGCTCTGTAATCTCCCAATAATTATTCGAAGAAATCAGCGTCTGATTTCTCAAAAAAAGCTCTCGGCTCTTGCTAAGTTGCATATAGCGTGCCTTTCCGATATAGCCACCATTTTTAAGCTTTTTATAAATTTCATCTATTTCGTCCCATTTTTTCGCTCGTTCAACCAGAGTAAAACACCCTATTGATGCGCAGATACTAAATGAAAAAATGATTTCATCGTAGTCTTTATGTTCAATTTCTTCGTTTAGTTTTCGCAAGTACTTGCTCTTTACGTCAGAATCAACGGCAACATGTTCCGGAATGGACAATTCAAAAACAGGGGCAATCGAGAGGATAATCTCACAATCCTCGGTTTTTTCCGGTTCACCAATCTGCAAACAGGAGTTAGCAATGTCGGTAATGTTAAAAAAATCATAAAACGATGCAAAATCAGCAAGAACCGCCTCACGGATACTTCTTAACAAATGCGTTGTGACTCGTTGTTTATTGACAAGGCTTTTAAATCTCTCTATCCATTCATAAGACATTTTGTATTGTGCAGAATAAGGAGAAAATGCATTGGCAATCTTGACATGCTTACACCATGCCATAACAAGGAGTATTTGGGAACCTGCAATAATGTGAACATCTTCTTCTGATTGCATAAGAGCCTCAGCATGAACAAATGGCGATACCCCTCGTTGCAATGCTATTGAAGCTTCTATCACTGCTTTGGCAAATCCATATTCGCTATTACCATTTTTGACGTTTTCCGCAAACATAGCATTAATATATGCAATAAAATCAGCCGAGTTTCTATTATTACCGGCAACCAACACTGTTATGTTAGCAATCTGTTGGTCTGTAATACTTTTTGAGAAAATAATATCATAAATCTTGTGCTTATCCGCAAGTCGGATATCTGCACCATTTACAATTAAGTCAAATAAAAGATTGGTATAAACGTAGTCGTTGTCAGGATTTTCTTCCGCTTTTGATATAAGTCTTTTGATTAAATCCTGGCGTACTCGTCCATTATTCATCAAGGAAATAAAGAGTATGACTTCTCGCCACAGCGGTATCTCATACTTATCTTCAAAAATCTCAATAGGTGACATATTATTGTATTCTTCATCGGAATACTGTGCAAGGATGGCACGTGCAGTTAAATATTCTTGCATTTGCCGGTGTGTTCCCATTGTACTCTCGGAAAAAGAGAACTCTTTTCCATTATAGACTCTTGTCAGAATCCCAGTGTGTGATAGTTCTTCAACAATACTATGTGGGTCAAAGCAAGAAATATCTTCTGAGAAAGCCCATTCAAGGTCAGTAATTGCTTGTTTAATCAAACACAGTAATTCATCTTCATCACAATAGAGTTTCTTGTTCTTTGTAAAAACAGAAGCTATATACGACAGAAAGACTTTTATTGACTTTGCCGATAGAGATCCTGTACTTTTATTTGTACTCCAAAAAACATATAAATCTATCAACTGTTTGAAAAGCTCAGCTTTATTCTCGGGCAACCGTCCATCGTTTTTCGATATGGTAAGCAACAATGACAGGTCAAGCGGGTTCCTCATCATTGATCGAACCGGCTGATCTTTTGAATTAAGTATTTGCTCCGATATTAATGAATGGTTTTTTGCTCGTTGCTGATCCGAGCTTAGTATTACTTCACACCACTTTCTACAGAATTCCCGAATATCATTGTCAGATAAGCAGCGAATAACATATCTTTTAGAGTATGGATGACAGAGTTCCGGGGCAACATAATCAAATCGTATCGTAATAGTCGTATCAACACCGGGATTTTGCTCCAAATAGCTGTTTAGGTTTTCGCGAAATGCTGTCTCTTTTTCCGTGTCAAGGATCTCGTCCCATCCATCCAGAATAATGAGGAGTTTATTCGATACATAGGGGTCAATTAACTTCATAAACTCATCTTCGGTTATCTCGGAAAAATGAAGTCCAAAACCTTGTAAACAAAGCTTGTACATTAGTTTTTGAAAACTAATCGTTCTTAACTCATCAGCAGACAAATCTGCTATATTCTTGCAACTGATTAGAATCGGCAAAGCATCCGAATCAAAAAATAAACCGTTTTCTTCAGCGTATTTCTTGAAAAAGGATTCGTCCTTTTTTAACATTGCCAATACTAAACGCTTACAGAAAGTTGTCTTTCCACCCCCGGGCTTTGCTACAATTAACAGGCGAAGACCTGCGTTAGGTGTGGTTGTTATGCACTCTTGAGTTGTCGGGTTGAACGAAGTCTTGCTCTCGTCAATATAATCAGGAGCATTTATGCGAGCTTCCTCTGCCTCCAACGCGGCGATTTTTTCATCAATGCGTCGAATGAGTTCATAATGATCCACATTGGATAAATCGTAGCCAAATAATGGATCGTCATAATATGAAGCTCCCAATGACAACGGTAAATAAATATCTTCTAAGGTAATTACATGATATAACAATTCACTTGCTTCAACCTGAGGAAAATAATCAAGCCTTATTTCATTACAAGCTTCCATGACGGATTTAGCATACTTATCTTTAGAAATCATAATATGTCCTCTCTCTGTGCCAATCTACCGAAACTACTGTACTTATTTTCGTTTGACTTGTGTGAATATCAAGCATTTTCCGGATTAGTTTCAGTGAATCACTACTCGAACTATTTGTAATATTGTTTTCCCCAAACAAGTTATTGATAATGTCTCTGTATCCTATGCAAATATTCAGTTGCTCCTGCTCGTTCAAACTTATAGCATCTCGACAAACCAAAAAGTATAATATGCTCTTTTGTATGTCTGGAGAATGGTCTTCGCCACTCATCACCAGTGTCATGACAAGAACATTTACTGCCGAAATCGAAAGATAGGGTTCCTTTGACGTTATTGTACGGAGAAAATTATTTAACCAGTATACATTTGCCCATATGCCACTCATACCGTCCCATTCATGCATTTCGCCGGACTTATTAATAATCTTGTTGATATAATTTGCAGCCAGCCAACACATAACTAAGGTGTCTTGAAATAGGTACTTCTCTACATGGTGCTGATTAATAACATTAAGAATACCGGACTGACTTGATAATACTTTCAAGAAAGATTCTATGTTTTGGCTTGGAACATCATAGGAAACACCATAGAGCTTAAGATTGTCTCTCGCCTTTATAAAGCATTGACGGATCTCGGAAATATCTGCATCATTTTTGTTTCCAAACACAAATTTACATGCAAGGAATCCCAAAAGCAACTCAATGTTCTCTGTAGATATACCGTAACGTTGCTTATCCCATCTGCGATCAATTACAGCATTAACACTTGACTCTATCAAGTGGTGAACAAGGCCATCTCCTTTGGTTTCAAGTATGGTCATTAAAATAAAAGGATTTTTTGTTAAGGAATACAGGTAGGGGTTATTACTAAGCCTCTCAAGCACTTTGTTTGCTTCGCCTTCGGAAAGCATAGAAAAGGTTATTCTTTTTATAGCATCTATGCTTAACTCCTTAATATGCAGCAAATCATATTCAAACGGCAACGATTTCTTCCCTAAAAATCGACTGGCAAATACTACATTGGCTTTCGGATAATCCGAAAGCATTTTTTTGATTGATTCCAGATAATAAACAAGATTATCAGATTCGACTTCATCAATGGAATCTATCAAAAAAAGCAAAGTCCGGTATGATGAGCCTCTTCCACCATTGATTCGAAACAATCTGTCTCGTTAGCCTCCGCAAGTTCAAGTACCGATGAATATGTTTTCGTGTTCGCCCTGTCTGAATGAATAAAGACCGGAAACATTCGCACATCAGATACACCGAATAAGGATTCTCTCAGTCTGCGATATTCTTGGATTTTAGCCTTAGAATTTATGCTTAAAGCTTGAGATTCCGAATCCACAAGTTCATCTACCACATTACAGAGCAACAGAATGTCAAGCAAAGTTGATTTTCCAAACCCGGAACCGGCCATTAAGAATTTTGAGAAGTGCGCGCCCGAAAAAGGAGACTCAATAGTGCTCCCGTTTTGTGCGGTAATTGAGGGCAAAACAAAAAAGTCAACAAGCTCTCGGACGTTGCCTGTCGCAACATGGTCTCTTACAGTGCCTTTGTGGTGATTTAGCCACAGCTTTTCATAATACTCGTTTCTGTCTATGTGTGAAGTAACTACTTCTTTTATGTTATATGCCAGAAAATACCCCGTTCCATAGGTGTTGCCGATTGAGTCGGATCCGATTGCGCTTTTGATTTCGTCCAACACTTTCTTCAGTGAGTCCTTTCTTCCCTCATCCCATCCGCCATCGTTCGGCCATAAAACCTCCCCTATATTTTCGAAAGAGAGGATTCTATTATGCTTTCTTGCGTCTAATAGGGCTATAAGTAAAGCCCAACATTTCGGACGTAAATGGATAGATTTACCCCCATTAAGAACATTGTGCTCAATTGAGTGTTCATCTATTGTACAACCATCGGATATCACCCAAGTACCCATACAACTACCTCCGTTATTCACATTCCATCAAATTATCCCGTTTTTTCTTTTATTTTTCCCTTATCCCGTCCCCAATAGTTTCCTTTTTTGTTTGAGATAATTCCATCAGAGGTCAGGACAAGCAAGCCTATCGTGTTTGCGACTCCTCCCTCAATACAAACCAAAAGGAGATTCTACTCATGAAAAAGGCTACTTGCACTGCTTTCGTAAACGTTCTCAACACCATCCACGAGAATGGTATTACCACCAAGGCTGCTCTGATGAAAAACCAGCATCTCTACACCGAATTCTGGCTCGCACTGATGGAGTTCTGCCACTTCGCTCTTCTTTCCAAGACCAGTGGCAGGAATGCCGAAGGCGAAATTCTTCCCGGCAACTCCAAGAAAATCGATGTGCTTGAGCTCTGCGGTGTTACCACGAGAGACGAGATTAAAAACGACTGTGTCCTCAGAATCATCGATAAGCTCGATCTCGTTCTGCGCCAACCTATCGAGAAGCAGAAGAATTACTGTTATACCATCTGTAATAGCATAGTAAATAATTGCTTTAAAAAGCTTCCTCACGACTTCAAGATCGTATCGCTTAACAGTACGATTGAAGGTTCCGACGTTGCGACAGAAAACGCATATACCTACGAGAATATCATCGCCGATGATACATATAATCCTGAGCGGCTTCATGTCGAACGCGAAACTGTCATGGAGCTCACCAAAATACTCAAGGCCAAGCGGGCAAGAGGGCTGGCAGAAAAGAAGGCAACCATTCTTCGTGAAATTGCTCTTCTCAGCGAGCGTCCTGCCGAGGCTATGGCGAGACTGGCTTGCACCCATCTCGGTATGAAGCCCCGCGAATTGACAAATATGATTATCGACAACGGCTGTGAGCTCACTTGTGCCAAAATCATCTTCAATGTTGCCAAGAAAAACAGCATTGAATTTGCATCCATTCACAGTATCTTCGCTGACCGCAAGGTAACGGCAAAATCCGTCAAAGCTGACACGAATGACCGTGCTGCTATTGCCCGTCAGATTTCTCGTTTGGTTTACAGAGCAGACAAGCGTATCGATAAAACAAACAAGGACCATTAATATATTACCATTAAATTGTTCGTTTGTCAATCCGTTTGCACGAGATAAGGACAGTGATAAGTCGAGGAATAATTTAATAATGCACACCCTTTCAGGCTCCTTCGTTAAAGGGTATCTCTGCAAAATTTAAACAGGGCTCTATGGAAATCATTTCTGAACTGTCATAGAGCCTGTTATCGTTAAAAGTATCGAAAAAGCCTTGCAAATCAAGGGGCTTTGCAAAAAACGGACACCGATCGTGATAGTCATTGTATCAAAATCGATGTCCGGTTCTGGTGGAGCTTACCGGATTCGAACCGGTGATCTCTACACTGCCAGTGTAGCGCGATAGCCAACTTCGCTAAAGCCCCATTCCTGCGCTTCTCAGTGCGCAAGATGTATTATACTGCATAGGCCGTGTTTTGTAAAGCACTTTTTTGCTTAAATGTTTATGCACGCCTGCGCCATACCTTTGGGCTGAACACGAGTATAAGCGGGAATATTTCAAGCCTGCCGAAAAGCATGTCAAGCGAAAGCACAATTTTGCTTATATCCGAAAATGCGCCGAAGTTGCCCGTGGGGCCCACCATGGAAAGCCCCGGGCCCACGTTCCCCATGCAGGTCAGAACGCCCGTAACGGTAGTGGTAAAGTCAAAATTATCAAGCGCCACTATAAGCATGGACACGGCGCTTATCACAATATATGCGGACATAAAACCATATGTGTTGCGCATGACGGATGCATCAATGCGTTTGCCGTCTATGCACACCGTTTCCACACGCCTTGGCCGCACGGCGCGCATTATTTCGGCCTTCAGCTCCTTCAGCAGCATAATTACGCGCGCCACCTTTATTCCGCCGCCCGTAGAGCCCGCACACGCGCCTATCACCATAAGGCCCACAAGTATCAGCCGCGAAAACTCGGGCCATTTGTCAAAATCCGCCGTTGCAAAGCCCGTTGTGGTTATAACGCTTGACACTTGGAAAAAGCTCTGGTGCAGCGATTCATAAAACGTGCCGTACTCTGGCAATATATTTATGGCAATCATAAGCGTGCTTGCGGCTATTATGCCGATGTATGCGCGAAACTCCTCGCCCTTTACGGCCTGAAGTCCCTTTCCTATTATAATAAAATAGAACACGTTAAAGTTTATGCCGAAAACCATCATGCCGACCGCAAGCACCGTTTGCAGATAATGGCTCGGATATGCGGCAATGCTTGCATTCTTTATCGCAAAGCCGCCCGTGCCCGCCGTAGCAAACGTGTTCACCACGCTGTCAAAAAGCGGCATGCCGCCCGCAAGCAGAAGTATGAACAGTATCAACGTCATTACAATATAAATAAAATACAATGCGCGCGTACTGTCCCGCATTTTGGCGGTAAGCTTGCCCACATCGGGGCCCGGACTTTCCGCACGAAGAAGGTGCATGCTTTCGCCGTTGCCCTTTGCAAGCGGCACTATCGCCAGCATGAATACAAGCACGCCCATGCCGCCTATCCAATGTGTGAACGAGCGCCAGTAAAGCAGGCTGTTCGGCAGTGCCTCAACATTTGAAAGTATTGTGGCTCCCGTGGTGGTAAAGCCCGACACGGTTTCAAACACGCAATCTATAAAGCGGGGAATATAGCCGCTTATATAAAACGGCAGACAACCGAACAGGGATATGAGTATCCAGCTCAGTGAAACCGTAACAAAGCCCTCCGCAGGTCTTACTCCGCCCGTGCCGGGACGCTTTATAAGCAAAAGAAGCAGTCCTACCGCAAGCGTTATGCCCATGCTGAGTGCAAACGCGCTCACTGTGCCCTGCTCCTTGCCGAAAAAGGCTATAAGCAGCGGCGGCAGCATCATTACGGCAAGCAGTCTGAGCACGTTTCCTATATAAAATCCGACAGCCTTTATGTTCATACTTCGCCTTCAAATATATCCTTCAAATCGTGTATGGCCCTGTCCGCCTCGGTAACGATTATCACGGTGTCACCCTTTTGCATAACGTCGGAACCCGATGGGATTATCACCCTTCTCGCCCTTATTATGGCCGCTATGAGGATGTTCTTTTTCAGCTTCAGCTTATAAAGCGGCTTATCGATGAATCCGCCTTCGCCCTTTACGGAGAATTCCAGTGCCTCCGCCTTGCCGTCAACTATTCTGCTCAGCGTTATAACACTGCCGCCCGTGGTATCTTCCATGGCGCGAACATATCGCGTTATTTCGTTTGCGGTAAGCAATTTTGGGCTGACTATGCTGTCTATGCCCATGCTTTCGAATATCGGGTTATATTCGGTGCGGTTTATTTTGGTTATGCTCTTGGGTACGCCGACATAGTTTGCAAACATGGACACAATAAGGT
Organism: uncultured Clostridium sp.; assembly: GCA_964612925.1. Classification (GTDB taxonomy): domain Bacteria; phylum Bacillota; class Clostridia; order Christensenellales; family CAG-138; genus Phil1. Next base: position 11,377 of record CAZTFU010000012.1, on the reverse strand, counting down.
TTTCTTCATCAATGCCCGTAAGCGTTACCACCGCATCCGTTGCGGCAATGCCCTCGCTTAAAAGCAGTTTTTTGTCCGTGCCGTTGCCGTGTATAACGGTCGCCTGCGGCAGTGCCTCACTTAAATCCATGCACCGCTTTTCGTCCTGCTCTATTATCGTCAGGCGTATCTTGCTTCGGATAAGCCGCTGTGCAAGATATGTGGCCGTGCGGCTGCCGCCGATTATCATAACATGCTGTGCCTTTGGCGAATATACCTTCAGATTCTTTATAAGCCTGACAAGGTCGGCCGCATCCGCCGCAATGGTGACCTTATCACCGGCGCGCAGTATAAAATCGCCCTTGGGTATGTATATGCCCCCGTCACGTTCCACCGCGCACGCAAGCGCATTTACATCCGCTATCATGCGGAATTGCTGTAACGGCTTTCCCACAAGCGGGTTATCCTCTTTAAGTTTCAGCTCCACAAGTTCCGCACTGCCGCGGGCAAACGAATCCCTTTTAAGAAATGTCGGGAACTGCAACAGGCGGAATATCTCAAGTGCGGCGGCCTTTTCGGGGTTTATTACCATCGAAAGGCCAAGCTCGTCACGCATAAAACGTATCTGCTGATCGTATTCGGGATTCCTTACGCGAGCGATCGTGTGCTTGCACCCAAGCTTTTTTGCCACCATGCAGCACAGTAGGTTCGTTTCGTCCATATTGGTTGCGGCGATAAGCAAATCCGCCGATGCAACGCCCGCTTCCCTCTGCACCTCAACGCTTGCACCGTTGCCGTCAACCACGGCCACATCCAGCTCCTCCTGCGAGGAGAGAAGTATCTTTCGGTTGTTGTCTATCACCACAACATCGTGTCCCTCTTCCGAAAGCGATTTGGTAAGCGCGTAGCCCACTTTACCGTCTCCGACAATAACGATCTTCATACCGCATCAACGCCCCTTCCGACTTGGATTTTTGGGTATTATACACCGCTTTTCGGCCTTTGTCCACTTTGTAAAGACCGCGTTAAGACGGCACCGAACAATCACCGCTCACACAAAGCATATTTCTAAACCAAAAGTTTATGAATACTATATTGACATTCTTCGCAATACATGGTTTAATATGTGCGGCGGTTTAGGGTTTCTAAACTTTAGGTTTACAATGTCTATTTGCCGGATACGGGAGGTGAAAACATGCTGCAAATAGGGGAAAAAATACGCAGGCGGCGCATAACGCTCGGCCTTACGCAGGAGGAACTTGCCGCGCGGGTAGAACTTTCAAAGGGCTTTATATCCCAGCTTGAAAGGGACCTGACTTCCCCGTCCATAGCTACCCTTACGGACATACTGGAAGCGCTCGGCCTTACCCTTGCGGATTTCTTCAGCGAGGGGGATGTTAACGAAAAGGTGGTTTTCGGCCCCGATGACGTATTCGTCAAGGAAGATGCCACGCATTCCATATGCTGGCTTATTCCCAATGCTCAGAAGAATCAGCTTGAGCCCATATTGGTAACGCTACCAAGCGGCGGCAAAACCATGGAGGAGGATCCTCACGAGGGTGAGGAATTCGGCTATGTCATGAGCGGCAGCATAGTACTGCACATAGGGCAGAACAGCTTTAAGGTTCGCAAAGGATGCAGCTTTTGCTTCAAGCCCAATGCCGTGCATTATATAGAAAACGAAAGCAAGCGCGAAGCCATGGTGCTGTGGGTATCCACCCCGCCAAGCTTTTAATATAAATTAAGCAGGAGAGTATAGTAAAATGTCCAAGCACCTTATTGATCTTGTAGATATCCGCAAAACCTACGGCGAGGATGACGCGCTTAAAAATATCAACCTTTATATAAGGGACGGTGAGTTTTTGACCCTGCTCGGCCCGTCGGGCTGCGGCAAGACCACTATGCTTCGCCTTATAGCGGGCTTTACAATGCCCACCGAAGGCCGCATATTGATAGACGGCAAGGATGTTTCCGCCGTGCCGCCGTATAAGCGCAGGGTAAATACCGTTTTTCAAAAGTATGCGCTGTTCCCGCACCTTAACGTGTACGATAACGTGGCATTCGGCCTGAAAATACAGAAACTGCCCGCCGCTGAGATAGATTCCCGCGTCAACGAGATGCTGGAGCTTGTCAATTTGAAAGGCTACGGCAAAAGGTATATCGACCAGTTGAGCGGCGGCCAGCAGCAGCGCGTTGCCATTGCCCGCGCACTTGTGAACAGGCCGCAGGTGCTTTTGCTTGACGAACCGCTCGGCGCGCTTGACCTGAAACTGCGCAAGGGTATGCAGATCGAGCTTAAAAAGATGCAACAACGCCTTGGCATAACGTTTATATTTGTAACGCACGACCAAGAGGAAGCGCTCACCATGAGCGACACAATTGTCGTTATGAACGAGGGGCAGATACAGCAGATAGGCACACCTACCGATATTTATAATGAACCCAAGAACGTATTCGTTGCGAAGTTCATCGGTGAAAGCAACATACTGCCCGGCATTATGAAGCGCGACCTACTTGTCAATTTCATGGGCAGGGACTTTGAATGTGTGGACAGCGGCTTTGCACACAACGAATCCGTGGACGTGGTCGTTCGCCCCGAGGATATTGACATGATAGCGCACGATGATGAGGCCGCACACCTGCACGGCACGGTGAAGAGCGTGTTGTTCATGGGCGTACATTATGAATTCCATGTTGAATGCGGCGATGTTGATTTGACAATACATTCAACCGATTATGTCGCCCCCGGCAGCCGAGTGGGAATAGTTATCCTGCCCGATGCCATACACATAATGCACAAGAGCGTAAGGCCCGAAGAGCTTGACTTTACCACGGCCGATGAACTTCTTGAGGCGGAAATGGATGCCGAGTTGGAGGATAAGGACGAATGAAGCGCAAGGTATTCGCCTATCCGTACATAGTTTGGATGGTGCTGTTTATTGCGGTGCCCATGCTGTTCATATTCTATTATGCATTTAATGTGAACGGCAGTTTCAGCTTTGCAAAGGCATGGGCAACGCTTACGGATATAGCAAAATGGCGCGTGCTTTGGCTGAGCATTGAAATAGCCGCGGGCACAACCGTTTTCTGTTTGCTGCTCGGCTACCCGATAGCGTATATTCTTTCGAACATGCGAAAATCGGTTGCGGGGTTCATATCGGTGCTGTTCTTCGTGCCGATGTGGATGAACTTTGTGCTTAGAACATACGCATGGCAGGCCATACTCGAATATGCGATACCCAATCTTTTCGGGTGGACGGATAAAACGCTTACGGGCAGTGTGGGCGCGGTAATGATGGTGCTTGTATATAACTTCATACCGTTTATGGTAATGCCGCTTTACAATTCGCTTACAAAGATAGACAGAAGTCTTATAGAAGCCTCTCACGATCTCGGTGCAAACGGCCGCATGACGTTTTTCAAGGTGGTACTGCCGCTTTCCGTGCCGGGCATAGTTTCGGGCATAACGATGGTGTTCATTCCCGCGATAACCGCTTTCACCGTGCCCGCGCTTATAGGCAACGGCAACTATAACCTGTACGGCAACGAGATTGAAATGGCGTTCAAGCAGGCCGCCGGCAGTGCGGGCAGCCCGGATTATTCCGTTGGCAGTACGCTTGCGATAATACTGCTGATATGCGTGTTCGTAAGCACGGCCATAATGAACCGATTTGACAAAGACCATGAGGAAGGGAGCAATTTGCTGTGAAGAAAATAAAGGGCTCCTTAAAATATGTTTACCTTGCGGCAATGTTGCTTTTCCTGTATTTGCCCATAATTTACCTTATCGTTTTTTCGTTCAACGATTTCTCCACCGGCAGGCGCATATCATATGCCAACCTTGGCCGTTGGAACGGCTTTACGCTTGAAAACTACACCCATGTTTTTTCGGGTGAGGCGGGAAGTGCCCTTCTTCTCACGCTTGAGATTGCGCTTATAACAAGCGTTGTCGCAACCGTTATTGGCACGTTTGCCGCAATAGGCATAAATTCCATGAAGAAGCGGCCAAAAAGCCTTATTTTGAACATATCCCAGCTTCCCATGGTGAACCCCGACCTTGTAACGGGCATAACGTTCATGATGCTTTTTGCATTCATAAACGGAATACTTGCAAATATGGGCATGGGCCGCATGAATGACGTGCTAAAGCTTTTGATAGCGCACATATCATTCAGCATACCGTATGTCATATTCTCGGTAATGCCAAGGCTGAAGCAAAGCTCTTCCATGCTTTATGAGGCCGCGCTTGACCTTGGCTGTTCCCCAACGCAGGCGCTTTTCCGTGTTGTTATACCCGATATAATGCCCGGCATCACAAGCGGATTCATAATGGCGCTTACAATGTCGCTTGACGACTTTGTGGTAAGCTACTTCGTTTCCGACCTGAGGAGTACGCTTTCGGTTTATATGTATTCCGCGGCGCGCGGCGCAAAGGGTGTAAACCCCGCGCTTGCAACCATAATCTTCATTCCCCTCGTAACGCTTTTGCTTGTGGTCAATTTAAGGCGCATAAGCAAGGAGCGCGAGGATGAGATACAAAACAAAAAGGTTAAGATGAAAGGATGATCAACATGAAAAAACTGCTTTGCCTTGCGCTTGCGCTTTCCATGCTTTTTGCCCTTGCCGCATGCAGTGGTGATAACGGTTCCGCAAACGTCGGTGACGAGGAGATATTTGCCGACGGCGATCAGTATGAATATATCGGCGGAGAGCTTAATATTCTCACATGGGGTGAATATATAGATCCCGAGCTTATAACCATATTCGAAGAAGAAACCGGCGTAAAAATAAACTACGTCGAGATGACAAGCAACGAGGAAATGCTTATAAAGCTTAAATCCTCCGATTGCGTATACGATTTGTGCATGCCGAGCGAATATATAATAGAACAGCTTATCGCAAACGATATGCTCACTGAGCTTGACATGGACAAAATACCCAATGCCGCAAACATAATGGATAAAATGTACGAAATAACGGATACATTTGATCCCGGCAACAAGTATTCACTGCCCTATATGTGGGGCACCGTTGGCATACTCTACAACACCACCATTGTTGAAGAACCCATTACAAGCTGGGGCGCACTTTGGGATGAAAAGTATGCGGGCCAGATTTGGATGTATGACAGCGTGCGCGACACCATCGGTATAACGCTCAAATACTTGGGTTATGACCTCAATACCCGTGATGAGGCGCAGGTAGCCGAGGCGCGTGACCTGCTCATTGCGCAAAAGCCGCTGAGAAAGGGCTTTGGCACGGACAATATGCGCGCATCCATGATAAACGGAAAGGCGGCAATGGCCGTTATGTATTCGGGTGATGCATTCGCCTGCATGGACGAAAATGAGGATCTTGCATTCGTCGTGCCCGAGGAGGGCAGCAACGTGTGGTTTGACAACGTTGTCATACCCAAGACCGCAAAGAACCTTGAAGCGGCGCATGCATTCATAAACTTCCTGAACGACGGTGCAATAGCCGCACGCAATACCGAGTATATTTACTACTCCACACCCAATCGGGCGGCTATGGATAGGCTGGACGTGTATTTTACCGAAAACGAAACCTATAATCCGAGTGATGAAACGCTTGAACGCTGCACGGTATTCCATGACCTTGGCGAATTCATAGGCGTGTTCAACGATGCGTGGAACGCCATAAAGATGAACAACTGATATGGGCGACATACTGCAAAAAATATTTTCGCCAAAAGAGATGGTTGCTCCTTCCCTTATCAGGGGGGAGCTTCCTTCGGCTAAAGAAGCATACGGCCGCTGTCTTTCAATAGCGTGGCCAAGTGCCGTTGAAAGTGTGCTTGTCGCGCTTGTTTCAAGCGTTGACACCATGATGGTCAGTTCCCTTGGGCCAAAGGCGATATCCGCAGTCGGCGTAACGGGTCAGCCGCGTATGCTTATGATGGTGGGCATACTTTCACTAAACATGGGCGTTACGGCCGTCGTTGCGCGCAGGCGTGGCGAGGGTGACATGATAGGCGCATCAAGGACGCTCAAGCAATCGCTGCTTGTCAATTTGGTGCTTGGGCTTATAATGGTCGCACTTTCGTGGTTCCTTACGGAACCCATAATGCGCCTTGCGGGTGCGCAAAGTGAATACATTGCCGATTCTGTAGCTTATTTCAAAATAATAATGAGCGGGCAATTCTTCTCCTGCATCGGCATGACAATAAATGCCGCACAGCGCGGTTGCGGCAACACAAAGGTCGCCATGCGTTCAAACGTAACGGCCAACCTTGTAAACATAGTTTTCAATTATTTCCTTATAAACGGCAATTTCGGCTTTCCTAAGCTGGGCGTTGTGGGTGCCGCCATTGCAACGGCAATAGGCAACTTCATTGCGTTCCTTATGGCGCTTTACAGCGTTGTTCACCCGCACAAGGGCGAATTAAGCCTTGTTGACGGCGGCAAATGGACATTTGACAAATCGACTATGGGGAGCGTTTCAAAAGTTGCAATGGGTGCCCTTGGCGAGCGCATTGCACTTCGCGGCGGATTGTTTGCATTTTCAAGCATAATTGCCCGTCTTGGCACGATTCAGTTTGCAACGCACCAAGTCAGTATGAGCCTAAGCCAACTGATATTCTCGTTTGCGGACGGCCTTGGCACGGCATCGACAAGCCTTGTCGGGCAGGGACTCGGCATGAAGCGCCCCGACCTTTCAACCATATACGGTAAAATAGGCCAACGATGTTCAATGGTGATAGGCTTTATGCTTTCACTTCTGCTTGTGGTGTTCAACAGGCAGCTTTACGGCCTTTTCTCCACCGATGCGGAAGTACTGCGGCTTGGTTCAAAGCTGTGCTATTTCGTTGCGGCTGTCTGCATGATACAAACAAGCCAAGTGGTCATTTCGGGCTGTTTAAGGGGTGCGGGTGACATGCACTTTGTTACGGTGACCAGCTTTATAAGCATAGGCACGTTCCGCGTGGGACTGTCGTATCTGCTTTGCTATCCGCTCGGCATTGGCGTTTACGGCGCATGGATCGGTTTTCTTGTCGATCAATGCACCCGCCTTACGCTGAATTACATTCGCTTTAACCGCGGCAAGTGGACGGAAATAAAGCTGTGATGTGTTGAATATGGAGCAATAAAATGGGATTTATTTCTTTCAGCCTTGATTATTATGCCGATCAGCTCAACAAGCTGTACTCCGCTCCCGCAAGCGAAACCTCCGTCTATACGGCGAAACAGCTTTTGAAGATGCTTGACGATCTTGAGGACGAGGGATATACACAGCTCAGTCACAGGCTTGAAGAAACATGCGGCGGCGTTTCACGGCTGAGGGGCTATCTTGCCGCAAACGGTGTTAAGCCATTCCCCGTCATTCACAAGCCGATAACCGAAAATGACGTGACCTATTCCCGCGATGAGGAGGAGCTCACTTGTGCAATAGACGGTCTTATTCTTTGCGCAGAGGGAAACGCATCCGTCTTAAATGATACCTTTCTTGACAATATCAAGCGTTTTTGCGAATGGATAGGCTATGACGAGGGCACGGCTTACATATTTTTGCTTCGCGATACACTTTTGCCCTATATCCGCTACAGAGCGGCGAACAGAGAGCGCATTCACCCGTGGCTTATCGGAAGAAGGTCATTTGAAGCACTGACAAATCAAAAAAATGCTGATGACGAGGTGCGCGCCTGCATAATCAGGGCTTTGGAACATGGCAATTGCCGCAGCTACGATTCCTTCTGCCGCCAAGTATTGCCCGACATTCGCACGGTGCTGAAGCGTTACCCAAATGCGGAGGAAAGCCTTGCCGCCATGCTCAGCCGAATAAGTGAAAAGCACATAACAGTCGTTGAGTCGGGGTGCTCTGGCACATTCCCGATGCTGCTCAAGAGCCTTGACAGCCGCGTTGACATTCGGATGTACACCACATATCCATACCTGCGCGCGGCATACGGCGATAGAATATACACGCACAAATACGAAGAAAATCGCCTGTTCGAAACGCTGTATTCGCAGGACGTATACTTTCAATATTCCGATTTCAGGCACGGAAATTTCTTTGTTAAACGCTGTACGGACGAGCATGTGGAGGCGGCAGCCATTGCGGAGTGCCGCGGGATATTGAAAAAGTAAAATAAAAGCGGCCATATGACCGCTTTTTTACGTTTATTCTGTTCTACTCAGTCCGCATAGTTTTTGAAATAGCCCTGCACAAGTATTATAGGCGTGCCCTTGTCGCCGCTGCCGCTTGTAAGGTCGCACAGCGAACCTATAAGGTCGGTAAGGCGGCGCGGCGTTGTGCCCATGGATGCCATAACACCGCGGTTATCCTCGCGGCTTTTTTTGCGAATCGCCTCACGCACGGCATCCTCGAGTGCCTTACCGCTAAGGTGTTTGAGATCGTTGTCCGCAAGGTATTTAAGCTTCAGCTCGTTTGGCAGACCGTTAAGACCCGATGTGTACCCGGGCGATACCACGGGGTCCGCAAGTTCCCATATCTTGCCGACGGGATCCTTGAACGCGCCGTCACCGTAGACCATCGCCTCAACCTTTACGCCCGTGCGCTCAAGCATAAGTTGCTGTATGCCATCCGCAACGGCCTGTGCATTCTTGGGGAAAAGCTTAATATCGTCATCGGTTGCGCGGTTTGAACCGAGCAGACCGTATTCGGGGTTATAACCCGAACCGTTTACGGGCGTGGACAGAATATCGCTGAGCTTATATACGTTTTCGCCGCCCGCGCGCTTTATTATCCTTGCCGTGCGTTCGCGGGTGTGTATGTCCGCGGCAAGCACATCCTTTGTATATTTAACTATTGCGGCTGCCGAATTTGCAAATATCACCTCGGCCTGTGCGCCTTCGCTTTCTATTATGTCGGTATAATATTGAACATAATCCATGCCCGTGAACGGGTGACAGGGCTTGCCAAAGTGCTTATGAAAATCCTCCACGCTCAACACGTCGCGCCACGGGTCAACGCCGCTCTCGTCAAGCTTATCAAGATCAACAAGATGGTTGCCCACCTCATCGCTCGGGTAGGAAAGCTGTACCGTGACCTTCTTTGCGCCGCGGGCAATACCCTTTAAGCATATTGCAAAGCGGTTGCGGCTCTGAATCGGGAAAACCACGCCCACATGACCCGACGGAAACTTTGCACGAACATCCGCCGCTATATCATCAACGGAGGCAAAGTTGCCGTCCGCACGCGCCACTACGGATTCCGTAACGCATATAACATCCCTTTCTCCTATGGCAAAGCCATCCTCCTTTGCCGCAGCAAGCACGCTTTCCACGGCTATTGAAACAATGTCGTCCCCCTTACGGACTATCGGGGCCTTTATTCCCCGGGAAATGGTTGCGCTCATGGCAGTCCCTCCGCAATTTATTATTTATGATGTCTTTTTGCATAAAACCCTTTGACATCACCGAGAATGTAGTATATCATAGTCGGGTGATATAAGCAATAATGATTAAACCAATACCGCTAAAAGCACAGCTTATATCACTGATACGAGCAAGTTATTGCCTATAACAGGAGGGAATGGAAGCCTATGGCAAACGAATATGATGTGATAATAGTCGGCGCGGGCCCTGCGGGAATATTCACCGCACTGGAGCTTTTTAAGCTTGATGACGATCTGAAGGTACTGCTGATAGACAGCGGCAAGGGCATTAAGGAACGCAACTGCCCCGCAAGGCAGCTTGGGCATTGCGTACACTGCAATCCCTGCGCGATAATGAGCGGTTGGGCAGGTGCAGGCGCGTTTTCGGACGGCAAGCTGAGCCTTTCTCACGAGGTGGGCGGCCACATAACAAAATATATAGGTGAGGATAAGGCGCAGGAGCTTATAAACTACGCCGATGATATATATGTAAGCTTTGGCGCGCCCGATACCGTGCACGGTCGCAATGACCCGCGCGTTGCGGAGATCGCATATGAGGCAAGCCGCCACAACATACACCTTGTACGCTGCCCCGTAAGGCACATGGGCACGGAATACAGCGCGGTTGTGCTTGGCAATATGTATGATGCACTTTGCCAATTTAACGGCTTTACGTTCCTCGGCGGTGCAACGGCGGAAAAGATTCTTGTGGAAAACGGCCGCGTACAGGGAATAACATATAAGAAGAACGGTCAAATATATGAAGCATTCGCACCGAATGTTGTTGCGGCACCCGGTCGCGGCGGCGCACAATGGTTGCAGGATGAGGGCAATCGCCTTGACATAGGTATGAGCAATAACGAGGTTGACATAGGCGTGCGCGTTGAGGTTCCCAATTCCGTAATGGATCACCTTACAAAGCCCCTTTATGAAGCAAAGCTGGTTTACTATGCCGATACCTTTGAAAACAAGGTGCGCACGTTCTGCATGAACCCGGGCGGCCTTGTAAGCGAGGAACATTATGAAGGCGGCATCGCCGTTGTCAACGGCCACAGCTATAATGATGCTTCATTGCGCACGGAAAACACAAACTTTGCCATGCTTGTAAGCACGCACTTTACAAAGCCCTTCGGTGAGCCCATACGCTACGGCAATTACATTGCTCAGCTTGGCAACATGCTCACGGGCGGCGGCGTAATGGTGCAGCGGCTCGGTGATTTGCTGCTTGGCAGAAGAACGGATGAAAGCCGCCTTGCGAAGTCCACCACTCGCCCCACGCTTAAAACCGCCGTGCCGGGGGATCTTTCCTTTGTGTTGCCGCACAGGCATCTGACAAGCATAATAGAGGCACTGCGTGCATTTGATAAGCTTGCGCCGGGACTTTACAGCCGCAACACTTTGCTTTACGGCGTTGAGGTCAAGTTCTATTCAAGCAAAGTGAACGTGGACAGCCGCTTTGAAACAAGCATAAACGGCCTTTATGCAATAGGAGACGGCGCGGGCATTACGCGCGGATTGATGCAGGCGAGCGTAACGGGCGTGTGCGTAGCGCGCAACATCAAAAAAACGTCTTGTTAGGGGCATTTTTCTACATTGACAAAACGCAGTGGTTATATTAGAATAGTAGTGCTGTATTATTGGATTCATAATATAGTCGCGCTGCGCTTTGCGGGTGTAGCTCAGTGGCAGAGCGTCGGCTTCCCAAGCCGATAATGTGGGTTCGATTCCCATCACCCGCTCCACCAAATCCCGTAAGTGTGCGGGAAAGTACAACCGAAAAATTTTAGGAGGATTGTTTCTCAATGGCAAAGGCAAAATTCGAACGCACTAAGCCGCACGTAAACATCGGCACGATAGGCCACGTTGACCACGGCAAGACCACGCTGACCGCAGCGATCACCATGACCCTGAGTCAGGACGGCCGTGCAGCAGCAATGAAGTATGACGAAATCGACAAGGCTCCCGAAGAGAAGGCCCGCGGAATAACGATAAACACCGCGCACGTCGAATACGAGACGGAAACCCGTCACTATGCCCACGTTG
>CAZTFU010000011.1:0-50598 GCA_964612925.1 uncultured Clostridium sp. | reverse complement strand
GCAACCTTGCAGGCAAGACAAAGAAAACTTCCGAAAAACGATGTGGTGCAGGTATTCAACCACATTTGGGAGGGCGGTATGCCACAGGTGCAAGGCGTTGATGATGAGCTTCGGCAGGAGTATTTCAATTCCTACATTGACACTTATCTCATGCGCGATGTAACGGAAGCAGGCGGCATCACCGATACGGTTCGTTTCCGTAAGTTCCTCGTTGGTTGTGCGTCCCTTGTTTCGGAACAGGTCAACTATTCAACCCTTGCAGAATCCGCTGATGTTGCACCAAGCACCGCAAAGGAGTGGCTGAAAGTGCTTGTGGGACTTCACATTGTCTATCTGCTTGCTCCTTATTCCAACAATGAACTGAAAAGACTTAGCAAGACGCCGAAACTCTATTTCTGCGATACAGGACTCTGTGCTTACCTTTCCATGTGGCTTACGGCAGATACGCTCCGCAACGGTGCTGCAAGCAGTCATTACTACGAGAATTATGTGGTGATGGAGCTTGTAAAGAACTACGCTTATGCCAAATCCAAGGTAAATATCACTTACTTCCGTGATTCCAACGCAAAAGAAATTGATGTGTTCGTTGAGGAAAACAACGTGATTCATCCGTTGGAAATCAAAAAGAGTGCCGCGCCCGACCGCCGAGAAGTCAAGAAATACAGCGTGATTGATAAGGCTTCTCTCAATCGTGGAAACGGCGGCATCATCTGTATGTGCGAGGAACCCATACCGATTGATGCGGATAACTGTTTTATTCCGAGCAATCTCATATAAATACATTGCCTGATGCGTTGTTCGAACAAGGCTTGTCCGCACCCTACACAACATATTGTGCCTTGGTGCGGCCAAGGAGCGCAATGCCGCAGAAATACTGAAAAAAAGGCTTTTTTGAGTTGACAAGCGGCGCAAGGTGTGGTAAATTATCTAAGCAACCCCCGATTGGGGGGTTTATTTAGGTTCGGTATCAGCCGAACGAATGGATACTTTGCCGCCGTCCCGATGGGGATATCGGCTTAAACTGAGAGGAGCTAACAACTACTATGCGCGTTAAAGTCACCTTGGCCTGCACCGAATGTAAGCAGCGCAACTACAACACCTTCAAGAACAAGAAGAACGACCCCGACAGGATCGAGTTCTCCAAGTATTGCCGCTTCTGCCGCAAGCACACCATTCATAGGGAAGCCAAGTAATCCCCAACAGGATAGGAGGATATCAATGGCAAACGATGTAAAAACCGTAGCTAAGAAGGATAAAAAGGAAAAGAAGCCCGGCCTGTTCGCCCGTTTCGGCCGCTATATCAAGGACGTTATCGGTGAGCTGAAGAAGGTCACTTGGCCCTCCGCCAAGGATCTTGCCAAGTACACCGCGACCGTGCTCGCGTTCATAGTGCTCTTCGCGGTCGTGATAGGTGTGCTCGACTTCCTGTTCGGTCAAGGCTTCACCCTTCTCGGTAACGTTGCAGGTAACATCGGCAGCGACAGTTCCGCTCTTGCGGAAGGTCTGCGCCTGATGTGATTTTAGGGGGAGCAGCTATCATGGCCGAAGAAGCCAGGTGGTACGTTGCCCATACCTATTCGGGCTATGAAAATAAGGTCAAGGAAGATCTTGAAAAAACGGTAGAAAACCGCGGACTTCAGGATATGATACTTGAAGTAAGCTATCCCACCGAAGAAGTGGTGGAGATGAAGGACGGCAAACGCAAGGTCGTTACCCGCAAAACGCTGCCCGGTTATGTTATGATCAAAATGATCATGAACGATAAGACCTGGTACATAGTGCGTAACACCCGCGGCGTGACAGGCTTTGTCGGACCGGGAAGTAAGCCCGTGCCGCTTACCGATGAAGAAGTTACAAAGCTTGGCGTGGAATACATTCCCATCGAGCTTGATCTCAGCATCGGCGAAAGCGTGCGCGTGATAAGCGGGCCGCTTGAAAACTTCATCGGCACGGTCGAGGCACTCGACCCCGAACGGCAGAAGGTCAAGCTTACCGTTTCGATATTCAACCGCGATACTCCGGTTGAGCTGGATTACATCCAGGTGCAAAAGCTCTGATAAAGGGCATATAGGGCGTGGGGAATGCTTCCCTGCGCGCTTTGAGCTGATTATGCGCCCCCCGATATGGGAGATTGCATAAAGTGGGAGGCCGCCTGCCTTCGGGTCGGGAAAGGCCGCTCGCACCACATTATTTTTAGGAGGAAATTCAAATGGCAAAGAAGATCACAGGCTTTGTGAAGCTTCAGATCCCCGCCGGCAAAGCAACTCCGGCACCACCGGTAGGTCCTGCACTCGGTCAGCATCAGCTGAACATAATGGGCTTCTGTAAGGAGTTCAACGAGCGCACCGCTAAGGACGCCGGTATGATAATCCCTGTAGTCATTACGGTGTATCAGGACCGTTCCTACACCTTTGTGACCAAGACTCCCCCCGCGGCCGTTCTTATAAAGAAGGCTTGCGGCCTGCAGTCCGCTTCCGGCCGCCCCAACACCCAGAAGGTAGCTAAGCTTACGCAGGATCAGGTAAGGGAGATCGCCACCATCAAGATGCCCGACCTTAACGCCGCCAGCATAGAAGCCGCCATGAGCATGGTAGCCGGTACTGCGCGCAGCATGGGTATCACGGTTGAGGACTGAACAAGCCTAAAGGAGATGTGGGAGGCATAAGCCGTTATTACCACAGGAAGGAAAATAGATTATGAAGCATGGCAAAAAGTATCAAGACAGCATAAAGCTGATCGAAAAGCAGAAGCTTTACGACCCCCGCGAAGGCATTGAAGCGGTACTTTCCACCGCAAAGGCCAAGTTTGACGAGACCGTTGAAGCTTCCATCCGTCTGGGCGTTGACCCCCGTCACGCAGACCAGCAGGTTCGTGGTGCGGTCGTTCTGCCCCACGGTACCGGCAAGACCGTTCGCGTGTTGGTTTTCGCCAAGGGCGACAAGGCTAAGGAAGCCGAAGCTGCCGGCGCGGATTTCGTTGGCGATGACGATATGGTAAAGAAGATCCAGACCGAAAACTGGTTTGGATTCGACGTTTGCGTAGCTACTCCGGACATGATGGGCACCATTGGCCGTATAGCTCGTATATTGGGACCCAAGGGCTTGATGCCTAACCCCAAGAGCGGCACCGTTACCATGGACGTGGCAAAGGCCATAAACGATATCAAAGCCGGTAAGGTCGAATATCGTGTTGACAAGACCTCTATCGTTCACGTTCCCGTCGGTAAGGTATCCTTCGGTACCGATAAGCTGATGGAGAACCTGAGCACCCTTATGGATGCGGTCATAAAGGCCAAGCCCGCAGCCGCCAAGGGTACCTACATAAAGAGCCTGGTGCTTTCAACCACCATGGGCCCCGGCGTCAAGTTCAACAGCATGAAGTTCTAATGCCCCAAGCCTAACGGCGCAGGGCGGGAAACACGGCAAAAAAGCCGAAAAGTTTCCAAAAATCCGTTGACAATCGCGGGGCGGTATAGTATACTGCCCCGTGGATATCAAATACAAGCCAAAGACAGCAGGTGTCTTACCTAAAAAAGACTTAATTCCCTGCCGAGGTGAGTAGCAAGCTTTATTTTGGCGAGCTTTCATCCTTTGTCTTGGGCAAAGGATTTTTTATTTTGTAAGGAGGTGAAACCAATGGCAAACCCCGCAAATATCGAGGTAAAGGCTAAGCAGGTCGAAGAGATCCGCGAAAAGCTCAACAAGGCCCAGTCCGTAGTGGTTTTTGACTACCGTGGACTGACCGTTGAAGAAGTGACCAATCTGCGCAGTGAAATGCGTAAGGCCGGCGTTGAATACGTTGTTCTGAAGAACCACATAGTCAACCGCGCCGCACAGGCAAACGGACTGGATGACAGTTTCCACAATTACCTGAAAGGACCTTCCGCTTTCGCATTCGGTTATGAAGATGCGGTTGCACCCGCACGCATACTGAAGGACACCGTAAAGAAGCTGAAGAAGTGTGAGATCAAGGGCGGTATCATAAACGGCGTAGTAACAGACGCAGCCGGCATGAACACCTTGGCCGATCTGCCCAGCAGGGATCAGCTTATCGCAAGGCTGCTTGGCAGCATGATGAGCCCCGTATCCAAGCTGGCCGTTGCACTGGGCCAGATTCTGGAACAGAAGGGCGGCTCCGCCGAAGCACCGGCAGAAGCAGCAGAATAATCAAACAAAACAGTACAAACCAAATTAAAACAGGAGGAACAAGATAATGAATAAAGAGCAGCTTATTGCTGATATCAAAGCTATGACCGTTCTTGAGCTGGCCGACCTGGTAAAAGCTCTTGAAGAAGAATTTGGCGTATCCGCCACCGCCGCCGTTGCCGTTGCAGGCCCCGCCGCCGGTCCCGCCGCCGAAGTTGAAGAAAAGACCGAGTTCGACTGCATACTGAAGGAAGTCGGCCCCGAAAAGATCAAGGTTATCAAGACCGTCCGCGAACTGACCGGTCTCGGCCTGAAGGAAGCCAAGGACCTGGTAGACAACGCTCCCAAGCCCATCAAGGAAGGCCTTCCCAAGGAAGAGTGCGACAAGATCGTTGCCGCGTTCAAGGAAGTCGGCGCAACCATCGAAGTCAAATAATTATATTTGTCTACACCAAGCCCGAAGCTGTAAAGCTTCGGGCTTTTTTGTTGTAACGGCGTGAAATGAAAAATCAGTTCTCTCCGGTGGGGGTTAGAGGTGATGAGGTGAGGGGTGTCGGCGGAGCTGTAAGTGAAGTAAACTGAGGAATTGTAAAAGACACGGCACACAACCTCACAATCCCCCCCATCAAAGATCAAAGGTTTTTGGCGCCTCTATTGTCCTTGCATTACAATGTTCATGAAGTTTTAGTTTCTTTTGTGTTGTCCTTATCCCATTCAACTATACCGTATTAGCTCTCATATTTCACTATTCCACTGTTGTCCTATATGTATTATAACCCTGAAAATACAAAATATTACATTAAAGATGCAAAATATGACATAAGTGAAACGTGACGGACACGGCTAGACCATAATAATGTTACATGAAACTTCTGGGCATCAAAATAAAAGGAACTTGCCCAATAGTTTCAATTATTAAAGCACAAATGAAAAGGAGAAAAAACATGAGTTGCCCTTACTACTGGTGGGATACCTACCATGCATGCAGAAAAACGGGAAAAGACGTCAATGAAGACATCTACTGGAAATATTGTAGAAATTATGATTACTCCGACTGTCCGATCTATAAGCAGAAAGATTCGGGCGGATGTTATCTCACTTCTGCCTGTGTTGAGGCAAAGGGATTGCCCGACGACTGCCGCGAGTTGACCGTCCTTCGCAACTTTCGCGACGGATATATGCGCACCACATCGACCGGTACAGCAGATATCTGCGAATACTATCATACCGCGCCCGTTATTGTAGAGAAGATCAAATCGCTTCCTAATGCAAAAGAGATTTTCGACCGACTCTATTCGGAACTGGTTATTCCCTGCGTAGAAATGATCGAGTCAGGCAAAAACGAAGAAGCATATACCGCATATAAGAATTACACTAAAAAGCTTCAGATTCAATATCTCTAATAAAGAGTATCTAAGGAGAAAGAATATTATGACTACTGTTATCTACAAAAAAGGATTATTCGGTACAGAAAGGAAAGTTGGTGTTTGCAAAGACGGAGTTATTTACCGTGGATATGGCGAGAACAAGACTAAAATTGGAACCTATAAAACTACAACCGGGGAGGTTTATTCTTGCGAAATTAATGATATTGGTAAAGAGATACATATCTTAAGGGGATCTTATGACGATAGTAGGGGTCACATCTATTTGGGTCATAGAGATTCCATTCCAAGGACTGCAACGTGGAGAACAAAGTACACGCGTGGGATTAGAGGAGAATATAGAAACGGATGTATCTATAGGCCTGACGGTTGTATCTTTAGCGAAGGCTTAGTCGGGTTTTACAGTGGCCCGGAAGGCGGAGCAGCTGCCACAGCGCTTTTGATGTTATTTATGGGAATTCGGGGTTGAAAGCATGTTTTACTTCTGTGCAATAAATTTCTCAGGAACTATCTGATCAAAGCATAGGTTAAAATGCATGCCTTCATATAAACCGGAACATATTATCAACCACAATAGGGTAGGGGGATGAGTATATGCAGAAAAAAGTGAATGGCCGGTGGTTAGAACATATACGACCAACAGTCATTAAGTTTTTGCTGTTCATTACTAAGGGCGAGATTTTGTACATTGCAATGGCTGCCATTATTGCTGTATTGATTATCTTTTTTGCCTTAAAATCAGATCAAAACATTAACAACGTAATTGAGTTTTCTACTTTTTCTGCCATTGTTTTAGAAGGTGGGTTAGTAGCAATTATCAGACTGTTACGAACTATAATTCTAAAACATACGGAAGACCCCGGAAAACTGACGGACAATTATCAGAGTTTGGTGGACCGATATAAAAACCAACCTAATTTGGTTTGGAAAAAAGTGGATGGGGCTATAATCACGCTCCCGGTTATACACGTTGCCTGGTTAGTGGGAAAAACAATCGAAATTGATGATCACCCGGATAATGAATATCAGCTACCGCCTACCATAGTAAAGCATTATGAGGAGCTTTTTAGGGCTCATTCAGCATCAAAAGTATATAACAACGTCAATATTCGGGTAGATGATTGGTATTGGGACAATGACACCGACTCATTTAAAGTAGTTACAGGTCGAACCAGCTATTATGATTCGTTGGTAACAAATAGAGCCATGGATTATGAGTTTGAAAAAGGGATTTCAGTTCGAAAGCTGTTAGAATGTGGTCCAATGGTTCGCCCTCTGAAAAACTCATTATTGTCCAATCATTTAGGAATCAATGGCTTTGTAGAAAGCTCCGACGGTGAAATTATATTTGTTAAACGAAAGAGCAATATCTCGATTGGAAAGAAAACCTTTGGGAATAGTATTGGTGCCAGCTTGAAAACAAAATATGCACTTAATAACCAATCTTTTTTTACAAAAGAAGGATTGATAGATGGAATTATAGAAGAAATAAATGATGAACTCGGGATTGCAGAGAATAGACTTATTACCTCTCAATACGATGAAAAGATTACAATTATCGCAGCGTATAGAGATATGCTTGAGGGCGGAAAGCCGCAACTGCTGTTTTATGCCAGAACTTCCATGAAAAAACCCGAAATAGATGAAATAAAAAATAGTCCAAATAAAAAATCTCCCAAGTCAGACTCAAATGAAATGATTACTGACGGAGACGAGTTATACTGGATCAAGAGGGAAGATATTGAAAAATGCAATGTACGTGTACATTTAAACGGGATTCAGCATAAGGATGATTTTTTGAAGATGGTTCCATCGGCAACAGCTTGTGTGGTAATGCTTGTCGAATACTTGGAAAGTAATGGAAATCCATCCACTACATACTAGTAAATGAGCAGGCAGCGATGAAAAAATGATGCTCGGGAAATAACCTGATATAGTCGGGTGAGATAAGTACAATACGAAAGGAACTTACGCCTTGTGAAAGGAGCAGCACATGGGTAAAGCTGAAGGCTCTCCCTTTTCATCTGTTCAGTATGATTTATTATTTAAAGTCACGGTAGCTCCGCCTCAGATTTTTTGGTGATAGACCCCCTGACATGGCTCAGTCCAAATTTTTCTCGGCCCTCCCTCTGGCGGGAGCTGTCACGGCGTAACCCGTGACCGATAGGACGTGAATACCGCGGGTTTAGTCTTGTCAATCCCACCTAAACCCGCCGTAACCCTCCCGTCTCACTGCGGATGAGCAAAAAACCTTTGCATCTTTGTTTTTCTTGCCTTCCCCACAATAAAACGCCCTCGAGCCGCGTGTATCCATAGCCGCAGTTCGGGGGGGTTAAAAATCTTACTTGGCGATGCAAAGGGCTAAATCAGTAGCATCCTGTCGTTGTCGAGGGCCTTGCCCGATATTTCGCGGAAGCGTTGCAACAGCGCATCTACGCTGAGGCTTGCACGCTCAGTGCCGCGAACATCCATGACTATTTTGCCACCGTCCATCATTATGGTGCGGTTGCCGTGCTCCAGTGCGGATTGCATGTTGTGTGTTATCATAAGGCAGGTAAGGTCGTGCTCGGCAACTATGGAATCGGTAACGCTGAGTATCTTCTCCGCGGCACTTGGGTCAAGCGCGGCGGTATGTTCATCAAGCAAAAGGAGCTTGGGCGGGTTTATTGTGGCCATAATAAGGGTCAATGCCTGCCTTTGGCCGCCGCTCAGTGCGCCTACGCTTTGCGAAAGGGAGTTTTCAAGCCCCATGCCAAGCATGGAAAGTCTGTAGCGGAAAAGCTCCCTGTCCTTTTTGGCAATGCGGCCGAACCACTTTCCGCTGCCCGATGCAAGGTAAAGGTTTTCTTCTATCGTCATGTTGGGTGCACTGCCGCGCATGGGGTCCTGAAACAATCTGCCTATGCTGCGCGCACGCCTATATTCACTTTCAAGCGTAATGTCACGCCCGTCAAGCGTTATTGTGCCGCCGTCCGTTATAAAACTGCCCGCAATGGCGTTAAACAGCGTTGATTTGCCCGCGCCGTTTGCGCCGATTATGGTTATAAAATCGCCCTTTGCCGCGTGAAGGTCAACGCCGGTGAGCACATGCTTTGTTTCCGTGCCGACTTGGAAGGACTTGGTTAAACCGTTAAGCTTCAGCATGTTATGCTCCCCTCCTTTGGCGTGCGGACAGAGTGCGCTTGATAAGTGGAAGCCGCTGCTTGAAATAGGGTATGGATATTGCCGCAATTACTATCACGCTTGAAACCAGCTTCAGCATGAATGCGGGCATGTTGAAGCGCAGTGCTATGGTGTAAACCAGCCTGAAGATGACCGCACCTATCACCATGCCGAGTATCCTGAGCGGCATTTTCCTTTTGCCCAAAAACGCACTGCCTATCAAAAGCGAAGCCAACGCTATCGTGACCATGCCGCCGCCTATATCTATATTTACCGATTTTTGCGACTGCGCAAGCAGACAGCCCGAAAGCGCGGTGAATGAATTGGCTATGCACAATCCGACTATCGTGGTGAAGGTCGGGTTTATTGAAGAGGAGCGCACCATGTCGGGGTTGTCGCCCGTGGCGCGTATGGCAAGGCCAAGCCGCGTTTTAAGGAAAAACACGAGCACTGCGGCAATTATAATCACCGCCGCTGCTGCAATTATAAGCTTATATTGGCCGCCGAGTCCTATTCCCTCAAGCATATCCTTTGCAAGAGTAAAAACCGTTTCCGCCTTATTCATGTTGAGTATGCTTGCCCCACCCATTAGGGCGATGTTTACCGAATACAGCGCGGTATTGACTATTATGCCCGAAAGCAGACTGTTTATGCCCATTTTTGTTTGCAAAAGGGCCGTTATAAAGCCCGACACAACGCCTGCAAGCATTGCCGCAGGTATTGAAAGGAAGGGATGCCCCGCTATGGCTACGGCCGCACCAACGACCGCACCGAGCGTAAAACAACCATCCGTTGACAGATCGCATACGTTGAGCATGGAATAGCTTAAAAACAGCGCAAGCACCGTAAGTGCGGATATCAGCCCAAGCTCGAACGTTGTTTGCAGCAGTGCGAATATCTGATCAGGACCCATTGTTATCCTCCGAATATCAAAATCAGTCCGAAAGCTCGTCAAAGCTTTCTGCGGTGACTATGCTCTGTACGCTTGTGCAGTACGGCGCAAATGCCGCCGCAATTTCATCATAATCAAATCCAAGTGCGGCGCAAGTTTCCGTGTTTACGGTGGCACGGCCGTTGTCAAACGTCTTTACGGCAAGCGTTGCACTGTCGGCACCGTCAAGCACTATGCTTGCAACCAAATCCGCCGTTTCACTGCCAAGGGCGGTGTAATCAACGCCGTAGCCCAAGAACGCACCGTTGAGTGCAAACGAATCTGCGCCCGCATAGTGCGGTATTCCCGCTTCGGACAGCATTTCGTATATGCTCAGCTCCGCCTTCATCACGGTGTTGTCGGTCGGGGTGAACACGGCATCGGCACCGTCCGCAATAAGGGATTGCACACTAAGCATTATTTCGTCCACCGTGGTGCCCGTGTATTCGCCGTAGGCAATGCCGTTTAGGTCAAGATACTCTTTGGCATGGGCTATTGCGGCGGTTGAGGAATCCTGCCCTATGTCATAGAGCAGTGCAATGCGCTTTGCATCGGGGTCGGCGGCGAATATAAGCCGCATTATTGCCGCCGTATCAAGATAGTCGGACGTGCCCGTCATATTGCCTCCCGGGACCTCAAGCGAATCCACAAGTCCCGCGCCCACGGGGTCCGATACCGCGGCGAACACAACGCTTGTGCCGCTGTCCTCGGTTGCGGCCTGCATTGCCATTGCAACGGGCGTGGCAACGGCAACCATTATGTCAACGTTATCCGCCTGAAAGTTTGAAATTATCTGCGCCATAAGGTTGGCATCCGCATTGCAGTTATCGTATGATATTTTGAATGTAATGCCGCGCTCGGTGCCTATTTTGTCAAGGCGTGTGCGTATGCTTTCGACAATCTGGTCAAGGGATGCATCGTCAACGTAATTGCATATGCCTACATGCACCGTGTTTTCGTCCGATGTGCTTCCTCCGTCGGCACAGCCGAAAAACAGAGCGGATATCATAAATATGCAAAGCATTAAAGCGAGTGTTTTCTTCATTTTCGGTTCGTTCCTTTCAGTAAATTATGTTTATGCCCCCACAATCGGGCGATGTAAATAAAATTTGCGGCTACGGCCGCGCCATCGCCTTAGCGGTAAAACGGATGCATTTATCATAGTATTCCTCCCATGGGCGAATTTTGCGTAAAACAAAAGCCCCCGCCCTAAGCTAACACGGTAATCGTGTATGCCGGGACAGGAGCTGATTAGCTTATTCCTGCGGTGCCACCCTGCTTGACGCATAATATGCGCCCACCTTTGCGCGTACATCCATACGCCGACCTTTGATCACGGAGAGTCCACGCTCCGTCTTACATACTCGGTGCACACGGCACCTTTCCGCTCGCCCTCGGAAGTCCATTCGCATTGGCCTTATTCTGCCGCGATTGCACCGCCCGCGGCTCTCTGTAAGAAAAGGGTACAAAGCTACTTACTCTTCTTCAACGGTTTTGTGCATTGTAGCACTGTAAAGGCCGCGTGTCAAGTAACGGAATGAATTATTTTTATGCATTATGGCCGAGTTTATATTCATGTATAAGCGGCAGCGCAAGCACGAATTTTTCATTCATTTGATAATTGTCGGGGCGTATGCTTATCGTGCGTCGCATATTGGGAACATCAAACTGGTTGCCCATATTGAACGGGAATTTCTGTATCCCCTCAAGTGAGAACGTGTAGCTTATATCCTCACCTTCCGCCGTGCCGATATAGCTTATCGTGTCGTGCGTAAGCGTTACAGTGCCGTGACCCACATCCGTATGTCGCACGGAATTGGTGTTTAGATGATACTGAAGCTTACACGGCGCAGTAAGCGCAAAATCGGCCGATGCTATTTCGCGCCGCAGTGCATCTCTTTGAAGCTCTGCCCAATCGGGAACAAACTCGGGTATGCTGTCCTTTTCACTTTTTGGGTGCAAAAAGCCGTATTCGTCCATATATCCCCTGTTGCCGCACTCGGTACAGAATATTTCGTTGCCGTCGGTGCGCATTGTGAATTCGCGGCCGCACTTGGGGCAAAGGTATATAAGCTTATCAAGTCCCTTTGCCTTATATTTGCCGCTGAACGGTACCATGCGCTCCTTTTGCCACATGTAATCGTCAACGTATATTTTTTCTTCTATGCGCGCATAAAGCTCATCCGTGCTGAGGGAAGAAACCTCCTCGGCGGTGGCAATGCGCTCTATCTCTATTTCAACCTTGCCTTTGGTTTGCACGGGGTTCCATTTGGGGCGCGTGAAGTAACCGCCGTGTGTGCGCGCGGCGTAAAGCGGTACCTTCAACAGTTTTGCAAGTCTTGCTATGCTCGGGCTGCTTTTTGCGGTGCGCCCCGTGCCGTTTACCTCGCCCTCGGGGTAGATAAGCAGGCTTTCGCCGCTTGCCACGGCATTTTTCATCCGCGCAATGCTTTCAACATCCGCACGGAACTGCTCCTTGCGTATGCACCGCAGTGTATTCAATAAAAACGCAATGCGCTTGTTGCGGTAAAAATGGGCGGCAACCACCGCGTGAAAACGCTTTTTTCTTACCGTTGCCAGCGCAAAAAGAAAATCAAGGTTGCCTGTGTGGCTGCCAAGCAGCATTATCGGCCCCGATTCAAGCTGAGGCAGATCCCGCGGCACGCGAAAACGGTATTTCAAATAAAGATAGGGCCTGAGCAAAAGCATCAGCACGTCATAAAACGGCTTAATATGCGGCTTAACAGCGTATTTGGAAAGCATATATCCCCCATAAGCAAAAAAATCTCAGCCAAAAAGCAGCATAAGCACGGGAATGGCCACAAGGCACAGCATGGATGTGAACCCCATGCCCAGTGCATTATACCTTTCATCCGCATTGGCATAAGCGGATACTATTACGGATTGTGTCATAACGGGCATGGCGGCCTCTATCATAAAAACGCTTCGCGCCGTGCCGATAATGCCGAAAAGAGAGCATATCAACAGCATTATAAGCGGAGAGACGATAAAGCGCATGCCGCTCACCACCCATATTCCCGCATCGGGCTTTAGATTTTTCAGCCCCGTTTCATATATCAAAAAGCCTATGTATATGAGCGCAAGCGGTGTCACGGTGTTGCCCATGTGCTTCGTAAAGCTTAAAAGTGTGCTTGGCAGTTCAACCCTAAGCAACAGCAGCGCGACCGCGGCAAACAAAGCGATAAGCGGCGGCGATGCCAGCTTTTTGCAGACCGCGCCGAATGTCAGCCCCTTGCCGCCCGCGCTTATGTATATCATGGTAGAACCGACTGCCCAGAAAAAGAACGTATTGAGCATGTAAAAGCACATTACATACGGTGTGCCCTCCGCACCGAAAAGCTCGGTACATACGGGGTAGCCCACAAAAAGCGAATTTGTCATGGCGCACATTACAACGAACCCGCCAAAGCGTTTGCGGGGAATGCGCATAAGCTTTGCTATCACAAGGGACAGTGCTATCGTGGCCAAATTGAAAAGAAACGGCACCAGCAAAAGAGAGCCCGCTTCACTTATAAGTTCGATTGAAAAATCCGTAAAAACATTATGTATGCACATGCACGGCACGGATATGTTTATAAGCAGCTTTACTGTAAAGTCCTTGTGTTCGGGCCGCATAAGCTTCAGCCTGCCGCAGATATAGCCTGTCGCTATAAGCATGAGTATCAGCGCAACGGCCGATATCGAATCGAAAAATGATGCCATTGGTTATGTACCGCGGATTATAAACCGACGGGGACGGTATCCGTTACCGCCCCCGATGTCGGCTTTTGTTAGGTGAAAATGTTACTTTGTTACTTTGAGATCTTACGGCACTCAAGGTAGTACCGCTTTTCGTTTGCTTCGCCCATGGAGAAGGTCTTTCTCGGCAGCGCACCGTCAAATATTACGGTCTTGAAGAATGCGCTCTTGCCCATGTTGGGCAGTATGAAGCCCATGTTGTTATCTTTGCGGCCAAGCTCGTCAACGACCTGTTCGCCGTGGATATAGTCTATGGTAGCACCCTCGGTTTCCTTAATAAATACGTCAAGTGCGTTTTGCAGTGTGCCGACCTCAAGCTGAGCGGCGGGTTCACTTACCATAAAGTAGCCGTAGCCTTCCTTTATCATAAACGGCAGCAGGTGGCAGCCCTTGCCTTCGTTTGCGGCCATTGCCTCATCACGTTCGGCCTTGGAACCGTAAATATGTACCTCACATTCGCCGTTCTGCTCGCTGAGTTTGCCGCTCAGGTATGCAACTGCCTTATGGGTATCAACGCCGAATACAACGCGGTGTATGGGTTCAAACTCTATGCCCGTATCGTGTACGTTTTCAAGCTCGACAAGCGCGTAACGTGCGGGATGGTTCTCGATTTCCTCGTCAGAGAGGGTCTTTTTGATGTTCTCCCAGTTGGCCTTTGCTGTTGCGAAGGAATGGTTGCCATCGCCCATGGCGAATAACAGGCTCGGTGCATCGGTACCGTATTTTTCACTGAATACCTCGGGATTTGCAAGCTTTTCAAGTGCACGAAGCATTGCGTTTACACGCGCTTCATCCTTTACAAAGTAGCCCTTTATGTGGCCGCCGTTCTGCATAAGATCGAAATCGTAACGCTTTTCGCAATCGCTTACGCTTTCGCCTATGGGCTCGATAACGCTGCGCTCGGGGTCGTCTATAAGCACGAGTATGTGCGGCAACTCAACGGGAGCATCCTTCCTTATGCGAAGGCGCGGCGGTATGCGCTCGACTATGGTACCCTCCGTCGCACGGATAAGAGTGGTTGATCCCTTTGAATAATCATAGCACTCAAGGTCAAGCGCGACTATAACGCCGTGGCGCACGTTTGCACCGGCGCGGCGCTCGATGTACATTATGCCCTGACCTAAGTTTTCAAGCACGCCCGTGTCAAGATAACGCTTCATGGTGGCGTTTATGTTGGCGATGCGCTCGGCCTCATCGGGCTTTTCAAGGTACATTTCGGGCAGCATCAGCCTGAGCGTGGAGGGCGCGTCACCGACTATGGCTTCGGTTTCCTGCCAGTAATCGGGCTGAGAAGTAAACTGGTCGCACGCAACAACGGCCCATTTGGTCATATCCGTATCGGCCTTGGGAAGCAGAATTTCGGGGATAAGCACCCCAACGCTGTTTTCGTATTTGCTCATTAGTATTATCCTCCGTTCGAGTAAAATATTTGCTGTGGTAATTATGCGGTTATGGTGGTGCCTGCGCGGCCCTCTATTGCGTCAACGGCCTTGTCAAGGCTGGTTATTATGGCTGTGCGCCCCGCCTTGCTTTCAACAAAGTTCAGCGCGGCCTCTATTTTGGGCAGCATACTGCCGGGGGCGAAGTGACCTTCGCTTATATATTGGCGCGCCTGTGCGGCGGTAAGCGTGTCAAGATCCTTCTGATCGGGCTTTTTGAAGTTTATGCTTACCTTTTCAACTGCGGTGAGTATAACAAGCGCATCGGCATCCATGTCACGGGCAAGCTTTTCACTTGCAAGGTCCTTGTCTATAACTGCGGCCACGCCCTCAAGGTCGCCCGAATCGTTGCGCACAACGGGTATTCCGCCGCCGCCTACCGTAACGACCACAAAGCCTGCGTCATTAAGTGCCTTTACTGCGTCAAGCTCTACTATTTCAACGGGCAGAGGAGATGCAACAACCCTTCTCCAACCGCGGCCCGCATCCTCTTTCATGGTGTAGCCCTTTTCCTCGGCTATGGCCTTGGCTTCCTCCTCGGAATAGAAGGGGCCTATCGGCTTGGAAGGAGCCTTGAATTTGGGGTCATTCTTATCAACAACCACCTGCGTGACCACGGTTACGACCTGCTTATCTACTCCCCTGTGCCTGAGCACTTTGGAAAGACCCTGCTGAATGTGATAACCTATCATGCCCTGACTCATCGCGCCGCAAACGTCAAACGGCATTGCGGGGGTAGAGGCGGAGGCAACCTCATTCTGTATAACTATTCTGCCCACCTGCGGGCCATTGCCGTGCGCCACTATTACATGGTAGCCGCGTTCAACAATATCTGCTATGTATTCGCTGGTCTTTTCAACCACTTCAAGCTGTGCTTCGGCGGTGGCGGGCTTGCCTGCTTCCTGCAATGCGTTGCCGCCAAGGGCTATTACTAACTTTTTCATATTGGCTGTTCTCCTTTTGATAATGCATGCTTGTGCATACAGGAATAGTATAGCCGTCTTTTGTGCCGCCTGTCAATGTTTTTAGCCTTATTGACACGCGGCTCAAGTAATGATAATGTTTGCGTATGGATACTTGTTTAAGGAGATGGTTTACCGTGGAAGATAAAAAGTTTGAATTTGACGAAAAGGCCGCATATGCGTACTTTCAAAATTCGGCCTGTCCGTATTTTCCGTGCCATGAAAACGCAAATACGGAATTTTTCAACTGCCTTTTCTGCTATTGTCCGCTGTATGCGCTGGGCGATAAGTGCGGCGGCAATTTTACCTATTTGGAAGGCGGCATAAAGGATTGCTCAAAGTGCAAGTTGCCCCATTCAAAGGGCGGCTACAACTACATAATGGCCAATTTTTCAAAGATATCGGAACTTGCAAAGCGCAAGTAAGTCTAAAACTGAGGGGATGAAAACCATGCACTTTGAAAGGGTGAACTATTTCGGTTCGGATGCCAAGCTGCATTACGGCAACGTTACGGTTTTCTGTGATCGCATAACGAACGTGGAAACGATAAGCGACGTGCCGCAAAGCGGTGCGCGGTTGCTTATGGGCGGCTGTATAGATACCCACACGCACGCCATGGTGCAAAGCGAATATTTTGCGGAGGATGCTTCCTCTGCGGCCAAGGCTCGTCGTGCATTGGCAAAGAGCGGCACGACAGGTTTTCTTTTTGCGACAATGGCAATGGAGGAGGAGGCGCTTACGGTAAGGTGCCGTGCCGCAGGTGAAGCCGTTGCCCACAGGGGCGCGGGTGAAAGCCGCTGTCTCGGCGTTTATTTGGAAGGGCCGTTTATTTCGTATGAAAAACGCGGGGCGCACAACCCCGAATTACTGCACAAGATAGACGGCGAAATGCTCCATCGCCTTGACGAAGCCGCACACGGTTGCATACGCGCCGTGTGTATGGCACCCGAGCTTGAGGGGGCAATGGAGCTCAGCAGGCGGCTGAAGGGCGAAAAGGTTGTGTCGTTTGCGCACAGTGCCGCGGATTATGATACGGCGATAAAGGCGTTTGAGGCGGGCTTTTCAAACCTCACGCATACATTCAACTGTATGCAACCGTTACTGCACCGCGCACCCGGACCCATTGCGGCCGCGGCGGATACCGATGGCGTTACGGCCGAGCTTATTGCGGATACGCTACACGTTCAGCCGCCGATGGTACGGCTGCTGTTCAAACTTTTCGGGTGGGAACGAATTATACTCATAAGCGATTCAATAGCGGTGTGCGGCATGGGAGATGGAGTGTATACCTCATCGGACGGTATGCGTACCCGCCTTGAAAACGGTCGCGCGACCGTTGACGGAACAAACACGCTTGCGGGCAGCATAACCCCGCTGTTTGAAGGTATAAAAAGGATGGTCGATTGCGGCATACCGCTTGAACACGCAATTGCCGCCGCCACGCTGAATCCCGCACGGAAATACGGTCTTGACAACGAGCTTGGCGCGGTTGAAGAAGGGTTCTTGGCCGATCTTGTGCTGTGCTCAAGCGAACTTGAGCTTGAACGGGTACTGATAGGCGGTGAAGTGATAGAGTAAAGCGGATAGGCGCAAATATGGTAAGTCAGGATAAACAAAGCAGATCGGGCGAAATAATGTAAATCAGACGAAGTAATATATAATGCGCACCCCTACACAGAGGTGCGCATTTCAGAGTATCTAAAGAATGGCAATCTGCCACTTTTTCGATACTCAGCTTATCTGCGTCTTGAACGGTTGGACATGGCGACAAGGCGGAGAAAGGTGAGGAACGTGCTCAGCGCAGAAACGACATATGTCATTGCGGCGGCGCGGAGCACCTTTTTGGCGGCACGCTCCTCGGTATCACCTGCGATATAGCCGCCCTCGCGAAGCATGGCAAGGCCGCGGCGGGAAGCATTGAATTCAACGGGCAGTGTAACAAGCTGAAACGCCAATATGCCGAAATACAGCCCTGCGCCTATACTTGCAAGGTTGAATGCGCCAAGCGCAATGCCGATTATCACAAGCCACGGCCCAACGGAGGAGCCTATGCGGGCAATGGGTAAAAGGCTGTTGCGCACCTTTATGGGAACATACCCGTCCTGATGCTGCATAACGTGCCCCACCTCGTGCGCAGCCACGGCAAGTGCCGAAACGGACGAGCTGTTATACACGCTTTCGCTAAGCCCAACGGTGTTCTTTGTGGGATCATAATGGTCAGTAAGCGAACCCGATACCGCCGAAAGCGAAGCCGTGCTTCCGCCCTCATAAAGCAAACGCCGCGCAACCTCATTTGCCCTAAGGCCGCAATATGCGCCCATGGATGAATACTTCTTAAATGTAGAATTCACCTTCAGCGACGCTATCATGCCAAGCACGGCAACTATCAATACCGCTACATAAAGCAGCGAATCAGCCGCATATGAAAAATACGGATCTACCATAATATATGTCTCCTTTTCGTTTTTTATTGTTAGCGTATCGCTTGACCATACTCCCGCTTCATGGCATCAACGGAAACGACCCATTGCTTGCCGAATTTGCAAACATCTATGCCGTTTACAAGTTTTCCGTATGTAATGGCCTTGCGCAATGTGCTCTCATTGAGCCCCCACAGCTCAGTGGCATCGCTGAATGCCATGAGCCCATCAAAGGGAGTGTTCACCTGTACGCCGTGTTCCCACAACTCATCACAGCTTAAATCCAGCTCATCGTCCCAAATGATGCCATACCCACCCGTGTCAACACCGACGCAGGCAAATTCATCGGGATTTTCCTTCAAACGCAAAAACGCGGGGATTTTCTCAAAAAGAGTGTTCATGTCATACAGTTTTGTAATACCCTCACTGAATTGAACGCTCAGTTTGAAGTCAGCCGCGGGATATACACTTTTAATCTTGTGAAACATACGCCGCCACCCCCTTTCTTATAGTTATTATATCACGATACCGTGATTATATTCAACGGGGTTTTGAAACAAGTTTGAAAACATAGTATGAACTTTAAGGCTTTCAAAAGCATTCTTGCGCGCCATCTTCGCTTTTTTGACTTTTCATTGAATGGAACGGCGTTACCCCTCTGTACGCCACATTATAAATACCATGCGTGGTGAAAAGGCGGTGAACTTTGAAAAACATTGTGAATGTATAAATATGTGGCGTGGGCGAAGTGATGATGGTATACTTTTACTCAAGTGCTGTATGACTTGGACGGTAGGACATGACCGCGAAGCCGTTTGCAACACGCTCCTTGCTTACGGGGATGGAGCAGGGGGACGCATTTTGGAGGAACAAATGGGAGAAAAGGCTCCCCGCGGCGGCCGCGTAGCCGCATTTTTAAGGCGCAAGGACGTTGTATTCAGCGCTAAACGCTATTTTGTAGATGCTATGGGCTCGATGGCGATGGGCCTTTTTGCATCGCTGCTTATCGGCACGATACTTTCTACCGTTGCGGATAAGCTTTCGCTTGCGTGGCTCAGTGATATTGCCGCATTCACTTCCGCCGCAACGGGCAGTGCAATGGCGGTTGCGATAGGCCATGCATTAAACGCTCCGCCGCTTGTGCTTTTCAGCCTGTGTGCGGTGGGATACGGAGCAAACAGCCTTGGTGGGCCGCTTGGCACATTCGTTTGCGCCGCCGTGGCCGCGGAACTTGGCAAAATCGTTTCCAAAGAAACAAAAGTGGATATTCTTGTTACACCGACCGTTACAATAGTAAGCGGCCTTATAACGGCGCGCCTTGCGGGGCCGGGCGTATCGGCCGTGATGACGGGCTTTGGTGAGCTTATAATGAGTGCCACGGAAATGCATCCGTTCTTTATGGGTATGGCGGTATCGGTACTGGTGGGCGTTGCGCTTACGCTGCCGATAAGCAGTGCCGCAATATGCGCCTCCTTCGGCACGGCGGGTCTTGTCGGGCTTGCGGGCGGCGCGGCCACGGCGGGATGCTGTGCACAGATGGTGGGTTTTGCTGTAATGAGCTTTAGAGAAAACCGTTATGCGGGGCTTGTGGCACAGGGGCTTGGCACAAGCATGCTGCAAATGGGCAACATAGTGAAAACCCGCTGATTTGGCTGCCGCCGACCATAGTTTCCGCCATAACGGGGCCGATCGCCTCCTGCGTATTCAAAATGGAAAACGGCGTTGGCGTTGCAAGCGGCATGGGTACCTGCGGCCTTGTGGGGCCGATAGGCGTTATGGCAAGCGATGGCTTCGGCTCGGTACAAAGCTGGGTAGGTATGCTGCTTATATGCTTTGTACTCCCCGCCGTGCTTACGCCGCTTATAGCATATCCCATGCGCAAACTCGGCTGGATAAAGGACGGCGATTTGCGACTGGAACTGTAATGGAAGGGAAGGAAGTTTCGGCTACGGCAGTGATCATTAGCCAACCGTACATTTGACGCTTCGTTATCTGGCGCGGGCACATGCAAATGGGGTTCGCGACCCAATTTTACTATAAACTTGCATTGTGAAAAACGTTCGGCGTGTTTCTTGCCCAAGGTGACGGTGGGGAGATGAAGTACCCCCCACACATTCACTCGGCACAAGCGCACATAATATGCTATAATATTGTAATGAAACGATTTATAAGGAGCAACAGCATGAGCATAATAGACACCTATAATACATCCGAACCCATTATATCGCCCGAGCAGGTGATAAAGCCGATAGACGGCTTTCCGCAGACGGTGCTGGCCGCGCTGAACCAAAAGGTGCTTGAGGCCGCCGCCGCGCGCTTTAAGCTAACCAAAATAGCCGAGGTGAAGTGCATATACACGGTGCCGATTTACACGCTTGAGTATAAAGGACGCAAGTTGGGACTGTATGTAAGCTGCCTTGGCGGCAGTGCCGCCGCGGGTACGCTTGAGGAAATATATGCAATGGGCGCAAGGCGTGTGTTGTTCTTCGGTTCGTGCGGTGTGCTTGATAAGAAGATAGCGGCGGGTCATTTTATAATACCAACTGCCGCTTATAGGGATGAGGGCACAAGCTATCACTATATGAGCGCATCCGATTATTTGACCGTTGACAGCGCATCGGAGCTTGCCGCCGCATTTGACGCCATAGCCGTGCCGTATACACTTGGCAAAACATGGACCACGGATGCCATATACAGAGAAACGCGCCAAGGCATGGAGGCGCGCCGTAAGGAAGGTTGCATAACGGTTGAAATGGAATGCGCAAGCATAATGGCGGTTGCAGGTTTCCGCAAAAAAGCAGCATACCAATTCCTGTATGCAGAGGATTGCCTTGACGGTATAGAATGGGACCCGCGCATAATGAGCCGCCCGCCGAAAAACGCATATGACGCTTATTTGAGCGTGGGGCTTGAATGCGCAATAAGGCTGAAAGGATAGCGTAAATGGCAACAGACGAAAGAGAAAGGCCGATTTTGGCCATACTTGACGAAATGGGCATAAGCTATTCGCGCTACGAGCATCCCGCCGCACTGACAATGCAGGACTGCGAGGGCATAGGCGCGGACGTGGGAGCAAAGCACTTTAAGAATCTTTTTCTGTGCAACAGGGCAAAAACCGTGTATTGCCTGCTGCTTATACGGGCGGACAAGCCATTTCACACATCGGACGTTTCAAAAAAGCTTGGCGTGTCGCGCCTTAGCTTCTGCACGGATGAACAGCTTTTTGAAAAACTTGCCCTACTGCCCGGCAGCGTTACGCCAATGGCACTGTACCACGTCGAAGCGCGGGACATTATTGTTGCAATAGATAATGACATATCGCGAATGGATATGGTGTGTGTGCACCCGTGCGTATCCACGGCATCGCTTGCGATAAAATTTTGCGACCTTATCGCATATATAAAGCGGATGGGCAACGAAATAAAATATGTTGATATAGATGTGTAATACGGGCGGAAACGCTTGACATTGCGCTTACTATTAAAGATAATGTAAGGTACTGCACAATGCAGTAAATTTTTTGATAATTCGGAAGGACGTGAAAGGCAATGGAAGAAGCCAAGCTTGCACCCAAAAACTTTATAGAGGAGTTTATTCAGCAGGATATTCAAGAAAAGGGACTTACCCATATCCAAACCCGCTTCCCGCCGGAGCCTAACGGTTACCTTCATATAGGCCACGTTAAAGCACTGTATATTGACTTTGCAATGGCGGAAAAGTTCGGCGGAAAGTGCAATCTGCGCTTTGACGACACAAACCCCACAAAGGAACGTGAGGAATTTGTGGATGCCATTGAATATGACATTCGCTGGTTGGGCTTTGATTGGGACAAGCTTTGCTACGGCAGCGATTACTTTGACGCCTGCTTTGATTATGCCGTAAAGCTTATAAAGAACGGCATGGCGTACGTTGACGACCTTTCGAAGGATGAAATGCGCGCCTATCGCGGCACCCTTACGGAACCGGGCAAGAACTCTCCCTATCGTGACAGAAGCGTTGAAGAAAACCTTGACCTGTTCTATCGCATGCGTGACGGCGAATTTGAGGACGGTGCCCGTACGCTGAGGGCCAAAATAGACATGGCAAGCCCGAACATAAACATGCGCGACCCCGCAATATACCGCATAAAGCATGTTTCGCACCACCACACGGGCGACAAGTGGTGCATCTACCCCATGTATGACTTTGCACACCCCATTCAGGATGCGATAGAGGGTATTACCCATTCGCTTTGCTCCCTTGAGTATGAAGCGCACAGGCCGCTTTATAACTGGGTAGTAGAGCAGTGCGGCTTTGAGCATAAGCCCCGTCAGATAGAATTTGCACGGCTCAACCTTACAAATACGGTTATGAGCAAGCGTTTCCTGCGTCAGCTTGTCGAGGAAGGTTATGTTTCAGGATGGGACGATCCGCGTATGCCGACCCTGTGTGGCCTGAGAAGGCGCGGTTACACGCCCGAGGCCATAAAGGATTTCCTCAACCGCATTGGCGTTGCCAAGGCGGACAGCGTTGTTGACAGCGCAATACTTGAGCATTGCCTGAGGGAATACCTGAACGAACGCGCATACCGCATGTGCGCCGTGCTTGACCCGATAAAGCTTGTTATAGAGAACTGGCCCGAGGATAAGGAAGAGCTTGTTACCCTTGAAAACCTGCCCGGCAATGAAGAGGCGGGCACGAGAGAAGTGCCCTTCGGCAGGGAGCTTTATATCGAACGTGAGGATTTCTCCTACGATCCGCCCAAGAAGTATTTCCGCTTGAAGCCCGATGGGGAAGTCCGCCTGAAGGGTGCTTACATAGTTAAGTGTACCCGCTATGAAACGGATGACGAGGGTCGCGTGACCACGGTTTACTGCACATATGACCCCGCCACACGCAGCGGCGAATGCGAACGCAAGGTTAAGGGAACGCTGCACTGGGTCAATGCCGCACATGCCGTGGGTGCCGAATTCCGCCTGTACGATCCGCTTCTGATGCCCGCCCCCGATGACGGCGTGGAGCGTGAATTCGTTGATCTTGTTGACCCCAATTCCGTAACGATAAAGCACGGCTTTGTGGAAAAGGCACTTGCGGATGCGGAAGTGGGCGATAAGTTCCAGTTCATGCGCATAGGCTATTTCTGCGCAGATCTTGACCACACGCACGAACACCCCGTATTCAACCGTTCCGTTGGGCTTAAAGACAGCTTCAAGATGTAACGTAACGGCACGCATTATTTATTCAGGAGAATATCAAAATGGCTGATACCGTAAGAACAAGATTTGCACCTTCCCCAACGGGATATATGCACATTGGCAATCTGCGCAGTGCGCTTTATACTTGGCTCTACGCCCGTCACCACGGCGGCAGGTTTGTTCTTCGCATAGAAGATACGGATAGGAACCGCTATGTTGAGGGCGCAACGGACGTTATATACCGCACCCTTAAAGGCATTGGCATGAATTGGGACGAGGGTCCCGACGTGGGCGGCGATTTCGGCCCGTATGTGCAGAGTGAACGCAAGGACATGTACCTGCCCTATGCCAAGCAGCTTATAGACATGGGCAAGGCGTACTACTGCTTCTGCACAAATGAGGAGCTTGACGAACGCCGCAAGGCCGCCGCTGACAGGGGCGAAACATTCAAGTATGACAAGCATTGCCTTAACATAAGCCGTGAGGAGGCAGAACGCCGCATTGCCGCGGGAGAACCGTACGTTATACGACAGAACGTGCCTGAACACGGCGAAGCAAGCTTTGACGATGCAATTTACGGCCACATAAAGGTTGACTGTTCAGAACTTGACGACATGATACTCATAAAGGCGGACGGTATGCCCACCTATAACTTTGCAAACGTTATAGACGATCATACCATGGGCATAACCCACGTTATGCGTGGCATGGAATACCTTTCCTCAACGCCGAAATATAATCTGCTTTACGATGCATTTGGATGGGAAAAGCCCGTGTATATCCACATGACAAGCATTATGCGCGATGCACAGCACAAGCTGTCAAAGCGCGACGGCGATGCATATTATGAGGATTTTCTTGCAAAGGGCTATTTGAAGGATGCAATAATAAACTACGTTGCACTGCTTGGCTGGAACCCGGGCGATGACAGGGAATTCTTTACGCTTGATGAGCTTATTGACGCATTTGACGTAGGCGGCATGAGCAAATCCCCCGCCATATTCGACGTTGCAAAGCTTACATGGATGAACGCCGAATACATTCGCCGCATGAGTGCGGACGAGTTTGATGCCGCCGCAAAGCCGTGGTATGAGGCCGCGGGCATTGCCCACATGGATAAAAATGTGCTCAGGCGCATTTTGCAGCCGCGGCTTGAAATATTCTCTCAAATGCAGGATATAACGGATTTCCTAACCCATATGGATGAGGAATTTGACTTGGCCCTTTTCACAAACAAGAAGTCCAAGACCAATGCGGAAGTATCCGCGGCGGTGCTTGACATGGTAATACCCGCGCTTGAGGCGTTGCCCGCGTGGGAGGAGGAAGCGCTGCACACCTGCCTTATCGGCATGGCGGAAGCAAACGGCATGAAGAACGGAACCCTTCTCTGGCCCGTGCGCATAGGCATGGCGGGCAAGGCGGTTACTCCCGGCGGTGCAATAGAGATTGCGTGTCTGCTTGGACGAGAGGAGAGCCTAAGGCGATTGAAACTAAGCCGAGAAAGGCTTGATAGTGCGCTTTAATGCGGTATTAAGCGCATAAATACTACCCTTTATGGAGGAATGGGGCAGCATATGAAATACGCCGAAGAAGAACAACGTTTGAAAATGTGGCGATTTGAAGAACGCCTTCCCTTTGGCGGGTGGTCGATGGATCACCTTGAGGGGCGTTGGGAAAGTGAGCCTCTCCCTTGGAATTACAGGGAGGAAATACTCACGCGCCTTAGGGTGATAGATACCATACTCGATATCGACACCGGCGACGGGGATTTCCTTTTGGGGCTTCGCCATCCGTATGATTATACATATGTTACCGAATCCGACGACAAGGATTACGAATACTGCGTTGAACAGCTTGCTCCGCTTGGAATAGGCGTAAGCTATTGCAATTCGGACAAGGGGGAGTTGCCCTTTGACAACAATATGTTCGACATGGTGATAGATCGCCACGGTGGATTTTCAACGGATCAGGTGTTTCGCGTACTAAAGCGCGGCGGACTGTTTATAACCGAACAGATAGGCGAAAGCGACAATCGCGCCTTGGCACGGCGCCTTTTGCCGAAATCCGCAGTACCGTTCCCCGGGCGTTGCCTTACCAACGTTGCTCGCTCGTTTGAAAAGCACGGCTTTAGCATATTGCGCGGGAGGGAGGCTTACCCCAAGCTCATATTCAAGGATGTGGGCGCGGTGGTGTACTTTGCGCGTGTGGTGCGGCAGGAGTTCCCTAACTTCAGCGTAGATCGTTGCCGCGACAAGCTTATTGAACTTCAGGAGGAACTGGACAGGAACGGCGTTATAGAAAGCCGCCTGCACCGCTTCCTGCTGATAGCGCAGAAAAATCCCGATTAAACAATCAAATTTCAAAGGCAAAAGGCAAGAGCGAATCAACCGATTCGCTCTTGTGCTGTATTTCTTCTGTAATCGCCAATTTACGGGTGCGACTTAAAATTAAGCTTAATTTATTCTTTTGCGCACTGCGGCTATCACACCCACGGTAGTAGCGGCAAACAGCACATCCGATATTCTTATTTTATCAAACAGAATAACCGCCGCCATAAGCATGACCGATATAATGAGCACCGCTATTATGTTTGCCGCCACGCCCTTGCCCGCCGCATACCATGTGCAGAATGCCAAAAGCGGCGAAACAAGCGAAAACGCAGTCCAGCCGTATACAAATATGATGGAATAAACGCTTTCGGTAATATGCGCGGTTATGTAGTATGCCACAATCATTCCCGTGCAGAAGCAAAACACGTTTGCCGCCGCGCGATATGGACTTGATGAGAACACGGCCATTGCGGTGCAGATGAATATCCATACCGACATTTGGGAAAATATGTTGCCCAAATTTTCGGTGTATATATCCATAAGCTTTGCCGCCGCACCCAACAGCACCCCGAACACGGCCGCCGCCACGGTACGCATAAGTGCCTTGGCAAACGGCATTTTGCCGCTCGGCACACGAATGCCGTTAAGGAAGTCCCTCATTATATTACTTTACCTTTTTGAAAAGCATTTTAAGCGCGGAATCGCTTGTGCGCAATCTGAGGTCGTCACCGTCGGGCCAAAGCTCTATATGATCGGGCACAAGGCCGTCAAGCGTGCCGGGATAGCCGCATATCATATTATCGGCCTTGGCAAAGGAAAGCGGCGTTTCAAAACTGCCATAGCTGAACCACAGGCGGCCGCTGCGGTTTTCCACGCTGAAACGTTCATACGCGGGGTGCTCGTATTCGCCTATAAGCTCGCCGGCGTTTTCGGCGGTAACGTCGCTGCCCTCAACGCCGTTTTTGATCGTGGCTATCATTTCGTCGCGCTTAGCAAGCCATGCATCGATCTCCTCGTCATAGCTGTCCTTGGCCTTGCCCGTTGTCAGCATATCAAGTGCCATTGCACGCACGGTTTCCGATGCGGGGGTCGTGCCCGTGTTGAATATCATTGCGTAGCCGCTGTTTTCGCCCTTTATAAAGCCCACCTGCGTGTTGAACCCCTCAAGACCGCCGCTGTGGAAAACAATATCATGCCCGTTATACACGCCCGTATGCCAGCCAAGGCCGTAGCAGCAGCCGCGAAGTGCGCCCATATCTTCCTCGGGTGTGGGTATTACGGGGGTTATCATGGCGTTATATTGAGCCTCACTGCACAGCCTTTGTCCATTCTCACATACGCCGCCGCGCGCCATTGCCCTAACATAGCGCGTAAGGTCGAACACGTTCACCTTTATGCCGCCGCACGGCCCCGACAGCGGGGAATCGGAATAGCCGCAGCGGTGTGCCCTGTATCCGTCCGAAACATAGGGAAGGGCGCGTTCAAGGTTGTCCATGTTCCCCTTTTGACCGCGAAAACGAATCGTTTCTATCCCGAGCGGATCGGCAATGCGGTGCTTTATCTGGCTTTCCCAGCTTTCGCCGCCGCGAAGCACCTCCATGAGGTAGCCAAGCACTATATACATGTGGTTGTTGTATTGATAGGTTTCTCTAAAGCCCGCCGTTGCATCAAGTGTGGCGCATTTGAGCATAAGATTATGCCTGCTGCCGCCGACAAGGTTGCGCATGAAATCGTGACAGGGAAGGCCGCTCCTATGGCTTGCCATATCCCT
Organism: uncultured Clostridium sp.; assembly: GCA_964612925.1. Classification (GTDB taxonomy): domain Bacteria; phylum Bacillota; class Clostridia; order Christensenellales; family CAG-138; genus Phil1. Next base: position 23,120 of record CAZTFU010000011.1, on the reverse strand, counting down.
TATGCTAAGGTGCGATCCCGCATAACGGTCAAGCATGTCAAAATCCTTCATAACGTGCTGCACGGGCTCATCCCAGCCGATAAGCCCTTCGTCAACGGCCTGCGCCGCAAGCATTACTGTCCATGCCTTTGAGCACGATGCAATGTCAAACGATGCACGCATGCTCATTATGATATCGTGCTCCTTGTCTTCAAAACCGTATGGTGCCGCAAACACCACCTCATTATTCTTAAAAACAAGCGCGACCCCGCCAACAAGACCCGTTTCATCCGTTATACGCTGAAGCGTTTGGATAAATACCTTATGCATAATGCCGTTCTCCTTTACGTTTGTATATATACTATACTATTTTGGGGCAAGCTTTGCAACCGCCGCCACGGTTAATAAACTTTGACATATACACAGCCATATTATATAATAGATTATATTAGATATGTATCCGCCAAGGAGGGTTTATATATGCCATTTGTATTAAGCTGCTGTTCAACGGCCGATCTTCCCCACGAGCATTTTGAAGCGAGAGACATTCATTATTGCTGCTTCCATTTCTTCTTGGACGGCAAGGAATACAGTGACGATCTCGGCCGTTCCATCCCCTTTGACGAATTCTATTCCGCAATGGCGGCGGGTGCGGATACGCGCACAAGCCAAATAAATACGGATGAGTTTATCGCCTATTTTACCCCGTTCCTTGAACAGGGCAATGATATAATACACGTTTCGCTTTCAAGCGGCATATCGGGCGTAAGCAACAGCGCGACCCTTGCCGCAAGGGAGCTTGAAGCAAAATTCCCCGAGCGCAAGGTATATATTGTGGATTCACTCGGCGCATCAAGCGGTTATGGTCTTATAATGGATAGGCTTGCCGACCTCAGGGACGAGGGCAAGAGCGCAGAGGAGGTATACGCATGGGCAATGGAGAACCGCCTTAAGCTACACCATTGGTTCCTGTCAACGGACCTTACATTCTACATAAAGGGCGGCCGCATATCCAAGGCGGCGGGCTGGTTCGGCACGGTGCTGAACATCTGCCCTCTTCTCAATATGGATAATCTTGGAAGGCTTATACCCCGCTATAAAATACGCGGCAAGAAAAAGGTGCTCAATGCCATCGTGGACAAAATGGAAGAGCATGCAGAGGATGGCCTTGATTACAGCGGCAAGTGCTACATTTCAAATTCCGCCTGCTATGACGATGCGCGCTATGTTGCCGACCAAGTAGAGGCCCGCTTCAAGAACCTGAACGGCCGCGTTGAGATAAACAGCGTCGGCACGACCATAGGCAGCCACACGGGCCCCGGCACCGTTGCGCTCTTCTTCTGGGGCGACGAGCGCACGGAATAAGGCAAAGCACAAAAACTTATCAGGGAAGGCAAAAAGCCTTCCCTGAGTTTGTAGGTGCGGTGTATCTACGGATGCGCATGGGAATACATGCGAATGGGTGAAAACTCAATCATGCCACGCAGTGGGAGACCCCCCCACAGCCCCCGATTATTCTTCCTTTTGACTATCCCCCATCACCCCGCCGACTCTTTTGGCCTTGCGGAGCATGTAGACGGCAATGGCCGCCACGGCGCACAGCACCGCGCTGCCGGTCAGCATATTCATTGTGAAGCGGTAGGAGTCATTGCCTGAATAGAACGTTGTAAGCATTGCCGTTTGAAGGCCGAGCATGGACATCATTGCCGCAACCAAGTTTAGTGCCTTTGCGGCGGACTGTATAAGGCTTTCAAGCTTATTATACTTTACAAAGCCGCGTATTGCGGCGATAAGCGCATAAAACGCATACAGTGCGGAGGCATAAATTATGTGCCCGGGATAGGAAAAGCTTGCGTTTTGATACACCATCTGTGCCACCATGAAGCCCATGGGCACGTTCAGCACGAATAACAGCCACGCCGTGCGCTTATAGCACGCAATGTGCGATGAGGTATCGCGGCGGCGGCATACGGCGGCAAGGTTCAGCCGCAAGCAACCGAGTACGATATGGTATAGCGCTATCGACACGGACCATGCGGAGGCGTACCATATTCCCATGGCAAGACGAAACGCCGCATAGCAGAAATCCACCGCCACACTGCGGCTTATTGCGACAAAGGCGCGAAAGCCGCTGTTCTCCTTATATGCGCTGCCCACTTTCGTTGCGGAAATGCGCCCTAAAAGCTTGCTGCGCTTTACGGCGTTTCTTAGCCGCACAATGAGTTTTGGCAATGATACAATGAGTATGGTAAGCGAATACGCGGATGCCGTGTATATGCAGTACACAACTGCGCTTTCATCCGCATCAAGCACAAACGCGGCAATGAGCGCACCGAAGGAGACGAGCGGCATGACGACAAGCACCCACATTGGCGGATGAAAGAATCTGTTTATCAGCTTTACCGCTTTCTTATTGCGCACGCACAGCCTCCCCGATATGATTTAACATAAGTTTATACCCGCGCCGCACTTATCGCAATACCTTTAATTATGCGGCTTGCCCGCGGGAGAGAGCAGCGGTATAATGGTATATAGTTTTGTGAAAGAAGGTTCATAATATGCTTAAATTAACCGCCGATAAAAAGATAGAAACAATGGCCGCTTCAAACCCGCCCTCCGCCCGTTGCCAAAGCGGGGATACGGTGCTTTTTGAAACGCTTGACTGCTATGACTGTTCAGTCACGCGCCAAGGCGAGCGGCTGAAGATAAAGCGTATGCACAACCCCGCAACGGGCCCGCTTTATGTTGAAGGGGCCGAGGTGGGCGATGCCCTGCGCGTTGATATACTTAAAATAGAAACGCGCGAATGGGGCGCAATGGGTACATCGTTCGGCGAATTCGGCTTCAGAAACGTGCAGGGTAATGACCACTCAATGCACGTTTATGAGGTGGAAAACGGCACCGTAAGGGCCGGCGGGCACGATATAAGCGTAAACAATATGATTGGCGTTATAGGCGTTGCCCCTGCGGGTGAGGGTGTGCTTACGGTCACGCCGGGCTCCCATGGCGGGAACATGGACTGCCGCCGCATACGCGAGGGTGCAACCATATACTTCCCCGTTGAGGCGGAAGGCGCACTGCTTTCCATGGGCGATCTTCATGCCCTCATGGGAGACGGAGAGGTTTTCGGTTACGGACTTGAGGTGAGCGGTGAGGTCACGGTGCGCGTTACCGCGGTAAAAGGAATGAAGCTCAAACAGCCCCTGCTTATAGAGGGCGGGCAGGCAATGTGCGTTGCAAGCGGAGAGACCATGCAGCTTGCGACCGAGGCCGCGCTTGAGGAAATGTACCGTCTGTTACTTGAATGCGGTCATGAGGATGGTGAAGCGGGCATACTCATGAGCATGGTATGTAACATTGCCCTTTGTCAGATGGTAAATCCCCTCTTCACCGTGCGTGCGGAAATGCCGCTTGAAATGCTCAAACCCGTAATAAAGGGATGAACGATATAAGGCAAAGGCTTTTCGCCCTACGGGATGAAAAATATGCCGATTTTACCGCCGCTCTTGTGCCTAACGTTGCGCGTGACGAGTTTATAGGCGTGCGCACACCTGTGCTTAGGAAAATGGCACGGGAGATTTACGGCACGAGTGAGGCTTGCGCCTTTATGGATGAGCTTCCTCACCTCTACCATGAGGAAAATGCCCTGCACGGCTTTCTTATTGAGCAAATAAAGAATGAAGCGGAGCTTTATTCCGCACTCGATGCATTCCTGCCCTGCGTTACAAACTGGGCTGTGTGCGACGGTATAAAGCCCAAGCTATTCAAGAAAAGGCCGCCGCATTTGATCGATAAAATCGACGAGTGGCTTTCAAGTGAGCATGAATACGCAGTGCGCTTTGCATTGTGTACGCTCATGTCGAATTATCTTGACGACGAGGCATTTTCCATAGATATACTCGAGCGTGCGGCAAGTGTTGAGCGTGAAGAATACTATATTAAAATGATGGTCGCATGGTTCTTTGCCACGGCACTTGCAAAGCAGTATACTGCCGCATTGCCGTACATAACCGAGTGCCGCCTTGACACATGGACGCACAACAAGGCCATACAAAAGGCCAACGAAAGCCGCCGCGTGAGCGCGGAGCATAAGGCCGAGCTGAACGGGCTGAAGATAAGTAAATAATCATAAACGCTCCCGAATAAATGTTCCTCGGGAGCGTTTTTATGTTTTGCTTTTGCGGTTTTATTCCGTAAGTTCCTTGCTCGGCACGGCATTAAGGCTCAGTGGGCTCGGGTCGCCTTCCATAAGCGAATAATGCGCGGCGCAGGCTATCATGGCCGCATTATCGGTGCAAAAGCGCATATCGGGCCTGCAAAAGCGCAGTCCCTCGCGGTGCGCGGCACGTTCAAGCGCACTGCGAAGCGCGGTATTTGCACTGACCCCGCCCGCAAGCGCAAGCGTATTTACTTTGTAAAGCTTTGCGGCGCGCACGGCCTTTGTGCACAGTGTATCAACAACGCTCCTTTGAAAACTTGCGGCTATGTCCGCACGGTTAAGCATTTCGCCCTTTTGCTCAGAGTTGTGCATCAAATTTACAACGGCCGTTTTTATGCCCGAAAAGCTGAAATCGAGTCCTTCACCGTCGTTAAAGCCGCCGCGGAAGGAATAAGCATTGGGGTTGCCCTCCTTTGCAAGCTTTTCAAGTTCGGGCCCGCCCGGGTAATTGAGTCCCAGTGCGCGGGCAACCTTGTCAAAGGCTTCACCTGCGGCATCGTCCCTTGTGCAACCGAGCAGCTTAAAGCGCGAATAGCCCTCCACAAGTATTATGTGGCTATGACCTCCGCTTGCCACAAGGCATACAAACGGCGGAGTAAGGTCACTGTAGCTAAGATAATTCGCCGCAATGTGCCCCGCAATGTGATCCGTGCCCACAAACGGCTTGTTCGCCGCGTAGGCAAGCCCCTTTGCATAGCTTACGCCAACAAGCAGTGCACCAACAAGGCCCGGGCCGTATGTCGCGGCCACGGCATCAACCTCGTTTATGGTAATGGATGCATTTTCAAGTGCATCGGCCACCACCTCGCCCACCTTTTCAACATGCGAGCGGGAGGCAAGCTCCGGCACAACGCCGCCGTATTTACGGTGAATGGGTATCTGCGTATATACGCTCATTGAAAGCACATCGCGCCCGCCGCGCACAACGCTTGCCGCGGTTTCATCGCAGGAGCTTTCTATTGCAAGCATTATGGGTGCTTCCTTGGCGCGGTAAGCCTGCGCCCCCAACAGGGATGTTTCGTAAAAGTTCATTTTCTGCTCCTTTTTATACCAAGCGCCGCAAGCACAAGCATTGCCGCGAACGGTATGAGGAATATAAGCGCAAAGCGCACAACTATATCATTGAAAAGCTGAAGCGGGCATATCCTTATCATACGGCATGTGGCATAATCCATAAGCCACAAATCGTTTGTGAAGAACAGATGATGAAACTCCGTCCAAAAGCTGTTAAAATCCACCGCAACCCATATGCCAAGCACGATAAGCACAAGCATGAATACCCCTGCCGCCACGATGAAGCCGCGGCATATCGTGCGCATACGCTCGCCCTTTTTCAGCATGATTATACACACGGTTAAAAGCACCGCCGCCGCGACCGTGCCGTAATCCCTCACGGCCTTCCACGCCCTGTAAAGAGCGCGCACATCTACCATGTGGTTTATTTCCTGTTTATTATACATTTCAACCTGTTGCCCGTTTTCGGTAACAGTAAGCTGAATATCGTCCACGCGCCCTTCCATGTAATCTATCAGGCGGAATATGGCGCGCGTCATATCCTTTTCGCTTATAAGGGTGCTTTTCGCCGTGCCGTATTTAATATAGCTTTCGTAATACCAATTCTCTTGGTTCATGCATATTTGCAGACTTGTAAACAGCACGGCTATTATTATAAGCAGTGCCGCCACCGCACAAAGCCCCGTGCATACAATGCGCTTTTTCATTGTCATACTTCCTTCGGTATTGCGCCGAGTGCCGCATCAAGGGCGCGTATCGCATCAACATACAGGTCGGGGTCGTTGCGGCTTAATATAAGCGCTGCCCTTTCGCGTGGCAGTGCGTTCAGCGTGCGCAGAGCTGAAAACAATATCATATCATGGTCGGCACCAAGCACGCCCTGCCCCATAGGCACGGCCATAGCCTCATAGGAGCCGAGTTCGTCATATCTTATAAGTGCGCGGGGAGTGAATACCGTGCTTCCGTTTTTCAACGTAATGCGGTACCGCTCTGCCGATGCTGACCACGCTTCACACTCAACAAACACGGTGAAAAGCTTGGCATCCGCCGCATCGTCACCCGCTTTGGGCAAAATACTGCCCTTGGGTGCCACGGCATAGAACGCGGCGGTTATAACGCGAGTGCGCGGATCCCTGTCAACGGCGCCGTAAATGCCAAAGCTTCTCAGCGCGGCACCCCGTATGCCCGTTTCCTCTTCAAGCTCTCTTGCGGCGGCCGCGGCAAGTTCCTCCTCCATTTCCACAAAGCCGCCCGGCAGTGCCCACCTTCCTATAAAGGGATGGTTCCTGCGGCGTATCAGCACCACGCACAGCTGCCCCTTTTCATTCAGCGTAAACACCACCATGTCCACCGTTACGGACGGGCGGCGGTATTTGTTTTCATCATATGCGGCAAGAAACTCCTCAAGCGTTTGACCCTTTTCGTTACGCAATTCTTCCATGTGTGTCTCCCTTCGTAGGAAAAGCATATCTTTTATTATTATATCATAAATAGCCGTGCGATAAATATACTTATTCCATAACGTATAAAGGAAGGAATGCCAATGCTGTATTCAAAAACGCTTCCGCTAAGGGGTGTGGGCAGCTCACCGCTGAGCGGCACGCTAAGGCTGAGCACGCTTGACAGGGGCACGCGGCTTGAACCTATGCTGAGGACGAATATTTGCGGCGAATTGAATGTATATGCGGTGCGTGCGGGCAGTGTGCATTGTGCGGAACGCCGCAACGGCTTTTATTATGTGGGAATAAGAGGCATAAACGGCGCAATAATAGTGCAGAACGGGCATGTGATAGCCGCCGCATTTTCGGGCATGTCCGCATCGGAACGGGAAAGAGCGTTTGCGGCAGTGCGCATGGCGGAGGCGAAGAAAATTCCTTCCCAACAGGTGCCGTCAAGCCCGCCCGAAAGCCGCACGGCGGCGCAAGGCGAGCCTTCTCCCCAAAAAGGATATGACGCGGGCACGTTTTTCGAACCTAAAAGCGATGTTGCGCGTGCCCTTGTGGCGCAGGCGAACCGCCTGTTCACTCCGCCCGACGCGAATGCGGATGAGTTTATCCCGCGCCCGTATGTAAGAGATGACGCACAAGTGCCGCAACTCACAATCGATCCGATAGGCAAAGAAGCGCCCGTCTCATGCCCGCCCATAAACGCACGCGGCGCACCAAATCGCGGCAGTGCACCACAGCCCCAATGCCGTCGTGACCGCTGCCGCACGAGCGGAAAACAGAAAAGCAGATGATAATGACGGGTGTGTGCGAAATGCGGGAGTTAAATAAGGGGGAGGAGGTGATGTAATGGAGCCGCGGCGATGGTTGAACCACGGCTCCTCTCCCCCATTCTCGCCCATCATTAGAGGCCATGCACGCATATGCGCATGACCTTAATTTGCTTTACGATTACGGGGTTTCCTCTTATTCTTTGAATTGGTACATGTACAGTCCCGCGTACATGCCGTTTAGCTGCATCAGCTCCTCGTGCGTGCCGCGTTCCTTTATGCCGTCCTTGGTGAGTACGATTATCTCGTCCGCATTCTTTATGGTGGACAGCCTGTGCGCAACTATTATGCAGGTGCGTCCCTTTGCAAGCTCCGCAAGGGAGCGTTGAATAAGCATTTCCGTTGCGTTGTCAAGTGCGCTTGTGGCCTCGTCGAGTATCAGTATGCTCGGATCCTTCAAAAACACTCGCGCTATGGATATGCGCTGCTTCTGCCCGCCGCTGAGCTTTATGCCGCGCTCGCCCACGGTGGTGTCATAGCCCTGTTCAAGCGTCATAACATAATCGTGTATGTTGGCCTTCTTCGCCGCTTCGATTATCTGCTCATCGGTTGCGTCAAGGTTGCCGTAGGCTATGTTTTCGCGTATGGTACCGTTGAAAAGGAAAACGTCCTGCTGCACAATGCCTATGTTGCGGCGCAGTGAATTAAGGCTCATATCCTTTGTGTCCATGTTGTCTATCGTTATTTTGCCCGAATCTATTTCATAAAAGCGCGGAATAAGGTTGCAAAGCGTTGTTTTGCCGCCGCCGCTCGGGCCCACAAGCGCAACTGTTCTGCCCTTGTCTATTCGCATGGACATGTGGGAAATAACGCTTGTTTCCTTGTCCGCGGTATCGCTGTTGGAATAGCGGAATGACACATCCTTAAATTCTATATAACCCTCAAGCTTATCATGGGAAAGAGAGCCATCATCCTCTTCCTCTTCAACATCCATTATCTCGCAGAACCGTTGGAAGCCCGTCATGCCCTCCTGAAGCTGTTCAAACAGGCTGACAAGGCGGTTTATGGGCTTCATAAATATCGAAACATAGAGCAAAAACGCAACAAAGTCGCCCGAATTTATCTTTTCAAAATAGAAGAAAAGACCGCCCGCGGTAAGCACCAAAAGATACAGTATGTCGTTGAAAAGGTTCATTCCGCTGCCGAATTTGGCCATTGCGCGGTATGATTGGGCGCGCGCTCTTTTGAAATTCTCATTTGCAATGCCGAATTTTTTGCTTTCATGCTCCTCCGCCGTATAGGAACGGGAAACGCGAATGCCCGCAATGGAGGTTTCCACGTTTGCGTTCACCTCGCCCACCTGCACACGGGATTCCTTGAATGCGGCATGCATCTCCTGCCTTGTTTTTACGGCAAAAAATACCATAAACGGTATCACCGCAAACACCACAAGTGCAAGATAAACGTTGATGTTGGCCAGCATTATAAATGAGCCTATAAGCGTTATACTTGAAATGAACAGATCCTCCGGCCCGTGGTGAGCAAGCTCGGACACTTCGAAAAGATCGTTTACAATGCGGCTCATTATAGCGCCGGTCTTGTTTTCGTCAAAGAAGGAAAAAGGCAATCTTTGCAGGTGGCGGAATATGTCGGTGCGCATATCGCCCTGAATCCTTACGCCTATTATGTGCCCCCAATATTGAATGATATAGTTGAGCGCAGCCTTTACAATATAAATCCCAAGCAGTACCGCCGCCCATACTATAAGCAGCCTAAGTTCCTTGTTCGGCACATATACGTTGGTTATGTTTTTTGCTATCATGGGGTAAAACAGGTCGCACACGGCAACCAACAGCGAACAAAGCGTATCCAATATAAAAAGCCTTAGGTGAGGTTTATAATACCTTATAAACCGTTTTATCATGTTCATTGCATTCCGTCTCCTTATGCACATAAAAATCCATTATAAATGCATTTTAGCACAGCCGCATTAGGATTGCAAAGGCCGCCTTAATTTTGTATAATAATGCAAAATATAAAAAGGAGAATAGATGCAATGCCGTCCCCCAAAGCAAAAAGCCTTACCGAGCGCACTGCCGATGCGCTGCTGGACATGATACTTGTGCAAAAAACTTTTTTGCCGAACGATAAACTGCCAAACGAGCTTGAGCTTGCAACCATGCTCGGCGTAAGCCGTTCAACGCTCAGGGAAGCATTGCGTATGCTTGTTGCACAGGGTGTGCTTATCGTGCGGCGCGGCAGGGGCACGTTTATCGCAAGCGAGCTACCAACGATAGGCGATGTGAATATTGATACAATGGAGTTCACCCGCATAAGGCTCAGCGATCTTTATGAAATGCGCCTTATGTTCGAACCGCAAAGCGTGCGTATAGCCTGCGAAAGGGCAAGCGATGAGGAGCTTCGTGCAATCGAGGCGCAATCCAAGCGCGTAAACCGCCTTATGCGCAACGGCGGCAACTGGGCCGATGCGGATCAGGAATTTCACGAAATGATAGGTACGGCCACGCACAATGAATTTATATCGCGCCTATTTCCCATAATAAACAGCGCCGTTCATGAGGTAATGCTGATAACGGCGAATCAAAAGTTACTCAAGGATATCTCCCGCACGGACAATGCGCTGATAGTTGAATTCATGCTCAAACGGGACGGGCAGGGCGCAAGCCACGCCATGAGCATACACATTCGCCACCTTATAAATGCGCTGAAGCTGAATGAATAAAATTGCGACAAAAATATTCCCCCACACGGTCAATGTGTGAGGGATTTTGGTTTATTATACGGCGTGTACTCTTAATCGTTTAACATGTCCTTTGCAAGTATAAGGCTTACCAAGCTCATTATGCCGTCCACGCACATGCAAATGCCCACCACCGTTGCGGTTGTGGCCGCGCTCTTTATCGGGTCGAAAACAAGCACTATGCCCGCAATGAGCATTATCAGTGCAAATATCAAAACGGGCAGCCTTGTCGGCATAAACGCACGGCGCATGTTGAAATACAGTTGCAGCTTTATTACTCCCGCCGCAACAAGGGACAGCGCCATCAGCACGCCGAACACCGCAACAACGGCCTTTGCGCAAATAAGCAGCAGTATGCCCGCCACCGCACAGCCGATGCCGAGCGCAAGCCCCATGGTGCTGAACATATAATCGGCGCTTGCGTTGAAATAGCGCACAATATGGTATATGCCAAACAGCGTTAATGCGGCCCCGATTATACAGCACATTGCGGTATATGACCCAACGGGCCAGATTATTTGCACAAGTCCTGCCGCAATGTATGCAACGGAAATCCCCAAAACGGTATTTCTTAATGATTTGCTCATATCGTTTACCTCCGTATAGTTGTCATTATAAACATTTTACCCGACATGAACACGCCGTTCAATATACACTGTTGGCATTTTGCCCAAAATTAACGCAAATTTTGCATTTTCTTCGCATAAAAAAGAACGAACGACTCCAATGAATCGCTCGCCCCTTTTAACAGATCTGTTGTGCTTCTTTTTTGTTAGGCAATCAGTTGATGCCGTAACGCTTCTTGAAGCGGTCCACACGTCCGCCGGTGTCCACAAGCTTCTGACGACCGGTGTAGAACGGATGGCACTTGGAGCAAATTTCAACCTTGAGTTCGCCCTTTACGGAACCGGTTTTGAACGTTTCACCGCAAGCGCAGCGCACGATGCTTTCGCCGTAAGAGGGATGGATATCCTTTTTCATAGTGCTTCTCCTTACATTATTTTGCTGGGCGCAGCGCGATTAACCGCCCTGCTGCTGCATTCGTAAGAACTTAATGTTCCGAACAGATGGTATTATACCTTGAAAATCACCGTAAATCAAGGGCTTTTTTGCTTTTGGCAAAATCTTTTTGGCCCGTTTTGTTGACATTTATACCGAACATGCTCTATCATACAATAAGTAGACATAGGCACACAACATGCCGCCACATGCTGTGGTTCACGTCATGGTGCAAGCGGCTGTGCGATGCCGTGTCATATTCATCGCAAGCGAGGTTTTTATAATGCAAAACGCAAAAAAGGTAATAGGTATGCTTGTTGCCGTTGAGATAGACGCGGTGCTTTCGCGCTACGGCGAAAGGCTTGTCGATGTAAGTGAGGCGGGCTACAGCATCCGCCGCCTTGATGATGAAACGCACACGATGTACATCCTTAACAGCGGCGCAGGCGAAATTGCCGCCGCGGCGGGCACGCAGTTCCTTATAACAAAATACGGTGCGGAGTTTATAATAAACTTTGGCGTGGTCGGCGGCCTTACCGAGGAAATGAGCCTTGCAAAAACCTGCGTTGTGGAAAGCGTTGTACATTATGATTACGATACATCCACAATAGACAACTGCGAAAAGGCGCGCTACATCGAATACCCGAGCGTATACATACCCGCCCCGCGTGAGCCGCTTGAAACGGCACTTAGTGCGGAACCTTCATTGAAGCGCGTAATATGCGCCTCCGGCGATAAGTTTATTGACGACCCCATGAAGAAGCGTGCCCTGCACGAAGCCTACGGTGCGGACATATGCGAAATGGAAGCGGCGGCGATACTGCTCACCTGCAACCGAAACTCCATTCCCTGCCTTATGATAAAGGCCGTAAGCGACGCGATAGAGGGCGGCTGTGACGAGTACCGCGCCGAAGTCAGCCGCAGTGCAGCAATCTGCCTTGATGCCGCCTACAAAGCAATAGAAAAACTCATCGGCTGAAAATCACACATCACACTCGTATATTGTTCCTCTATAACACAAGCCCTTCATTGAAGGGCTTGTGTTGGGTGTGCCCTCCCCCCCTCATTCGCCCCTTTGCCATGAAAAAGTCGGTGTATTTCAAATTGATTCGATATGGCGCAGGATTGTATACTTTTATCAACGCCCGCGGAGTTAATCAAAGCAAATCAGAAGGAGGCTTTCAAATGAAGGAAGAGCTTTATACAATCAATCACATTGTGCTGCTTACGGGGCTTACGGATCGGACTATTCGCAATTATATTCATCTTGGACTGCTAAAGGGAGAGAAGATAAACAATCTTTGGCACTTTACGGCGGAGCAGGTGGAGGAGTTTGTGCGTAATAGTGCCGTGCGGCCGAGCATTAGGGCAAAGCAGAACTCTGTTGTGTACGATTTTCTCATTGAGGATAAGAAGCGCAGTGCCAAAATGTGCGTAATATTGGATCTGCCCGACAATGACCCCAAGGAAGTATCCGAATACTTTTGCTATGAAATTTCAAACGGAAGCGGGTTTTGCGATTTGAAATTCAATTTTGACAGTGTTGAGGGTACAAGAATCATTTTGAGCGGACCCGCAGATCAGCTTATGCGCCTTTTGAACGGATTTTACATGGAAAAGCAGGGTGTTGCGTGCCCGAAATCGGAAAGGCATTAACAAGGTGAAAACATTATATGCCGCCCGAGAACGAATATGAGCGGCAAAAAACGATATCGCAGCCCCATGGCGGAGCTGCGATATTGCTTTTATACATATTTACCGAATTGTTTAACGGTGCAAGAGCATCAGGCCATAATGTTGTACAGCACCATAAAGACTATGCCTATCAGCAGGAAAAACCCGCCCGAGATGAAAAGGAATCCGTAGCCGCTAAGCTTCTTCTCCTTTTTGCGCTCCACATAATCGCCGTAGCGTTCCTGCTTGCGGCCCATGCCGGGTATCAGCATACGAACCATAAGGCGCATGGCATAACCCACGCCGTCCAGCGCGCCGTTGTTGCTGAGCGCAACCAGCGCACCCGACATAAGCAGTATGCCGCCGGGTATGGTGAATGCATCGCTGAGCAGGACAAAACGCTCCGTCAATTCAAGTGCGGAAAAATCCTGCATGGAATCAAGCCGCAGTGAGAAGTATATCCAAACCATCAGCAGTGCAAATGCAACGCATATGCCGTACTTTATCAGGTTTGTTTTAAGAGCGGAATTCACAGACCAAGCTCCTTCTTATACGCTTGCTCCTCGGCATCGTTGCAACGGACAAAGTGTCCCGGCAGTATCTCGCGCAGTGTGGGCTGATCCACGCTGTAATCATGCTCCGCAAGGGGGGTGTAGGTGATTCTCTTGCGAGTCTTTTCCGAATGCGGATCGGGCAAAGGTATTGCGGAAAGCAGACTCCTTGTATAAGGATGCAGCGGGTGCGCAAACAGCTCATCGGAGGAGGCAAGCTCCACCATATGGCCATAGTACATAACGCCTATACGGTCGGAGAAGTACTTGACGACGCTCAGGTCGTGAGCGATGAACATTATGGTCAGACCCAGCTTTTCCCTCAGCTCGTTCAAAAGGTTGATAACCTGCGCCTGAATGGAAACGTCCAGTGCGCTTATCGGTTCGTCCGCAATAAGCAGTTCGGGATTCATAATGACCGCACGGGCAATGCCTATACGCTGACGCTGACCGCCCGAAAACTCGTGCGGATAGCGGCCCGCATGTTCACGCACAAGACCGACAAGCTCCAGTATCTCATATACCTTTTCATCGATATAAGCCTGATCCTTTATGCCGTTTATCACCAGACCCTCGGAGATAATCTCCTTAACGGTCATACGGGGATTGAGCGAGGCGATAGGATCCTGGAATATCATCTGGATCTGGGTGACAAGGCGGCTGTTCTTTGCAACGTGCAGGTCGGCCTTATACTTCCTCTTGGTTTCCGCATCCTCAAGGTTTCCCTTTGCCGCGTATTCCTCATGCACCTTCTGCATAAGTTCCTTGGCGTATTCCCTGTCGGAATGCCTATGGTCGAAATTGGCGCGCTTGATCTCCTCACGCAGCTCCTCTATGCGCTTTTGGGCGTTGGCAATACGCTCTGCCGCATCGGCGGCGGAGGAGTCGGCGCGAAGCTCCTTGATAAGCTTCTGTTGCAGCTTTATCTCGTCCTTATAGGACTTGGTGCCGGCGGCAATACGCTTACCCTTAAAATAGATGGAGCCGGAGGTGATATCGTAAATCTTGATTATGGATCGACCCGTAGTGGTCTTACCGCAGCCGGATTCGCCCACAAGGCCGAAAACTTCACCCTTTTTGATGTCAAACGAAACATCATCCACGGCCTTTGTCGGGCCGAAATACTGGCACAGGTGCTCAACTCTCAGCAAGGTTTCACGGTTTTCCATTATTTTGCACCTCCATGCTTGGCCTGCATTCTTGCAATGCGGTCTGTAATATTCTTAGGTATGTCTACCTTTGGTGCATCGGGATGCAACAGCCATGTGGCGGCCTTATGGGTTTCGGTGATGTCGAACATCGGGGGCTGAGCCTCAAAGTCTATCTCCATGGCGTACTTGTTACGGTCCGCAAATGCATCGCCCACCGGGGGATAGATCATGTTCGGCGGTGTGCCGGGGATTGCATCCAGCTTTTCCTTGGTGTCAAGGTCGGGCATGGAATTGAGCAGTGCCCATGTGTACGGATGACGCGGATCATAGAAGATATCATCGGCGGTGCCGTATTCGACTATCTTACCGGCATACATAACGGCGATATCGTCCGCCATGTTTGCCACAACGCCAAGGTCATGGGTTATGAATATTACGGACAGGTTGCGCTGTACCTTCAGCTTGTTAATAAGCTCCAGTATCTGCGCCTGTATGGTAACGTCCAGTGCGGTGGTAGGCTCGTCGCAGATAAGGATTTCCGGGTCTGCCGACAGAGCTATTGCAATAACTATCCTCTGGCGCATGCCGCCCGAGAATTCGAACGGATACTGATAATAGCGCATACGCGGTTCGGGTATGCCGACTTCTTCCATCAGCTTTATTGCCCTTTCCTTTGCCATTGCGTTCGTGACCTTGTATACGACCTTTGAAGCCTTTTCCTTCATAAAGTCAATGATGGCCATGCTGCGCTCGGTCGCGTCGAACGAATCGGCATTGGCGATAAGCAGATTTGCGCGTTCCGTCATGTTCTGTACGGTTTTGACTATCTGCGCCCTTATTTCGTCGGTATCATATACCATCTTGGGTATGACCTTCCAATCAACGGTCTTGCCGCGGGCGATGAGCTTGTCGCGCTTCTTGCTCTGGCGTGCGTAGCGTGCCTCTTCCTTCGGGTTGGACTTGAGTACGCTGAAATACTTTTCAATGCCGCCGACAAGGCTGGAACGGAATGTATAGGCTATTGAATCCTTGGAAATATCCATGCGGTCTATGGCCGATTCAACCTGAGTTGCAACCTTATCCGCATACTTGAGTGCGGCGCTCTTGTCGAATTCACCGAGATAGTAGCTTTCCGCCTCCGCAAGCACGGGCAGCAGCTCCTTCAGTGCGGCTATTGAACGGGTGTGGCTATTCTGCACAGCGAGAGTCAATGCCGCAAGGAATTCGTTCATGAAGTTTTCGTTCAGATAGCCGAGCGTCATGTCGTTAAGCTTTTGGATATCCCAATCGTAAAGCTTTTCGTTCGGGTGATCCAGTGCATACAAGCCTATGCGGAAGAAGTCCGGACGAGTACAGTCGCGCATTTCGACAAGCATCCCTTCCAGTTCCTTGAGTGCATTGACTATGCCCTCGGGCACCTGCTCCATACCGTTGCGGTATTCTCTGCCGGCAGTTTTCAGCTTGGTGCGCACAGAATTAAGCCCGTCCGCATACTTTGCAAGCAGGTAGGGGTCGTTTATCTTACCCGTCTGAGATTCGACGTGGCTAAGAGTGCCGCGCACGTCAACCTTTGCCTTCTTTTCGGCACGGAAGAGGAAATCCTCAACCGTGGCAAGCATATCTTCAACAACGGTCATGGAGTTGTTGTAGCTGTTTTCTTGGCGGTTAGCCTCAAGGCAGAACTTGTTGAACTTGTCGCACAGGGCCTTTGCCTTGGCATCGTCTCCCGAGGCAAGTGCCATTTCCTTGCGCATAAGGTCAAGCCTTGCACCGAATTCCTGCTTGGATTCCTTGCGGCTGGTCTTGTTCTTGAGCAGCATGGCCTCCGTTATCTGGCGGCCTATTTTTACTATCGGGTTCAATGAGGACAGCGGATCTTGGAAAATCATGGAGATCTCGTCACCGCGGATCTTGCACATTTCCTCTTCGCCGATCTTCAGTAGGTCCTTACCATCATAGATTATCTCACCGTTTTCAACGATTGAGTTACCTGCCAGTATGCCCAATATAGCCTTTGACGTAACGGACTTGCCGGAGCCGGATTCACCGACTATTGCCAGCGTTCTGCCCTTTTCAAGGTCAAAGGATATGTCACGAACCGCCTTTACCGCGCCGTTGGAGGTGCGGAAGGAGATTTTTAAGTTTTTAACTTCAAGAATCTTACTCATGGTTTATTCCTCCACTCCACGAAGTGCGGGGTTGAATGCGTCACGCAGACCGTTACCGAACAGGTTAAAGGATATCATCATCAAACTTATAACCAGTGCGGGGAACAGCATCAGGTGCGGGTAATTGACCCAGATCGAGCTTGCATCGGAAAGCAGTGTACCGAGTGAAGTGCCGCTGCTGCCGCCAAGCTTAACTATACCGAGATAAGAAAGCATGGATTCGCTCATTATCGTTCCGGGTATTGCCAGTGCGGAAGAGGTTATAAGCGTGCCCAAAGTGTTGGGGAATATATGTTTCCATATAATACGCCTATCCTTTGCGCCGAGCGTACGCGCCGCCATAACGTATTCCTGATTCTTAAAGCGGTAGAACTGGGTACGCACACGGTATGCGGTGCTTATCCATCCCGTCATAACATATGCGAACAACAAGCACACAAAGGAGCCGACCTTTGCCGCAAGATGAATCTGGAACAGCGTTGCCACAACTATGAACGGAACACTGTTCAATATATCGGATACTCGTTCAAGCACAAGGTCAACTATGCCGCCGTAGTAACCCTCAACCGCGCCGTACATTGCGCCGAGCACAAAGTTTATAACGCAGACGAATATTGCTATTGCAAGTGACAGCTTGATACCGCCCGCAATACGCAGTGCCAAGTCGTAGCCCTGTGAGTCGGTACCGAATATGTAGCTGGCCTCAAAGCCGTACAGATACTGATAATAGTTGTAATACAGCACGCGGATCTTATACTGTGCGGTATCGGCGGAACCGCCGCCGGTGTATGCATAGTAAACAAGGTTGCCCTCGGAATCGCGCATGTAGTTTTCTTCAAACACCATATCCTCGCTGTAGGTCATGGTCTTTGCCTTGCCGCTTGCGGTGGTCACGGGCACGCCGACCTTCTTTGCCTTGTACCAGTTGTTGGCATCAACGGGATCGGGGTTATACTCGTTTTCCGCTACCAGAGGATAGAGCACCTGTATGCCGGTTTCCTCCTCAAAATCGAGTATGTTTTGAAGTTCTGTCTGCTGTATGCTCTTATAAAGGAAGCCCACTTCAAGATATGCGTCAACGCGGACGTCGTACTGGTTGACCTCCTGCTTCTTGGCATTTAGGGTAACAACGGGTTCGCCCACATCAAGAAGTGCGGTGAACTCATCCTCAAGTGCCTCACCTATGCTTACAATATTTTCGCCGTCGCTTGCGGTGCCCACGCCTATTGCGCTGAGTCGAATAAGTTCGGCCTCATTTATGCCCGTGCGCTTCACGCCGCCGTCAAGTATTCCGAGATTCTCTCTGAACCACGGCACACGGGCGGTCTTTTTGGCGTATTGACTTACCATGAAGCTTTGGTCATAGTTGGTGTAGCACAGGGGCGTTATGAATGCATACAGCACTATAGCCACTATGATAAAGAAGCCTATAACAGCCGCACGGCTCTTGCGGAAGCGGATAAGTGCATCCTTAAAGTAGCCGATGGGCTTATCCTCGAACTTCTTGTCGTGTATACGTTCGTCCGCCTGAACAAAGCGGAATTTTTCCTTGGGGATATTGGGGATATTCATGTTTACGTTTTCAGCCATTTACTTTTCCCCCATTCTGATACGCGGATCGATAAAGCCATAGCTCAGGTCAACAAGCAGACCCGCCAGCAGGCTTATTGCAGTGTAGAAGATGGTATCCATCATGAACACGTCATAGTCCCTCTGGTTTACGGCCATTATGTACAGGTTGCCTACGCCGGGTATTGAGAATATCTGCTCAATTATGAACGAACCGCCAAGTATGCTTACGAACATGGATATTATCATGGGAAGGATAGGCACCATGGCGTTCTTCAGGGCATGACGAGAGGTTGCCTGCGAACGGGTAAGACCCTTTGTGCGGGCAAGCAACATGTAGTCGGATGTAAGCGTTTCGGTAAGCTCCGCACGGGTAAAACGAACAAGACCCGCAATGGAACCGAACGACAGCGCCAAAACAGGAGCGATAAGCGAATGGAGCATCTTCCATGTGAACCAGCTTCCGCCGGCATCCGCCAACGAATACACGTTCAGCGGCAGCCAACGCAGCTTAAAGAACAGGAAATACTGCACAAGGAATGCGTAAACATACGCGGGCACGGAAACGAACACCATTACCGATGTGCTGATGAGCGAATCCTGCCATTTATTCTTCTTAATGGCGGCATAAATGCCGAGTGCAATGCCGATAGGAATCGAGAATATCAGTGAATATGTGTTGACAAGCAGCGTGGGCAGCAATCGACCCGAAAGCAGTTCCCACACGTCGGTATTGTACTTAATGTACCATGACGTACCGAAGTCAAAGTTCGTGAAGATGTTCTTCAGGTAGATGCCGTACTGCTGAAGCAGCGGCTTGTTATAGCCCATGGCTTCCCAACGCATTTCAACGGTGGCCTGCTGCGCCTTAGTACCGTCTGGCAGGGTACGGGGCAGCATACGGACCAACAGGAAACATATGGTCACTATTGCGGCAAGGACGAAAATCATTAAAAATATTCTTTTAATGACGTATTTCGCCATTTTCATAGTAATTTCCCCTTTCTTTGCAAGAGAATTGAAAAACGCTTCTGTTCTTCGCTACGGACTGTTTAATAAGCTCTTTCAAGAACAATCCGGAGCGAAAAACAGTAGCAAAAAATTCAAAAATCAGGTGTAAAAAATAATGATTTCGGAAATATTACAGATAGCGACCCGGTTTTACCGACTCGCAATTCGATTTTTGGAAACACCCGGAGGGGCATTGCCCCTCCGGATATACGGGTTAATCTAAATACCCTATTTAATTAGTAGCTTATAGTACCGTTGTTCTCGGCAACGAAGTCGGCCCATTCAGCATCGGTGTAGTTGAACTGGAGCAGACGGGTGCCGCCGAAGCCGTACATGATGGAGTAGTTCTCAGTGTAGTAACTGAGCTTGTAGGACAGCATGTAGCAGGCGGTGGTGGTGCACATCGGTATGCAGTAATAGAGCTTGAGGAAGTTCTCTTCCATGCCGGCAAGGATAGCGAGCTTGGTCTCGTTATCGGCATTGGCGTATGCGCCGGTACCGGTCATGCACTTGGACCAATTCTGCCAAGTCATGGTGACATCTTCACCATTGATATTAAGGGTCAGAGTTTCGGTAGCGGGATCCCAGCAACCGGACTCATGGATCTTGGTGTAATCGGGATCGCAGTATACGCGGAACATCGTGAAGGGATAGAAGGCGGCGCCGCCCCATGCACCCCAGCCGATGGCGTAAGTGCCGGCGATAACATCGTCGTAACGGGTGCTCAGGTTGTCTATGGCGACAAGCTCGATGGAGCCGAAGCCGGTGCCTTCAAGAGCTTCGTTCATGTACTTGTTAAGCAGAGTGACCTGCTGCTGGTTGGCGGCATCCATTGCACCGGCCATCCAGCCCATCTGGATAACAATGTTCTCACCTTCGGTGTACAGGCCCTCGGCAACGAGTTCCTGGCAAGCCTGGGTGAACAGTTCCTTAGCTTCGGTCAGGTTGTAACCGGTGATGGAAGCATAGGCCTCGTCCAGAGTGGCGTAGATCTGACCATCGCCGTACTCAACGCCGTACAGGTTGCAGATAGCCTGCTTGGCCTGATCGGTATTGCGGTAGATGGAAGCGGGATCTTCATACACATCGTAGAAGTAGAGGGAGCTGAGCATGGAGTATGCAGCCTTGTAACCACTGGTGGCGGTTACGAACTCGGCGCGGTCAACGGCAAGGGACATAGCCTTACGGAAGGTCTCGTTGCTCAGAACAACGCTGTTGGTGTTGCCTTCGTTGTCCATGTTCTTGAGGGAATCAAGATTGGTGTGGAAGAACAAACGCATGGTGTAGGTTTCGTCAACCTTGTAAAGCTGATCGGAAGTGGTGTAGTTCAGAACTTCGTCAGCGGAGGGGGTCCAGTCATCAAGTTCGCCGGCAAGGAATGCAAGCTTGGCTGCATCGTCGGTCATAACGTCGATGATGATCTTATCCATCTGATACTGGTCAACATACTCGCCGTCTACCGTGAAGCCGAGGGTTTCGGTGGTGGAGGAGAGGGTACCGTCTTCGTTCTCGGTGAACTCGAAGTAGGTGGGGTTCTTCTCGAACACGATCTGCTTGTCATCTTCAAGGCTAGTGATCATGTACGCATAGCAGGACATGGAGGTTTCCAGGGAAGTGCCGTAGGTGGAGGTGACAAGGCCGGAAGTTTCGTCAACGGTCTTGCAGGCCTCGTACAGTTCTTCGTGTACGATCCAGTTGCTGGTGCAGCTGGTCAGGAAGTAGTAGTAGCCATACGCGCTGTCGCAGACATAGCGGATGGTGTAATCATCGACCTTGTAAAGACCAACGGTATCGAAGGATACTTCGGGATAGGTCTGATCATAGCCGAGGTAGTAGGGCAGGCAGGTTTCATCCTCATGTCCCCAGTCATCGGTGTCGATCATGGTAAGCCAGAGAGCGATGGTCTCATCGGTTACGGGAACATAACCGTCTTCGTCAGCCATTTCGGCAAGGGCGTTGAAAGCATCGTCATTGAAGATGTCGTAGTTGTAGCTTGCATAGTACTCATCATAGTACACTACGGTCTCGCCGCTGCAATAGCTAGAAGGAGCATTGAACAGGAAGTGTACGGGGCTGCCGTCAGCAGTGGTGTACACGCCATCCTCACCAAGTACCAGATCTGCCACGGAAGCGATGACGCCGGTGTCATAGTTGTCCATAACAACGGTCTGACCCTGGAAGAAGTACTCGGAAGCACCCGCTATTGCGGATTCACCGCTGTAGTAGTTGTTGGCGCGGTAGTTCTGCATTTCGGGGGCAAGGAGCTGCTGCATGGAGTATACATAGGTGTCAGCATTGATGGGGGTGCCATCCTGCCATACAAGACCTTCACGCAGGGAGATCTCGTATACATAACCTTCGGTTGCATCGGTCTCGGCGCAGTTGAACTTTACCAGATCGTCCTGATGGTCGGCGGTAACGTCCTTAATGTCGGTTGCGCCAACGAATATCCACTGATATTCGCCGGTCTCGGAATCCTTAATGGTAAGGTCCGTAAGGGGAACTTCCTGATAGCTCAGGATGGTGTCGTCCGCGTTCATTTCCCAAGTGTGGGGGTTCCAGTTGGTACCCAGGGAGGCGGAATAGGTGTTGTAGGTATAGGTGTCGGGTTCTACTTCCTCGCCGCCGTTGTTTTCAGCGGGGGCGGCAGTGTTTTCGACTGCGGGATCGTTGTTTTCGTTATCAACGACCTGCTGTGTGCATCCGCCGACCATAACCAGGATCATCATCAGCGCAAGCACGAAAGACAATGTCTTTTTCATGTTTTCCTCCTATAAATTTTATTTTTGCAGTACAACACAATGCTGTATTCTCCTGCATAAGGATACATTGATAGCTATATTCAGCTATTGTATAAAGGATTATAGCAAGGTTGAACCTTTCCGTCAAGAAAAACTACGCTTATAATTGCGTATAAATTTCTCCTTTTTCTGTAAAGACCATCTTTAATCCGAATTCGTACATAATATATTATTTTATCTATACTGCATCTACACTTTTGCCACATGGCGAGAGCCATCTGTCAAGCGCATTTCGCCCGCCGAACTTTGATGTAAATGCACTCTGCCTTATTTGCTCAACCTATGCAAAACATGCTTTTGGTTACACTACCCAATGGGGCTGAGCGCTTCATTACACCATACATATGGGGTCAATGTGCATTTTTCCCGCAAACAAATCGCCCAAAGCGCATAAATAAACATTTTTCTTTGGCAAGGGTTTGTACGGCGGGTATAAACAATGCTATAATACCTGTATAAATCGGCAGATGCGTCTCTGTCGCAAAAAAGAAAGGATGGACTAATATCATGGAAGAAAAATGCCCCTACTGCGGAAGAACAATGGAACTTGGCTACATCAAAGCGTTCAATGCCGTTTGGACTCCCGATCAAAATGCACCCGTCGGCGCGACGAACCTGCTCGACAGTGACGCAATAGTGCTCGCAAGCGGCGGCAGATTTTCAACCGCAAGCATCCAAGCCTACAAATGCCCCACCTGCCACAAAATAATATTCGACTACATCCGTCGCGGCCACAGGTTCGATTGAGAGGAATTCTATAGGTTGTACTTGAGCTTCGGTTCGGCCGCGATTGTGCAACCAAAAGTTGCCGCACATTTTCGCTTCCGCTTGCAACGCTCCTTTGTTCACTTGGCCTTCGTTTCGCTGCATCCTGCACTGCAGGCCATTAGCGAAAAGAATAACATTCGATTGGGTTTTGCTCCCGCCCCTACAAGTTGCCAAAAAGGTTGCCACCCATTCGCGGTGCAGAGCACGGCACAAGGCGGGTGAGAAGCAAAAAAAGCCCCG
>CAZTFU010000010.1:0-64167 GCA_964612925.1 uncultured Clostridium sp. | reverse complement strand
CGGAGTATACCTGCGGCAATTTTGTCATTTCCATTTAATGCGCCTCCGTGATTATTCGGTTACTATAAGTTGTAATTGATTATGTAGTTGCTTGTGTATTCGTCCCAATTACTTTGCTTGGCTATCTCGTCCCATTGTGCCTTGAACTGCCGTAGTTGATTTTAGCCAGATTGGCGCAATTAGCCAATGCGTATCTGCCAATACTCGTCACGCTGTCAGGAATTGTAATATTCGCAAGATGGGCACACCCATAAAATGCGTAATTGCCAATGCTTGTCACACTGGTTGGAATTTTGATGCATTTAAGAACGCCACAAAAGCTGAATACATAGTTGGGGATGGGCGTTACCCCATTCTTGAATCTAATCTTATCATCTTCTGATACATACAATAGACCATCTTTTCGATGAATTGGAACCGGGCGGTCAAGACGGAGCCATTTCATTGCATAGAGAAATAACATGAGCGCCAATATATAGAGTAGTTCGTACATTAAGAATTTCTCGGTAGGAAGGCGTTCGACACCAAGGGTCATAAGCGAAATAAACGGAAAAAGAAGCAAGAAACGCAACAAATCGCAAAACCTTTTGTAGAAGATAGCAAAAATCGTACGTAACCACTCCACTTTTTTCACCTCCGCATCACCGATTTACGGGCACAACGCTGTACACTTTGTGTTTCATTTGCGCTTATCGCAATATGGAAAGCGCTAAAGGCCCTCTGAGATAAGAAACACACGGTTTTGAGGTGCTATTTTGCACTCTGACTTTAGAAAAATGCTCGAAGATACGCCCCGGTATCTTCTGCGCTTTTTCTTCGTCACGGCACAAAATATCTACCGCAAAACTGCTTAGCACCTAAAAAGAGCAATGTTTGTGCTAAGCACAAGGCGCGAGGGCGAAGCCATACAGGACCGTATGACGAGACCCGAGCAACGAAGTGATTGGCCAAACAGCGCCTTTTTAGGCGTATGTTTCTTATTTCAGAGAGCCTAAATGCAAGCTTTTTGTTGCAGGCCCAGTTTGGCAAAAAGCTACCCTTCAGGCGGTTCAATTATACAATTTATGGTAATCACAATGAACAAACGGCGCATAAAATGCGCTTTTATCGACATAATTTGCATTTCGGTTCGATAGGGCTCCCATAAACGCAAACAACATCGGCCAATTATGATGCCGACGTTGTAAATACGATTTGCGCTTATGAGACTTTCACCATTCAACGGTAACGAGCCGTTATGGCGTTGGCACTCCCCTCCCCCAAAAAAACAACGGCTGCCTTACGGCAGCCGCACTAACGCTCTTCGCTTGGTTGAATTTTTTTATTTGTTGCTGTTGCTCAGATTGCCTTAGTCCGCTACATAGGGCATAAGGGCGACCTGACGGGAACGCTTGATGGCAACGGCCAGCTCACGCTGATGCTTTGCGCATACGCCGCTCATCCTGCGGGGCATTATCTTACCGCGCTCGGTGGTGAACTTACGAAGGCGGTTCACGTCCTTGTAATCTATATGTTCCACCTTGTCGGCGCAGAAGGCACAAACCTTACGGCGGCCCTTGCGGGGACGGGGCTTCATGGTCCTACGCTCTTCCATGATGAAGTTTCTCCTTTCAATTCTTTAACGGCGGCTGCGGATTAGAACGGCAGCGCGTCGTCGTCAATATCAATAAATCCGTCGGGTGCCTGAGGAGTCGGCCTTTCGCTGTGCTGAGCGAAATCGCGGCCTGCGCCGGAGGCTTCCCTGTCACGCGGAGTGAGGAATTCCACATCCTCCGCTATTATCTCGGTCACATAACGCTTGGTACCGTCCTTGGCGTCATAGGAACGGTTCTGAAGCTCACCCGTGATGCACACCTTGCGCCCCTTGGCAAGATACCTGCCGCAAAGCTCAGCAAGCTGCCTCCATGCGATTACCGTGAAGAAATCGGTGGCGGCCTCCCCCGTTGTTCTGTCCTTGAAACGGCGATTTACGGCCAACGTGAGCGTGCATACGTTTATGCCGCTTGTGGTCTGCCTGATTTCAGGGTCCTTGGTAAGGTTTCCTATTAAAATAACTTTGTTCATTGCGCTACGACCTTTCCTTTACTGCTACTGCCGTTTTCAGCCGTTCTGACGAATGACAAGGAAACGGATGATGTTTTCATCGTTGTTCAGGTTACGCTCAAGCTCCCTGGGGAGTTCGCTCGCAGCCGCGAACGTAGTCAGCACGTAATAACCCTCGGTCTTATAGTCGATGGGATATGCCAGACGGCGACGACCCCATTCGTCTACCTTTTCGACCTCACCGCCGTTAGCGGTGATTATGCCGGTGTACTTTTCGACAACGCCCTTCATGGCTTCATCCTCAAGCTCCGGCGTGATGACATACATGACTTCGTATTTATTCACGCTTTTCACCTCCTTATGGTCTTATGGCGCCGCAAAAACGGCGCAAGAAGCACGTTAGCAACATATTATAACACGCCAAATTAAAAGATACAATAGGAATTACGGGAAAATTTTAGACATTTCGGCCTTATGCACAGCCATTGTTCACAAGCTAAATAATAACCTATTTCGGCCGCCTATGCAAGGGGTAAGCGGCATATTACGCGGCATTGCGCCCTTTAGCCTTGCATAGGGGCGGCGAACGTGGGATAATATGCATATAAATGTACGGAGGAATAATTCATGCGCCTTTTTATTGCAATAGATCTGCCTCGCTCCTTTAAGGCGGAGGTTTCAAGGGTACAAAAGGAGCTTAAACAGCTTAGCTGTGGCGGCCGATTTGTGCAGAACAACAATTTTCATATAACCCTTCACTTTATAGGTGAAAGCAGGGATCTTCAGGGGGCGGTGGCGGCCATGCACGAGGCGGGACGCGGCATGCGCCCGTTCACACTGCACCTCGGCAAATACGATTGCTTTGACAAGGGCGGCAAGAAAACTTCCTTTATCGAGGTAAAGGGTCAGCTTGACGAGCTTAATGCGCTTTACGAATCACTTCAAAGTGCGCTTTATGACAACGGCTTTTCCCGCGAAAGGAAGGGCTTTACCCCACATGTAACGCTTGGGCGCAACGTAGAACATGACGATGTTGCAACCATGGAGATGAAGGCACTTTCACCCAATGCAAGCATGACGGTTTCGGGCTTTACGCTGTTTGAAAGCAGACGTGAGGATGGCAAGGTGGTTTATTTCCCGCTGCATACGGAAAGGTTTTAACTCAAATTAAATACAACGAGGGATATACTGTGGGCGAAGTAAGCATATTGACAGGCAGGGCGGGCAGCGGTAAAAGCCGCTACCTCAGGCGCATTGCGGCGGATATCGCGGCGAAAGGCGACAGCGTTCTGTACATAGTGCCCGAGCAATTCACGTTCGAAACGGAGCGTGCACTGTCGGGTACGCTTGGCGGCGGGCTGTGGAACGTGGACGTATATTCGTTCACATCGCTTGCAAGAAGGGTACTGCAAAGCTTTGGCGAAAGACGTGCCCTTATAAGCGAACAGGGGCGGCTGATGGTAATACGCAAGTGCGCGGACGAGCTTGCGCCGAGGCTTACGGCATTTGCGCGCGTATATCAAAGGAGCGGCTTCACCGCAGAATGTGCCGCTTTTTTTACGGAGGCAAAGCGCGCCGGTATAACGAGCGATGACCTTATGGAGGTTGCGCGGCACGAGGGCGAGGAAACCTCCCTTGGGGCGCGGCTTAAAGACCTTGCACTTATATATGAGGCAAGCGAGGCTCAGCTTTCGGAAAGTCGCCTTGACAATGAGGAATCGCTAAGACTGCTTGCCGAGCTTCTGCCCCAAAGCGAATTTGCCGCGCGCCATGTGATAATAGACGGGTTCGATATGATAAGCAAGCGCCTTTATGCCGCGGTGGGTGCGCTTATTGATTGCTCATCTGAGGTAAGCATTGCGTTGCGGTTGGATACGGACGAGCACTGCCGCGACAAGGCCGTTTTTTCATCCGACAGGCGAATACTGTCAAACATACTTTCACTTTGCGAGGAAAGGGGCATATCGCCCCGATTCATACATCCCGAGGGGGAGGAGAGCCGCCACGCTTCCGCCGCACTGAGGCACATGGAAAGCGAGGGCTTTGCTTTCCCGTATAAAAAATTCCAAGGCAATTCGGATGGGGCGATGGAGCTTTTTGCGGCCACGGACATAAGGGCGGAGGTTACCGCCGCCGCCGAAAAGGTACAGCTGCTTATAGATGAAGGGTATCGCTACAGGGATATAGCCATAATCGCTTCCAACACGGACAAATATCTTGAGCCCATGACACGCGCGCTCCGCCAAAGGCGCATACCGTTTTTTACCGATGCAAAAAGACCGCTCATAAGCTATGCCGCAAGCGAGGCAACACTGCTTGCATTAAAGCTTTGCGGCGGGAATTACACAAGCGAGGGTATTGTTTCGCTTGTAAAGACGGGGCTTTGCACCGTAAGCGCGGAGCAGGCCGAAATATTCGAAAACTATGTGCTTGGGCGCGGGACAAGGGGCAGTGCGTTCAAAACTCCGTTCGCGGATGATGCTCCCGTTGCCGCAGAGGAAGTGCGCAAGGCGGTTATAGACACGCTTGAAGAACTTGGCGAGAACATGCGTAATGCCGCGGATGTTTCGGGCATGGTGCGCGCACTTTATGCGTATATGGATACCATGCACATGCGGGAGCAACTAAACGAGCAGGCCGAGGAATTAAGGGCTCAGGGCAGGCTTGAACGGGCGGAGGAAACGGCGCAGGTATACAATCTGCTGCTTGAGGTGCTCGATCAGATGTATTGGACTTTCGGCAGTACGAAGCTTAGCCGAAGGCGGTTCCTTGCAATATATAAGGAAGGCGTTGAAGCCTATGAGGTGGGTGTTATACCCGCGGCGGCGGATCAGGTGATGCTGGGTAGCCTTGGCCGCAGTAAGGCGCGAAGCATACGCGCACTTATAATACTCGGTGCGGCAAACGGGCATTTTCCCGCCGTACACAGTGACGACGGCATGATAGACGATGAGGAACGCCTTATAATATCAAGTGCGGGCGTTGGCGAACTGCCCTGCACCGCAGAACTTAACGATAAGGAAATGGGGGACGCTTACGGCGCGGTGACAAAGCCCACGGAAAAACTGTACCTTTCATATACAATGGGCAGCGGCAGTGATACGGCGGCACCTTGCGAACTTATGGACAGGATAGAGGCCATGTTTGACGATGTTCAAATAAAGACGGATATTTCGGACACCTCTGCCGTGACTGCGCCAAGTGCCTATTCCCTGCTTATAAAGCGGTTGCGCACGGGCGTTGAGAACGGCAAAATGGAGCCGGGCACGGAAAAACTGTACGCTTCACTTTATTCGGATGAAGAATATCGCGCCCGTTTAAGCGACATTGAGAGTGCACTTATCCCAAATGCGGCCGCAAAGCCCTTTGGCGAGGAGCTTGCGCACAAGCTTTACGGCAACCCGTTCCGCGGCGGTGTAACATCGCTTGAGAAGTTCAACGCCTGCCCGTTCAAGCATTTCGCATCGGTAGGATTAAGGCTTATGCCGCGCAAGGAATACCGCGAGAAGAAAACGGACGAGGGCATATTCTGTCACGAGGCCATAGAGCGCTTTACCGCAAGGATAAAGGAACTTGGCGGTATAGGCGGTATGGACGCGGCGGGCGTGGACAGGATAATGGATTCCATAATACCCGAGCTTATAAGCACGCATAACGGCGGCGTGTTTACGGATACAGCACGCAACCGTGCCGCGGCGCACAGGCTTATTCGGCGTGTTAAGGCCACGGCCCATGCCATAGCTGAACAGCTAAGGCGCGGTAAATTCGAAATAAGCGCGGCGGAGGCGGAATTCGGCATAGGCAAAAAGTACCCCGAGCTTGTGCTTGAACTGCCGCACGGCAACCGCTACATATTGAACGGGCGCATAGACAGGATAGATTCCTACACCGCGCCGACGGGCGAAGAATATGTGCGCGTGATAGACTATAAGAGCAAGGCGGGCGCGACGTTCGACTGCGCCGACATAGATGACGGCACACGACTGCAGCTTCCCTTATACATTGCCGCGATAGAGGCCGCGGGCTCATTCGAACACGCGGCGGGCATGTACTATATGCCCATGCAGGAAAGCATAGCCGCAACCGACGGCAGGGAAGAGGATGAGGAGACGCAAGCCAAAATACGCGAAAAGCTGTTTAGCGAGTTCCGCCTTCGCGGCATATGCCTAAACGATGCCGAGCTTATAAAAATAGGTGGCGGCGCAAGCGTACAGCCGACCGTGCAGAGCGGGTGGCGGCTTACGAAAGAGCAGCTTTCCTCCACCGTAGACTATGCGCTTGAGCGTGCGGCACAAACGGCGAAGAACATAGTGGCGGGGCGCATGGAGGCGCGACCCATTAAAAACAAGCGCGGCTACAGCGAATGCGGCATTTGCGATTACGGGGATGTATGCGGCTTTGACGCAACACTGCCCAACTGCAAGTACAGATATTCGCGCTGTATGAGCCGAGACGAATTCTTAACGGAGGTATCCAATGCCAAACTGGACGAGTGAACAGCTCCTTGCAATAGAAGCGCCGGGCGACCTGCTTGTAAGCGCGGGCGCAGGCAGCGGAAAGACCGCCGTGCTGACCGCGCGCATAGTACGCCTTATTGAAGAAGGAGAAAGCCTTAATTCAATACTGTGCGTAACATTTACCAATGCGGCGGCGGCCGAAATGAAAAAGAGGATAGAAAAAAACCTTGCAGCGGCCGCACAGCGATATGAGGGCGAAAAGGCAAGCGCACTTTACCGTGCCGCATCAAGCGTAAATGCGGCAAACATATCAACACTGCACTCCTTCTGCACGCAGGTATTGCGCCGCCACTTTGCCATAGCGGGGCTTGACCCGGCGTTTCGCGTGGCGGATGCGGGCGAGACTACGGTTTTAAGAAGCCTTGCTTACAACGAGCTTGTCGAGGATCGATATGCGCTCGGCGGCAAGAGCTTTATAGAGCTTATGGACGGCCTTGGCGGGGATGAGGCCGCGGAGAGCGCAATAAATACGGTGTATGATTTTGCACGTTCGCAGGTAGATCCGTTTGCGTGGCTTGACGGCGCACTTGAAAAATATGACGCTTCCACACCCGAAGAACTGCTTTCGAGCAGGGCGGCGCAGGAAATGTATAAAAAGAGCATACGAAGCATAGCCGCCGCATGCGATGCACTGCAAGCGGCGCGTGATGAGCTTATGCAATGCGGGGAGGCGGACTTGGCCGCGTTTATAGACGGTGAGCTTTTCATCGCCCGCGAACCGCTGCTTTGCCAAAATGCAGAGGAGCTTATTTCAACGCTTGACGGCCTTTCCTTTGACAAAAAGCGCATAAGCTGGGGCGGACTTGAAGGACCGCTCAGGGATAACGCCGATGCCGCACGCAAAAAGCTTAAGGAGCAGATAAAGACGGAGCGTGCGTTCTGGTGCGGCACGATTGAGGATCACTGTACCGCAATGGCCCGCCACCGCCCGCTGATAGCGGAGCTGTGTTCATTCATAAAGGAGCTTGACGCGCGCTATGCCGCAAAGAAGGGCGAAGCGGGCTGTATAGATTACGGAGACATGGAGCATATGTGCCTTGACGTGCTTAAAAATGACGAGGTGCAGAGTGAATACAACCGCCGCTTTAAGCACGTATTCATGGATGAATATCAGGACTGTAACCCCGTGCAGGAAAGCATACTCAAAAGTATAAGCGCAAATGCCGAAACATTCCTTGTTGGAGACGTAAAGCAATCCATATACCGTTTTCGCCTTGCTGAGCCCGAGCTTTTCATGCAACGCTATGCCGATTACAAGGAAACCGGCGGCGGAACGCTTATTTGCCTTAACCATAATTTCAGAAGCACACAGGGTGTGCTGTCCGCGGTAAACGGCCTTTTTGAAAGAATAATGCACCGCGGCACGGCCGAAATAGAATATGATGAGGAGGCCGCGCTTAAATGCGGCCGCGGCGGAGAGGATGCGGTCGCGGCGGAATTTATGCTGCTTGACATGATGCAGTCATCGGAGAGTGACGATGACGATTACGAGACCGAAACCGATGTTGCCGCGGCGGAGGCGGCGGCCGCCGCAAAAAGAATACATGAGATAATGGATACCGAAACCATAACGGATTCCGCAACCGGGGAAGCACGCAGACCGAAATACAGCGATTTTGCCGTGCTGCTCCGCTCCCACAAGTCAAGTGCGGAAACGTGGATGCGTACCCTTGCCGCAAACGGCGTGAACGCATATGCACTGCTTTCAAGCGGCTACTTTGACGCGATTGAGGTGCGCGTATTCGTGGATCTTTTAAGGGTGATAGATAACCGCAGGCAGGATATACCGCTTGCGGCGGTGCTCCGTTCACCCATAGGCGGCTTTGACGAGCGGGATCTTATCACACTTAAAGCCGACTACACCGCCCCTGCCGACACGGATGAAGCCGACTGGGCATGGATAGACCGCCTGAATGCCGCCGCCAAGGACGGCGGGGAGCTTGCCCCAAAGGCGCAAAGGATTATAGGCATGATAGACCGTTTCAGGAAAGAGGCGGATATACTCAGCGCGGAAGCACTGATAGGCTTTTTGCTTGACGAAACGGGCTTTGGCGAATACTGCGCGGCACTTAGCGGCGGCAGGCAAAGGCAGGCAAACCTTGAGGCACTGTGCGATATGGCGCGTAGCCTTGCGCAGGCGGGCGTAAGGTCGCTTGGCAGCTTTTTGAACTACATGGATAAGGTATCCGCCGCAAACGTATACGGTGTGCCGCAGACGGGCGGTGCAAACGTGGTCACCATAATGAGCATACATTCAAGCAAGGGCCTTGAGTTTCCGTATGTGATAATAGGCGGCATGAATTCGCAATTCGTGCGCGAGGGCGCGGACAAGCTGTGCTGTGATAAGGATCTTGGTATAGGCGCACGCTTTATATTCGGAGAAAGGCGGCAGAGTTCCTTCATTCAGGGGGCGATAACGGCAAGCCTTAATTCAAAGGCCGCCGCGGAGGAAATGCGCGTGCTTTACGTTGCCATGACCCGTGCGCGTGAACGGCTTATAATGATATGCGCGGCCAAAAACGGCCAAAGGCTTATTCGCGCCGCACTTGCCCCGCAGACGGAGGCCGCCATTTTCACGCGCAAGAGCTTTGCACAGTGGGTGCTTGGGCACATACTTGCAACTAAAAGCGGCAATGCGATACGCGAAAGATATTCACTTGAGCCTATACTTAGTGGAGATGCGCACATAGATGCATGCGCACTGCCCGCGCCGAGCGCAAGACCGGGCGGCGGGCGAATGGATATAAGCCAATATAGAAGCTTTGTAGAGAATGCGCTGAAGCTTACCCCATCGGAGCCCGTATCGTGGTTCAATAGAGTATATCCGTTCAGCGCGGATGTTGAACTGCCGACAAAACTTTCCGTAACCGCACTCAGCGGCGGCGGGAATGCCGAACTTGAAGCAATGCCCGCATTTATGCATCAGGAGAGTATACGCGGCGCAAGGCGCGGAAGCGTTGTACACGATATAATGCGAGCACTTGACCTTGGCGCGCTGATTGACGAAAGGAGCATTTGCGATACGGCAAATGTCCTTGTCGAACGCGGCATTTTGGACCGTGCGGAGGCGGATGCCGTACCGTACAGGCGCATAGCGGGCTTCTTTGCGGGAGAGCTTGGGCAAAGACTGCTTAATTCAAACCATGTGCGGAGAGAGGCGGAATTCAATCTTCGCATAAGCGCAAGGGAACTGCTCGGAGCGGATACGGACGAGCCCGTTCTTTTGCAGGGCGTAATAGACTGCTGCTTTGTCGAAAACGGCGAATGGGTGCTTATCGATTACAAAACGGATTTCGTGCCGCGGGGCACAAGCGCGTTCGATGCGGCAAAAAAACACTTTACACAGCTTGCACTTTACAAAACCGCACTTGAACGATTGAGCGGTATGCGCGTTGCCGAAAGCTATATCTATCTTTTCGGCATAGGCAAAGCGGTAAAAATGGATGAGGAATGCTGAAATGAACAATGCTTACACGCTTAAAACGGCATTGAACGATGCGACCGAACGGCTCCGTGCGCAGTGCGGCGAGGAGGCCGAACTTAACGCACGGGAGCTTATAATGCTTACAATGGGCATAAAAAGCCGCGCGGAGTTTGCACTTTCCCAAAACCAATGCATGGACAAGGCACAGCGGCAGAGACTCAATGAGCTTGTTTCGCGGCGCACGGGCGGCGAACCGCTTCAATATATCCTTGCGTTTTGGGAATTTATGGGGCTTGGGTTCAAAACGGATGCGCGTGCGCTTATACCGCGGCAGGATACGGAAACGCTGTGTGAACAGGCTATTGTGCTTATAAAAGAACACGGTTATAAGACCTGCCTTGACCTGTGCACGGGGTCGGGCTGCATAGGCATAAGCCTTGCTAAGCTTTGCGGCATTGGTGTAACGCTTGCGGATATAAGCGACAAGGCGCTTGAGCTTAGCCGCGAAAATGCAAAGCTTAACGCGGTAAGCGTAAATACCCTAAAAAGCGACATGTTTTCGGCCGTTTCGGATAAATACGATATAATAACCTGCAACCCGCCGTATCTTGATGAGGGTGATATGACCCATCTTCAAAGGGAACTTGAATTTGAACCTACGAATGCGCTCTATGGCGGCAAGGACGGGCTTGATTTCTACAGGCGTATTGCATCGGACTACCGCACACACTTGAATGACGGCGGTGCACTTGTGCTTGAGGTGGGCATTGGGCAGGCGCAGGCGGTATCGGATCTGCTTGGGGGAGCAAGCGTGGTATGTGACATATGCGGCACACAGCGGGTGGTGATAAAGCGGTGAAGCGTATATTATGCCTGATTAGCGTGCTTTCGCTTGCGCTTTTGGCGGGCTGTAAGGCAAATGATACTCAGCTTATCAAAATACCCGAGCGCACGAGCACACCCGCAGAGACTGCGGTAAGCGAACTTACGCCCGAACCGACAAGCAAGGCCGCAGAACTTGCAGAGCCTACAGCCGAACATACAAGCGATGTGCAGACGGTGAGCGTGGGCTTTATAGGCGATATACTTATAATGACGCGCCAAATAAACGATGCCAAGACCGACACGGGCTATGATTTCAGTGAAAGTTTTGCGATAATGAGCGATGTGTTCGATTCGGTGGATATAATGTGTGCCGATTTTGAGGGCACATTTGGCGGTGAGGATGTACCCTATACACAGCCGCGTGAAACCATGTCCCCCGCAACAGAGGAGAATCCCAACCCGACAAAGCCGCCGCTACAAAGCTTCAGCGCACCCGATGAGCTTGCCGCAAACCTTTATTCCGCCGGCATAGACATATGCACCCTTGCCAACAACCACGCCATGGACAGGGATGATGCGGGGCTTTTCCGCACGATAAACGTACTTCGCACGGCGGGCATAAAGACCGTGGGCACGGCACTGAGTATGGAAGATTTTATGACGCCCTGCATAGTGGAACAAAACGGGAACAAGCTTGGCTTTGTGGGCGCAACGGATATACTCAACGGCACTGCACCATCCATAGACACTGAAAACAGAGCATTTGCGCTCACCCGTCTTGATGATGAAACGGCCAAAGCACAAATAACGGCTTGCAAGCAGGCGGGGGCTGAGTTTATAATCATAATGGTGCATTGGGGATTCGAGCACCAAAGCCAAGAGGATGCTTCACAGCGCGAATATGCCGAACAACTTGCGCAGTGGGGTGCGGATGCCATAATAGGATGTCATTCGCACTGTCCTCAGCCCATGGATTGGATAAGTGTGTTGCGCGATGGGCAAACGATAACGGTACCTGTTGTTTATTCGTTGGGCAATTTCATATCCAATATGTCCCAAGAGAATGCCAAATACGGCGTGTTTGCCCAGCTTACGCTTGAGAAGGATGCTTACGATGTGCGTTGCAGTGAACTTGGCTGTTTGCCGCTGTACTGCTGCCGCACACAGCTTGGCACAAGCCTACGCAAGGTACACAGAGTATTGCCCTGCTTTGAAGAAAACGGGGAAATAGTAAACACAGTGGGTGCAAGCGAGGGCACGCTTAAAGCCATGCGCAAGGCATACGAGCATGTAAACGCCGTGTGCATAGGCGAACGGAACGACATACACTTAATTGAACGGAGCGAGATTTATGCTGGAGAAGCTTAAAGGAATAAAGGAAAGGTACAATCGGCTCACCGAGCTTTTGAGCGATGTGGGCGTCATTTCCGACCAGAACCGTTACCGCGAACTGAGCAAGGAACAATCAAGCCTTACGGACATAGTTGCGGCATATGACGAGTATATGGCGGCGAATGAGGAAAGCGAATCGTGCAAGGCCATGCTTGAGGAAACGGACGATGCCGCCATGCGCGAAATGATACACGAGGA
This sequence comes from uncultured Clostridium sp., assembly GCA_964612925.1. Taxonomy (GTDB): domain Bacteria; phylum Bacillota; class Clostridia; order Christensenellales; family CAG-138; genus Phil1. The sequence continues at coordinate 51,768 of CAZTFU010000010.1, read as the reverse complement.
ATTGAACGAGCTCAGCGCAAAGGAGCAGGATTTGACCGAACGGCTGAAAGTGATGCTTCTTCCCAAGGACCCCAACGATGATAAGGACGTTATTATAGAGATTCGTGCCGGCACGGGCGGTGAGGAGGCCGCGCTGTTCGGGGCGGACTTACTCAGAATGTATTCCCGCTATGCCGAACGCCACGGCTACAGGGCCGAAATGATGAACGAGAATTACACCGAAAAGGGCGGCGTAAAGGAGGTTGTGCTTTCGCTTCAGGGCAAGGGTGCGTATTCCCGCATGAAGTACGAAAGCGGAGTGCACCGCGTACAGCGTGTGCCCGAAACCGAATCGCAGGGACGCATACATACAAGCGCGGCTACCGTTGCGGTGCTGCCCGAGGCGGAGGACGTTGAGGTTGAAATAAACCCGAACGATTTGCAGATAGATACCTATCGTTCGGGCGGCGCGGGCGGACAGCACGTAAACAAGACCGAAAGCGCAATAAGGATTACGCACCTGCCCACGGGACTTGTGGTGCAGTGCCAAGACGAGCGCAGTCAGCACAAAAACAGGGATAAGGCTATGCGCGTGCTTAAAAGCAGACTGCTTGAACTTTACCAAAGCCGCGCGGCGGAGGCGGAGGCGGACGAGCGCAAAAGTCAGGTCGGCTCGGGTGACCGCAGTGAACGCATACGCACATATAATTTCCCGCAGAGCAGAATTACCGACCACCGCATAGGGCTTACGCTGTATAAGCTTGATGCATTTTTGGACGGCGACATGGACGAAATAATAGATGCGCTTATTTTGGCGGAGCGCACACGGCAGCTTTCTTCCGCGGAAGAATAAGCCGCTTTGGAGGGGAACATGCAAACGCAATATGCAAACGCAATTAACCAATATTCAAACGGAACCGCGCTCGGCGGCCGCATAATAAAAGAAGGCGGCCTTGTCGTGTTCCCCACGGAAACGGTGTACGGCCTTGGTGCAAACGGCCTTGACGGGGAGGCGGTAAAAAGAATATTTGCCGCCAAGGGCAGACCCGCGGACAATCCGCTTATACTCCACATTGCAAAGAAAAGCGAGCTGAAGCCCCTTTGGAAGCATGTGCCCGAGAGTGCGCGCCTGCTTGCGGATACGTTCTGGCCGGGTCCGCTTACGATGATATTTAACAGAAGTTCTGTCGTGCCCGATGAGGTCACGGCGGGGCTTGATACCGTTGCCGTGCGCATGCCGCTCAACAAAACCGCGCGCGCACTCATAAGTGCGGCGGGCGTGCCCATTGCCGCACCGAGTGCGAACCTTTCGGGTAAGCCCAGCCCTACCACGGCGGAACACGTCAGGCAGGATATGGATGGCCGTGTTGACCTTATAATAGACGGCGGCCCATGCAAATACGGCCTTGAGTCTACGGTTATAAGTCTTGTGGGCAAGCCTACCGTTTTGCGCCCGGGCGCGGTCACGCGGGAAATGCTTGAGGCCGTAATAGGCCCCGTGGAGGTTGCACACGCCGTGCTTTCTCCGCTTGGAGAGGGTGAAAAGGCGGCAAGCCCGGGCATGAAATACCGCCATTATGCACCCGATGCGGAGGTTATCGTGGCCGAAGGCAGCGGCCGCGAAATAGCCGCCAAGATATGCCGCCGCTATGACGAACGCGAGGCCGTGGGCGATGAGTGCATTATTTTTGCAACAAAACAAACACAGCCCTTTTACAAGGGACGCAATTATGTTATAATAGGCGACAGGAACGAACCGGCGTCGCTGTGCGCATCGCTTTTCTATGAACTTAGGGAGCAGGGAAGCAAAGTTGACGTTATATTTGCGGAGTCCCTCCCCAATGACGATATGGGGCTTGCGTACATGAACCGTCTTTTAAGGGCGGCGGGGTTCAATATAATTTAGTGCGGTATTATCCGCCGTCAAGGAAGGTGCATTGAATGGATCGCAGGATCGCCATAGGTTGTGACCACGGCGGATTTGCTCTTAAACGAGAGTTGATTCCGTTTCTTGATTCCCTCGGCTACGAACCGATAGACTTCGGCTGTTATGATGAAAACAGTGTCGACTATCCGGACGTAGCTTTTTCTTTAGCCGAAAAGGTCGGTTCGGGTGAAATTTCCCGGGGAATAATCGTCTGCGGCACGGGCATAGGCGTAAGCATTTGTGCCAACAAGGTACGCGGCGTGCGCTGTGCGCTCTGCACGGATGAAACCATGGCACGCCTTACCCGCGAACATAACGATTCCAACATGCTTGCACTCGGCGGCAGGATAGTCGGCACGGAGCTTGCCAAAGGAATAGTCAAAACATGGCTTGAAACGGAGTTTTCCTCAGGACAAAGGCACATAAACCGCATTGCCAAAATAAGCGAATACGAAAACAAATAAAATATTATAAACACGATTTTGAAAGGAGTTACAAATGAGTACAGTACACGTAATCGACCATCCCCTTGTTCAGCACAAGCTGACCTTCCTTAGGGACAAGAACACGGGTTCCAAGGAATTCCGTGCCCTTGTTGAGGAGCTTGCAATGCTGCTCACCTATGAGGCTACCCGCGACCTGCCCCTTACCAAGGTTCAGACCGAAACCCCCGTTGCCATGGCCACCACCGAGGTGCTTGCCGGCAAGAAGCTCGGCATAGTGCCCATACTTCGCGCGGGTCTTGGCATGGTTGACGGTATGCTCAGCCTTATCCCCGCGGCAAAGGTCGGCCACATCGGACTTTATCGTGACCCGGAGACGCTCAACCCCGTTGACTATTACTGCAAGCTTCCGCCCGACATTCAGGAGCGCGACATAATAATAGTCGATCCCATGCTTGCCACCGGCGGCAGCGCAGTAGAGGCCATAAACATAATCAAGCGCGCGGGCTGCAAGAACATTAAGCTTGTCAACCTCATTGCCGCGCCCGAGGGCATAAAGGTAGTGCAGGAAGCGCACAGCGATGTTGACATCTACGTTGCGCACGTTGACGATTGCCTTAACGACCACGGCTACATAGTTCCGGGCCTTGGCGATGCGGGTGACAGACTGTTCGGCACAAAATAATATCCATAAAACGCAAATTAACGGCCGCATGAAAAATGCGGCCGTTTTTGATTGCGAAACTCTTTATGACCTTTCCTTTACCGTGTCCACGAAATGCTTGAAAAGCGGGGCAAAGTCGGGCGTAAGGCCGTTATTGTACCTGCCGGAGAGCAGTTCGGGGTGGAACTGTGTGGCGATTATGGGAAGCGAGGTGTGCTCATACGCTTCGATTATGCCCTCTATCGAGCGGGCGGTGACCTTGAGATTCGGTGCAAGCTGCTTTATCGCCTGATGATGGAAACTGTTTGTTTTGAACTTTTCCCCGAATATATCATATAAAACACTGCCTTTTTCGGCATATACATAGTGACGCAGTTCGCTGTGCGAATGGATATAGCCGCACTGCTCCGTAAGGTCCTGATACAGCGTGCCGCCAAGCACTGCGTTCAGTATCTGTGCGCCGCGGCAAATGCCCATTATGGGCTTACCCTTGTCCAAAAACGCCTTTATAAGCGGCAGTTCAAACTCGGTGCGCAACGGGTCGGGACTTACGGTGTCATTAAGCTTTTCTTCACCATAAAGCTCCGTATCGACATCACTGCCGCCGGTGAGCAAAAGACCGTCGCAAAGCTCACTCATTTCCTCCGCACAAAGTTCGGGCGCGATGAGGGGCATGCCGCCTGCATTGAATATAGCTTCACTGTAGGGCAGAGGGGACTGTATCTCTCTCTTTTCGGGATATGACTTATGGTTTGTATCGCTCGTAAGGCAAATAACGGGACGATTGGCTATCATTTGCTTATTCTCCTTTGTTGTTCTTATATAAATATACCACTACCGAGCGCGATTGTCACATATATTATTGCCGTATTTTGCTTTGCATGTTGCAAACGGGGCATATATTCCCACACTTCTCAATATATTTTAACAGTATTATATTGTGCCGAAAGGAGCGGATCACGAGCCATGGAAATAAAGGAAGCGGCCAACGAGTATATTGAAAACGAATTTTTTATTACAAGGGAAAGCGCACAGACGGCAATAGAGGGCACACTGCCGCTGCCCGCAGGGGTACGGCTTTGCGACATTGAGCCCTTGTGCATAAAAGCAAGCATAGACAATGCGGAGGCGGCCGTGCGCGGCGGCTTTATAGACGTAAGCGGGCGCATAAGGGTGAACGTTATATTCCGCAGTATCAAAAAAGAGGACGCGGAGGAGGAAGCCTATCGCGAAAAGGGCGGCGCATTTACGTCAAGCGCGGCATTTAAGTATTCGCTCGAGTGCAATGCGGCGCAAGCCGACATGCGTGCCGAGGTTTATGCCGCCGTTACGGAGTGTTCATTCACGGTGGGTGATGAGCTTATGCTCAATGCGGCGGTAGGGCTTGACTGCGCACTTTTCGCGCCCGAGAGCACAAAGACCATTTCCCTCACGGATGGTGCTGAAGTTAAAACAAGGCGCATACTTTCGTGGCAGGAGGAGCTTATAGGCCGCACAGAAACGAATATAGAGGCCGAGACCGCGCTTATGGCCAATGCGGAGCCGCTGTTTGCAAGCGGTGAATGCTATGTAAGGAATGTTATCACGGGCGCGGATACGGCACTTACCGAGGGACAGCTTATGCTTGACATGCTGCTTTGTACACGCAACGGCATAGTATCTCACATGGTGCAACTTCCTTTTTCGACGGAGACGGAGCTAAAAAAGCGTTGCACGGGAGAGGCCGTTGCAACCGTAAAACCCAAGGATATATATGTGTGCGCCGAGGACGTATCCTCAGGCATGGCCACGATAAGGGCAACGCTTGAGGTGAGCGTATATTCATGCACAAAAAGCGAAAATGAGCTGTATGAGGATGCATTTTACCCATCCGCAAGGCAATGTGCCGTAACGGAGAACGTAAACATAATGCGGCGGGGCAAGCGCAAAGTGCTTCGCCACAGCGTAAGTGAGGCCGTGCCGATAGGTGACGCTTACACCGCGCCAAACGGAGTGATATGCTGTGCGGCAATGCCGTATATTACGGATTCCTTTGTAAATGACGGTGTGTTGCGTGTGGATGGCGTGATATGCGTAAATGCCGCACTCAGGTCGGGCACTGCGGATGCATATTCGCTCTCGGCGGAAATACCGTTCTTCTGCGAAACACAGTACGCCTTTGACGATACGGACGGCGTGTTTGCTGCGGCCAAGTGCCTGTCTGCTTCGCTTATGCTGACGGGCGGCGCACTGATGCTCGAATGTGCGCTTGAAATTTCCGCCGTGCCGTACAGCATTTTGAACACAACTCGCGTATGCGAAATGGGACAGGCGCAAAATGCCGCGCATTCTCATTCGGTGGTACTCTATTATGCCGCCGAAGGGGAAACGCCCTTTGACATCGCAAAGCGGTACTTTTTGAGCGTAGACAAAATATGCGCGGCCGCCAACGGCGCCGAGGTGCTAAGCGAGGGCGACAGGCTGATATTTCTCAGCTAAATAAAAATGAGAGAGCTTGTCGAAAAAAGCGGGGTTGTTAAGGGGTGGCAGCCCCTTAATTCAATTCCGGCTTTGACGACATGTGCGTCAAAACGGATGAAAACCCATAGGTTTTCGTACTTTGCGAGTTTTGCCGCCCGTGAACGAATGTGAGAGGCAAAACTCGAGAAAACTCGAAAAAGTGGCAATCTGCCACTTTTTCGACACTCTTAGAGGGAGCTTTGCTCCCTCTTCATCTTCTCTTCACTTTTCTTTCTTGTCTTTGTTCTTCAGTATGAATATGCCCAGTGTAAGCATCGGCAAAAATATGCGCAGCATAAAGAAACCGTCGGAATCTATGTTGGCATCGGCAACAAGGCCGACAAAATATGCCGCTATTGTTGAAATTATTGCCGCTTTCATTTAGCCTTTTTCCCCCTTTCATTTTGAGTTTGAGCCGCAAATACACGGTCAAAATAGGCAACGAATTGTTCATCGGGCGCAAAGGACATGCTGTGCAACTTGCCGCCGCGCCTGAATATCAGCGTGTAGGATTCGCTCGGCTTGTTTGTTGAAAGTGAGCCCGTGCGCAGGAAGGGTATCCCCTCGCCCGCATGCGTTTCACCGGGCTTTAACAGTTCTATGACCTCATCTTTTGTAACGCATTCGACCATTTTGCCCTTGTCCGCTACCATGCGTTCAAATATAAGCGTGCCCACCTTGTACGGCAGCGGTTCGGGGTTGGATTCGGGGTTATTATCCGCGTCCGAATCGGGTGCAGTCTCTTCCTTTATGCCGTGAACTATCGTATAGCGGAAGGAGCATATCCGCTTTTCGTAAACCCAAAGCAGTGCCGCCACTATTGCGCCAAGCAGGGCTATTTGAACTATTATGTTCAGCGGTGCGCTCAGTGCGGAGGCAAGCGTTGACAGCCTGCGCGCAAAGAACACCACCACTATGAATATAAACAGCAACACAAAATCAAGCTTTGCGGAATTACCCTTGCGTTCTGCACGTTGGGTGTACATTACTGCGCCATCTCCTTTTCGCTCAGCCGCTTATTCATTGTCTTTTCAACGGCATTTATAATGTTTTCATAACCCGTACAACGGCAGAGGTGACCGCTTAAAAGCTTTCTTAATTCATCGCGGGAATACCGCTTGCCCGATTCGAGTATTTCCACCGCGGTCATTATAAATCCGGGTGTGCAGAAACCGCATTGTACCGCAGCCTCATCCACAAATGCCTGCTGAATATCGGATAGCTCACCGTTGGGGCCGAGCAGACTTTCAAGCGTGCGTATGTTCTTCCCTTCCGCCCATACCGCAAGGTATATGCAGGAATTAAAGCATTCCCCGTCTATTATAACGTTGCAGGCACCGCATTCGCCCACCTCACAGCCCTTTTTTACGGAGGTAAGGCGGTAATCGTTGCGTAGCATATCCGTAAGCGATGCGCGCACGTCAACCACGGTTTCCGTATATTCGCCGTTTATGGTACACTTGACCAACTTTGTCTGTGCCATTATATTTCACCTCCGCTTAAACGTATGGATTCTGCAAATGCGCGCTTTGCAAGCTCCTTGGCAAGGTGCAACCTGAAATCGCGGCTTGCGCGCCAGCTGTCACGCGGGTTTACATCGTCAAGCACGGCATTGGCAAACGCTTCCGCGGTTTCCGCGCAGACACTCTTGCCACGTGCGGCGGCCTCCGCGCTGTATGCGCGCATGGGCACGGGGCCCGCCACGCCGTATGCTATACGGGCATCCTCTATGGTGCGCTTATCTTCGCTCAGCTTTACGTTTACAGAACAGCCCAGCGTCGCTATGTCCATGGCGTTGCGCATGGCGTATTTTATGTAATGTCCCTTGTAGCCCAAGTAGCTTTCCTTTTTGACAAGTATCGCGGTAAGAAGCTCCGCCTCTCTTAATGCAACACGCCCCGCGTTTACATAGTAATCCTTAATGGGCAGTGTGCGCACACCGTCGGGGCCCGTAAGCTCAACAATGGCATCCCATGCATGGAGCGTGCTTGCACTGTCAGCACTTGTAACGCCGTTTGATATGTTGCCGCCTATCGTGCCGATGTTCCTTATCTGCGGGCCGCCCACCATGTCAACGGCCTCACCAAGCACCTTTATGTGTTCGTTTATTATGGGGTCCTTTGTTATGTGGGAAAAGCTTGTCAACGGAAGTATGCGTATTGTGCCGTCATTATCCATGCTTACGCCGCGCAGTGCGTCTATGCCGTATATGCTTACAAGTTCGCACCCTGCAAGCTTACCTTCCCTCAGCTTAATAAGCACATCGCTGCCGCCCGCAATTATTTTTGCTTCGGGATGCTGCTGCATCAGCTCAATTGCGTGGGCAACGCTTTCGGCTTCATACAAGGCTTTTATATCGTACATACAATCCTCCTTACTTTATAAGTCCTTCCTCACGGAAACGCTCAAACAGAATGTGCGGCGTCAACGGTGCGGAATCGATTTCAACGCCCGTTGCGTTAAGCACCGCATTGCGAATCGCGGGCGCGCCGCTTGTTGCGGGCGGCTCGCCAAGTGCCTTTGTGCCGTATGCACTTGTGGGCTCATAATTTTCAACAAACTGAGCCTCCAAATGCGGGTGATCCATTGTGGTGGAAAGCTTATAGTCAAGCAAGTTACCGTTGAGCGGCTTGCCTGTCTTTTTATCAAAAAGAAGCTGTTCGCTCAATCCGTAGCCTATTGCCATGCTCATGCCGCCGTGTACCTGTGCCGCGGCAAGTGCGGGGTTTATAAGTCTGCCACAGTCGTGTACGTTTATCATGTTCACAAGCTTTACCTTGCAAAGGGGAATGTCAACCTCAACCTCGGCAAAGGAACAACCGAACGAATACGCATTCGACTTGACCTGATATGTGCTTTCGGCGGTTATATGCTGGCTGTGCTCCAGACTGTAAAGCGCGGTGGTGGCAAGCTCACCAAGGCTCATCAGGCGGCGGCCGTTGTTTATGTTTATGATGTACCCGTCCTCAAGGTCAAGATTGTGTACCGTTATGCGGGTAAGCTCATGCGCGTATGCGATTATGCGTTCCTTCATAATGCGCGCGGTCTGCTGCACGGCAAATCCGCCCACATAGGTCTGGCGGCTTGCATATGCACCCGTGCCGAAGGGCGTAACATCGGTATCCTGTGCGGAGATAATATGCACCTTGTCAAGCGGCAGACTCAGTTCATCTGCCGCCATTTGGCTGAATGCCGTGTCCGCGCCCTGACCGATTTCGGTTTCGGCAAGTTGAAGCTGTACCGATCCGTCCTGATTGAGCACCATACGGCAGGATGAGCTTTCAAGCGATATAGGCCACACGGCCGTGTTGTACCAGAACACCGCCATGCCTATGCCGCGGCGCACGGGGCCCGTGTCGGCGGCAAATTCCTTCCTCTTGCGCTCATAATCCATGTATTCCATGCCGCGCGCGATGCATTGGTTAAAGCTGTCAAAATAGTTTTCGTTCTTTGAGAAGTTATCCTTATAGCCAATCTCCATAAGGTTCATTTGCCTCAATTTAAGCGGCTCTATGCCAAGGCGCTTTGCAATGTCGTCAACGTGACTTTCCATTGCAAACATCATCTGCGGTATGCCGTAGCCGCGCATTGCACCGGCGGTGGAAATGTTTGTGTAAACGGTATAGGCATCGCCCTTGCAGGCGTTACGGTAACGGTAAAGCTGGCGGAACGCGCCTGCACCCTTTGCGCATATGCCGTGGCCGTGGCTTGCGTATGCACCCTGATTGGAATACGCCTCAAGCCTGCCCGCAACGAACGTGCCGTCGGCCCTTACATGGGATATTATGTGGTAGCGTATCGCATGGCGCACGCGGCTGCTTGCAAATGTTTCCTCACGGCTCATGTCAAGCTTAACGAGTCTGCCGCCCACGGTGGTGGAAAGGTATGCGCACAGCGGTTCATAAAGCGCATCCTGCTTGTTGCCGAAGCCGCCGCCTATATATGGCTTCACTATGCGCACACTGCCCCAGTCGCGACCGAGTGCCTGACCCACAACGCGGCGCACTATGTGCGGTATTTGTGTGGAGCTTACAACGTTTATCTTGCCCGCTTCTTCATATGCAAAGCAGATGTGGTTTTCTATGTGGCAGTGCTGTACGGTGGGCGTAGAATACCATTTGTCAACGACTATAAGCCCGTCTTCCTTTATGGCCTCTTCATAATTGCCGTCCTCATAGGAAGTATGGGCAAGTATATTGTGCTCAAATTCATCGTGTATCTGCGGGGCACCGTCCTGCATGGCCTCAATGGGGTCGAGAACGAAAGGCAATTCTTCGTATTCCACCTTTATTGCGCGTATCGCCTGCGATGCGGAAATTTCGTCCCGTGCGATTACCGCCGCAATATCGTCACCGTAAAAGCGCACATGGCGGTTGAGCAGCAGCCTGTCAGCAACGTCCTGATGGTGCGGGTCGGTGCTCCAAGGGTGTCCCGCTGTGGGGAATGGAATGTTCGGCACGTCAAAACAGGTTATTATTTTGACCACGCCTTTTATCTTTTCGGCCTCGCTCGTATCTATGTTTTTAACGTATCCGTGTGCTATTGTGGAATGAAGCACCTTTGCAATCAGTGCGGATCTGTCGGCAAGGTCATCGGTATACTTTGCACGACCCGTGACCTTATCCGGCGCATCCACGCGCGTTACGCTTTTGCCAACAATGCCCATAGGCTTGCTCCTTTCTGTATCCCGTAGGGTGTGGGTATTATCAATTATATTTTATAAATTTGAAGTTTATCGCGTCAAAAAGCCCTTCATCGGTCAGCTTGGCCGCCGGTATCACGGGCAGTGCCATAAACGAAAGCGCAATCAGCGGGTCGCTTTCCCTTGTTACGCCAAGGCTTTGCAGTGCATCAAGCAATGCCTGCTGTATTTCAAGCACCTCACCTACGGGTGCATCAGTCATAAGTCCGCCTATCGGCAGCGGCAATCTTGCAAGCACCACGCCGCCGCTTACCACGCTGAAACCGCCGCCGCATTCTTTTAGCGATTCTATCGCCATAAGCATATCGTCGTCATTGTCACCTGCGACAACAAGATTGTGGCTGTCGTGCGCAACGGTCGATGCAACCGCACCGTGCCTTATCGAAAGCCCCTCAAGTATGCCTAAGCCTATGCTACCTGTTGCGTGGTGACGCTCTATCACGGCAAGCTTTACCATGCCGTCACTCGGTACAAAGCAGCCGTTTTCGTCCCGCTTTACATCGCGGTAAACAAGCTCGGTTACAAGCTGATGCGGTATCATCTTTATTGCGGGTGCATTGCCGCTGCACTTTAATGCAAGGTCGGCCCTTGTTATCTCCTTCAATCGCACGCTGTTAAATACCTGCGGCGGCAATATGGGCGCGGGCAGTTCCTCTTCACCCGTATAGGGTCTTCCGAAGCGACTTATTACCATCTTCACGTTAAAGTTTTTAAGGTCGTCAAACAGCACCATGTCCGCCTTGTACCCCGGGGCTATCGCACCCACGCCGCGTATGCCGTATGCGCGTGCCGCGTTGAAGGATGCCATTTTTATCGCCTCTATCGGGTCAATGCCCGCGGCCACGGCCATGCGCACGTTTGCGTTTATGTGACCCTCACGGCGAATGTCCTCAATATGTTTATCGTCCGTGCAGAACATCATGCTGTTTGTCGGCAATTTTTCCTCGGCTATGCGGCGCATAACATCATCCATGTTGTTGGCCGCACTGCCTATGCGCAGGAGTATGTTCATGCCCGCGGCAAGTTTTTCCTTAACCTCTTCATATGTTGAACACTCATGGTCGCTGAATGCCCCCGCAACGCGATATGCGTTCAGTGCGCGGCCGCCGAGCATGGGCGCGTGACCGTCTATCGGGCGGCGGTCGAAAAGGCGCAGCTTATCAAGCATTTCCTGCGAACAGTTTATAACGGAATTTGAGTCCATCACCTCGCCAAGGCCGAGTATACGGCTCTTGTGCATGAACTGTTCCATATCCTCCGCAACAAGCTTTGCGCCGCTGTGCTCAAACGGCGTTGCCGGCACGCAGGAGGGCAGCATATACAGCACCCTAAGCGGCAGATCGTCCGTCAGTTTATACATTGCGCGTATGCCCGCAACGCCCGCAACGTTGGCAATTTCGTGCGGGTCGGCTATTACGGTTGTGGTGCCGTGCGGCATTATCACCTTCATGAATGATGGCGGAATTACCATACTGCTTTCTATATGCACGTGCGCATCGATAAAGCCCGGGGCAAGGTAGGCACCGTGGGCATCGATTTCGTTTTCCCCATTGTATTCGCCAACGCCTATTATAACGTCCTCGTATACGGCAACGTCCACATGAACGACCTCATTCGTGAACACGTTTATAACATTGGCGTTTTTTATCACCAGTGTCGATTTGCCCTCATAGGCTGCGCGTATAAGCTCGCTCTGTCTCATGTATGCTCCTTTTCCCGTTTATTCTATTATTTTATCCTTGCGAATATAAGCCTGCCTGCGGCGGTCTGCAATGCGCTTGTTACAACCACCGTTACATCCTCACCCACATATTTGCGGCCGTTTTCGACAACTATCATCGTGCCATCGTTAAGGTAGCCCACGCCCTGCCCGATTTCCTTGCCTTCTTTAACTATTGCAAGCGTCATTTCCTCACCCGGCAGAACAACGGGCTTTAATGCGTTTGCAAGCTCATTGATGTTGAATACGGGCACGCGCTGTACGCCCGCGACCTTGTTCAAATTGTAATCGTTGGTTACTACAACGCCGCCTATGTCATAGGCAAGCTTTATAAGCTTTGCGTCAACCTCGTCAATGTCGTCATAATCGGTATCGACCACCTTTATGGGAATGTTCATTTCTTTCTGCATACGGTTGAGTATGTCAAGCCCCCTGCGGCCGCGGTTACGCTTTAGTGCATCCGCGCTGTCGGCAATGTGCCTAAGCTCCGCAAGTACGAATGCGGGAACCGTTATCGTGCCCTCAAGTATGCCTGTTTCGCAGATGTCCGCAATGCGCCCGTCAATTATAACGGATGTGTCCAGCACCTTTGGCCTTGCGGAGGCGCTTGTTTTGGCACCCTTGCCCGAACGGCGGAACCACGAGGGCGGGTTTATTTCGCCCCTGCGCTTCAGCATCACCGTGCAGCCTAAGTAGCCGCACACACAGTAGAGTATTATGTTTATCACAAACCCCGCAAACGGCGAAAGCTTATCCGTTACGGTGCTCAGCAACAGTGCTATCAACAACCCCACTATAAGCCCCACAACGCCGAGGAATATATCCGCCATGGACATTTCACCGAGCTTTGTTTCGATTGCCTTTATCGCACGGGAAAATGCGGATATTATGCGGGGAGATAATATATAAAAAATGATTGCCGAAATGACTGCCGCCGCAATATAAACCGCCTCGTGAAGCTGAAGCATGTTGAACATTATAAGTATTGCATCCGCTCCCTTTACCGCCGCAAGGCCCACACACGCACCCGCCATGGTTATGGCTATGCGCGCTATTTTCTTTGCCAATTTCACTTCCTCCTTATCTTTGTTTGATTTAGTATGATATCATAAATGCGCCGTGCTGCATATGGATAAAATATGTCCTGTAGGAAAAATTCAGCTCATCGCCTCTAATATATCCGCTTCGTCAAGCCCCACCGCAATAAGTTCATCCTTTACAAGCCTTCGTGACAGCGCAAGCATGCGCATTTCCCCCGAGGAAAGTCCCCTTTGCATAAGCCTTGCCCTAAGGCAAACAAAAACCTCCGCCGTGATGAATATGTTGCCGTTTTTAAGCTTTGTACAGTTTTCGCGGTATCGTTGGTTCCAGTTTTCCATCTGCATTTCCATATCGGAAGAATTGCTTTTGATGTAATCAAGTACCTTTTCACCCTCGACCCTTGTGATAAGCCGCCTAAGCCCCGTGCGCTGTGCCGTTGATACGGGCACCATGGCACTTACTCGGTTCGCTTCAAAGCGCAGTACATAATACTCGGCAGTAACGCCAAGCACCGTGCGTTGCTCTATACCGTCTATGACCCCAATGCCGTGCATCGGGTAGCATATTTTTTCGCCTATGCTAAACATAGCCTGCCTTCCTTTCCTTTACCGCCATGCGGTTGACAAATCGGAGCTCGCTCAGCTGACTTTTTAATTTCACCGTTCGCAAAAATAATAATTTGATGTTCTAAAATTATTTTATCATTCATTTATGCACAATGTCAAAGAAAAAAAGCCGCAAAACTGTGTGTTTCTTATTTCAGAGGGCCTTGATTCGGTCATTCGTCGCGGTATTTGCCGATAAGAGTCGCCATTGTGCCGTCGCCTTTTGGTCGCGATGCGGTTTTACATATCGGGTTTTGTGCGCAATCGGGAGGATTGTATTCGTTTCGCGGACGGGTTGCATCATCTCTCGCGTCGCTCGTATTCGCCAAAGAAACATGGTGCGTTTAACGCGAAAAATGCAATATGCGCCAAAATATGCAATGCACATTATCCACCGCCTAAAATGTGGATGATGTGGAAAAAAGGAAAAAAGCAGTATTTCACGCGGTTAAAATGTGGATAACTCTGTGGATGATGTGGACAACTCCTGTGGATGGTGCTGTTTGTATGCAGGATTTACAATTCCAAATGACATCAGCCGGCCGAAAAATTGCAGCCAAAAAGAATTTTAGCATCCATAAAAAATCATAAGAACCGTTTAATATGAATATATCTGTTATGAGGTGATGTTATGTCAGCATGTGGTTTTAAGCCAAAGCCAACGCCGATTGTCCGCATACTGTGTACAATTTCCATGGTGCTTGCACTCGGCGCGGCATCGGCTGTGCTTATTCGTATGCACGGCGCGGATACGGATGTGCTTGAAGCGAGCGAGCCCTCTCCCTCCCCGCCTCCCGAGGCGACACCGCGCCTTGTCGTGGCGATAGACCCCGGGCACGGCCTGCCCGACGGCGGCGCGACGGGCACCGATACGGGCATTGCGGAGGAGGGCATAAACCTTCTGTACGCGCTTACGCTAAGCGAAGAACTGCGCTCGTTGGGCATGGATGCGGTGCTTACGCGCACGGATGAAAACGCGCTTGACTCCACCAAACAAAAGGACATGGCACGGCGCGTTGACATTATAAATTCGTGCGGAGCCGATGCGGCAATAAGCATACACATGAATAAATTCAAGGACAGGAGTGTATCGGGCCCCATGGCGTTTTATGATACCGCCTCCGCCGAAAGCGAGGAGCTTGCAAAGAGCGTGCTTGACAACATATGCTCCGCCATAGATCGCCCCACACGCATAGTCAACCCGGGCGATTATTACATAACCAAAAACAGTCGGGTGCCGACGGTAATACTTGAATGCGGCTTTCTGTCAAATTCCGCCGATGAAGCACTGCTTACATCGGAAGAGTACATGCGCACCATGATGCATGCCGCGGCGCAGGGTATAAGAGCATACCTTTGCGGCGAGGAATAGACTATGGCACACTATGTCAATTCATGCAAGCTACTTTATTTTCCGCGAAAAATCTTTTAACATAAGGCCATCTGAAATAAGAAACATATGGTTTTGAGGTGCTATTTTGCACCCTGACTTTAGAAAAATGCTCGAAGATACGCCCCGGTATCTTACTGCGCTTTTTCTTCGTCATGGCACAAAATATCTACCTCAAAACTGCTTAGCACCTAAAAAGAGCAATGTTTGTGCTAAGCACAAGGCACGAGGGCGAAGCCATACTGGAGGTATGACGAGACCCGAGCAACGAAGTGATTGGCCAAACAGTGCCTTTTTAGGCGTATGTTTCTTATCTCAGAGGGCCTTAACGTTAATTTTTACGGAAGGGGATAAAGGGACGCAACGTGGAGATTATATTCTGCCTGTCCCGCCGCATTCGGCGGAGCATATGGAGCGTTTTGGTGATTGCGGCGGTCATTGCCGCACCGGCTGTATTCTCCTGCGTCTATTCCGATGCGTTGCAGCAAAAGCAGACGCAAATTGAACAAGCATATGACGGCATTTCGGTTGATGTTGTAATTTCAAATATTCAGGGCACAAAAACAGAGACTTTGAACGTTCCCGATTATTTGGGCGAACTGTTTTTGCCCCAAGCGGATGATGATTCAAGCGCACGGCAGGGCGAGATCATCTCCGCCGCGAAGGGCGTTTACAATCAAAGGTACATCAGCGCATACGGTTCCGCTTTGGGTGATGTCGGTTTCGTTCGCCTTACAGCTTTTCACCTATGCCGCCGCTGTTTTCATCTATGCGGAGCATAATGTCAAAAAGAAGCCGACCGAGCTGATGAGGAACACGAAATAGCCGAATTTATAATAATGCCGTAGAATCAACCGAAACGGGAAGCATACATTTTGCGTGTGCTTCCCGTTTTTTATGCGGCTTTTGCCGCCGCGCTATTCCCTGTTCTGCGAATTTTCGGTGCTGAAACCGTTGGGATAGCGGCGCTTCAGCTTGGCTATGTTTGACGAAAGCACGCTTTCGAGGTCGCTGTCAAGCGCACGCGCCGCCTCCGCAATGTACCACGCTATGTCACCAAGCTCCTCCAGCAGGGCATCGCGGTTAAGCTCATGGCCCTGCGCGAACCACTTTTTCACTATGTCTATCGCCTCGCCCGATTCGCCGCACAGCCCCATTACGCTGTTTATAAGCATCTGCTCCTTATCAAGCTGTGGGTTGAGCGTGGAAAGCGCAAGGCGCTGATATTCGTTTATGGTCATGCAAATTCCTCCTATATTGTATTGATATTATTATACATCCTCCACCGCCTATCGCCAATAAAAAACAGCCATAGTGTAAAAGCGGCTCCAATATTGAAAATGGGCTGTTAAGGAGCGGCGGTCATTTCCCGCTTTTCAAGCTTTCTCACTCTTTTGTCACCCACATTCATTCCCCGTGTGGCAAAAAGTGAGAAGTGTCGAACAAGCGGCAATATGCCGCTTATTTGATACTTAAAGCCGCCCCCATACGGAAGCGGCTCTGTAGATTTGTGCTTTTATTAGGTAAACACGAATTGGGAGAATTATTCTTCCTCTTCGTCCTCGCGCTTGGCCTGTTCGATGATCTTCTTGGCTTCACTGCCGGGAACATCTTCATAGCCTATGAATTCCTTGGTGAAGTAGCCGCGCGCCTGGGTCATGGACCTGAGGTCGGTGGCGTACTTTATCATTTCACCCATGGGGGCGCGGGCAACGACTTCGGTGCCGTCCTCAACGGGGTTCATGCCTTCCATCACGCCGCGACGACGGGGCAGGTCACTGGTTATCGCGCCGACGTAATCGTTGGGAACGTGGATGTAATAACGGTAGATCGGCTCTATAAGGGCGGGTGCGGCATGTGCGCAGGCTTCCTTATATGCAAGGCGGGCCGCGGACTTAAACGCAACTTCCTTGGAATCGACGGGGTGATACTTACCGAAGAACAGTGTGGCCTTAACGCCCGTCATGGGATAACCTGCAAGTACGCCGTGGCGCATGGCCTCACGGGTACCCTTTTCAACCGCGGGGATGTATTCCTTGGGAACCACGCCGCCGACAATCGCGTTGACAAATTCGAATTCCTCGCCGTTGGTGAGGGGCTCAAAGCGCATGTTGACAACGCCGAACTGGCCGCTGCCGCCGGTCTGCTTCTTGTGCTTACCTTCGGCCTCTGCGGTGGCGCGAATGGTTTCACGGTAGGGGATACGGGGCTCTGCAAGCTGAGCCTCAACGCCGCTCTTGTTCTTAAGCTTTGAGCAGATAACGTCAAGGTGTACCTCACCAAGGCCGCTGAGCAGCACGTCGCCCGTCTCCGCATTCTTTTCAAGGGATATGGTGGGATCTTCTTCAAGCAGCTTGTTAAGTCCCGCAAAGACCTTATCCTCATCGCCCTGCTTCTTGGCGGAAACGGCAAGTGAAATGGCCGCCGCGGGGAAGCTGATGGGTGCAAAAGTAACGGGAGAAGCGGGGTCGCAAAGCGTGTCACCCGTGGCGGTGAACTGAAGCTTTGCAAGTGCGCCTATATCGCCCGCGATAAGCTTATCAACCTGAACGGTCTTCTTGCCGCGCATGATGTATACGTTGCCGCTCTTCTCGGTCTTTTCGTTATTGGAATTGTAAAGGGTGGTGGAAGCGTCAAGCTCGCCCGAATGTATCTTTATAATCGAATACTTACCGAACTGGTCAACGACGGTCTTTATAACCTGACCCGCAAACTTGCCGTGGTCGGCCATGCTTACGGTTTCACCGCTCTTTACGTCGGTAGCCGTGGCACTCTTCACCTCGGCGGCGGAGGGCATGTAGTGAACAAGGTTATCAAGCAGCGTTGCAACGCCGATGTTGGGAGCCGCTGCGCAGCAGCATACAGGGGTGACTATACCTTCCTTAACGCCGTTGCTGAGACCGGTGAGGATCTCCTCGCGGCTGAGCTCACCTTCCTCAAAGAACTTTTCCATCAGCTCTTCATCGGTTTCGGCTGCGGCCTCGGTAAGCGCCTCGTAAACGCTCTGAGCCTGAGACTGCATGTTGGCGGGGATGGGGATCTCCTTCTCACCCTTGCCGTCGAACTTCTTGGCGGTCATGTTGGGCACGTCAACGTAACCCACAAATGCGCCGTTCTCCATTATGGGGAGCTGTACGGGAACCACGCTGGGGCCGAACTTCTCGTTTATTTCCGCCATTACCTTGGTGAAGTTGGCGTTTTCACGGTCCATCTGGTTCACGACCATCATGCGGGGCTTGTTGGCCTTTTTGCACATATTCATGGCCTTTTCCGCGCCGACAACGGGGCCGGATACTGCGCCGACGACTATAAGTGCGGAATCCGCAAGTGCCATAGCCGCGCTGACTTCGCCGTAGAAGTCGAAGAAGCCCGGTGCATCTATGATGTTGATCTTGGTGTCCTTCCATTCAAGGGGTGCGAGCGCGGCATTTATGGAAATGGTGCGCTTTACCTCTTCCGGATCAAAGTCCGTTGTCGTGGTGCCGTTTTCAACCTTGCCAAGACGTTCCAAAAGTCCCGCGTTGAAAAGCATGGCTTCGGTAAGAGTGGTCTTACCTTCTCCGCCGTGGCCGAATACGCCTATGTTGCGGATGTTTGCTGCGGTGTAGTCTTTCATGTTTGCTTCTTGCTGTCCTTTCCGATATTTTATTGAAAGTATTGTTTTTTATTAAAGTACAGGCCAAGAAACGGCTGGCCGCACTAACTACATTATTGTATCAGTCATTTCAAGACTTGTAAACTGTTTTAGACGAAAAAAACTTTGTGCACCCGCCTTAAATCCGAAAAAACATGCCGATTGCCGCGTATGTGCATGCCAACATCGTGCGCAAGGCTTGACGGACGATTGCCGCGCGGAGTATTTCTTTGCGCATTGACCCCTAAGGCAACCCATTTATTTCCCTTTTTTGAAGAAGTTAATAGTTTATTTACTTTTATATACGGGCATATTGCATTATAATAGTAATATCAACCAAAAAGGGAGGCAAGAAAAATGAAAAATCGTAAGCTTTTATGCCTGATGCTATCGGCAATACTTATGCTTTTGGCAATGCCCGCCATGGCGGCGGGTACAGGCTCCGCTGTAATGAGCGAACACGGACTTGAAATGACGCTTTCTTCGTCCGTTGTGACGAACGTGAATTCCACGCTGCAAATAACCCTTACCAACAAATCCGTAAGGACCACCTATTCGTTTGGCAGCACATTCTCTCTTGAAATGGCAAAGGACGGCAGGTGGGTCAGCATGAGCGGCTACGGCGGCTATTATCCCTCTTGGGGATACAGCGTTGCACCCGGCAAGAGCGTAACGCTCAATCTCAGCCTTGCCGATCAGGGCCTTGTAAGCGGCACCTATTATCGCATATGCAAGAGCGTATATGACGAAAGGTGCAAGGTTAGCGAAATGGTATATGCCGAATTCTGCTACAACGAGACCCAGTCGTCGCTTAACGGCTGGACCGTGGGCGGCAATACCATAACCACCGTTCCGGGCACGGGCTACGACTATACTGGTGCAAGCTATCGCTATGCAACCGAACCCGTAAACGTGCGCACGGGCCCCGGCACCAAATATCAAAAGATAGGTGAACTTGCCGCGGGCGAACAGGTGCGCCTTATCGGCACAAGCGGCAAGTGGTCCGAGGTAATATACCGCGGCCAAACGGCATATGTGTTCACAAAGTACCTTACGGCGTATGCACCCTCCGTTTCCGCAGGCACGGGATCATACAACCTGCCCGCAACAAGCGTGCGCTATGTGACGACCAACCTTAACCTTCGCAGCGGCCCGAGCACCAAGTATAAAGTGCTTGCCACAATAAGAAAGGGCGGCGCGGTGACATGCCTTAGCACAAGCGGCAACTGGACAAAGGTGACTTGCGCGGGCTACACGGGATATGTGTTCACAAAGTATCTCAGCGATACCGCACCCGCGGGCGCAACAAGCGCGGGCAGCTACTATCTTGAGGGCTACGGCTGGATAAACAACCCCTACTACATGGATAATTCCAACATGCCCTCCGGCTACATACTCGGATATGGGCTGTACATTGCGGGTACGGATTCCTCCTCAAGCGGCAGTGGTTTCAAGTGGAACAAGTGATGTAAACTCGGGCAAACTTTGACCGAAAATAAGCTGAAAGGCACCCTCAAAAGGGTGCCTTTTTTGCTGAAAACTACCGCTGCCGTACAGGCGGAGCGATTTATCGCCCGCAAGGCGGGCTCAGTTGCCCTCACGATCGGTTCGTCTGCCGAACTCCTTTTTGAACAGGCGGGAAAGCGGCTTGTACACGACAAACGTAACAACGGAGTTTATGCCCGCCTTTGCCGCATTAAAGCCGATAAAGCTCCATATTATGCTCCAAATATAGCCCTGAGCCTCGGCATATGTCATGCTCGGGCCGCTTACGAATATGGGGGTCATGTAATAATTCATGGGTATCATCATAAGCACCATGGCGATGCTGCCCGCAATAAGCCCCTCTATGGCGCCGCGTATGCTGTGGCGGCGGCGGTATATCACGCCCGCTATCAGAGCAAATGCGCCCGTTGAGAAAAGGTGCATAACGCAGCCTACCCACCCTGAACCCGCAGATACCGTCAATGCCTGAAGCAGGCTTATCACCACCGTAAGCGCAAGACCCTCAAGCGGGCCGAACATGAATGCACCTATCAATATGGGCACGTCCGCCATGTCATATTCCAAAAAGGCAAGCGTGGGTATTATGGGAAACCTTACCACGTACATAAGCACCACGCTCATTGCACACAGCAATGCCAGCTTTACCATTTTCTGCACCCTTGCGTTACGCATAAGATATTTCCTCCCGAAAACAAAAAATTCCCCTGCTCGGGGAATTACAAAACACGCTTAAATAAACGGCTTCTATCATCCGGACTGTAACCGTCGGCCCCGGATTCTAACCGGCTCGGCCCGCAGCGTGCGGGTTCGCGGGCTTGTCGGCACCAAAAGAGCCGCATCACCGCCGGTATGGAATTTCACCACACCCCGAAGCGAGTATTATTATACGCTATACGCCCATGCGGCGCAAGAAGTATTTTACGGTAGCTTTTTACCGCATTTATGGCAATAGATGTAGCCGTTTTCGGCCTTGGTGCCGCAATACGGACAAAAACCACCGCCGCTTACGGTATTGCTCCTATCCTGCTCGGCGGCGCGGCTCGTGTCGCATTGGCCGTATTTTTCGTTGAGCGGGTCGCTCTCTTCATCGGAATCCACAATGTCATATTCGCTGTAGCGGTTTTTGGATGTGGCATTCTTATAATTGAACACGGCATTGTATATGCCCATGCCTATGAATACCAAACCGAACAGAGGGAAAAAGAACGGTGCACCCATGGCTATTGTCGCACCCGTCCATATTATGCCGAATATCACGCCGAATATGCTCATCACCGCGCCCATGCGGCTGTTTCTGCGGCCCGGTTTTATGCTTTTCATTCTTCACTTTCCTTTCCTGCGGGGTCAGCTTGTTCATAACGCTCTATCTTAACGCCCGCCATGTCAAATATTTTAAGTGCAAATTCATCGGGATAGCCCTCGCCGTACACAACGCGGCTTATGCCCGAATTGACTATCATTTTTGCGCATATAACGCAGGGCTGATGCGTGCAGTAAAGCGTTGCCCCTTCAATGGAAACGCCAAGCTTTGCCGCCTGAATGATTGCGTTCTGCTCGGCATGAATGGCATAACACAGCTCGTGCCGTGTGCCTGAGGGTATGTTAAGTTTTCTGCGCATGCATTCGCCGCGCTCAACACAGCTTTTTACCCCTGCGGGCGCACCGTTGTAGCCCGTGGTCAAAATGCGCTTATTCTTAACTATCACCGCGCCGATTTTTCTGTTTTCTTGGTAACAGCTTGCCCATTGCGCTATGGTGTGCGCAAGATCCATAAAGCGCACATCCCATTTGTCAAAACGCTGCATAAATATACCTCCTCTCGGGGAATATAATTCAGTATATCACGATTCATGCAAACATTTAAGCAGCATTTTCGCAAAAATGGGAAGTAATTGTGAAATATGAATATTGCCCTTGAATTGGAGACTGTATTGGGGTATCATACGCATTGTGGTTTAGCACTCACATTCTATGAGTGCTAACAAAGCGGAGTTAATAATAATCATAACATAAGGAGGCATTTGACCATGAAACTCAATCCCCTGGCGGACAGAGTAGTGCTGAAAAGCGCAGAAGTTGAAGAAACCACAAAGAGCGGTATAATCCTTACCGGCAGTGCAAAGGAAAAGCCCGTGGTAAGCGAAGTTATCGCGGTGGGTCCCGGCGGCATGGTGGACGGCAAGGAAGTAAAGATGTATGTTAAGGCGGGCGACAAGGTAATATTCTCCAAGTACGCCGGCACCGAAGTAAAGCTTGACGGCGTCGAATACGTAATAGTTCGCCAAAGCGATATACTTGCAGTAGTTGAATAATTAAGGAGGAATAATCAAAATGGCAAAGCAGCTTAAATACGGTGAAGAAGCCCGCCGCGCGCTTGAAAGCGGCATGAATCAGCTTGCAAATACCGTTAAAATAACCCTCGGCCCCAAGGGTCGCAACGTAGTGCTGGACAAGAAATACGGCGCACCGCTCATCACCAATGACGGCGTTACCATCGCAAAGGAAATCGAGCTTGAGGATCCGTTTGAAAACATGGGCGCTCAGCTTGTGCGTGAGGTTGCCACCAAGACCAACGATGTCGCGGGCGACGGTACCACCACCGCTACCCTTCTTGCGCAGGCAATAGTGCGCGAGGGCATGAAGAACGTTGCCGCGGGCGCAAACCCCATGGGCATCAAGCGCGGCATCGAGGCGGCGGTTGAAGAAGCCATCTCGGGCCTCAAGAAGATATCCAAGCCCGTTGAGAACAAGCAGGCCATAGCGCAGGTAGCAAGCATTTCCGCAGGCGATGAAAAGGTCGGCGCACTTATAAGCGATGCAATGGAAAAGGTCGGTAACGACGGCGTTATCACCATAGAGGAATCCAAAACCATGAAGACCGAACTCAACGTGGTCGAGGGTATGCAGTTTGACCGCGGCTACGCTTCCGCTTACATGGTAACCGATACCGACAAGATGGAAGCCGTGCTTGACAATCCCTACATTCTTATAACCGAAAAGAAGATAAGCAACATTCAGGAAATACTGCCCGTGCTTGAAACCGTTGTTCAGCAGGGTCGTAAACTGCTGATAATTGCAGAGGATGTTGAAGGCGAAGCCCTTGCGACTTTGGTCGTGAACAAGCTGCGCGGCACGTTCACCTGCGTTGCGGTCAAGGCTCCCGGCTTTGGTGACAGGCGCAAGGCAATGCTGCAGGATATAGCCGTGCTTACCGGCGGTCAGGTAATCAGCGAAGAACTCGGCATGGAACTGAAGGAAACCACCGTTGACCAGCTCGGTACCGCCCGTCAGGTAAAGGTTGACAAGGACAACACCACCATAGTTGAGGGTGCAGGCGATCCCAGTGAGATAAAGGCCCGCATAAGCTCCATCCGTGCCCAGATAGAGGAAACCACCAGCGATTATGACAAGGAAAAGCTTCAGGAGCGCCTTGCAAAGCTCGCAGGCGGCGTGGCGGTAATTGCCGTTGGTGCTGCTACCGAGGTCGAAATGAAGGAATTCAAGCTGCGCATTGAGGATGCACTCAACGCCACTCGTGCGGCCGTTGAAGAGGGTATCGTCCCCGGCGGCGGCGTTGCGCTGCTGAACGTCATTCCCGCGGTCAAGGCACTTGCGGCCAAGGCCGAGGGCGATTATAAGACCGGTATCAACATAGTGCTTCGTGCCCTTGAAGAACCCGTGCGTCAGATTGCCATAAATGCCGGTGTTGACGGCAGCGTTGTTGTCGAAAACGTAAAGCGTTCCAAGAAGGTCGGCTACGGCTACGATGCCAAGGTTGACGAATACGGCGTAATGACCGAGCGCGGCATTATCGACCCCACCAAGGTGACCCGCAGTGCATTGCAGAACGCGGCCAGCATAGCGGCCATGGTTCTGACCACCGAAAGCCTTGTGTGCGACATCCCCGCTCCCGAGCCTGCCGCACCCGCACCCGGTGCCGGCGGAATGGGCGGCATGTACTAAGGCAAACAGCCCCAAAAGAATAAAGTAGCTGTATAAACAAATATGCACCCCGAAGCACTTGCTTTAGGGTGCATAATTTAGTTTAATCTCCGTCTCCGATAAATCGGTAAAGCGTTGTATCGACTTGGCGAGAAAGAGCAAGCGAGAGGTAAGAAAAAAGTGATAAGTGATAAGTGATAAGAGAAATAGAGGGACCCTTCCCTCCCTTAAGCCCGCCTTGCAAAAAGGATAAAGCAACTCGTTTTGCTTAAACTCATGCACCGCAAGGTGCAGGCAGAAAAGTATGGGTTTGTGCTAAACGGAAAATGCTATAAGCTTGTTTTCTACATCGGCTAACGCCGCAGTCACTTATGTGCTAAGAACTTCTGTTAGTCTTTCTTTGTTAGAGGATTAAGGGGAGGATATCCTCCCCTTCAACCCTCTAACGACACCCACATCCCCTCCTTATCCCGCTATGCGCGGGGCAAACGAGGTAAAGCGGGAATACATAATTAAACCCTACAGCGGTTTATTCCTTCTGTAGGGTCTAATTGAGTTTCTGTTGCACAGCGGCTCCGCCGCAGGGGCTTTGGACGGGATTCCAACTGATTGGACGAGCCTCCGGCTTGGCTCTCCCTATGGGATGCCCTTTAGGATATGCCTTGCGCGGAGCTGTCTGCGTAGCAGACTGAGAGGGCGGGAGGCTATGCGTTGCGTCTTTACGCCATCTCGGTCGGCTTGCGCCGTGTCCTGCATCATCCCGCCTCAGTTCAGCTCTATTTTCGGGTTTTCCTTACTGCGGCGATAGAGCGTCAGCTTGCGGCCGATGCACTGCACACCTTCGGCGTGGAGCCGTGCGGTGAGCGTTTCCATGGTGTCCTTGGGGGATTCGGGCGCGGTTTCAAGCACGGTTATTTTTATAAGCTCACGCGCCTCAAGTGCCGCGTCAAGCTGTTCCGTGACGGCGGGGGTCACGCCCGCCTTGCCTATTTGATAAAGCGGCTGTAATGTGTTCGCCATTGAACGCAGTTGAGCCCTCTGTTTGCTTGTCATAATCATTTCTCCTTCTTTTTTACAATTGCCGTGGTGCAATATGCTTATTCCACAAAGTCAAATTCCCATTCGCCCATGCGCACAACGCTTTGTTCGTTTGCACCGGCGGCCCTGAGCGCATCTATTATGCCTTCCTTTATAAGGTACTGCTGGAAGCGGCGCATGGAGCCCTCATCATCCGCATAGGTTGTGTCGAGTATGTAATCAACGCTTCCACCGCTTACCACAAATACCTCGCCGTCCTTTTCTATGTTAAAGCCGGGCTCGTACTTGTGACCCACGGATATATCCTCTTCCTCAAACCGGTAAGTTTTGGGCAGCGTTGCAAGTTCCGCCACAAGGCTGTCTATAAGTGCGTCAAAGCCGCTTACCGTTGCCGCGGATACGGGGAACACGGGTACGTTTTCCTCGGCAAGGGCTTCCTTTAATCGAACGAGATTTTCCTCCGCGCCGGTTATGTCCATCTTGTTCGCCGCCACAACCTGCTTCAACTCGCCAAGGCGGGCACTGTAGCGGGTAAGCTCGCTTTTTATTTTGAAATAATCGTCCACGGGATCACGCCCCTCACTGCCCGCCACGTCAATTACATGTACAAGCAGCCTTGTGCGTTCGATGTGCCTTAAAAAGTCATGCCCAAGACCCGCACCCTCGGCGGCACCCTCTATAAGTCCCGGTATGTCGGCAAGCACAAAGCTCTTGTCATAACGCTTGACCACGCCGAGATTGGGCGTAAGGGTGGTAAAATGATAGTTGGCTATTTTGGGCTTGGCACTCGTAAGCACGGAAAGCATGGTGCTCTTGCCAACGTTCGGCAGGCCGATAAGCCCCACGTCCGCTATTGTTTTAAGCTCAAGCTCAACCTCTCTCTCGAGCGTTTTCTGCCCGGGCTGTGCAAAACGCGGCGATTGCTTTGTCGGTGTTGCAAAACGGCAGTTGCCCTTGCCCCCGCGCCCGCCGTAAAGCACCGTTTTGCGCCTGCCGGGTTCGTTAAGGTCGGCGGCTATGGTGCCCGTTTCAACGTCCCTTACAAGCGTGCCTACGGGAACCTTTATGATAAGGTCCTGCCCCATTTTGCCGCTTGAACGTGCGGCGCGTCCCTTTTCACCGTTTTCCGCACGGTAAAAGCGGGCGAACTTGAAGTCAAGCAGCGTATCCATGTTGCTGTCCGCAACGAATATAACGTTGCCGCCCCTGCCGCCGTCGCCGCCGTCGGGCCCACCGCGGGTAACGAATTTTTCCCTGTGAAAGCTGGCACAACCGTCCCCGCCGTCACCTGCTTTTATGACTATTCTTGCTTTGTCAACGAATTGCATCGTTCCTTCTCCGATTTCCTTGTATTGATTATGTATTCTTCACAATAAGGTCTTATTGTGCATATATCGCACTTTGGGTTGCGCGCGGAGCACACGCGCCTGCCGTGGAATATAAGCCAATGGTGCGCTTTCGACCAGTCGCACTCGCTTATGTTATGCATAAGCTGCTCCTCCGTGGTCTCAACATCCTTTGCTGCGGCCAAGCCTATGCGGTTCGCCACGCGGAAAACGTGCGTGTCAACGGCTATCGCGCTCACACCGAACGCATTTGACAATACAACATTTGCCGTTTTACGCCCAACGCCTGGCAGTGCGGTAAGCTCCTCGCGCGTTTGGGGCACCTGCCCATTGTAGCGGTCACATATTATTTTGCTTGCGGCAATTATGTTTTTACCCTTAGTTTTGTAAAAACCGCAGCTTTTTATGTACGGTACAAGCTTCTCCTCGCTCAATGCGGCAATGGCTTCGGGCGTATTATAAGCGGAAAACAACACGCTTGTGACCTTGTTTACCTGCTTATCCGTACATTGTGCGGAAAGCATTGTGGCAACAAGCAGTTCAAACGGGGTTGAAAAGTCAAGCTCACACTTTGCATCGGGATACGCCTCCCTCAGCGCATTAAGCGCCGCGGCCAAGCGCATAGCCTTTTGCTTTTTGCCTTCACGCACGTTTTCACACCCCGTTTCCATACATATACATTATAATTATATACGAACAAACGGGGCTTGGCAAGGCGTGCGCGGCGTTACGGTGCACTGCGGCGGGATATTTTTTGCCTGTACAGGGGCGCAACCAATGCGGCCGAAACGGACTACGGAGGCTCTTCCTCAAATTCTTTTGTATATTATATATAATTTTGCGTCAAAAATGCGAACTCCATATTGACATCGTTATAAGTGCTATGTATAATCTGAATAATTAGTTGTTTTGGGGCAGATGTAGTACAAATTGCCTATCGTCATACAACTTAAAATTTAAGCATACCGGAGGTATAATGCATGGAAACAAACACAAAGCTGACCAAAAAATACGGACTATTTACCGCCATTTGTATGGTAGTAGGTATCGTTATCGGCTCCGGCGTTTTCTTCAAGGCGCAGACCATTTTGCAAAAGACCAACGGCAATCTGCCTCTTGGTATACTTGCGTGGATAATCGGCGGCGTGGTAATGCTGGTTTGCATACTCACGTTTGCAATGATGGCACAAAAATATGTTAAGGTAAACGGCATCGTTGACTATGCGGAGGCTACCGTCGGCGGCAAATACGGTTACTATGTCGGCTGGTTTATGAGCTCCATATATTACCCGACCCTTACAAGCGTGCTGAGCTGGCTGAGTGCGCGTTACACTCTCGTGTTTATAACAAGCTGTTGGCCCGATTTCCCGCTGCTTATACCGGCGGCGGAGGGCGGTTGCATAGTGGGTCCCGAGTGCATTGCGCTTATGATGTTCTATATGTGCTGTGCATATTTTGTGAACGCACTTTCGCCCAAGCTTGCAGGTAAATTCCAGACAAGCACCACCATAATAAAGCTTATCCCGCTCGGCCTTATGGCCGTTGTGGGCATAATAGTCGGCCTTGTAAGCCCCACGCATATGCTTACGAACAACTTTGCCGCCGCGGCACAGCTGCCTGCGGGTTCCGATTCCGCATCGCTGCTTCTCGGCGCGGTGTGCGCAACCGCATTCGCCTATGAAGGGTGGATAATCGCAACAAGCATAAATGCGGAACTGAAAGACGCCAAAAAGAACCTGCCCAAGGCACTTGTTATAGGCGGCATAGTGATAATAACCGTGTACATTGCCTACTATGTCGGCGTGGCGGGCGGCGCAACCGTTGAAACCCTTATGGCGGACGGCGCAACCACCGCATTCACCAACATATTCGGCTCCGTACTCGGCAACATACTCAATCTTTTCATTGCAATATCCTGCATCGGCACAATGAACGGCCTTATGCTCGGTTGCACACGCGGACTTTATTCGCTGGCCGTGCGCGGCGAAGGCCCCAATCCCAAGGTGTTCTCACAGGTCGACCCCGAAACCAACATGCCAAACAATGCCGCAATATTTGCACTGCTTGTCACGGGCTTCTGGGGCTTCTATTTCTACATTTCAAACCTTGCGGGTACAATGAACGGCCTTGTGTGCTTTGCGGGTACCCCGTTTGAAAGTGCGGCGTTCGTGTTCGATTCCTCCGAACTGCCCATAATAACCATATATCTGCTGTACCTGCCCATATTCATCTCATGGATGAAAAAGCAGAAAGATGAAAAGCCGTTGCGCCGCTTTGTACTGCCCACGCTCGGCATAATATGCAGTTTGTTCATGGTGTACGCCTGCATAGTCGGCCACGGCATGGAAAATGTATGGTACCTTATAGTGTTCGGCCTGTTCATGCTGACGGGTTGGCTGCTTGACCGCAAAAACAAAAAGTTGAGCTGATTACGGTTACATTAAACCGACAATCCTCCGCGTGATACGCTCATGCGGAGGATATTTTTTGCCGTATCCTATTGCACGGCGGCACAAGCAATGTTTTAATATTGATAATACAAACAAAGGAGACTTCACCCATGAAAGTTTGGGCCGCCACGCGCGATACCGACAGAATAATAAAAGAGGTTGTTATGGAGCTGCCCACCGCCCACACGGAGGACGAATGGAACACGGCTCTGTGCGAAATATGCCGCGAGCTTGACCTTTCCCGCCCCGTACTGCTGAAAAAGCACCTCAATGAGCTGAACACGTTTCGCCACACGACATTTATGCCGGGCGATTTTATGGAAGGTGTGGATTTCGTCAAGTTTACGCTTCAACTTTTCCCCGAAAAGAAGAAGTAGTCTCCCCTTCCCCGTTTTCCGTAGGAGAACGCATGATGGGAGCAAAAACGCGCCCGTCAGCGTAATCATTCGCCAATCGAAACGAATAGCAACGGCGTGTTGCTTGTGAATATGACCGTCACGCATTAAAATGATGCCGAGGTGATTATTTTATGGAAACAAAAGATGTTATTCTTGAATTGAGGGTTAAAAACAATCTGTCGCAGGAAGAGCTTGCGGAAAAGGTGTTTGTGACCCGTCAGGCGGTCTCACGCTGGGAAACGGGCGAAACCACGCCGAACATCGAAACGTTAAAGCTGCTTTCAAAGCTGTTTGATGTTTCGATAAACACGCTTCTCGGCTCACCAAGGCAGCTTATTTGCCAGTGCTGCGGCATGCCGCTTGACGATTCGATAATCAGCAAGGAAAAGGACGGCCTTTTCAACGAGGACTACTGCAAATGGTGCTATGCCGACGGCGAATATATGTACAGCGACATGGACGATTTGATAGATGTGTGCGTGAAAAATATGGTCAGTGAGGCTCATTCGGAACAGGAGGTTCGTGCGTATCTGAGGGCGACCCTTCCGAAGCTGGATTACTGGAAACGCTATGAGGAGCTTGGGGGAAACGGCGCTTTTGAAGAATTCAAAAAAATGCTGATAGAGGAGATCAACGCCTTAAATATCGAAGGTATGCCGAGACTTACAAAGCTGAATGCACTTGTGGGCAGCTATGTCAACCTTGAATACAGGTTGCCCAACGGAAAAACCGTAAAATATCTTGATGATAATGCCACTTATCTCGGCAATCAGCTTGAAAGTGAATTCGGCGGGAACAGGTGCTTCGGTATTGTTGCCAACATGGACTTTATATTGATCAGTACCTATGAGGAAAACGGTGAAAATCCCGAACTTGTGATTTATAAGAAGAGATAGCTTGAAGATTATACGAAACAAGTAAACACACAGCACCCGCCGTGCGGTATGCATTGGCGGGTGCTGTGCTTTGTAGGGGGTAGAATTATGGAGTCTGTAGCTTAGCCGTTGTGCCTAAGTGTGCCGCGCGCCTCAAGCTCAAGCAGCTTTGCGGCGGGGTCCTTTACCTTGGCAAGGAATATCATTGCGGCGATTATGTAAGGCTTGAAGCTTGCCTGCTTATAAAGCGGATCGCGGTAACGATCGAACACGCTTGCGGCCACTTCACCCGCTTCGCAGGATACACCGGTTATGTCGGCGGGCAGGCAGTGCAGATAAAGCGCCTTGCCGTTGCGGGTAAGCTTCATCATTTCCTCGGTGCATTCCCAATCCTTGTGGGTGGCGTTCTGGGCAAGCAGACGCTTTTCAAGTGCCTTTATACCCTCGGTATCGCCGTTGCCGTAAAGCTCCGTGCGCTCTTCCATGGCCTTGAAGGGGGCCCAGCTCTTGGGGTAGACTATATCGGCATCGCGGAATGCTTCCTTCATGTCATGCGATATGGTAAGGCTGCCGCCTGACTCGGCGGACTGCTTCTTGGCGATTTCGACAACATCGTCCATTATTTCATAACCTTCGGGATACGCAAGTGATACTTCCATACCGAAGCGGCTCATAAGTCCGATAACGCCCTGCGGCACGGAAAGGGGCTTGCCGTAGCTGGGACTGTATGCCCATGTCATTGCAACTTTCTTGCCCTTGAGATTCTCTATTCCGCCGAATTCGTGTATAAGGTGCAGCGTATCGGCCATTACCTGTGTGGGGTGGTCAATGTCGCACTGCAAATTGACAAGCGTGGGCTTCTGCTCAAGCACACCGTCCCTGTGACCTGCGGTAACGGCGTCAACAACGTTGTGCATATAGGTGTTGCCCTTGCCGATATACATATCGTCGCGTATGCCTATAACGTCCGCCATGAAGGAAATCATGTTGGCGGTTTCGCGCACGGTCTCACCGTGAGCTATCTGGCTCTTGCCCTCGTCAAGGTCCTGCACCTCAAGGCCGAGCAGATTGCAGGCGGAGGCGAAGGAGAAACGGGTACGGGTGGAATTGTCCCTGAAAAGGCTTATGCCAAGGCCGCTGTCGAATATCTTGGAAGAAATGTTGTTCTCCCTAAGGAGCCTAAGCGCATCCGCCACGGCAAAAACGCCCTGAATCTCATCAAAACTCTTTTCCCATGTAAGGAAAAAGTCGTTTTCATACATGTTGTCAAGCTTCAGTCGGCTTATAACGTCCGTAAACTGCTTTACGTTGCTCATTTTATTCTCCTTTGTGCGGTGTTATTTAATATTGTTGTTGGTAAGCGTGGCGCGGAATTCGGTCACATCCTCGTCGCCCTTGCCCTTGTAAAGGGAGGGTACAAGCGCGTATATCGCCGCGCAGTGTACAAGATCTTCCTTCCATGTCTTTTCGTTGGGGGCGTGCGCTTGGCTTTCCGCACCGGGGCCGAAGCCTACGCAGGGTATGCCATAGCGACCCTGTATGCTTACGCCGTTTGTCGAGAATGTCCACTTGTCTATAAGGGGACGCTCACGCTTTGACATGGCATCCGCATCACCGCAACGCTTGTCGCCGTAAAGGGCCTTGTGTGCGTCGGCAACGGCCTGAACGTGGGGCGCGGTTTCCTTATTTATCCATGTGGGGAAGTAGCATTCGGTTTCGTAAACCTCACCCGTCCAGCTCGGGCGGTCATACATGTACATGCTCACCTTTGCGTTGTGCTTTTTGCAGGCGGGCAGAGCCTCTATTTCTCTGATACAGCTATCCCACGTTTCGCCCGCGGTCATGCGGCGGTCAAGCGAAATGGAGCAGCTGTCCGCAACGGCGCAACGGGAGGGGGATGTGTAGAATATCTGGCTGGTGGTTATGGTGCCGCGGCCGAGGAAGCGCGCATCCATGTAATGGTCGGGGTTGAATTCCTTCTCAAGCATCTTTACAAGACCCTTTATTTCGTACTCATCGCCGCAACCGTTTTCGTTGAGCTGTTCAACTTCCTTGAGTATTTCGGCCATTTTGTATATTGCGTTGTCGCCGCGCTCGGGTGCGCTGCCGTGGCAGCTTACGCCAAGTACATCAACGCGGATTTCCATCCTGCCGCGGTGACCGCGATATACGCCGCCGTCCGTGGGTTCGGTTATAACCACAAATTCGGGAGTGATACCGCCTACGTTGTGGATGTACTGCCAGCACATGCCGTCGCAGTCCTCCTCCTGCACGGTACCCGTGACAAGCACGGTGGTATCAGCGGGGATAAGGTCAAGCTCCTTCATTATCTTTGTGCCGTAAACGGAGCTTACAATGCCGCCGAGCTGGTCGCTTGCGCCGCGGCCGCCTATTTCGGTTTCGGTTTCATAACCTTCATAGGGGTCAAATTTCCAGTTGCTCATTTCACCAAGACCGACCGTATCTATATGAGCGTCAAAGGCGATAAGCTTTTCACCCTTGCCCATATAACCGAGCACGTTGCCAAGGGGGTCGATTTCCACCCTGTCAAAGCCAACGGCCTTCATTTCCTCGGCTATCCTGCGGATAACGCCTTCTTCGCCCGAACTTTCACCGGGAATCTTTATAAGATCCCTCAAAAAGCGGGTCATTTCTTTTTCGTAGCCCTGCGCGGCCTGTTTTACAGCGCAAATGTCCATGGTATACTTTCCTTTCCCTAAGTATGATTTTTGTATTGCTGCCCCATGCGGGGTTTATTCGCGGTTAACTCCGTTGTCAAGATAGGAGTAAAGCGTGTACTTGCTTATGCCGAAATAGCTTGATATCCTGTCGCCGCTTTTGGTTATAAGCAATGCGCCCGCATCGTTAAGATAGCGAATGGCACGCTGCTTATCGTCCTTATTCATCATGGCAACGGGTTTGCCTATCATCCGCACGGAGCGGGCAATAAGCTCCTCAAGCAGTTCGTTCACGCTTGTGGGTATCTGCTGTGCCTCGCGTTCGTCCTTATCGTCCGCGATAAAGGAATCGACCGCGCTTCGCGCCATCATAAACGGCGTCATGTCGTAGTTTATGGAGAATATGCCTTCCGGTTTGCCGTTTTCATCGTTTATATATACGGTGCTTGACCTTAATGTGCGCCCGTCCGCCGTTTTGGTGTGGTAACCGAGTGCATCCTCAATGTGCTCATCGCGCCGCTTTAACGCTTCAAGCACTATTGCGGAGCTTCCGTCCCCAACGCGGCGCTTTGAAACATGCCCGTTTTCTATTGCGGCAATTGTGCTTTCGACATCGCCCGTGGAAAGGTCATGTACCACCACTTCGCAATTTCCGCCGAACTGCGCCGCCATTGCACGCGCCATACGCTTCATAAGATCAAGCGTTCTTTCATCCATACACATCGCCTCCGTTCCGTATCGGATACCGTATGATTAGTTTATCATACATCACGGCAGTTGCAAAGGCGATATCAAAATAAAATTTAGCCAATCAAAAAATATTTTGTGCCATTTATTCTTGCCAAGGCGGCCGTGCGGATGTTATTATAATAATGTAATTTAAGTTTGATACGGTAGCTGTAAGGGAGTGCTTAGCGCGCGGGCGAAAACATGGGGTATATGCCCTTCGTTGTCCGAGCGTTTTTATTATATTCACCATATTCACCATATTTTTAAGGAGGCTTTTACGCATGATTATCATTGGCAACGGCAGGCTGATAACAAGGGATGCGGCATCGCCGTATTTTGAAAACGGCGCAGTCGTAACGGAAAACGAGCTTATAAAGGATGTCGGTACCACGGCGGATATGCTTAAAAGGTACCCCCAAGCCGAATTTGTTGACGCAAGGGGCGGCGTTATAATGCCCGCGTTCATCAATGCGCACACGCACATTTATTCGGCACTTGCGCGCGGATTGAGCATAAACGGATACAACCCCACAAACTTTTTTGAGGTGCTTGACGGTATGTGGTGGAACATAGACCGCAAGCTTACCCTTGAGGGCACAAGCCGCAGCGCATACACCACGATAATAGACTGTATAAAGACGGGCTGTACCACGATATTCGACCATCATGCAAGCTTTTGCGAAATAGAAGGCAGCCTTTTTGAAATTGCAAAGGCCGCAAAGGCACTCGGCATACGCGCATGCCTTTGCTATGAGGTGAGCGAGCGCGACGGTGAAAAGAAGTGCGACGCTTCCATTGAGGAAAACAAGAACTTTATAGACTACTGCGAACGTGAAAACGACCCCATGCTCAAGGCTATGTTCGGCGGCCATGCGCTGTTCACCATAGGGGACAAAACATTTGAAAAGATGGTCAAGGCCAATAACGGCCGCACGGGTTTCCACATTCATGTTTGCGAGGGCATGAACGATGTTTACGATTCCATGAAAAACTACGGCTGCCGCAGTGTCAACCGCCTTATGTACAACGGCATTCTCGGTGAAAAGACGCTGCTTGGCCACTGCATACATGTAAGTCCGAGTGAGATGGACATAATACGCGACACGGGCACCATGGTCGTGAACAATCCGCAGTCCAACATGGGTAACGCGGTTGGGTGTTCGCCCGTGCTGAAGCTGTTTGAAAAGGGCATAACGGTAGGACTCGGCACGGATGCATACACGTTTGACATGCTTGAAAGCCTAAAGAGCGCCCTTACCATTCAGCGGCACAATGCCGCCATGCCCAACGTTGCATGGGGCGAGGTCACAACAATGCTGTTTGCAAACAATGCAAAGATTGCCGCAAAATACTTCCCGCAGCAGCTTGGCGTCATAAAGGCGGGCGCGGCGGCGGACGTTATAGTTATGGATTATAAGCCGTTTACGCCGTTCTCCGCGGACAATATAGACGGTCATATGATATTCGGCATGGCCGGCAGACAATGTGAAACCACAATGTGCGCGGGCCGCATATTGATGCGGGATAGGAAACTTCTTATAGCCGACGAGGAAGCCGAAAACGCAAAAACGCTTGAGACCGCCGAAAAGCTTTGGCATAAACTGAACGGCTGATACACGCATAATCAAAACGGAGGATAGTAAAATGAGCGAAAAAATGTACCCAATGCCCTTTGCGAAGCTTATTGATTGGATTATATCCGAAAAGGAATCAAGCGGTTCCGTTTTCGGAGTAAATTCACCGTATGTTAAAAAGGACGATTCCGCGCTTACGCTTTTCGGCAACAAGCTTGAGGCTCCCTTCGGCCCCGCCGCGGGCCCGAATACACAGCTTGCCGAAAACATAGTTGCGGGCTACTACGCGGGCGCAAGGTTTTTTGAGCTTAAAACCGTGCAGAAGATGGATGGCGAGGAGCTTGCCGCCTGCATAAACCGTCCCTGCATTTTGGCAAACGACGAGGGCTATAACTGCGAATGGAGCACGGAGCTTACCGTGCCGCAGGCATTTGAAGAATACGTTAAGGCTTATTTTGCGATAAAGCTTATTGCAAAGCTTTATTCGCTGGGTGATCCGAACGGATTCCAGTTCAACATAAGCGTGGGCTATGACCTTGCGGGAATAAAGACCGAAAAGCTGAACAATTTTATAGAGGGCATGAAGGACGCATCCTCAACGCCCATATGGAACGAATGCATGACGTACCTTACGGAGCGTTTCCCCGATATGGCGGATTACTTCGCAACCGTTTCGCCGCGCATTGCAACGGGCGTTACGGTATCCACGCTCCACGGTTGCCCGCCCGATGAAATAGAGGCCATTGCAAGCTATCTTATCGCCGAAAAGGGACTGAACACATTCGTAAAGTGCAATCCGACCATACTCGGCTACGAATTTGCCCGTGCAAGGCTTGATAAGCTGGGCTTTGATTATATCGCGTTTGACGAGCACCATTTTAATGAGGATCTTCAGTATTGCGATGCCGTGCCCATGTTCCACCGCCTTATGGCACTTGCAAATGAAAACGGCGTTGAATTCGGGCTGAAGCTTTCAAACACGTTCCCCGTTGACGTTAAGGCAAATGAACTGCCGAGTGCGGAAATGTACATGTCGGGTCGTTCGCTTTACCCGCTTACGATAGAAATGGCCGCGCGCATAAGCCGCGAATTCGGCGGCAAACTCAGGCTTTCATATTCGGGCGGTGCGGATTTCTTCAACATAAAGCCGCTTTATGAGGCGGGCATTTGGCCCATAACCGTTGCGACAACGGTATTGAAGCCCGGCGGCTACAACCGCTTTAAGCAGCTTGGTGAGCTTTTCGATACGCTTGAAAAGCGTCCGTTCACGCTTGTTGATGCGGCCAAGGTTGAGGAGCTCAGTTATGAAGCGGAGCGGGACGCACACTATATCAAACCCATAAAGCCCCTGCCGAGCAGGAAAAACGATAAGCCCTTGCCGATGGTGGATTGCTTCTCGGCACCCTGTTCGGGCGGTTGCCCCATACATCAGGATATTCCCGAGTACATTCAGCTTGTCGAAAAGCAAATGTATGCGGAGGCACTTGAACTTATACTTGAAAAGAATCCGCTGCCATTCATGACGGGCACCATATGCGCACACCGTTGCATGGATAAATGCACGCGCAACTTCTATGAGGACAGCGTGTATATTCGCTCATTGAAGCTTATTGCCGCCGAAAAGGGCTATGATGCGGTAATGGCTCGCCTTAACAAACCCGCTGAGCAAAGCGGCAAAAAAACGGCCGTAATAGGCGCGGGACCCGCGGGCATAGCGGCGGCTTACTTCCTTGCAAGGGAAGGCTTCCCCGTGACCGTGTTCGAACGCGAAAATGAGCCGGGCGGCATAGTGAGGAACATAATCCCCGAATTCAGGATCGCGAACGAGGCCGTTGAAAAGGATGTTGCAATAGCTGAAAAGCTTGGTGCGAAGTTCGTTTGCGGCAAGGATGCGCCGAGTCTTTACGACCTCAAGGCTGAGGGCTATGAGTATATACTGCTTGCATTCGGCGCACAAAAGCACGGCAAACTTGACATAAGCGGCAACGTTATGAACGTTATGGACTTCCTGCGCACGGCAAAGGCCGCGCCCGAAACGCTTTCTCTCGGCAATGCGGTTGCGGTAATAGGCGGCGGCAACACCGCAATGGATGCCGCGCGCGCCGCAAAACGCATGGGCGTTGAAAAGGTAAGCATAGTTTACCGCCGCACAAAGAAATACATGCCTGCCGATGAAGAAGAATTAAGACTTGCACTGGAGGACGGAGTGGAGTTTGCTCAGCTCCTTGCACCCGTTGAACAAAAGGACGGCAAGCTTATATGCCGCAGGATGGCGCTTGGCGAGCTTGATTCAAGCGGGCGAAGGAGCGTCACGGAAACGGATGAGCTTACTTATGTTGCGGCGGACACTGTAATTGCGGCCGTGGGCGAAAAGGTAGACGGCGAAGCGTTTGCAAAATACGGCGTTACGCTTGATGAGCGCGGCCGTGCCCCGTTTGATTGCGGAGCGGGCGTGTTCACGGCGGGCGATGCCCTGCGCGGCCCCGCTACCGTTGTTGAAGCCATTGCGGATGCAAGGCGCTTTGCCGATGCCGTGATAGGCTTTACCAAGGGATACATGACAAATCCCGCCGCCGCGCGCGATTACCGCGAAACGCTTGCAAGAAAGCAGAAACTTGTTTCTCGTCAGTGCGGCGAAGCGGAGGCCAAGCGTTGCCTTGGTTGCTCCACGGTGTGCGAAAACTGCGTATCCTGCTGCCCGAACCGCGCAAACGTTGCAATAAAGGTACGCGGCAAGGCACAACGGCAGATAGTGCATATTGATGCGCTGTGCAACGAGTGCGGCGACTGTGCCGTGTTCTGCCCGTACAGCGGGAAGCCGTACAAGGATAAGCTTACCGTTTTTGCGGATGAGCAGGGCTTTAACGAAAGCGAAAACAACGGCTTTGTGCTTAACGATAAGCAAAGCGGCACAATAAGGCTCAGACTTAACGGCGAAGTGAGTGAGGTTTGCCTTAATAAGCCCGGCGAGCTTGACAGGGATATTGAGGCCGTTATACTCTCTGTTTTGAATGATTACGGTTATATGCTTTAATGCTTGCAAAAGCATTATGGGAAGGGAGCGAACAACATGAGCTGCTTCTATGTTAACGGCAATTCGGTACGATGTGAAGCGGATATGCCGCTGCTGCGCTTTTTGAGGGATGAGCTTAGGCTCACCTCCGTTAAGGACGGTTGCAGTGAGGGCGCATGCGGCACGTGCACCGTTATAATCGACGGCCGCGCGGCAAAGGCTTGCGTTCAGCGCACCGCAAGGCTTGAGGGCAAGCACATAATAACCACGGAAGGACTTTCTCCGTTTGAAAAGGAAGTATATGTTTACGCCTTCGGCCACGCCGGGGCGGTGCAGTGCGGCTTCTGCACGCCGGGCATGGTAATGGCGGCAAAGGCATTGCTTGACCAAACAGGCGACCCCGATGATACGCAGATACGCAAAGCCCTTCGCGGCAACATATGCCGCTGCACGGGCTATGTTAAAATAGTTGAGGCCGTAAAGCTTGCCGCAAAGCTTCTAAGCGAGGGGTGCATACCCGAGGAAAATGAAAACTGGAACGTAGGCAGCCGTGTGCCGCGTCTTGACGTTAGGGAAAAAGTGCTGGGCTACGGCGAATATACGGATGACATGTACCTTGAAAACATGGCATACGCAAGCGCACTGCGTGCAAAGTATCCACGCGCAAGGGTTATAAAGATAGACACATCGAAAGCGCTTGAGCATGAAGGGATAATCGCCGTATACACCGCAAAGGATATTCCGGGGCAGAACAAGGTGGGTCATCTTAAAAAGGACTGGGATACCATGATAGCCGAGGGCGACTGTACCCGTTACCTTGGCGACGCAATAGCGCTTGTCGTAGGAGAAACGGCGGAGGCGGTGGAAGCGGGCAAGGCACTCGTTCAGGTTGAATACGAACCGCTTGAGCCCATAAAAAATGCGTATGAAGCGATGGCGGACGGCGCACCGAGTCTGCACGAGGGCGGGAATCTGCTTGCGCACAAGCATGTGTCAAGAGGAAACGCAGAGGAAGCCATAGCAAAGAGCAAATATGTTCTTTGCGGCAAATACTCCACACCCTTTACCGAACATGCATTCCTTGAGCCCGAATGCGCCGTGGCGGAACCGTTTGACGGGGGAGTCAGGATATACTCTTCCGACCAGAGCGTTTACGATACACAACATGAGACGGCGCCCATGCTCGGATTGCCCATGGAAAAAGTATATGTTGAAAACAAGCTTGTGGGCGGCGGCTTTGGCGGCAAGGAGGATGTGAGCGTACAGCATCACGCGGCACTTGCGGCATTCCTTACGGGCAGACCCGTAAAGGTAAAGCTGAGCCGTGCGGAAAGCATTCTTGTTCACCCCAAACGCCACCCGATGGACATGGAATTCACGCTTGGCTGTGACGAAAACGGCATTATTCAGGGCGTTAAGGCAACCGTTATTGCGGATACGGGCGCATACGCAAGCCTTGGCGGGCCCGTGCTTGAACGCGCCTGCACACATGCGGCGGGGCCGTACAACTATCAGAACTTTGAAATAGACGGTTACGCATATTATACGAACAATCCCCCGGCGGGCGCGTTTCGCGGCTTTGGCGTGACGCAGACCTGTTTTGCCATGGAAAGCATGCTCAACCGCATGGCGCACAAGATAGGCATAAGCCCATGGGAAATACGCTATAGGAACGCCATACGGCCGGGTCAGGTATTGCCGAACGGCCAGATTGCGGATGCATCAACGGGTCTTGCGGAAACGCTTGAGGCCGTAAAGGAAGCGTATGAAGGCGCAAAATACGCGGGTATAGCTTGCGCCATGAAAAACGCGGGCGTGGGCGTTGGCCTTCCCGACACGGGGCGCGTAAGGCTGAAGGTGACAGACGGAAAAATACACATTCAGGCGGGCGCAAGCTGCATAGGTCAGGGGCTTGGCACCGTGCTTATGCAATATGTTACGGATGAGCTTTCTGTATCGCGGGATGCGGTGGTGTATGACGGTTCAAGCAGCCTTTCACCCGATTCGGGCACAACGTCGGGTTCCCGCCAAACCCTTATAACGGGGGAGGCGGCACTTAGGGCATGCCAAGGGCTGAAGGAGGATATCGCCAAGGAGGGTCTTGGTGCGCTTGAAGGTAAGGAGTACTACGGTGAGTACCTTGCCGCGACGGATCCGCTGGGCAGTGACAAGCCGAACCCCGTAAGCCATGTGGCATACGGATACGCAACGCAGGTTGCCGTGCTTGACGAGGAGAGCGGCCGCGTGAAGGAGATAATTGCCGCGCACGATGTGGGCCGCGCCGTAAACCCATTAAGCGTTGAAGGGCAGATAGAGGGCGGCGTAATAATGAGCTGCGGTTTTGCATTGACGGAGAATTATCCGCTGGACAATTGCAGACCCACGGCAAAATACGGCACGCTCGGACTTTTCCGTGCGGATAACTGCCCCGAGGTAAAATCTATAATAATCGAAAAAAGCGGCATAGACAAAGCCCGCGGCGCAATAGGTATAGGCGAGATAACATCCATACCCACGGCCGCCGCAATAGCGGAAGCATATTATATGCGCGACGGTGAGGAGCGGTATTCACTGCCGCTCAAATCAACGCCGTATTCAAAGAAATAATTAGGAGGATCATTTACAATGGAACTGAACAGATATATTGACCACACCCTTTTGAAAGCGGATGCAACGAGCGAAATGATAACAAAGCTGTGCGAGGAGGCAAAGGAATACCACTTTGCATCCGTGTGCGTAAACAGCGCCTATGTACCCCTCGCATCAAAACTGCTTAAAGAGACGGACACAAAGGTTTGCTGTGTGGTGGGCTTTCCTCTCGGCGCGGCTTTAAGTGAAGCAAAGGCCGCGGAAACCCGCCTGAGCGTTGCCGCAGGTGCCGAGGAGGTTGATATGGTGATAAACATCGGCCTTGCAAAGGCGGGCGAGTGGCAGTGCGTGCGGGAAGATATACAGGCTGTTGTCGATGCCGCGCATCCCAAGGCCATAGTCAAGGTTATAATAGAATGCTGCCTGCTTACGGATGAGGAAAAGGAACGCGCATGCATCGCCGCGAAGGAAGCGGGCGCGGATTTTGTAAAGACGAGCACGGGCTTTTCTGTAGGCGGCGCAACCGAGGCGGACGTTGCCCTTATGCGCCGCACGGTGGGCGACAAGATGGGCGTTAAGGCGGCGGGCGGCATACGCACATATGCCGATGCAATGAAAATGATCTCCGCCGGCGCAAACCGCCTTGGCGCAAGCGCGGGCATAGCCATTATGAAGGAAGCGTCAGCGGCGAAATAGTCCGACGCCGACATTAAAGAAGCGATAAAGCCAAACGGCATGAGCGTTTGTAACTCGACCGTTTGGCTTTTTATATCCGTCCGCGGCCAAGTGCGCCGCAAAAACGCATAATAAAAGATAAAAGGCCGCATGCTCTCACGCGGCCTTTGGCGGTTAAAAGGGTTTATTTGTTGTAGGTCTGCTTTACTATTTCAAGCAGCAGTTCGCACATTTTTTCAAGGCTTTGTATGCTTATGAATTCCTTGTTGCCGTGGAAGTTATAGCCGCCTGTGCACAGGTTCGGGCAGGGCAGACCCATGTATGAAAGCCGTGCGCCGTCCGTGCCGCCACGTATGGGCACAACCTCCGGCACTATATCAAGCGATTCCATTGCGGTTTGTGCGGTATCTATAAGGTGCATGTGCGGCAGAATCTTTTCTTTCATATTGTAGTAGCTGTCCTTCAGCTCAAGCTTCAGCGTGCCCTCGCCGTAACGTGCGTTTATAAAATCCGCCGCGCGCTGCATAAGCTGCTTGCGTGAAGTGAACTTGGCCATGTCGTGATCGCGTATTATGTATGCGGCACGGGTACGCTCAACATTGCCCTCTATCATGTCAAGATGGAAAAAGCCTTCATACCCTTCCGTATGTTCGGGCCGATCGAATACGGGCAGCATGGCATTAAACTCCTCAAAAACGTGTATGGAGTTTACCATTCTGTCCTTTGCTCCGCCGGGGTGTATGCTTTGACCCTGCACGGTTATAAATGCGGATGCCGCATTGAAGTTTTCATACTCTATTTCGCCTATGGGACCGCCGTCAACGGTGTATGCAAAATCCGCACCGAAACCTTCCACATCGAAAAGCGTTGCACCGTTGCCAACCTCCTCATCGGGGGTGAAACCTATTGCTATTTTGCCGTGACGCACGGACTTATCTCGCATGAGCATTTCGGCCATGGTCATTATTTCCGCCACGCCCGCCTTGTCATCCGCGCCGAGCACGGTCGTGCCGTCCGTAACTATCAAATCCTGCCCCGCAAGCGCACGCATATACGGGAACGTTTCAATATCTATACATGCGGAATCGTTAAGATGTATACTGCCGCCGTCATAATTTTCCACTATGCGCGGATTTACACCGTGTTCACCGTACCATGCAACCGTATCCATATGCGCAATGAAGCCGAGCGTGGGCAGACCTTCATCCGTTGCGGGAACATAGCCGTACACATAGCAATGCTCATCCATGTGCACGTCGCTCAGGCCGATTTCCTTCATTTCAGCCTCTATAATGCGGGCAAGATCAAATTGACGCTGAGTGCTGGGTATTTCCTCCACACCGTCCTTGGAGCGCGTATCCACCTTTACATACTTCAAAAA
This sequence comes from uncultured Clostridium sp., assembly GCA_964612925.1. Classification (GTDB taxonomy): domain Bacteria; phylum Bacillota; class Clostridia; order Christensenellales; family CAG-138; genus Phil1. Next base: position 8,970 of record CAZTFU010000010.1, on the reverse strand, counting down.
CCGCTGTGCCACGGTAGGCAAATTCTTAACCACAGTTTATACCTCCTGACCAAAATTTGTATGGGATGCAATATTTTTTTATGCCTGTTGCACATTTTAACACAATAAGTTATAATGTGAAAGTACTGAATAGGGCTAAAAAAATTATAGGTTAGCCCAAAAGTTTTTTGTTTCTGTAAAAATGCCGAAATTTTGCCTGTTTTGACAAAGGGGGGCACCATGAACCACATCGCCGGAGTACGCTGCACCATCTGCGGGAGAGTTATGCCCTATGAGGAGCAAATGACCTGCCCGCACTGCGGGGAAAAGGGAATACTGGACATACTTTTCGATTATGATTATATAAAAAAGGACTTTACAAGGGAAAGTCTTGCCAATAACCACGACAATTCCATGTTCCGCTATGCGCCGCTTATGCCGGTGCGGCCGCGGGACTTTTCTAAATTCCTTCGTGTCGGCTGGACGCCGCTTTACCCCTCCAACCGCCTTGGTGCGGAGCTTGGATTGAAGGCACTGTATATAAAGGATGACGGGCTTAACCCAACCGCCTCTCTCAAAGATAGGGCAAGCGCGGTTGCGGTGGCAAAGGCGCTTGAACTCGGATATGACACGATAGCTTGTTCCTCCACGGGCAACGCGGCAAGCTCACTTGCGGGCAACGCGGCGCGCATGGGCGTTAAGGCCGTGATTTTCGTGCCCGAACGCGCACCCGAGGGCAAGGTTGCTCAGCTTATGATATTCGGAGCAAAGGTTATAAGCGTTCAGGGCAATTACAGGGAAACATTCGAACTTTCCCGTGCGGCAATAGAAAAATACGGCTATTATAACAGAAATGCGGGCATAAACCCGACCCTTACGGAGGGTAAAAAGACCGTTGCGTTGGAAATTGCCGAACAGCTCAACTGGAACGTGACCGATTGGGTTGCCGTGTCCGTGGGTGACGGTTGCACCATAGGCGGCGTGTATAACGGCTTCCATGATCTTTATGAGCTTGGGTTTATCGAACGCATACCCAAAATACTCGGTGTGCAGTCCTCGGGATGCTGTCCGTTTGTCGATGCGGCGCATGAGGGCAGGGAGCTTATCCCTGCGGAGGAGAACACACTTGCCGATTCCATAGCCGTTGGCGTGCCGAGGAACCCGAGAAAGGCTCTTCGTGCGGTAAGTGCATCAAACGGCGCATGGATTGCCGTAAGTGATGAGGATATTCTTGCAACCATGGGCCTTGTCGGCCGCAGTGAGGGCGTGTTCGGCGAACCTGCGGGCGTAACGGCAAGCGCGGGCGTGAAGAAGGCGATAGAATCGGGCATAATCAAGCCGAACGAAACCGTTACCGCAATAAGCACGGGCAGCGGATTGAAGGACGTGAAAAATGCACTTCGCGCCGCAGGTAGGCCGCATAAATGTGCGCCGAGCATTACCGCGCTTGAACAAAGCGGCATAATTTAGTAATGCACCGCCCGTTTCGGCAGGGCAAAAGGCCGAAACACGGGCGTATGCATATATACCCCCAATAAAACAACAGGAGGAGAAAAAACAATGAAAAAGCTGATCGCAGTCGCACTCGTTCTTGTGCTTGCCCTGAGCATGGTAGCGTGCAGCGACACAAACAACAACGCCGAAACCAAGGATGTGAAAATAGGCGTTATTCTTGTTCATGATGAGAATACCGGTTATGACGAGGCCCACATCAACGGCATCAAGACCGCCCTTGAAAACTGCGGTATTCCCAACGACAACGAGCATGTTATCTGGAAGTACAACGTACCCGAAGATGAAAAGTGCCATGACGCCGCCATCGAACTGGTCGAAGCCGGCTGCAACTACATCTTCTCCGATAGCTATGGTCATCAGCCCTACATGCAGCAGGCCGCTACCGAAGTTCCCGAAGTAGTGTTCGCTTCCATGACCGGTGACACTGCCGGCATCAGCGGACTGAGCAACTTCAAGAATGCCTTCTGCAACACCTATGAATCCCGCTACGTTTCCGGTGTCGTTGCCGGTATGAAGGTGCAGGAGCTCATAAACGACGGTAAGGTTGCCGCCGAAAACATGGACGAGAACGGCAACGTAAAGCTCGGCTACGTCGGCGCATTCCCCTATGCGGAAGTGGTTTCCGGTTACACCGCCTACTTCCTTGGCGTACAGAGCATCGTTAAGAACGTTGTTATGGACGTTCAGTACACCAGCTCTTGGTTTGACCCCAATGCGGAGGCCGAGGCTGCCAACGCCCTTATGTCTCGCGGCTGCATAATCATCAGCCAGCATGCCGACTCCACCGGTGCTCCCTCCGCCTGCCAGGCTGCTCAGGAAGCCGGTACCACCGTTTACTGCGTGGGCTACAACATTGACATGCTGCCCGCCGCTCCCACTGCCGCACTGACCAGTGCCCAGAACGATTGGAGCGTTTACTACACCTATGCATTCAACTGCGCCCTCAACGGCGAGGAAATCGTTACCGATTGGGCACACGGCTATGCCGAGGGTGCAAACATGATCTCCACTCTCGGTGAAAGCTGTGCCGAAGGCACCGCCGAGAAGGTTGCCGAGGTCGAAAAGGGCATCAAGGAAGGCACTCTGAACGTATTCGATTGCTCCACCTTCACCGTAAACGGCGAGACCGTTACAAGCTTCCTTGCCATCGATACCGATGGTGACTGGGTAGGCGACCAGGGCGAAGCCATTACCGACGGCGTGTTCCATGAGTCCACTCTTCGCAGCGCACCTTACTTCAGCCTGCGTATAGACGGCATCACTGAGCTGAACAACAACTAAAAACATTCGAAACAAAGGGAAGGCGGCTTGACCGCTTTCCCTGCTTTTTAATTATTAGGATCTGATTTTTTATTCCGTATTCGGCATCATACCGCAATACAATGGGTCTTATCTCCCCCACAAAACCAAAGAACGAGGTACACGCAATTGGAAAATTATCTGGCAGTACGCATGGTGGACATTACAAAGTCCTTTGCGCATGTTGTTGCAAACAAAAATATAACATTGGAAATACGCCGCGGCGAGATTCTTTCCCTGCTCGGTGAAAACGGCAGCGGAAAAACCACGCTTATGAACATGCTCTCCGGCATATATTTCCCCGATAACGGCCAAATATATGTAAACGGAGAGGAGGTCAGCATCGCCTCTCCAAGGGACGCGCTTGATTTGCACATAGGCATGATACATCAGCACTTTAAGCTTGTTGACGTGTTCACGGCCGCGGAAAACATTATACTCGGTTTGAACGAAAGTACCGTTTTGGACTTAAAGAGCGTGCGCTCCGCAGTTAAGGATATCTGCGAGCGTTACGGTTTTGTTATAGATCCCGATAAAAAAGTATACGACATGTCCGTTTCCGAAAAGCAGACCCTTGAAATAGTCAAGGTGCTTTATCGAGGAGCAGATATTTTAATACTGGACGAACCCACTGCCGTGCTTACACCGCAGGAAACGGATAAGCTTTTTGCCGTTATGCGCAACATGAAGGCGGACGGGAAGAGCATTGTTATAATCACCCATAAGCTGCATGAGGTCATGGCCATATCGGACCGCGTTGCCGTGCTCAGAAAGGGCGAATACATTGGCGACGTTCCCACAAGCGAGACGAACCCGCAGCAGCTTACCGACATGATGGTGGGCAAGGCCACAACGCTGAATATTGACCGTCCCGAACCGAAAGAGCTTAAAGAAAGGCTTGCAATAAGCAACCTTACCGTTAGGGATGCGGACGGCGTGAAGAAGCTTTCAAACGTAAACTTTACCGCATACGGCGGAGAAATACTCGGCATTGCGGGTATTTCGGGAAGCGGCCAGAGGGAACTGCTTGAGGCGATAGCCGGCCTGCAGCAGTGCGAGGAAGGTTCAAGCATACGCTTCACCCCGCCGGGCAAGGAAACGACGGAGCTTGTCGGCCGCAATCCCGAGGACATATACAAAAGCGGCGTAGGGCTTGCATTCGTGCCCGAGGATCGATTCGGCATGGGACTTGTCGGCAGCATGGATCTTGTGGATAACGTGATGCTGAGAAGCTATAAAGAGGGTCGCTCAATGCTGGCGGACCGCAAGCATCCGCGTGAACGTGCGGAAAAGATAGTTGAAGAGCTTGAGGTCGTAACGCCCAACCTTTCCACACCGCTGAGAAGACTTTCGGGCGGCAACGTGCAGAAGATACTTGTCGGCCGCGAAATAGCGGCGGAGCCTTCACTGCTGATGACGGCATATGCCGTGCGCGGACTTGACATAAACACCTCCTACACCATATATCACCTGCTCAATGAGCAAAAGGCCAAGGGCGCGGCGGTAATATACGTCGGTGAGGATCTTGACGTGCTGCTTGAGCTTTGCGACAGGATAGTGGTTCTGTGCGCGGGACAGGTCAGCGGCATTGTTGACGGGCGCACCGTCAAGAAGGAAGAGGTCGGTCTGCTTATGACAAGGCTTAGCGGAAAGGAGACTGCAAATGAGTAAAACAAAGAGTCGCGAACCCTTTATACATATAACAAAGCGCGGGACGCTACCCATATGGCATAATCTTGCGATACGCGCAGTGGGCCTTGCGGCGGCACTGGTGCTGTGCGCAATAGTGCTCTTTGCGCTGACGGGACTTAATCCGCTTAAAATTTACGGCGCAATGTTTGAGGGTGCATTCGGCTCCTCAAGGCGACTTTGGACGACCATAAGGGAAACCATGATGCTGCTGTGCATAGGCGTTGGCCTTGCACCCGCGTTCAAAATGCGCTTTTGGAACATAGGCGGCGAGGGTCAGGTGCTTGTGGGCGGCGTTGCGGCCGCGGCATGCATGATCTACCTTGCACCCAAGATGCCGCTTGTGCCGGTTCTTATCATAATGTTTATTGTAAGCGCGATTGCGGGCGCAATATGGGGCTTTTTCCCTGCCATATTCAAGGCGCACTGGGGCACCAACGAAACGCTGTTCACGCTTATGATGAACTATATAGCACTTCAGCTGACCTCTTTCTGCGTAAGCAAATGGGAAAATCCATACGGATCAAACACCGTTGGCATAATAAACCCCACCACGCAGGCAGGCTGGTTCCCGACGATATTCGGTCAGCAGTATATGCTGAACGTAATAATAGTCGTGCTTATAGCCGTTGCCATGTACCTTTATTTGAAGTACAGCAAGCAGGGCTTTGAAATCGCCGTGGTCGGTGAAAGCACCAACACCGCGCGCTACGCCGCAATAAACGTTAAGCGCGTTATCGTGCGCACGGTAATGATATCGGGCGCGATATGCGGTATTGCGGGCTTTATAGCCGTTGCGGGCGCGGGTCACACCATTTCAACAAGCACCGCGGGCGGGCGCGGCTTTACCGCAATAATCGTTGCGTGGCTGTCCAAATTCAATTCGTTCATAATGCTCGGCGTGTCATCGCTGCTAGTGTTCCTGCAAAGGGGCGCAAGCGAAATAGCGTCGCAGTTCGACCTTAACGACTTTGTATCCGAAATGATAAAGGGCATGATACTCTTCTTCATACTCGGCAGCGAATTCTTTATAAACTACAAGCTGCATTTCCGCAGCCACAGAAAGGAGACGGAACATAAATGAGTCAGATCGTTTCCCTGTTTCAGGCGGCCGTATATTTCGGCACGGTAATACTGTTTGGCGCGGTCGGTGAAATACTGGCCGAAAAGAGCGGTAATCTTAACCTCGGCGTGCCGGGCATAATGTATATGGGCGGCATAGCGGGTCTTATATCCGCATTCCTTTACGAAAACAGCACCGCGAATCCCGTGCCCGCCGTTGCGCTCATTGTAACGCTTGTTGCTTCCTTTGCCACGGCAATGTTGGGCGGACTTATATATTCCGTGCTTACCATATCGCTTAGGGCAAACCAAAACGTTACGGGTCTTACGCTTACCATATTCGGCAGCGGCTTTGCAAACCTTTTCGGCGGCTCGCTTAACAAAATGGCGGGCGGCGCAGGGCAGATATCCGTTGCGTTCACAAGCAGACTTTATCGCACAAAAATCCCGTTTTTGTCTGACAGCACGGGCGTTTTCGGTGAACTGTTCTTCTTTTACGGATTCCTTGCCTACGTTGCCATAATAATTGCCCTTGCGGTGAAGTGGTTCCTTAACCGCACAAGCACGGGACTGAACCTGAGGGCCGTTGGCGAAAACCCTGCCACTGCGGACGCCGCGGGCATAAACGTAACCAAGTATAAGTACGTTGCAACCTGCGTGGGCGCGGGCATTTCCGGCCTTGGCGGATTGTATTACACAATGGATTACATAAAGGGCACATGGGCTACCGACGGCAGTATAGAAAAGCTTGGCTGGCTTGCGGTTGCACTTGTTATATTCGCAACGTGGAAACCTAACCGTGCAATATGGGGCGCATACCTGTTCGGACTTTTGAGCTGGGCATATTATTATCTGCCGGGACTTACCCGCTCCAGTCAGGAAATATTCAAAATGCTGCCCTATATCGCAACGCTGTTCGTGCTTATAGTTGTGTCCCTCAGGCGCAGCAAGGAAAGCCAGCCCCCTGCGGGACTGGGCCTGCCGTATTTCAGGGAGGACAGATAGCTTCACCATGGCTTATCTTACGCCCTTTATGGGCTTTCCGGCGGACGGTTATCGTTTTTTGATGGAGCTTGAATTTCATAACGAGAAGAGCTTTGTTGACGCTAACCGTGCCCGCTATCACTCTTGTGTGCGTGACCCGATGCGCGCACTTGCCGCAAGGCTGAGTCAAACCGCGGCCGAAATAGACCCGCTGTTCAATACCGATCCCGTAAGCGTTGTATCCCGCCTTAACAGGGATACGCGCTTCAGCGCAAACAAGCTGCCGTACCGCAGCAGTGCATGGCTGTGTTTTAAGCACAGGGGAGTATCAACGGGCGAATGCTTTGGACTTTATTTTGAAATAAGGCCCGAGCGGTACAGCTACGGCGTTGGCGTGTATGCACCCAATACCGAAATGATGGCGCAATTCCGCGCCCGCATACTTGCCAAACCCACGGCGTTTTTACGGTATGCATCAAGGGTTGAGGGCATGGGTATGCATCTTGACGGCGAAATGTTCAAACGGGACAGATTTAAGGATGCCGACGAGGCTCTTAAACCCTATCTTAACCGAAAAAGCCTTGGCTGGAGCTTTTCAAGCACCGAGCTGAAGCGAACAATGGAAGAGGGCATTGCGGACGACCTTATAGAAGCGTTTAACGCAATAAAGCCGCTGTACAGGTTGCTGTGCGGCATTGAATAAAAACACGGCGGATACGATTTCGGGTTGAATCGAATCCGCCTTTACTATGGAGGAAGAATTATGCAGCTTAAAGCATTGCAAAACGGAAGTGACATTCGCGGTATAGCCATTGCCGCAAACGGAAAAGAGGTAAACCTTACCGCACCCGCGGCATACGCAATAGGGCGTGCTTTTGCCCAAATGCTGAAGGAAAAGCTTGGCAAAAGCGAATTGAAGGTGCTTGTCGGGCGAGATTCGCGCATTACGGGCGCATCGCTTGCGGCGGCAATAGGCAGCGGATTGAGCGCAAGCGGCGTTTCGGTGTACGATGCGGGTATTGCAACAACGCCCGCCATGTTCATGGCCACGGTTACCGAAGGGTATATGTTTGACGGCGCGGTAATGACCACCGCAAGCCACCTTCCGTTTGAGCGCAACGGATTCAAGTTTTTCACGGCCACAGGCGGCTTTGAAAAGGCGGACATTGCGAACCTGCTTGAGGCGGCACAGCGGCTTTATGCAGATGACCCCGTAATAAGCGAAATCGCCGCAAAGCTTGATTTTATGAGCGTATACGCGGCACAGCTTGTTAAAAACGTGCAAAATGCCACACGGAGCGAACGCCCGCTTGATGGCATGCACATAATTATTGATGCGGGCAACGGCGCGGGCGGCTTTTTTGAGCGGGATGTGCTCATTCCTCTGGGAGCGGACACGAGCGGCAGCCTTTTCACAGAACCCGACGGGCATTTTCCAAACCATGCCCCTAACCCCGAGGATGAACGCGCAATGGGGTTTATAACCAAAGCCGTCATTCACGAGGGTGCGGATCTCGGCATTATATTCGATACGGACGTTGACCGCGCGGGCGCCGTGCTGAGCGACGGTCGTGAGCTGAACCGCAACCGCCTTATTGCCATGATTGCGGCAATAGAGCTTAACGAGCACCCTGGCACAACAATAGTTACCGATTCCATTACGTCAACGGGACTTGCCGAATTCATTGCTCAGCGCGGCGGCATACATCGCCGCTTTATGCGCGGCTATCGAAACGTTATAAACGAGGCCGTGCGGCTTAATGCGGCGGGGCAGGATGCTCAGGTTGCAATGGAAACGAGCGGCCACGGTGCGCTCAAGGAGAACTATTTTCTTGATGACGGTGCATATCTTATGGTAAAGCTTTTATGCGAGCTTGCCCGTGCCGCAAAGCGAGGAGAACGGCTATCTTCCCTGATAGACGGCCTAAGAGAGCCCGCGGAGGCGCGCGAATACCGTATGGCACTAAGCCGTGAAGATTTCAAGCCCTACGGAAACGAAATAATAGCCGCACTTGAAGCATGGGCAAGGGAGGAGGACGGCGTTGAGCTTGCTCCGAACAATTTTGAGGGCGTGCGCATAAACTTTGACCAAAGCTGCGGCAACGGATGGTGCCTGCTTAGGCTGTCCCTGCACGAACCGCTTATGCCGCTGAACATAGAAAGCGACACCGTGGGCGGCGTGCAAACGATAGCGCATCAGCTTTACCCTGTGCTTAGCCGTTTTGACGCTCTTGATACAAGTGCGCTGAAGGGGTAAGCGAAGATGCCGCCAAGCGAGCCAATATTGGATTATGAACTTATAAGCGCAATCTGCATGATGACAAGGCGGATAGTCGAGATAATGAGTGGGAACGCCGTGTCCGTTTATCTCTGCGGTTCGGCTACTGTTGGCGATTTTAGGCTTGGGTGGAGCGATATAGATATTCTTGTGCTGAGCGAAAA
>CAZTFU010000009.1:0-74032 GCA_964612925.1 uncultured Clostridium sp. | reverse complement strand
TGAAACAGCGCCGCACTGAAAAGTCAAATTGTATCAATTACGCAGTTTTGATTTCGCTCCCCACACGGGGAGCGTGAGGCGAAATCATGCCCCGAACGGGTAGCATTATAAATATAATTCGTTAACAGATATGTCGTCTTTGCGATATTACTTGACCTGATCGGCCGAGGGTGCCTTGACATAGTGCAAAAATACAAATGATGTAAGCGGTCAGTCGCCGTACAAAAGCGTCTCTTTCGTTTATCAAATTGGCTTGCGATAAGTCGACGAGGGTTCAACTCATCTTTATCCTTTTATAGATTTCCTCCGTTTCGCATTTTGCCCCGTCAAACTTGGGCCATGCGTCTATGTTATCGCCGCTTTTTCTTGGAATAATGTGAATATGAAAGTGCGGAACGGATTGACCCGCGCTTTTACCGCTTGCATTCAGTAAATTTACACCTTCGTACCCGCATTCGTCAACGCAGTGGTCGGCAACCTTCTTCACGGCAGACATTAAGTGGCTTAGCGTATCCGTATCGCAATCCAAAATGCTTTCAAAATGTTTTTTCGGTATTGCAATCATATGGCCGTCAACGTCCTTTGCAATTGTCATAAAAACCATTGAATGCTCATCTTCATACACTATCATGCTCGGAATTTCTTTTTTTACTATACTACAGAATATGCAATCCATTTGCGGTTCCTCCACGGTTGTTCGATATTTTTTATGAAAAGTGTTTTATGAACTGTAAAAGCTTATCGTTTGTATAAACCGACCGAACAATTTTGCTCGGTCGGTTGTAAAAATGCTCGGGAAACCGGTTTTGCAAGAACTCGTTTGCAGTTGACAGTCCCCTTTATATTTGCGTATTTACGATGAAAGGCTGTTATTCCTTGGGCTCATCCTCATCAAGGAAGCGCAGCGTGCCGAGCACATTGAGCAGTACGCCATGCCTTATGCACTCTTCATCGGGAGAAAAGTGCTCGTTGTGCAATGCCTGAGGCAGCACTTGCCCTTCCGTATATGTGCCAAGGTTGTAATATACGCCCGGCACTTTAGAGGAAAAGTAGGCGAAATCGTCCGCACCAAGGCTTGGTTCTTCCATAAACACGACGCTACCGTGACCAAGTGCCTTTTCGCACTCGTCCGCAATGGCAAGCGCAGTAGCCTCATCATTCACAAGCGGCGGATAACCGTCATTAAGCTGAACCTCGGCCGTTGCGCCAAAGGCGGCGGCAGTGCCCTCAGCTATAGCTTTTACGCGGCTTTTAACATAATCGCGTGTTTCAAAATCAAGGGCGCGTATCGTGCCGCGCAACACCACCTGACCCGCACAAACATTTTCCTTCGTGCCGCCGTTTATTGTACCGATGGTGACGATAACGGGCGTTGTGGGCGAGGTGAAGCGGCTGGATATCGCCTGCAGCGCAAGCACTACGTGTGATGCCACCACAATGGAGTCTATCCCTTGGTCAGGATGCGCACCGTGGCAGGCTACGCCGTTTATGGTGATGGTGATTTCGGTTGTGGAGGCGTTCATGCGTCCCTTTGAAAGGTGTATGCAGCCCGTGGGCACTGTCGGGTCAACATGCATACCGATAACGCGGGTTATTTTAGGCTTGTCAAGGCCGTCAAACTCGACCATGTTCTTGGCACCGCCAATGGCCTCCTCAGCGGGCTGGAAAAAGAGCTTTACCGCACCCTTCAATTCTTTTTCCATGCTTTTAAGCACTTTTGCAACGCCAAGAAGAGTAGTGGTGTGTATATCATGCCCGCAGGCGTGCATCACGCCCTTGTTGACGGATGCGTAGCTAAGATTGGTGCATTCAAGCACGGGCAGCGCGTCCATGTCGGCGCGAAGAGCAACGCCATACTTAGCATCTTTTTTACCTATATAGGCAATGATGCCGTGCTGTCCCGCAACCTCGGGAATGTACTCAACGCCTATTTTATCCAAATATGCGCATACGGCTTTGGACGTGCGCACCTCCTGCCCGGAAAGTTCCGGATGCATGTGCAAATCACGCCGCACGGCAACAAGCTCATCAAATTCGCTGTCTATCAGAGCGCGAATATCAGCAGTGTTCATATCAAACCTCCGTGTAGGCCGACAAGCGGCCGAATAATATATAAAATGATACACCAATGCGGCTCAAGGTTCAAGCGCAACATTGCCATCGATATGGTGAAATGGTCACAGCGGCGGCACGTGGGAAAACAGCAAAGAAGCATATGAAAAAGTGCCAAAGGCAAAACGCGCCGCCGTGCGCTTTATGTCCGAAGCAATGAAAGAGGGCTTATACCATCCCCGATGCCGCCACGGCTTGGGGACTTTTTATGTTGAGTTGTTGGAGGAAAACGAGCCGAAACAAATAAGTCAAGCGGAACAACCGCAAGCACAACGCACCACACGCAAAGTAAATAATGCTATAATGGCCGCAAAAAAATGTTGCCATTATTTAGATATGATGGTACAATGAGCTTGGCTTAAAAGAGTTGCTTGCATTTTAGGCACATTTATGAAAGGAGTCGCAAGGAATGAACAGGAAAGAATTTGATCAGGTAAGCGTTAATGCTACCGTGCGGGCAAATGTGTCCTTGCGGCCGTATAGTTCTATTTAGCTTGCATATAAGCTGAATTCATCCGGAATAACGGCCGTGGACAAATCAGTCTGCGGTCTTTTTATGCCGCAGACGGCAAAAATACTGAAATTAGGAGGAATCAGGCTTTGGAAACGCAAAGCGTAAACAGCGAAAAAAAGCCCATCAATTTTAAGTTGTTGAAAAGGCTTACAAAAGGCAGCTGGAGATATCTTATACTCGGCGCGCTCTGCCTTGTTTTGGCGATAATAGCTGCCTATATCGTGCCCATAGTCACAAGCTTTACAATAGACTATGTTCTTGGCGACAAGGAAAGCGAATTACCTCAATTTGTTATGAACATAATAGAATCGTGGGGTGGGCGCGACTTCCTTCGCAGCCATATCTACATCTGTGCGATAGCTCTTGTGCTTTTCACGGTACTTAACGGCGTAGCGACATACTTCCGCCGTAGTTGCATTGCTCAGGCTTCCGAAACCATAGCCATGGTATCGCGCAACGAGCTTTATTCGCACCTGCAAAACGTGCCCTATGATTACCATAAGCATGCATCAACGGGTGACCTTGTGCAACGTTGCACGTCGGACATTTCAACCGTGCGCCGCTTTATATCCACACAGCTTCTTGAAATGGTAAGAACCGTTGTAATGGTCGTTATAGCGGCAAGCATAATGTTTTCCATCGACCTTAAAATGAGCCTTATATCAATGGCGTTGCTTCCGATACTGTTCATTGTAAGCTTTGTTTACTTCAAGGGCGTAAAGAAACAATTTGCATTGAGCGACGAGGCGGAGGGCCTTATGTCCGCAACGTTGCAGGAAAACCTTACGGGCGTTCGCGTGGTGCGCGCATTCGGTCAGCAGAAGTATGAAATAGAAAAGTTTGACAGGTGCAGTGTTGACTTTAGGGATAAAACATATCACCTAAACAAGATGTTGGCTCTGTATTGGGCGGGCAGTGACGCAATGGGCTACTGCCAGATAGCGCTTTCCCTCATAGCGGGCATTATATTCGCCGTAAAGGGTGAGATAACGCTTGGCAACATGCTTATTTTCACCACATATACGGGTATGCTGACGTGGCCTGTAAGGCAGCTTGGCAGAATACTTGCGGACCTTGGTAAGGCAAGCGTATCGCTGGGAAGAATAGACGAGGTGCTTTCCTCTCCCGCGGAAAAGGAACCGGGTGCAGAGCAGAAGAGCGAAATACGCGGCCTTGTAGAGTTTAAGCACGTTTGCTTTGGCTATGACAGGTATGACGATGTTTTAAGTGACATTTCGTTCACCGCAAAGCCAGGCGAGACGATAGCCATACTCGGCTCCACGGGCAGCGGCAAAACAAGCCTTGTACAGCTTTTACAGCGTCTATACACCTGCACCGCTGGCGAAATAGACATTGACGGCGTGAACATAAACGATATAGAGCACGGTCACCTTCGTAAAAACATAGGTATTGTACTTCAGGAACCGTTCCTGTATTCGCGCACGATAATGGACAATATCCGCATAACGGATCCGCACGCAAGCGATGAGGATGTTTATGATGCCGCGCGCGTGGCCTGTGTGCATGATGTTATAGAGAGCTTTGAAAACGGATATGACACGGTGGTCGGTGAACGCGGCGTAACGCTCAGCGGCGGCCAGAAGCAGCGCGTTGCCATAGCGCGTATGCTTATGCAGAAGGCACCCATACTTATATTTGACGATTCTATGAGTGCCGTTGATACCGAGACCGATGCTTCCATCCGTGCGGCACTCAAACACCGCCGCGAAAGCACCACTACATTTATAATATCCCACCGCATAACAACGCTGTGCGAAGCGGATAAGATACTTGTGCTTGAGCACGGCAAGCTCGTGCAACAGGGCACACATGAGGAGCTTATAAAGCAAGAAGGACTTTATCAGCGTATAGCGCACATTCAAAATGCGCTTGAAGAAGAGCTTATACAGGAAGGAGGAAACGCCAATGAGTAACACGGCCATAAAGGAACAGGATTACGAAAACGACGTTAAGGTTGATTTTTCAATATGGAAACGACTGTTCCGCTATGTTTTCCGCTATAAGAAAACGGCAATAATGCTTATGCTGGCAAACGTTTTTACTGCCTTGATAGACATAATATACCCGCTTATGTCAAGCTTTGCCATAGATAACTATGTAGAGGCGGGCACAACGGGGCGTATAGGCATATTTATCGCACTGCATGTATTTTTGATTGCTGCGCAGGCCACATGTGTATATATGTTTATAACCAAGGCGGGCAAGCTTGAAATGCAGGTCTCCTATGATATGAGGAAGGAAGCGTTCTCTAAGCTTCAGCAGCTTTCCTTCTCTTTCTATGACCGCACGGCAGTGGGATACCTTATGGCAAGGATGATAAGCGACGTGGGCAGCCTTTCGGAAATGATGGCATGGAGCTTTGTTGACCTACTTTGGGCGGGCACTTACGTTATAGGCGTGGTGATAGCCATGTTTGTCAAGAATTGGCGCCTTGCACTGCTTGTAATGGTGGTAATACCGCCGCTTGCGATAATTTCGGCCTACTTTCAAAAGAAGATACTGAAATATCAGCGCAGAGTAAGAAGGTGCAATTCCCGCATAACGGGTGCGTTTAACGAGGGCATAATGGGCGCCATGACCACAAAAACCCTTGTCCGCGAGGAGGATAACTACTCTGAATTTAAGGAACTTACGAGCGAAATGAAGCACATTTCAATCCGTTCCGCACTGCTGAGCGCACTGTTTATGCCGATAGTTATGTTCTTGGGCTCAATCGGCACGGCAATAGTGCTTCATAAGGGCGGCCTTGACGTGCTTGGCGGCGTTATAACATTCGGCACACTTTCGGCATTCATATCCTATGCCACGAATTTCTTTGAGCCCATTCAGCAGCTTGCGGGCATACTTGCGGAGCTTCAAAGCGCACAGGCCAGTGCGGAGCGAGTTGTATCGCTTATAGATACGCCGTGCGAAATAGTCGATTCTCCCGAGGTGGTTGAGAAATACGGTGACAGCTTTGACCCCAAGCGTGAAAATTGGGAACCGATACAGGGCGAGGTTGAATTTGAACACGTGGATTTTGCCTATAAAGAGGGCGAAACGGTGCTGCACGATTTCAATCTGCACGTTAATGCGGGCGAAACGATAGCACTTGTTGGCGAAACGGGCGCAGGCAAAAGCACCATTGTCAATCTTGTCTGCCGCTTCTATGAGCCGACAAGCGGCCGCGTGCTTATAGACGGGCGGGACTATCGCGAACGCAGTCAGCTATGGCTCCAGTCTAGCCTTGGCTATGTGCTGCAATCGCCCCATCTTTTCAGCGGAACCATAGCCGACAATATCCGCTACGGCCGCATGGATGCTACCGATGAGGAGGTTCATGCCGCGGCACGCATGGTACATGCCGAGGAGTTTATACTCCGCCAAGATAAGGGCTATGATACCGAGGTTGGCGAGGGCGGCGTAAGGCTTTCTACGGGCGAAAAGCAGCTTATATCCTTTGCGAGGGTAATACTTGCGGATCCGCGCATTTTCGTGCTTGACGAGGCCACAAGCAGCATCGATACCGAAACCGAGCAGCTTATTCAAAATGCCATAACAACGGTGCTTGATAACCGCACGAGCTTTATCGTGGCGCACAGGCTGTCAACCATCCGCAATGCGGACAGGATACTTGTTATCCGCGGCGGCAGAATAACGGAGCAGGGCACGCATAGCGAGCTTATTGCCAAGCGCGGCTACTACTATGACCTTTACACCACGCAGTTCCGTGAGGAAGCCAGCGACGCTATTCTCAGCGAATAAACCGGTTGCCACAATTATAATACTGTATGACAAAAGCCGAGATAATTCTCGGCTTTTGATATGCAAAGAAAATTGTGCCTTGCATGAGCAACAATATTTGTGCATTATATGCGCACACAACGTGCGTTGGTCGGATGATGATCATGCGCCAAGCGGACGACGCAAATTCCGCCTGTACCGTTGCGGACATATGAAAATACCTTGAATACGGGAATAAAAGCATGGGGGAGAGGGCATAAGCAGTCGAACTCCTCACAATACCATTGACTTAAATAAAAAAGAACGGTGGCTGCCGTTCTTTGTTTTGAATTGTTGCGCTTTCTATTAAGCCTTGGCGTTGTTGGCAACGTCAACAAGCTGCTTGAAGGCGGCCATATCGCTTACGGCGAGTTCGGCCAAAACCTTGCGGTTTACGTCAACACCGGCCAGCTTAAGACCGTTGATGAGGCGGCTGTAGTTGGTGCCGCACATACGCGCTGCCGCGTTGATACGGGCAATCCACAGCTTGCGATATTCGCGCTTCTTGTTCTTGCGTCCGACATAGGCATACGCCATGGAGCGCATGACCTGCTGAGAAGCGGCGCGATACTGCTTGGACTTTGCTCCGAAATAGCCCTTTGAAAGCTTAAATACCTTGCGGCGTTTTTTAACGGCGTTTACCGCCCTTTTGATCCTTGCCATATTGTTTGTTCCTCCTTACTTATACGGAATGAGCTCGCGTACTTTCTTGGCTTCGCATTCTGCGATGTAGCCGGTCTGGCGCAGTCCGCGCAGTCTCTTGGTGCTCTTCTTGGTCAGGATGTGGCTCTTGTAAGCCTTGGCGCGCTTGACTTTGCCGCCCTTGGTAAGGCTGAACCTCTTAGCTGCACCCCTGTGGGTTTTGATTTTAGGCATGGGGTATGTCCTCCTTGGAAAATTTGTTTAGTTTGCTTTGGGCATCAGTATCATTATCATGTTGCGCCCTTCCTGTTTGGCGGGCTTGTCAACCGATGCTACGTCCTTCACCATTTCGTAGAAAGCGTCCATCACATCCATTCCAAGGTCGCCGTGCTTTATCTGGCGCCCCTTGAAGCGAATGGTCACCTTTACCTTGTCCCCGTTGCCGAGGAACTTCTGGCAGGCTTTCGCTTTTACTTCCATATCGTGCTGATCGATCGTTGCGGAAAGGCGGATCTCCTTCAACTCGATGACCTTCTGGTTTTTGCGGTTTTCCTTTTCCCGTTTGATCTGCTCGAAGCGGTATTTGCCATAGTCCATTATTTTGCACACGGGCGGCACGGCTGTGGGTGCGATCTTGACAAGGTCAAGGTCGGCGTTTTCAGCCATTCTCAGCGCAACATCAATGGTAACGATGCCCTGCTGGTTGCCGTTTTCGTCGATAAGACGGACTTCGCTGTCCCGAATCTCTTCGTTGATCAGTAACTCTTGACTGGCTATGTTGGTACACCTCCATAAAAAATAGTGGATGCAAAGCACCCACCTGTGATATACTACGCATTAACGCAATACACAATCTTTACTTACCGCGCCTAACGCATTTGTTGGCGGGTGAGAAGCGGGGCTTCTGCTTTGACCTTTGATATTATAAGGCTGCCGCCCCGCATTGTCAACAACTATTTACTAAAAAATGCAATATTTTAGGCGCTGAATCCGCCTGCTTCAAGCCCGCTTATGACCGCGGCACGAAATGCTTCGAGTATATACTCATTCCTGCTTGCCACGTCCGCATTGTCATAAGAAGCCGCGTATTCTTCAAGATAAGCATTATATCTTTGCGAATAATATGCGGCGGGGGACTTTTCGGGGCTTTCGTCCGAAACTATCTTCCATTCGTCGCCCTGCTTTTCAAGCTTTAGCGTGTGAGCATCGCTTGAGTTGCTCTCAACCTCGCTATCCTGTGCAAAGTAGACAACGGCGCAGTCGGTCACGTTCGCCGAGGCCTCATTGTCTGATATGTCAAGCTCATCATATTCAACATTGCAGCTATAGCTTGCATATGACAAATCCGTGCCGCAGTATTGCTTGGTAAGCTGCTTTTGCTCATAACTCATTTGAGCCGTCACAAGCACCTCGTTTACAAATTCGTCTCCCGCACAGCAGGCGGCAAGCCGCAATGCGGCATCGGACTGCGTATCAAACGCATCATCGGTAATGGATGAAACCAGCTCATGCCGACATGCAAAGTAGTTTTCTATGGTAAGCTTGATTTTACCCTCATCGTCAAGCTCGGCGGTCGGCTCTGCGGACTGTTCTGCGGCAGGCGCACCCGAAACCTGAGCGGAAGAGCCGAGCGTGGCGGCATTTTGTACCTCCGCTCCGTCCGACTCGTTTTGCGAATCGTTCGGCACGGCCTGACAAGCGCAAAGCAGCATACATAAGGCTAATGTAAGCAGTAATAGTTTTCTCATGGTTTCCCCTCTCCTTTGTGAACATATTATTTATAAAGCACCACCGCGACAATAAATCATCATGGTCGATGCGTTTATACATCTCTATTCCGCATTATCTGCGGCGGCTTGTGCTCTGGCGGCATAAACTTCTGCCATTGCTTTATGGTAATCGGTGCATCCCGTTATGCGTGAATACAGCGTCCAGTCACCGTCTGCACTTTCCACTGTGTATTCTTTGCCGGGCTTGTTGCCTGAAATATGAACCTTCCTGTACTCCATCACATCCTCAAGTCCCGATTCGGGGCAAAGATGGCAGGGTATATGCTCTATTGTTATAATGTATTTGTGCGATTCTGAGCAATCATATTCTCTGTATGTTACAAGCCCGTCCTCGTCAGATATTATTTCCCCAAAATTATAGTGATAACCTTCGGCTTCGTAGTGCTCTGTTGTTATTGTTGTATAGACTATTTCGTCTTGCTCGTTCGGATTTATTTGGCACGGGATGTATTCATATGTATATCCAAAATGATCGCAATAGGTTCTGCTGTATGTTACGATGTCTCCGTCCGTAGCTTCAACAACCCATGTCGGGTCGGGCGTTTCGGTAGGGGATTTCACCTTCCAAGTATCCTTTGTATCCTTTTTTGTTTTCGTTTACTCTGCAGGTAACAAGCTCCCTGTGGTGGTCATAGCTTTCGCCCGCTTGGGGCTCGGGTGTGGGGGTAACGGTGGGCAGGGGCGTCGGTTCCGTTTCGGGTATAACGTCCTCCTCAACCGAAACAGTCGGTGCGCAGGAAGTAAGCATTGCAATTGTTATAATTGAAATAAGTAAGCAGATGATTTTTTTCGTGTTTATCCCTCCTTTGCGAGTTCGTTACGGTGCAATAATCAATAAAAAACGGCAAACGGGCAAGAATCTTTCGGCAAACAGCCTTTGCAATGCATATTGACACAAAGGAATCAACCACACGATTCTTTGCTTATGTATATATTACAATGTAGATCAAATGGTGTCAATAAAATCTTTATTAAGAATCTGTTAAATTGTTTTTTTGATAACGATACTAAATGTGAGGCTTGGCATGCGAAATAAAAAAATCCCTCATCTCAAAATGAGAATGGGGGAGTGCGGCTCCGCTTTTTGCATCGACAGCACGGTTACTGCTTGCCTATATGCTCCTTCAAAAACAGCATTGCCTGCCTATAGCCCTCAAAGCCGAGTCCCGCATATGTCTTTATACACGCCATACCCGCATAGGATATGCGGCGAAAATCCTCCCTGCTGTTCACGTCCGATATATGCACCTCAACCGCAGGCAATGCAACGGCTTTCAGCGCATCGAGTATGGCTATGCTGGTGTGCGTATACGCCGCGGGATTTATCACTATACCGTCAAAAACCCCGTATGCGGATTGAATCTTGTCAACTATTGCGCCCTCATGATTTGATTGAAAAATTTCAACATCCAATGCTTCTTCGCTACAGACTTGTTCAATCAACTCAACAAGATCGTTGTATGTTTTTTTGCCGTATATGTCGGGTTCTCTGAGACCGAGCAGGTTCAGATTGGGTCCGTTAATAATTAAAAGCTTCATATTATGCCCTCCAATATGGTTTGTAGTGTTTGCTCAAGTGAGCCGTTGTTATCCGCAATGCGGTCGGCAAACGCCTCATAGCGTGCCTTGCGCTCGGAGAAAAGCACATTCAGGTCACTTTTCAGCGATATCGGACGGCCGTCACGCGAAAGCTTATCCGTATCGCGCTTTATATAGAAGATGGTGCCGTTCTGGTGCAGATATTCATAGTTTTTATTCCTCAGCACGCTCCCACCGCCCGTGGAAATTATGCTGTTCGAGCGCGAACCAAGCTCGCGCAGAGTATCGCTTTCGATATCGCGAAAGGCATTCTCTCCGTATTTTTCAAAGAACTTGGGTATGCTCATTCCGACCTTGCGTTCTATTTCGGCATCGCTGTCAATTACCGTGCGCCCAAGCCTTTCGCCAAGTGCGCATGCAACCGTTGATTTGCCGCAACCGGGCATGCCGACAAGCACAATATTCTGCATACTTACGGCAAGCTCATGTTCGATTTCGTCTATGCGCTGGTTTGCAATTTCGGTGCCCATAAAAAGTTCGGCGGCGCGTTTGGCCTGTGCAACAAGCATGTTCAGTCCGCCCATATGGGGTATGGATAGCCTTTCCGCCTGTAGCAATAGTGCCGTGCGCATGGGATTGTACACTATATCAAGCACGCCCGCGCAGTGAGGGAACATGCTAAGATCTACCGCCGCGTTGCCGTTGTTCGGGTACATTCCGACGGGGGTCGTGTTGACTATTACCTCAGCATCACAATGTTTTTCAAGGTTTGAATAATTATCTGCGCCGCTTCTTGATATTATGGTTACGCTTTTTGCACCGAGCCTTTTAAGCACTGCGCATATCGTGGCCGATGCGCCGCCGCTGCCAAGCACAACGGCTTTTTTGCCGACAATCGAAATGCCGCTCTTTTTCACCATGTCAGCAAAACCGTAAGCGTCCGTATTATCTCCGTAAAGCGAACCGTCGGCACGCTTTATTATGGTATTCACGCTGCCTATATCGCACGCCGTGGCGGAAAGCTCCGCGCAGTACGGTATAACGGCCTTTTTATACGGAATAGTCACATTAAGAGCATCAAATTCGCGCCGTGTCAAAAAGCTTTCAAGCTCATCGGGCGCACATTCATACATATTATATTCATAGCCGCCAAGCTTTTCATGTATTACTTTTGAATAGCTGTGGCCAAGCCTTTCACCAAGCAATCCGCATTTCATGTAAGTGTACCTCAAACGGTTTCGGTATAGCTGCCAAGGTATGTGAACCTTTCACTGCTTGAAGAAAGCTCTCCCATCAGTTGCATAAACTCGGGCGAGTACACAGGCGTTTCTATATCAAAATAGAACATAAATTCGAAATCACGCTCGGGAATGGGCCTACTTTCAAGTTTATTCAGATTTATACCCTGTGCATAGAATCGACTCAGCACACGATAAAGGGAGCCGGGCCTGTGGGGCAGTACCATCATAATGCTTGTTCTGTCTGCACCCGGGTATATTTCAAGCTCCTTTGATATGCAGATGAAGCGGGTATAATTGTTGCCCATGTTTTGCACGCTGTATGCTAAGCAATCCAGATCGTAAAGCTCCATACAGGCGCGGCTTGAGAGCGCGGCAACGTCGCATCTTTCGGAAGAGGAGACCTTTTTTGCGGCAACAGCCGTGTTTTCGCACGGTATAACACGCACACCCTTCAGAGAGGATAAGAAATCGCTGCATTGGCTTATTGCCTGCTCATGGGAATATATTTCTTTTATATCCTCGAGTTTTGTACCGCGCTTAACAAGCAGATTATGATCCACTTTCAGGCGAACACTGCGCACAATCTTGAAGTCATGCTTCATCATAAGGTCGTATACGGCGTTGACGGAACCTGCTGTACTGTTTTCAACAGGTATAACACCGTATTTGCACAGTCCGCTTTCTATTGCCGCAAAAACAGCTTCGAATGTGGAAAAATAAAGCACGTTCGCACGCTTGAAAAGCCTGTCGCACGCAAGCTGAGAATACGCCCCCTCAACACCCTGACATGCAACCGATGCGGATTGCGGGAACAGCGGCGGCGTGTTGCTCACGGCGTGCGCTATATCGTCACTTAAGGGCGAACTTGTGCCGATGACCCTGTTCTGATAACTTCTGCTGAGTTCAAACATAAGCGAATACAGCGATGCCGCGTATTCACTTAGTTCCGCGGGTACCGACGCGGCGATATCGTTCAGCTTTTTGCGCTCACGGGAAGAATCCAACACCTTTAATCCGTTCGCCTTTTTGTACTCGGCTATTTCGGCGGCCGTGTCCATACGTTGATGAAACAGCTCGATAAGCTGTGCATCTATAGCGTCTATCTTTTCCCTGTAATCGGAAAGCTCCATTTGTTAATCAAGCTCCTTTCTTCTGTCAAGCAATGCATCATATACGGCAATGGCGGCCGCGGCCTCTATGCAGGGCACCGCACGCGGAACGATACACGGGTCATGCCTTCCCTGTATGATAAGTTCCTCTTGGCGCATGGTTGCCGTGTTTAACGTAAGCTGCCGCTTGGCTATTGATGGCGTGGGTTTTATTGCAACGCGAAAGCTTATGGGCATAGAGTTGCTTATGCCGCCGAGTATACCGCCCGAATTGTTGGTTTCGGTGACGACGATACCGTCTTTTATTATAAACGGGTCGTTGTACTCACTTGCGCGCATTGCTGCGGATGCAAAGCCCGCGCCGAATTCAATGCCCTTTATCGCGGGCACGGCAAATACGGCCTTTGCTATTCTTCCCTCCATACCGCCGAACAGCGGCCCGCCAAGCCCCGCATCAAGGCCGAGTATTTTGCATTCTATAACACCGCCAACGGAATCACCTTCCGCTTTGGCGGCGGCTATTTCATCAAGCATTGCCTTTGCCGCATCATCATTTACGGCGGGGAAGGGCTTTTCGGCCGTGGATGCGGTAAGTTCGGCTTCGTCCTTGACACTGCCTATTGATGCAATGCGGCTTATTATTTCAACGCCTTCTTTTTTTAACAGTTGAATGCATATGCCGCCCGCAATGCAGAGCGGAGCGGTAAGCCTGCCCGAAAAATGGCCGCCGCCCGCACGATCCTGAAAGCCATTGTATTTAATGTCCGCAGTATAATCGGCGTGGGACGGGCGCGGAATATCACGGAACGGGTCATAGTCCGACGAACGGGTATTCGTGTTGCGTATAATGGCCGCAATGGGGGCGCCGCAGGTGTGAGAATCCACTATGCCCGATAGGAACTCGGGCTCATCTGCCTCCATTCGTGCGGTGGAGTATTCGTTTTGCCCGGGTGCACGGCGGCTTAGGAAGCGGTTGAGTTCATCAAGATCGATGGGTTCACCTGCGCGTATGCCGTCTATGCAAACGCCTATTGCGGCGCTGTGGGATTGACCGAATATGGATATATGTATGTTTTCGCCGTATATACTGCTCATTCGTTTTCTCCTTCCGTATCGAGTGCGGCAAGCTCTTCAAAAAAAGTGGGGTAGGATTTGTTCACGCATTCGCTGTTGCATATCGTAACCTCACCGTCCGCGGCACATGCCGCAACGGCGGCGGCCATGGCGATCCTGTGGTCATTGCAGCTGTCAATGCTCCCACCGCGAAGATGACCCGTGCCGTGAACTATAAGCCCGTCACACAGCTCCGTAACGTTGACTCCGAGCGAAGCGAGCATGTTTTTAGTGCTTGCAAGCCTGTCGGACTCTTTTAGTCTCAGCCGTGCGGCGTTGGTTATGAGCGTGTTTCCCTCTGCGGCGGCGGCAAGTGCGCATATTGCGGGAATAAGGTCGGGGATGGGGGAGGCGTCCACGGTAACGGGCTTTAATGTGCCGCGCTTAACGGTTACGGAATCGCCTTGCATTATTATTTCCGCGCCCATTTCCGAAAGAATATCGACTATTTTCTTATCTCCCTGACGGGAATCAGCATTTAATCCCAAAACCGTTATGCCACTCTTGCTCAATGCGCCCATGCACAGGAAAAATGCGGCGTTTGACCAGTCGCCTTCGACAATACACCTATCTTTAAGGGAATAGCCGATTTTCCCGCGTATATCGTAATGATGCATATCGCTTGCGGTGACCGCCGCATTGGCAAGCCTTAGCGCAGAAAGCGTAATATCAACATAGGCGGAGGATTCAAGAGCATCGGTAACTCTTAATGTGCTGTTGTCTTTAAGCAGCGGCAATGCCAATAAAAGCCCCGAAACATACTGGCTTGATACATTGCCCGCTATGCTGTATTCGCCCGCGCGAAGCCTACCCGAACAGTGAAGGACATTGTCTTTCTTTTTGATGCGCATACCATGGCGCGTAAGCAGTGTGTCAAGCGGGGCAAGCGGCCTTTCGCCAAGGCGGCCGTGCATTATGAACCTAACCTTAGCCCCAAACGCACCGACCACGGGCAAAAGAAAACGCAGTGTAGATCCGCTTTCGCCGCAGTCAAGCTCACAGGCGCGTTTCGGTGCGGATTTTAGCGGCTCAACATGTATTATGCCGTGTTCTGTATGGGTTATATTTGCACCGAGGGCGTTCATGCAACGAACGGTAGCCTCAATATCGTTTGAGGTGCTGTTGCAGAGTATATCTACGGGGCGGTCATTTAACGCCGCAAGAATGATAAGCCTGTGTGCGTAGGATTTAGATGCTATTATCTGCACGCTTCCCGTGCGGCTTTTGCATTGTACGGTTTGGTTCATTTTGCACCCCCGTCAATAAGGCAGGACATTATTTCGGTGCATGGTACACTTACGGCTATGCACTCGCCAATGCGCTTTGGCATTATAAGATGTATGCCGCCGTTGGCTATTTTCTTATCCGATAGGGCGGCACTGTACAATGCTTCCGCCGAAAAATCGGTTTTGGTTGGCAGATCGTATTTGTCAAGCAGCTCAAGCACAGCTTCAAGCGTTGATTCGGAACAAATGCCCCGCTTGAAAGAGGCCCTTGTTATCATGGCCGTGCCTATCGCAACGGCACTGCCGTGTGCAACGGTAAAATTGCTGCATTTTTCTATTGCATGGCCAAACGTGTGGCCAAGGTTTAGCAACTGCCGCTTGCCGTTATCAAATTCATCAATGCTGACAATATCGCGCTTCATGCTAACACATTGTGCGATGATGCTTTCGTATTGTTCGTTTACGCCCTTGTCAATAAGCGCATTAAACATGTCGCCACTTCCGAGTATCGCATACTTTATCACCTCGGCACAGCCGTTTTTATATTCGCAGTGCGGCAGGGTATTCAGCGCATCAGTATCGCACAGAACAAGCGAGGGCTGATAAAAACTGCCCGCTTGATTCTTTCCGCTTGCAAGGTTTACGGCCGTTTTTCCGCCAACGGAGGAATCAACATCCGCAAGCAGAGTGGTTGGAAGCTGGATAAAGCCTATTCCGCGCTGATATGTGGCCGCGGCAAAGCCCCCCACGTCACCCACTATGCCGCCGCCAAGCGAAATAAGGATATCGCTGCGCGAAAAGCGGTGCATGCTTAAAAAGTCGAGTATGCTTGCATATGTGGACAGCGTTTTTGTATCTTCGCCGCCCTTGAAAACAAAGCTGAACGGTTCAAACCCCGCCGCAAGCAAGGAAGCTTCCACCGTTTTACCGTAAAGCGGGAATACGTTTTCGTCGGAAATTATTGCGGCCTTGCCTCGGGAGGGAAACACATTCGCTATCCGTTTTCCGCAGTCGGCCAAAATGCCGCTTTCTATTATAACGTCATATTCGCGCGATGCACCGACGTGTATCGTGGTCATCTGCCGTCAACCTCCTCTTTAAGTCTGCGCCCTTCCTCAAGCAGGGCGGTAAGGGCTGTTTTATCATGTGCGGCAAGTGCGTTGCGATACTCGTTCAATGAACGGATGTATGAATCGAGCTCGTCCGTCAACGCATCGCTGTTTTCAAGAAAAAGCTCTGCCCACATATTTGGGTCAAGCCATGCAACACGGGTCATATCCTTGTAACTTCCGGCGGAAAAGCCCTTATGTTCCTTTGCTGTAGGACTTTTTATATACGCATTTGAGGCTAAGTGCGCAAGCTGGGATGTAAACGCTATCACCCTGTCATGTTCGGCGGCCGTAGTGACGGAAAATGACGCAAACCCGACGGGTGCAAGCAGTGCCTGTATGCGGCTCAATAGAACTATGTCGTTTGAGTCCATGGGCACTATCACCATGGGCGCATTATGGAAAAGGTTTGCACGGGCATACTTAAAGCCCGAATTGTGTGTGCCGGCCATGGGGTGACCGCCCGCAAACGAAATACCGTATTCTTGAGCTATGGAAAAGCAACCTTGGCAAACGCCGCGTTTTGTGCCGCAACAGTCGAGCACTACGGGCTTTTTGCCTATATGCGGGGCCATTTGCTTAAAATACTCAACCGTGGCATTCGGATAGAGTGCAATAAGCACTATATCGCATTGTGAAATGTTTTGCTCGTTGAGAACATCGTCTACCGTACCGCACATAATTGCGTAATCGAGTATGGTCTTATTTATGTCGTATGCAAGCACGGTATGTCCCGCCTCATGATAGGCCTTGGCAAAGGAGCCGCCGATAAGTCCGAGCCCAACTGTTCCGACGATCATTTTGTGCAAACCTCCCTTACCTGCCGAACCTTTTTCGCAAGCTCATCGTATTGTTCGGGCCTTAATGACTGTGCACCGTCACACAGTGCCTTCATGGGGTCGTTATGCACCTCTATTATCAATCCGTCCGCACCGCAGGCCGCGGCGGCAAGCGCCATCGGCGGCACAAGGCGTGCTATGCCCGTTGCGTGGCTTGGGTCGACTATTATGGGCAGGTGAGTAAGCTCCTTGAGCATGGGCACCGCCGCAAGGTCAAGGGTGTTGCGCGTATAATCGTCAAACGTGCGTATGCCGCGTTCGCAAAGTATCACCCGCTCATTGCCGCCCGCCATGATGTATTCCGCGCTCATAAGCAGTTCCTTGAGCGTGTTTGCAAGGCCGCGCTTGAGAAGAATGGGCTTATCAAGCTTACCGAGCTGCTTTAACAGCTCAAAATTCTGCATATTGCGTGCGCCGACCTGTATAAGGTCAACATCCTCAAACAGCGGAAGGTGTTCAACGCTCATTATTTCGGTAACTATCGGCAGCCCCGTTTCCTTTTTTGCGAGCTTCAAAAGCTCTATGCCTGTGGCTTTCAGCCCCTGAAAATCATATGGCGAGGTGCGCGGCTTGAATGCACCGCCGCGAAGCATCTGCGCGCCGCTTTGCTTAACGGCTTTTGCAACGGCTATTATCTGCTCCTCGTTTTCAACGGAGCAGGGACCTGCTATCATGCAGAAATTGCCGCCGCCGACCTTAACTCCGCTTACATCCACAATCATATCGTCGGGATGGAACTTTCTGTTGCAGCACTTGAACGGCTCCGTAACGCGCTTTACTGAATCGACTATGCCAAGGCTTGCAATAAGATCCATGTCCAGCCGCCCCGTATCGCCTATAAGGCCGAGAACGGTCTGAAATTCACCCTCTGAAATGTGTATGCCAAGCCCCTGCGCTTTCAGCCATTCTATAAGCTGATCCTGCTTTTGCTTTTCCGTGCCGTGCTTGAGTACGACTATCATTTTGCTGTATCCTCCAAAACTTTATTTACAAATCACTTGCCGCAGTGCAATAAAAAACGGCACCGGTGTAACCTGTGCCGCGTAAATATTCGCATTGAGCTTTTATCGTTTGCACACAAATTACCCTTACTACGAAACAATAGTAAAGTAATAATAATATGCAAAAACGAAAGTATTGCCCATTTGTTGCCTCTCCTTATATTGCAACTGACATTGCATTAAAGTATAAGAATATTGTACCCGCTTGTCAACCGCTTTTTGTGCGGAAGGCGATTTTTTATGCGGTAAAGCCGCGTCCGACCGAGAATAAGAGTCGAACGCGGCCTATTTGCGGCATTATTGAGCGAAGAGAGTGTGTATTGAACCGTTTATGGTTTGTACCTTCAGGGAATTTGCGGCGGAAGGGTTTGCAAGCTTTGAATGCTTACCCTGCTTTTTGCCGTTTACATATACGCTGCCGGACATCGTATCAAAGGAACAGGTGTATTCGTCAAGGGGCTTGGCTTCGGTGTAGCGTATGGATCCGTTTACGGATTCGAGTATTACACCTCCGCTTATGTTGCCCGACAGCGTAACGGAGCCGTTTACCGTTTCACATGTGCAGCCGCTTTTTACCGTACAATCGGTAACGGAGGAGGAACCGTTTACGGCTTCGCAGTGGAGTTTATCCGCGGTTGCACCTGCGATAGCAGTTGATCCGTTTACGGTTTCGCAGTGCAGCGAATCAATGCGCAGTGCGGGTATTCTTATATAGCCGTTTACACTTTCGATATTAAATGTGCCGTACTCGGTATCTGGCAGAGTTATGGTTATAACGCCCTGACGCCAGGAACCGAACTGACGAAAGAATCTTCTGACGGGCTTTTCGGTTATTCTCAACTCATTGTTCTTTATTGAAACCTCCGGCGGATCAAGCTGCTCGGGGTAGTCTATGTCAATACCGTATTCGCTGCCTATCTCAAGTATGATGCGGGCGTTTATAAGACTTGCTTTGATATCACGGAAGCCTTCGATACAATCGGATACGGTGGTTTTTGTGATTGAGTGCGGTGCGGCCTCACTTTGGGCGATTATCTCCCGCGCAAGCTTTTCGGGGGAGCCGAGCTCATCCATTATGCGCTGCTCGTTTTCTTCACCGGCATCGTCAAAATATTCGGAATAAAACTGCACGGCCGCCTCACGTTCACCGCTTTCTATACATTCAAGGCAACTTTTAAGCCTTGCAAGGTACTCATTTTTTGTCATTACTTTGTTCTCCTTATATAAAATTTATTGTGCTAAGCTGCGCATCAATGCGCCTGATAGTATATTTTGCCGACATTTCCTGTCGATAATGGCCGTGCGACCGTGCAATTTGCTGCTTGGTAGCAGGATCAGTCCGACCATTTTTGGAATCTACCCTATTCATCGTATACATTTTCCTTACACAAGAGTGAATCCACTCTTTGCGTATACGCTCTCCATTCTTCCCTATATTCGTTCAGCTTGCTTCGCCCTTGTTCGGTCAATGCGTAATATCGCCTTAATCTTCCTGAAAAGGGCTGATCGTAAGTTGAAAGCAATCCGTCCTTTTGCAGCCTTCTCAATACGGGGTACAGGGTGGATTCCGAAATATCCATTACCTGCTTTATACTTTGCGTGAGCACATAGCCGTAAGCATCCTCTTTATCAAGCACTGCAAGCACGCAAGCGTCAAGCAATGCCGCGCCGAGCTGAAATACCATATCGGCACCTCCTTTCTATGGGCAATATTATATGACATATAATATAATATGTCAACACCTTATTAGCATAAAAATAATATTATTTTTGCATAACGCGGGCGGACTTGTTTTGAATCGACATGTGTGCTAATATATTATATGTAAGGGGAGATGTTTATGAAAAAAACCAAGATAATAGCAATAGAAGGAATAGACGGCGGGGGGAAGGGTGTGCAGGTGCGCGCACTGAAGGAAAGGCTGACTTCACTCGGCTACAGTGTTGCCGTGCGGGATTATCCGATGTATTCGACGTATTTCGGCGGCCAAATAGGGCGATTGCTCAGCGGGGCGGACGGTATCCGCGCGGATGAAATAGACGGCAAGAGCATGGCACTGTGGTTTGCTATGGACAGGTGGGAAAGCTTTAAGGATTATAAGGATGGGGAAACGGACTTCCTTATTATAAATAGGTATGTTCTGTCCAATGCTGTATACCAGAGTGTACGCGATATAGATATTGACAAGAGTGACATAGTTGATTGGGTGATGGATCTTGAATTTGATCATTTGGGATTGCCCAAGCCGGATCTTAACATCATTTTTTCCATAAAACCGAGCGCGGCGGAGGAAAATGTCACCAAAAAGGGCTTCCGTGGTTATGTCGGCGACGGTAAGGATATTTATGAAGCCGACCACGGCATACAGCGGCGCGCAATGGACAAATATCTTGAAGTGGCTCAGCGCATGGAAAACGCGGAGGTGATAAGCTGCATGGAGGGCGGCAGATTGCGCAGCATTGAAGAAATAGGAAATATGGTGCTTGATGCAATTAAAAGGCGCGGTTTGACGGAATAATAACTCGGCATACGCCGTAAATGTCACAAAAAGGTAACAAAAAATTGTATACATGCACAAATGTATACATATTCAAATGTGGGATTATGAGCAAATTTGTAGTTGCTAAAAATAATTATGTATTATATAATAACTGCATTATAACGTGTTAAGAAACGCATAACACTTGTGCGATTTATAGTTTTCCCATAGGAGACTATGGGCAATAAAAATTAAAGGAGAGAACAAAATGAAGAAAACGCTTGCTATGCTGCTTGCTATCATGATGATAGTAGCTTGCTTCGCCGGTTGCCAGAACAACACCGTTGTTGACGACAATCCGCAGCAGGACCAGCAGCCCGCAGAAAGCCAGGCACCTGAAGCTTCCCAGGAGCCCGAAGTTCCTTCGAACATCGGTCCCGACGGTCGTGAATTTGCCGATGAGCAGGTGTATCGCACGCTGTATTCTAGCGAAGTGACCACCATGAACTATCTGTCCTCCGGTACCACCTACGAGCTGGTTGTCGGTGCTAACACCATCGATTCCCTCGTTGAAAACGATAGCTATGGTAGCATCGTTCCTTCCGGTGCAGAATCTTGGGAAGTAAGCGAAGATGGTCTTACCTGGACCTTCCATCTGCGTGCCGGCCAGTATTGGTACGATGCGGACGGCAACCAGAAGGATCCCGTCACCGCTAACGACTATGTTGCAGCCGCTCGTTACGTCTGCGATGCCGCTATGGGTTGCGACAACAGCTACCTCATGGAAGGCTGGATCGTAAACGCCGAAGAGCGTCTTAACTACACCTCCGCAGTGCTTGCCGCCGTTGAACAGGGCACCGAATCCGGTAAGGATCAGGACATCGTTTACGATGCCGACGGTAACCTCTGGGAAGGCAAGAGTTGGAGTGATGAAGATGAGAAGTACACCGAATGGGTAGAAATACCCGTTGTTGAGGCCGAAGAAGTCGGCGTTGAAGCCGTTGACGAACTCACCCTTGTGTACCATCTGTGCAAGCCCCGTCCGTACTTCCTGACTGCTCTGCAGTTTGGTACCTATTGGCCCGCTCCCGCCGCTCTGCTTGAAGAGCTTGGCCAGAACTACGCCCTTGACAACTACAGCATGTGGTTCAACGGTTCCTACATCCTCTCTGAGTTTAATCCTCAGCAGAGCCGTGTTTACACCAAGAACGAAAACAACTGGGATGCCGAGCACATCTACATTGAGCGCATCGAGCAGACCTACAACGCGGAAGCTAGCACGGTCGAACCCGAACTGTTCATCCGCGGTGAAGTTGATTACACAAGCATCAGCTCCGATCTCGTAGCCGAATGGCTGAGCGATCCCGAGAAGAGCCAGATGATCTCCACCTCACGCGTAACCGCCGACTACTCCTACTGGTTTGGTTTCAACTTCGAACCCAAGTTCGATGCTGAATATGAACCCGAGAACTGGGTAATCGCCGTCAACAACGAGAACTTCCGTAAGGCTATCTTCCACGCTATCAACCGTGATGACTACCTTGCCGCCAAGTACCCCGGCGACGATCCGGACATCCACAAGATCAACACCATCACCCCGAAGGGCTTCAGCGTAAACGATGGTAAGGACTACACCAGCTATGGTATCCTCGCCAACTACGTTGACACCGATAACTTTGATCCCGACCTCGCAGTCCAGTATCGTGACGCTGCCAAGGCCGAACTCGAAGCAGCCGGCGCAACCTTCCCCATCAAGATCCCTCTGAACTACAACTCCAGCTCCACCTCTTGGGGCAACGCTTCCATTGTTCTTGAGCAGCAGATTGAAGGACTCCTTGGTGAAGACTTCGTTGACGTTATCGTCCTTTCTTGGGGCGGCAGCGGCTCCTTCCTCGGTGAGACTCGTCGTAACGGTAACTACGCTATCCAGGAACTCAACTGGGGCGCAGACTACATGGATCCCGAAACTTGGTCCGATCCGTTTGAAGATGGCAACAACTACCAGTTCTTCTATCAGACCACTCTTGCGTACGATGGTATCAACCAGTACACCAAGACCGAAGAAACTTCCGCTCTGATCGATGAATACCTCGCACTCCGTGACTTTGCTTGCGAGCAGACCGGCGACATTGACGAGCGCTATGAAGCGTTTGCCGCAGCCGAAGGTTACCTCATTGAGCATGCCATCGTAGTTCCCGGCTTCATCTCCGGCGGTTCCTACCAGGCTACCAAGCTGAACGGCTTTGAAGGTCAGTTCGCAATGATGGGTCAGTCCACCAGCCGTTATAAGGGCCAGCATGTCTACAAGACCGCTATGAGTCAGGATATGTTTGACGCTCAGTACGCCGAGTGGTCCGCAGCCCTCGAAGGCTAATTCCTACAACAAAGGAATAAAATCCTAAAAACGAAATGTGCGGCTCTGCTCTGTTTTATGCGGAGCGGGGCCGCAAAATCATTCTCCTAAAAGGGGAGCGGTCGGCTCCCTTTGCCTATAATAAAAAACTACACTATTATCCCGGGCAGTAAACCAATGTGTGGGATTTGAAGGAGAACTATAAAGTGCTATTATATTCATTAAAGCGTATCGGAAGGGCATTGATAACCCTGGTTATCTTGATAATAATCGTGTTTGCTCTCGTACGCGCTATGCCTGAAGAAGGATACTTCAACAACTATGAAAAGATGAGCCCCCAGCAGATTGAAAACGGTTTGCGCAAAATGGGCTTGAAGGATCCGTTATATGTACAGGTGGTAAGGTTTATAGTCAACGCCGTACAGGGTGACTTGGGTGTATCTTATCGCTACCGCGTAAACTATCCTATAACGGATATAATCAAAACCAAGGTCGGCATTTCAATGAAGGTTGGCCTTATAGCAATGGCTGTCAGCTTGCCTTTGGGTATGGCACTTGGCGTACTCATGGCGC
This sequence comes from uncultured Clostridium sp., assembly GCA_964612925.1. Lineage (GTDB taxonomy): Bacteria > Bacillota > Clostridia > Christensenellales > CAG-138 > Phil1. The sequence continues at coordinate 50,608 of CAZTFU010000009.1, read as the reverse complement.
GCAGCAAGGGCGGTATTGCCGATAAGCTCGGTAATGCCTACATAGTGTTCATACAGGCCGTGCCGAATGCCGTTTACTTCATATTCATTCAGATGTTCGGTTCCGATTGGCTTGGAGTAAGCATGCTGTACAAGGAAGAACAGTGGACAAGCTTAATTTTGCCCGTAATATCCCTTGCACTGCCTTCCATTTCCAGCTATGCAATGTGGCTTAGGCGTTACATGGTTGACGAAACGAACAAGGACTATATAAAGCTTGCCCGTGCAAAGGGCGTGCCGAACACCACAATATGGTTCCGTCACGTTTTCCGCAACTCAGTTGTGCCTATGGTGAACCTGATCCCCGGTTCCATCCTTTTGACAATATCCGGCTCCATATACGTTGAATCGCTGTATTCAATTCCCGGTATGGGCGGTCTGCTGGTTGACGTTATAAAGAGACAAGATAATAACATGGTGCTTGCTTTGGTAGTTATATTCGCTGTTATGAGCATACTCGGTCTGCTGTTGGGCGACCTGCTTATGGCTGTGGTTGACCCGCGCATTAGCTTCACCAAGAAGGAGGGGTCAAGATGAGCAAGTATTCATTCAAAGAAAAGCAGGCTAAACAGCTTGAGGAAAGCCTTGAACAGGCCAATTTGCCCATAACCGAAAAGGACGATCTTACCGAAGAAGAGATAAGTCAGCTTACTCCGGAAGATTTTGAAATTGCGGAATATGACGAGTCCGAAGCGGAACGTGCAGGTTATTCCAACTATTCCTATTGGCGCAGTACGCTTAGGGTATTCCTCAAGAATAAAGTTGCCGTAACCAACCTTGTGATAATGCTTGTCATGGTGCTGTTTACGTTCATTCAGCCCTATCTGCCGAACCAGTTCGATCCAAACGTTGTTAACTATTATGATGACAGGGCAGTTTGGCTCAAGGTAGATGAAGATGGCAAAACGACCATGAGCGGTATAAAGTACACCAAAGGTGACTATGCCGTCGAAACCGACGGTAAGGAGACCACTCTTGCCTATGTTCAGGCACCTGAGGATTGGGGTAAGATAAAGCTCTATGTTCAGGAAAAGGGTGGCGTTGCAGAGGAAATAACCGCAACGGAAGATCCCAATAACTCCGGTTGGTACTATGCTGTAGTAAGCGAAGAAAAGCCCTACATGTTCATCACCAGTGAGGATGGTTCAAAGACCACCTACTTTGAAGCGTGCTGGGTAGTTGTCGACGGCGAAACCACGGGTGTTACATCGTCTTCTACCAAGCAGACAAACGGTGACCTTATAACCGATGTGCCTGAAGGCTGTGTACTTACCTATATATATGTGCCTTCCGATTGGGGCGTACCGAGTGTTACCTCAAGCGCAATAATGCGTGGCAGTGAGGTCGTTCCCGTCGAGCTTACCGCGCTTGAAGGCGACGGTAATGAAGGATGGTATTATACCTTCGTAAACAGCGAGCAGATGATGCTTGAAATCGTGAGCGAGGATGGCACCAAGAAGGGCATGAACAAGGGCGTCGCCCGCGTTACCGACCCAAGCGAAATAACGCCGCAGGTAGGCTTTATAAGCAATCAGAAGCCGAACGAAGTATTCTGGTTCGGCACCAATGATATAGGTCAGGATCTGTGGGCCAGAATGTGGAGCGGTACGCGTACAAGCTTGTTTATAGGTATAATCGTTGCGGCGATAGAAGCTGTTGTCGGTATACTTGCAGGTCTGCTTTGGGGCTATGTGCGCAAGCTGGACTTCCTGTTCACCGAGATATACAATGTTATAAACAACATTCCTTCCACGATAATTCTTATTCTCGCTTCATATGTTATGAGGCCGAGCGTACAGACTATAATAATCGCGATGAGCATAACCGGTTGGATAGGCCTTGCGCGCTTTATCCGTAATCAGGTCATAATTATTCGTGACCGCGACTTCAACCTGGCGTCTCGCTGCCTTGGCACGCCAACCCGCCGCATTATAATAAAGAATCTGCTGCCGCAGATGGTTTCCGTTATAATGCTGAGGATGGCCCTTGCTATACCGGGCGCAATAGGTTCGGAAGTGTTCCTTGCGTACATCAACCTTGGATTGCCCATAGATACTCCGTCTCTCGGTAACCTTATAAACAAAGGTCGTAGCCTTATGATGGCGCCGAGTCTTAGGTATCAGCTTATAGTACCGGCGATATTCCTTTCCATAATCACCGTGTGCTTCTACTTGGTAGGTAATGCGTTCAGCGACGCAGCCGATCCCAAGAATCACGTTTAAGGAGGTCTTAATATGGAAAACAAAGAGATCATCCTTTCTGTAAAGGACCTAAACGTTAAATTCAGCCTGCGCGGCAAGGTATTGCACGCCATTCGTGGCATTAACCTTGAACTGTACAAGGGCGAAAGCCTTGCAATAGTCGGTGAGTCCGGCTCCGGCAAGAGCGTGTTTACAAAGAACTTTATCGGCTTGTTGGATAACAACGGTTGGGTGGATTCGGGCGAAATAATGTACTTCGGTCGTGACAGCGAAAACCCGATTGACTTGGCTCAGCTTAAAACCGAAAAGGATTGGTTCGGCATTCGCGGTAGGGAAGTTGCAATGGTAATGCAGGACCCCATGACCAGCCTTAACCCGCTTAAGACCATCGGTTGGCAGATTTGCGAAGCGCTCAAGCTGCACCAGGATCTGCATGGGGAAGATGCCAAGAAGAAAGCAATAGAAATATTGGCAGACGTTGGTATCCCCGAACCCGAGCGCAGATATGAGCAGTATCCGCATGAGTTTTCGGGCGGTATGAGACAAAGGGTCGTTATAGCAATTGCTATGGCCTGTAATCCGCGCATACTTATTTGCGACGAGCCTACCACCGCACTGGACGTTACCATTCAGGCGCAGATATTGAACCTTATCAAGGCTCTGAAGGACAAATATGAATTGACTACCATCTACATCACCCATGACCTTGGCGTTGTTGCAAACGTGGCAGACCGTATTGCCGTTATGTACGCAGGTGACATTGTTGAAATAGGTACCACCGATGAGGTGTTCTATAACCCAAAGCATCCGTACACATGGGCACTGCTTTCAAGCTTGCCTCAGCTTGGCGTGAAGGGCGAGGATCTGTACTCCATAAAGGGTACCCCTCCGAACCTGTTCCACCCAATACGCGGCGATGCTTTTGCGGCGCGTAATCCTCAGGCACTGAAGATTGACTTCCTGCACAGGCCGCCGTATTTCGAGGTTTCGCCCACGCATAAGGCGCGCACATGGCTGCTCGATCCGAGGGCTCCCCATGTTGAACCGCCTGCAAGCATAAAGAACATAAGGAGCATGAGAAACATGCGTACTGTCGGAGGTGCTAAGAATGACTGATATGAAAAAAGAACCCCTGCTTCAGGTGCATGATATGGAGGTCACCTTCGGCAAAGGAAAGAAAAAGTTCGTTGCCGTCAAGGGAGTAAGCTTTGACATCTTCAAGGGCGAAACATTCGGTCTGGTCGGTGAATCCGGCTCCGGTAAAACCACTATCGGCCGTGCGATAATCCGCATCAACCCCATGTCCGCCGGTGAGGTTATATTCAAGGGTCAGCGCATAAACGGCAAAATAAGCCGTCACCTTGATAGGGAAGTTACGCAGAAGATACAGATGATATTCCAAGATCCTATGGCCAGCCTTAACGAGCGCGCCAAGGTTGACTACATCGTATCCGAGGGCCTTATCAACGTTCACCCAGATATTTCCAAGGAAGCAAAGGAAGCGGAAGTCAGCAAGGCACTTTCGGACGTTGGTCTGCTACCCGAGTTTGCAAGCCGTTTTCCGCATGAGTTTTCGGGCGGTCAGCGTCAGCGTATAGGTATCGCAAGAAGCCTTATAATGCAGCCGGAATTCATAATTGCAGACGAACCTATATCCGCACTGGACGTTTCCATAAGGGCGCAGGTGCTCAACCTTATGAGCAAGCTGCAGAAGGAACGCGGCCTTACCTATCTGTTCATAGCGCACGATCTGAGCGTTATGCGCTTCATCTGCGATAGGATAGCCGTTATACACAAGGGCGTTATAGTCGAACTTTCCGAAACCGAGAAGCTTTTCGCACATCCCCTGCATCCTTATACCCGCGCATTGCTTTCTGCAATCCCCATGCCGGATCCCGAAAGCGAACGCGAAAAGGTGCTTGAAGTGTACGATCCTTCCTGCCACCATTATGAAACCGACAAGCCGGTTTGGACCGAGATTGAGCCCGGCCACTTCATAATGGCAAATCAGGAGGAGCTTGAAAAGTACAGAGCTCAGATGGGCTTATAAGCGCATTTTTAACTGAAATTTTGCCTGCCGGATAACACTTTTCGGCAGGCAAATTATGTTGATAAGGGAAAATTAGCGTATTTGGGTTGACTTTGAAAGCTTGTTCCCTTATAATATCTTTGTTTGCGGATACACTTCATAAAAAGGAGTGAATATAACCGCTATGTTGCATCAGAGGGGAGGGATAAAGAAATGGAAATTCGTGTAGGCGAAAACGAGTCCCTGGAGAGTGCCCTGAAACGGTTCAAACGTAAGTGCGCGCGCTCTGGCGTCCTCGCTGAGGTTCGTAGGCGTGAGCATTATGAGAAGCCCAGCGTGAAGCGCAAGAAGAAAGCCGAAGCTGCTCGCAAGCGCAAGTATTAATCTTGTCTTGGAGAGGTTGTAAGGTTTAGCTAAATGTACATGATGGTCGGAAAGGCTTTGCTTTTCCGACTTTTTCTATATCGTTGCATTATATCGGTGCATTTCTTGCATCATTTTTGCTACCGTGTTGCTATATTTGCGCCTTTCTGGTAGAATATGAAAGAAATACAGAAAAATGAAAGAATAAGGGGAAATGCTATGAGGATTCTTCTTACCAATGATGACGGTGTATACGCGGCGGGAATTCGTGCGCTTGCGGAAGCTTTGAGGGGGCAGCATGAGGTTACCATTGCCGCGCCGAACGTACAGCGCAGCGGCGCAAGCCATTCATTTACGTGCAGTGAATTCGGAATAAGCGTAAAACGTGTGAATCTTGACGGACTTGAAGATATCCCCGTATACGCAATAGGCGGTACACCGTCGGACTGTGCAAAGCTCGGCATGAGTATCATGGGGAAGAAGCCCGATCTTGTTGTGTCGGGCATAAACCACGGCAGCAATCTTGGTATGGATACGCTATATTCGGGCACCGTGGGCGCGGCGATGGAGGCGGTACTGTACGGTGTTAAGGCCATAGCTGTATCAAACTATTCATTTGAACCCAAAAATTTTGATTCCTGCATATACGGCCTTGAAAAGGCAATGGAACTTATGCGTGAAAATGACGAGCTTATGCTGCTCAACGTAAATGCACAGGATGGAGCGCGCAGTGAGTGCAAGGGTATAAAGCTTACACCGCTCGGCTTCCATAAATATCCCGAGGAATATGATGTTGTGTGCGATGAAAACGGTGAAGAAATGTATTATTCACGTCAGGGCATAATCTATATGAGCGAAGAAGATGACGATGTTGATGACAGATGGGTGCAGAAGGGCTACGCAACAATAACACCCATGCAAATGAGCTTTACCGATGAAAAAATGCTAAAAAAGCTAAAGGAAGGTCGGTGCGAATAAAATGCGCAAGGATATCGAAAAAAACGAAGGAAGCGACCTGCTTGTAAGGCTCAACAGAAGCTATAAAACTCTGAGCAAGGGTCAAAAACAGCTTGCGGCATATATAACCGAAAACTATGATAGGGCCGCTTTTATAACGGCATCCAAAATGGGACGTATAGTCGGCGTGAGCGAATCCACCGTGGTACGCTTTGCGTATGCCCTTGGGTATGACGGTTATCCCGAATTGCAAAAATCTTTGCAGGAATTGATAAGAAACAAGCTTACAAGCGTGCAGCGTATTCAGCTTACGGGTGATCTTCAGCCGAATGATGTGCTCAGATCCGTGCTTAAATCGGATGTTTCAAATATCCGTGCAACGATTGATACGATAGACAATGCCTCTTTTAATGCGGCAATAAATGCACTGCTTGAGGCAAAACGAATATATATAGTCGGACTTATGAGCGCCGCACCGCTTGCGCAGTTCCTTGCGTATTACTTGGGATTTGTATTCGATAACATAACGGTTGCATCAAGTACCATGGGCAATATATATGAAGATATTTTCCGTATAGGTAAAGATGACGTGTGTATCGGCATAAGCTTCCCGCGCTATTCAAACCGCACCATAGATGCACTTGAATTTGCCCGCAGCAAGGGGGCAACCATAATCGCCATAACGGACAGCGTATCCTCTCCCATAGCGGAAAAGGCAGAACATGCGCTTATTGCAAGGAGTGACATGGCAGGTTTTGCCGATTCGCTTGTTGCACCGCTCAGCCTTATAAACGCAATAATCGTTGCATGCAGTTTAAGGTGTAGGGATCAGGTATCAAATACACTGAGCCAGCTTGAAGGCATATGGGGCAGCCACGGCGTTTATGTTACCAAGGAGAACGGCAGAGAATGAAAATACTATTTATTCGCCACGGACAAACGCACTGGAACAGCGAGGGTCGTGTGCAGGGAAGAACCGATGTTGAGCTGAACGATAGGGGAGAAGCGCAGGCGCAGGCTGTAGCGGAATGGTTAAGCATGCGCAAAATTGATGCAGTGTACGCCTCTCCACTCAAAAGGGCATATAATACGGCCGAGGCCATCGCCCAAAAGCACGGACTTGAAACAAAAAAGCTTGACGGATTGATTGAGATAGATTTTGGCCTTTGGGAAGGGAAAACCTCTGCCGAACTTGCAAATGAGTTCCCCGATTTTTGGTCTGATTGGTCATGGCACCTTGATGAAGAAAAAAGCGCCATGATGAAGGCGGAATCGGCCTATGCAATACTTGATCGTGCCGAAAAGGCAATGAATATTGCAATAAACGAAAACGAGCCCGATTCAACCGTAGCTTTGGTCAGCCATACCATGCCGATAAAACTGCTTGTTGCGAACTCGGCAGGCATACCGTTTGAAAACCTAAGGTGGGTAAAGGTGGATAACTGCGGCATATGCGAAATAGAAATAATGAAGGATGGCAAGCGTAGATTCATAACATGGAATGAGAAGGGCTTTTTGATGAACAGGGGGCTTATATGAGTCGTGTGGCGGTTATAGGCGGGGGCCCTGCAGGTATGCTATGTGCGGCAACGGCCGCAAATGAAGGGCATGATGTAACGCTGTTTGAGAGGAACGAAAAGCTTGGCAAAAAGCTTTTTATTACGGGGAAGGGACGTTGCAACCTTACGAATTCGGCTGAAATCAAGGATTTTTTTGAAAATATACCGCGCAACCATCGTTTTTTGTACAGTGCGTTGTACGGCTTTACAAATGATGACCTTGTTGAGCTTATCAATGCACAGGGCGTGCCCACTAAGGTTGAGCGCGGCGGGCGCATATTTCCTCAATCCGATAAATCAAGCGATATTCTTCGTGCAATGGCCAATTATGTTAAGCGAAGCGGCACCAAAATAAGGCTGAATACGCATGTTGAATCTGTCAACAAGGCGAACGAATGCTTTTTGGTCGAGGTTAACGGCAAAAAGGAAAGCTTTGATACAGTGGTTGTTGCAACGGGCGGCGCAAGCTACCCATCGACCGGCTCAACGGGTGACGGGTATGTATTTGCAAGAACGTTGGGTCACACGGTAACGCCAATTGTGCCGAGCCTTATTTCACTTGAAACTCAAGAGGATTGGCCGAAAGAGCTGATGGGCCTTTCGCTGAAAAACGTTACGCTTACGGCTTATAACAAAAAAGACAAGGAAGTGTACAGCGAACTTGGCGAAATGCTGTTCACTCACTTTGGAGTTTCGGGGCCGCTTGTGCTCAGCGCGTCAAGTCGAATTGCAGATGACCCAAGCGGTGCAAGGCTTACAATAGATTTGAAACCCGGACTTGATATGGAGGAACTCGATAGGCGCCTTGTGCGCGATTTTCAACAGAACAGCCGTAAAAGCTTTCAAAATGCGCTCGACGGGCTTTTCCCGCATAGGCTGATACCGATAATGGTGCAACTTTCCAATATTGATCCCAATACGGAGACGAATTCGATAACGCGGGAACAAAGACACGAGTTTGCATCACTTATCAAGAAACTGCCGATTACGGTAAAGGCGGCAATGCCCATAGATCAGGCGATAATAACCCGCGGGGGCGTAAACGTTAAGGAAATAGACCCGTCAACCATGGAATCTAAGCTTGTAAGCGGGCTGTATTTTGCGGGCGAACTGATAGACGTTGACGCATACACGGGCGGATTCAACATTCAAATTGCCTGTTCAACGGGCGTTCTTGCGGGAAGGAGCATTGTATGAAACACATAAATGTTGCAATAGACGGACCTGCGGGTGCGGGCAAAAGCACCGTGGCCAAGAGCGTGGCGAAGGAACTTAAAATACTGTATCTTGACACGGGCGCAATGTACCGCGCAATGGCACTGAAGGCGATAAGGCTCGGCATTGAACCGGGTGATGCCGCAAGCGTTATTCCGATACTTGACGGCACGAGCATAAGCGTTGAAAACGATAACGGCACACAAAGAACCTTGCTTGACGGTGAGGACGTTTCTTCTCTTATCAGAACACAGCAGGTATCAAAGGGAGCGTCTGACATAGCGGTGATACCGCAGGTGCGAATAAAGCTTGCCCGAGAGCAGCGGCTGATAGCCGAAAGCACGGATATCGTTATGGAAGGGCGCGAAATAGGCTCATTCGTGCTGCCCGATTCACCGTGTAAGTTTTTTGTGACCGCATCAAGCGAGGAACGCGCACGGCGCAGACTGCTTGAATTGAAAGCGGCGGGCAAGGATGAAGGCAAAACGCTTGATGAACTGAAAAAAGAAATTGAAGCGCGCGATTATACGGACAGTCACCGTGACTTTGCTCCGCTAAAGCTTGTTGAGGATGCCATGATTATCGACACGACAAGCATGACCATACAGCAGGCCGTGCAGGCGGTGGTAAAAAGAGTAGAAGATGTATACGGTATTAACGCAGGAGGGGAAGGCTGATGCTTTACATATTGTTTAAGATTCTTCTCGGGCCGCTTTTTTTGTTGATATTAAGGCCGATTGTTTACGGCAAGCAAAACCTTAGGGTAAAGGGGAAGGCTATATTCATATGTAACCACCGCTCCATGTGGGATCCTGTGATAATTGCGCTTATCTCGCCGCGAATGGTGCATTTTATGGCCAAAAAGGAAATATTCCAATCAAAGCTTGGCAACATATTTTTCCGTTCGCTCGGCGCGTTCCCCGTGAACAGAAGAAATGTGGATCTTGTTTCGCTTAAAAATGCACTGAAAGTGCTGAATTCGGGTAAGGTATTCGGCCTTTTCCCCGAGGGCAAACGGTCTGTAAGCGATTCACTTGACGAGTTTGAAAAAGGTACGGCGTTTTTTGCAATTCGCTCGGGCGCTCCCGTTATACCTATATATATTCATCCCGAATCGCAAAGAAGGCTCAGACCCGTGATAATGGTCGGCAAAGCCATAGATGTAAGCGAAATAGCGGCGAATGCACAAAAAAGCACACTTATAGATGTGGTAACGGATGAGCTTGCCGATGCGGTTGCCGCGCTCGGCAATGAGCTGGAGGAAATATATTGCAACTGATAATAGCCGAAAATATAGGCTTTTGCTTTGGCGTAAGGCGGGCCATAACAATGGCGGAGGAAATACTCACCAAGCGCGGTAAACTGTATATCTTAGGCGAGCTGATACACAATGGCGCGGTTATAAAGCGGCTTGAGGATATGGGCGCGATAACGGTAGATTCCCCCAATGACGTGCCTGATGGCGAAACCATGCTTATCCGTTCGCACGGCGTGCCGCCAAGGGTGATGGAAACGTGTCGCGGGCGAAACATCGAAACCGTTAATGCAACATGCCCGTTTGTCGAAAAGATACATTCTATAGTAAGCACTCAGTACGCGCTTGGCCGCAGCATACTTTTGTACGGCAAGGAAGATCACCCGGAGTGTATCGGCATAAACGGCTGCTGTAACGACAGCGCGATTTTTGTACACACAAAAGAGGATGTCCTTGCGCTTGACAGGAACATGAGCGTTTGCCTTGTTTCGCAAACCACGGCCGAGGCAGACGGATTCGACGGCGTTGCCACAGCCGCGAAGGAGCATTTTCGTGAAGCATTGATAGAACGTACCGTGTGCCCAACGACCGCCGCGCGTCAGCAGGAGGCGGCGGAATTGAGTAAACTTTGCTCTCAAATGTTCGTTATAGGGGATAAGAAAAGCTCAAATACCGCCAAGCTTGCCGCGGTTTGCAAAAAATACTGTAAATATGTACATTGTATATCAAAAGAAAGTGAAGTTTCTCTTGAAAAAATCGCCCATAGTGATATAATAGGGATTGTGTCGGGCGCATCAGCACCCGATTGGAAAATTAGGGAGGTAATTACCAGGATGAGCGAAATGGAAAAGACGATGGCTGGAAACCCCGTAGAAAACGATGGAGTCGAAACGGGAGCTGCAGCTGCCGTTGAAGAGCCCATTGTAGCGGAGTGTGACTGCAAGAACGAGGCCTGCGAGTGCGCGGCCGAAAAGACCGAAGAACCCAAAGCGGACGAGCCCGCAGAGGACAAGGCAGAAGGCGACACTGATTTTGCCGCTGCTTTTGAAAAGACTCTTGTGCGTATTCGCAATGGTCAGATTTTGACCGGTTCCGTTGTCCAGATAGTGGACGGCGAGGTCTGTGTAAACATTGGCTACAAATCCGATGGGTTCATTCCCCGCAGCGAGTTTTCTGCCGATGCGGACGTGAATCCTGCCGATGTAGTCAAAATCGGTGACTCTATTGAGGTAGAGGTTATCAAGGTAAACGATGGTGAAGGCAATGTTCTGCTTTCCCATAAGAATGTTGAAAGCAAAAAGCTGTGGGAATCCCTTGTACAGGATGAAAACATCAAGGAAAAGGTATTCGAGGGTATCGGTAAGGAAGCTGTAAAGGGCGGCCTTATCGCAACGATAGAAGGTGTGCGTGCCTTCGTTCCCGCTTCTCTGCTTTCTACCAAGTATGTTGACAAGGTTGACGAAATGATAGGCAAGCCCATAAGCCTGAAGGTTATTGAGGTTGACAAGGCTCGCAAGCGCATTGTTGCTTCCCATAAGGCCGTTATGGAAGCCGAGGCCGAGGCTGCCCGCAAGCAGCGTTGGGCCGAGCTTGAGGTTGGTTCCAAGATAAAGGGTACCGTCCGCAGAATTACCGACTTCGGTGCATTTGTTGACATCGGTGGCGGTATTGACGGTCTTATCCACATTACCGATATGTCTTGGGGTCGCGTGAAGGCTCCCAAGGAAGTTCTCAGCGTCGGTCAGGAAGTTGAAGTTATCATCAAGGAAGTCAACGCCAACAAGCAGCGTGTTGCTCTCGGTTATAAGCAGCTTCAGCCCAAGCCTTGGGCCACTGCCGATCAGCGTTATGCCGTCGGTGATATAGTTGAGGGTAAGGTTGTTCGCATACTGTCCTTTGGCGCATTCGTATCGTTGGAGCCCATGGTTGACGGTCTTGTACACATTTCTCACATTGGCGTAAAGCGCGTGAACAATGTTGAAGAAGAAGTCAAGGTTGGCGATGTGGTTCGTTGCAAGGTGCTTGACGTTAATGTTGAAGCCAAGCGCATCAGCCTCAGCCGTCGCGATGCTCTTATCGAAGAGAATCCCGAAATCGCCGCTGAAATCGCCAATGAGAAGGCGGAGCGTGAACGCATTGCGGCAGAGCGTGCCGCACAGCGCGCACAGCAGGAGGCTCAGCGTCAGCAGGAGCGTGAAAACCGCCGCAACAACAACGAGCGTCGTGCCGCTCAGCAGAGTGGTGAAAGGCCCGAGCGCGGCGAACGCCGTGAGCGTGCCCGCCGTGAAGAGGATTCCTACGATCTGCCCCCCATTGAGCAGTCCACCACTTCACTTGCCGGACTTTTCGCAGCGGCTATGGCAAATGCCGAAAAGAAGGACGAGGAATAAGTTGATTCGGCCTTGCGCGGCCTGATTTTCAGGCTGTAAGCGCTTAAACGATCATTCAACATCCGCATGGAGTTACCTGTGCGGATGTTTTTTTGACCGTGCGCAACCTTTTGCATTGCGACTGCGTTATATATATAGTTGCGATACAGGAGGATTCATATGAAAAAATATGCACTTACTTTGGCAATGTTTATGCTTGCTGCCGCGCTTTTAGGTTGCACAAGGGTTGAAAATGATGATCCGAAGGCGGAAAACTCACCCGAGGTTGATGCATGGGTTGCCACACCTGAAAATGATGCATCACAAATCGCACAAAAGGATGCTTATGCGGGTATAGGCCATGTGGTATCCTATGATGACGGGCTTAATATAACGCTCGGCACGGAAAATATTACGCAAAATGGCCTTACGATATTGTGCACGTCCAATGATGAAAGTGAAGAAGAATACTCTACGGGTTCTCCGTACAGCATAGATAAGCTGAGCGACAGCGGGTGGGTCGATGTTGAGACTATCCCGTCTGAGGAAGAACTCTGCTGGACCATGGAAGCGTGGTTGATACTGCCGAATGAAACCGTAAGGTGGGACGTGAATTGGAGCTATCTTTACGGCGAACTTGGTGCAGGCAGCTATCGCATTAAGAAAATGATAGACTCCCAAAGCGATTATAAAGTATCAAAGGCATATTATGCTTACTTTGACATTGTAGAGCCTGCCCAAACCGAGTTTGTTTCATATGAAGATGAGCTTGGCTATGGCATAAGTGTACCGTATGTACAGGGCTGGGAATACATGATAGAGGAAGCGGATGGCAGCAATACAACCTTTGGCATAAGTTTTCGTCCCCAAGGTAAAGAGGGATGGATACATTTCGAATGCTTGGATTCATTCGGCGTGTGTGGCACGGGCCTTGAACAGGAAAAGTACAAGTCAGGCTATATCGGCACATATGACGGCAAGGACATATGGGATTTCATTTGGCAACCCGTGGGCGATAAAAGCTTTGTTGCCACAACGGAAAACGCGAATGACTGGTATGACACATACGGCGATACCGTAATGGAGATAATAGACGGGACGGAGCTGAAAGTTTTAGACGCGACCTTGATAAAGACGGAAGAAGAATAGAACGGTTCAAATGAAACATTGACGGCGGCATAAGCATATGCTGCCGTTTTGCCGTAAAAAGAACCAACCGAATGGTTGAGTGCATGTGGGCAGGGGAATAGAGCTTCTATTAAACCGTAATGCATGGTATAATACGGTCGATACCGATTGCGTGTATACGGAGGAAAAATGCGAGTAAGACCATATATGAACAAGGACTTTTATTCCATAGCACATTGGATTGCGGACGAAAGGGCGCATGCGCTGTGGTGCGCAAACCTTATGCCGTATCCGCTTGACAGGGAATCCTTTAATGCCTTTTTACTTAATGAGGAACGACTTGACAATTGCCCGTTTGTAGCCGTTACCGACGAGGGGAACGTTGTGGGCTTTTTCTGCCTTTATATTGATATGAAGCAAAATGAGGGCCTGTTAAAGTTCGTTATAGTTGATAATACCGCAAGAAACATGGGCTATGGCAGTGAAATGCTCAGGCTTGCCGTAAAGTATGCGCTGAACGTCGCCAATTTGGGTGCGGTGCATTTGAACGTATTTGTGCAGAATCCGGGAGCAAGAAAGTGCTATCGCAAGGCGGGCTTTGAGGAGATGAATACAACGCCGAACGTGTTTACCTACAATGGCGAAGCATGGAGCCGCTGCAACATGATAATAAGGCGAAATGACGCATCATAACAGCATTTTAACGACAAAAAGTTTTATTTAACTCTTCCACTTCGGCCGCAATAGTTGTATCATAGTGTAAGCAAATCATAAGCAAACGGAAGGAGACTCGTTTTTATGGAGCATTTGCGTTCTACTCGTGCGGAGATCAATTTGGATAATCTGAAGTATAATATAGACGTGCTTAGGCAGCACCTTGGGCCCGATGTTGAGCCTATGGCCATTATCAAGGCAGACTGCTACGGCCACGGTGCGGTCATCATGATGGAATACATGATGAAATACGGATTGAAGTTCTTCGGTGTTGCATCACTGAATGAAGCGCTTGAGTTGCGCCGTTTTCATAAGGACGGTGAACTGCTTGTACTTGGCCTTTCACCCGATAATCTGTTGCACTACGGCCCTGAAAACAATATAGTGCAGACGATATGTTCGCTTCACCAGGCGGAAGTTCTTTCTGCGGGCGGGAAAAAGGCACAGGTGCAGATAAAGGTGGATACGGGTTTACACCGTCTTGGCTTTGCACCCACGGAGGAAAACATGGATGTCGTGGCGCAGATAGCGAAGTTGCCGAACATTGAAATAAGGGGCATATTCAGCCACCTTGCGCTTGAAACACATGATGATGACTATAAGCAGTGGAATCTGTTTGAAAAGTTTATAAAGGGCTGTGAGGCTCGCGGCGTGCATTTCCCGCTGAAAAGCATAGATGACGGTATCGGCGCGATAAGCTACCCCGAAATGCACTATAATATGGTGCGCCCCGGTTCATTCTTCTATGGATTCAATCCGCAACTAAAGAACCTGCGCCCCCTTATGCAGCTAAAGAGCGAAATTGTTCACCTGTTCACGTTGCCCGCGAACGAGGGCATAGGATATGGACTTAATGATAAAGCGGATCATGACCGCACAATAGCAACCTTGCCCTTTGGTTATGTTGACGGTGCCCCGCGTGCGCTTTCGCACTATCAGGGCTGGTGCCTTGTGAACGGCGTAAAGTGTCCGTATGTCGGGCTTATGTGTATGGATCAATGCATGATAGACGTAAGTGATGTGCCAAATGTTAAAATAGGCGATGAGGTGGTTGTTTTCGGCCACGAAAACGGTGCCATGACCTATCCCGAGGGTGCAACCGTAACCAACTTTAACCGCAACGGACTTCAGGCGGCATTGCCGCGCCGCGTTCCCAAAGTGTACTTTGAAGGCGGTAAAGAGGTTGCATATCGCGACTATCTTTTTGATAAGGAATAAGCACTAAAGCGGCAGTCACAAAACCGTTTTTGAAAATTTACACAACCGCTCGAGCGGAAATCGTTCGGGCGGTTTGCATATATTATGGTGAGTTGTTAAATGATTATTCTGATTATGGGAGCATCGCATACGGGTAAAACCGTACTTGCTCAGAAGCTTCTTGAAAAATACAAATATCCGTATTTAGGCCCTCTGAAATAAGAAACATACGCCTAAAAAGGCACTGTTTGGCCAATCACTTCGTTACTCGGGTCTCGTCATACCTCCAGTATGGCTTCGCCCTCGTGCCTTGTGCTTAGCACAAACATTGCTCTTTTTAGGTGCTAAGCAGTTTTGAGGTAGATATTTTGTGCCATGACGAAGAAAAAGCGCAGTAAGATACCGGGGCGTATCTTCGAGCATTTTTCTAAAGTCATGGTGCAAAATAGCACCTCAAAACCGTGTGTTTCTTATTTCAGAGGGCCTTTATCCGTTGATCACTTGAAGATGGGCTTGATTCGCAGCGGGAACACAAACCTTACACCGTCAAGCGACAATAACGAGTTGACTGCATACCTGTGGCCTATTGTTCGCGAAATGATAAAAACCGCCGTTGAGAACAGGCAAAACCTGATCGTCGAGGGTTGTTACATTCCGATTGATTGGCGAAATGACTTTGCTACCGAATATCTTTCCGATATCAGGTGCTATTGCCTGATAATGAGTGAAAACTACATCCGAAACCACTTTGCCGACATAAAGAAATATGCAAGCGTAATTGAAACCCGTTCGGACGATAAAGAATGCACGATGGAACGGGTTTTGACAGACAATATGCAAATGCTTAGGTTTGCTAAAAAGCATTGCACAAGCTACATACTCATTGATAATAAATACGAAGTCAACGTGGATTTATAAAAGCCGCGTGAGGTAATACACACACGGCTTTAAGAGGGTCTACGGTTGCTTTTTACAAAATTTCAGCTCTTATTTTACTACCATACAGCTGTCTATGCCGTAATATTCAAAGCACTTTATTGCATCCTCATTTATCCGTTCGCCCATAATGACTATGGGGATTGCGGGCGGGCAACCGATTGCCGCCGCCGCAGATATGCGGCCAAGACTGTTCTTTACGTCAATTCTTTCGGCAGGTGAAAGAATTGCACTTCGCGGGGACAATATGCGTTCCGCCTTGGGTGTGCGCGGCGGGGGAGTAAGTATGGCATCTTTTCTTTTTACGGAGCAAAGCGTATTAAGAAGCTTATCAAGCTCATGTTGTTCATTCCAAGGTGAAAACATAAGTACAACATTATCCAAATCGCAGAATTCGATGTAGATACCCGCCGCCTTCAATATTGCGGCGATTTCGTTCCCCGTATAGCCGAATGTTTTTGGATTGATGCACATCTTCATCGGCTCATCACCCGAAAGGGAAAAACCATGCTCCGTTAAGGCGGATTTAAGCTCTTTTAACTTAGTGAGCATAGCGCAAAGCCTAACGCGAAAATCGTCAAAGGAAGCATTTGCCGCATCAAGGGATTGCAGAATCAAATAAGAAGGACTGCTTGAACCGAACACCGAAAAGGCGGGCTTTGCATTATCGCATATCGGCTTTGGCGCAAGGTGGGAAACGTGAAGATATGCGCCGCCCGTTATTACATTGAGCGTTTTGTGCGCCGAATCACAACAGATGTCCGCTCCGAGATCGATGGGGTGTAGCGATTCGGGCAAAAACTTAAGATATGCACCGTGTGCGTTATCCACCGCAAGCAATACTTTATGCCTATGACAAACAGCTGCTATTGCGGCAATATCCTGTATGTTGCCCAAATAATCGGGGCTTGTTATGTATACCGCCGCAATATCGGGGCGGTTTGCAAGCCTTTCAGACACTGCTTCGGCGGGAATGGTACAGCTTATATAGCTGTCACATTCCTCAGGATAAATCCACTCTATATCAATATCAAGCAGGGCACATGCGTTTACAAATGCCTTGTGCGCATTTCTGCCCGCTAAAATTGAGGGCTTCTTGCCGCATTGTGCTGCATGCTGAGCAATAAGGTACAGCATTACCTGTATGCACAGCGTTGAACCGCCTGCTGAATAAAACGTGTGCGAACCGAAAATACGACTTGCCTCGGCCTCACTTTCGGCTATTATGCCGCTTGGCAACATAAGATCGTCCGCACCGTCTATCTCGGTTATGTCAAACGGTTCAAAGCCCAAACAGCTTTTTCCCTTGTGCCCGGGCATATGTAACCGAACGGGAGAGGAGTTTATGTATTTTTTTACAAAATCACAAATGGGCGTGCTCATTCCTGCTTGCCAAGCTCCCGCGCCACTGCTACCATAATGGCACATTCCATGCGTTTTTTGAAAAGCTCACAGCCCGCGCTGTAAACTCCGCGCACGGAGCCCGTAGCATGATAAGCATTGGCCGCGCATCCGCCGGAACAATAAAGTCTTGCCCAACAATCCTTACATTCTTCCCGTGCATATACGTTGCAACAGGCAAATTCATTCTGCACTTCGGGGGCGGTTACGCCGTTCCATATGTCACCGAGCCTGAATTTTTCATCCCCTACGAACTGGTGACAGGGATAAAGATCTCCCCACGGCGTTACGGCCATATATTCCGTGCCCGATCCGCAACCCGAAATGCGCTTGTATATGCAGGGACCGCCGCCAAGGTCTATCATATAATGATAGAATGTAAAGGGTTTGCCATCGGCGTCACGTTCAAGCATAAGATAGGCCAGCTTTTCGTATTGCTGCATTACGATTTGCCTGTCCTCCTCCGTCAGGACGGAAGGGTCGTTTTGTGCCGTAACAACAGGCTCCATGCTCAACTCATTGAATCCAAGGTCGAGCATTGTGCGTATATCTTCAAGAAAATCGGGGTTTGCGTGTGTAAAAGTGCCGCGCATGTAGTAATTCTCGCCGCCACGCGCCTTAACAAGCTTTTGAAATTTCGGAACTATTCTATCCCAGCTTCCGTTGCCCGCATAGTCAACACGGTATCGGTCGTGAATCTCCTTGCGGCCGTCAAGGCTGAGCACCACGTTGCTCATTTCATTGTTTGCGAAATCGATAACATCATCATCGATAAGCATACCGTTTGTTGTAAGCGTAAAGCGGAAATGCTTGCCCTTCTCTTTTTCAATACTGCGCGCATATGATACAAGCTGCTTTACAACATCAAAATTCATAAGCGGCTCACCGCCGAAGAAGTCAACCTCAAGGTTGTGGCGCGTGCCCGAGTTTTCAACAAGAAAGTCGAGTGCGCGCTTGCCGACATCGTAGCTCATAATTGCGCATTCGCCGTGGTACTTGCCCTGACTTGCAAAGCAGTATGAGCAATTAAGGTTGCAGCTGTGCGCAACGTGCAGACACAATGCCTTTATAACGCCTGAGGTTTTTGCCTTTAATGCACCCGCCATGGGCTCAAACGTATCTTCAACAAAAAGCTCACCGTTTTGCTTCAGCGCGGCGATCTGCTCATAACATTCCGTGATGTCTGCAACGGATTCGGCAGGGTACTTTTTTGAAATGGCGGCTATTGCCTCTTCCTTATCGGTGCTTTCAAACATAGCTATCAGGTCATAAGCCAATTCGTCCACTGCGTGTACCGCACCGGAGCATACGTCAAGCACTATATTATAACCGCCGAGTTTATATTGATGGATCATTTGCTTTCCCTTTTTGAACAACTGTAAAAATGCCGCCCTATATGGGCGGCACGGTTAGGTTACTTAACCCGAAATTATTTTTCTTCCTTCTTCTCGCAGGCCTGATTGGCAATGCCACAGCTGGTCTTGCAAGCAGACTGGCAGGAAGTCTGGCATTCGCCGCAGCCGCCGTTCTTGGCACTTTCACAAAGATTACGGGTCTTGATGGTGTTTATATGCTTCATATGTACCTCCGTGCATAACTATCTACATATATTATACAGCGGCAATGTGCCCGTGTCAATCAACGGTGACAATTTAGCGCGTACAGCCGCGCATTGATGCGGAAAATGTTCTTCGCGTCGCGCCGGACTGCATGTTTTGCACTATTTCAAGGCATTCACCGAAACGCTGATAATGCACGATTTCTCTTTCCCTCAAGAAATTAAGCGGATCGAGTACGCTTTTATCGTCCGTAAGCGTCATAAGGTGTTCATACGTTGCACGCGCCTTTTGCTCTGCCGCAAGGTCCTCAACAAGGTCTGCAATCGGATCGCCCGTACAAGCGATATATGCTGCGGTGAACGGTACACCGTTCGGGTCGGCGGGGAACACACCGCGGCTGTGCATGGTGTAGTATCCCGCCATACCCACTTCTTCTATCTGGGCATAGCTTGCCCCACGCAGACACTGGTATATCATTGTTCCGAGCATTTCCCAATGGGCAAGCTCCTCGGTGCCTATGTCATTTAGCGTTGCGCGGCAGCGGTCATCGGGCATGGTGAAACGCTGTGTAAGGTATCTCAATCCCGCACCAAGCTCGCTGTCGGGCCCGCCGTATTGGGCCATTAGCAGCTTTGCCATACGCGGGTCGGGCGAGGTTATGTTAACGGGGTATTCAAGCTGTTTTGTATATATCCACATATCCGTTCCTCCTTATTCCCAGGGCCATTGGGACATTACATAGCAGCCCTTGTCGCTTGATGATTGACCAAAATTGAGCAGTGGCCCGTATTCGTTTTCATATTGGTCTATAAGCTGTGAAAGACGCCGCGCATAGCATTGATAATCGGCGCGTGCGTTCTCATCGCTTGGATGTGTGTCCAAGTACAGATTAAGCTCAACACACATGAACCTATATTGACTTATGCGGTAGATAAGTGCGGTTTGAGTGGCATCCATTATGAAAATCCTCCTTTCACTGCACAAGCTCCGGGAACATTGTCCCCTGCTCAAGGGCTTCGCATGGGCAAAAGCCTTCATTGTATTCCTGAATGGGAAAGCTTATTTTGGCAAGATCCGAGCCGATCTGCATGTTGAAAGCACCGCATATTTCACTGGTGCAAACCGTACCTGCGGCAATTACGCCGCCACTGCATTCTCCGAAATCACTCGAAACGGCATTTGCGGCCATGGCGCATCCGGTGCATTGGTTACATAACACTGTTTGTTTCCTCCTTAATAGGATTTGGGCGGGGCATTTGTTGCCCCTTTGTAACAGCATATGCAAAAGCGCGATGCGCGGTGAATATGTGCCAAGTTTTATTTTATGATAGCATTCTTCTGAATATGAACAGTGTTAAATCTATTATAAAAATCGCCGCAGAAGGCATTGCTTTGCCTGCCGCGGCGGGGTAAAGTTTTGAAATATGGGAATTATCTCTTGGCGGCGACCTTGCCGCCTATAGGTATCTCATCGTTGCTGAGCCCCAAGACGTAATCCGCACTGACGTTATAAAATTTACACAGAACTATTATATGGCGCAAAGGAATATCGTTAACGCCGTTTTCGTATCTTGAATACACCTGCTGTGTGGTGCCGAGCAGATTTGCCACATATGCTTGCGTAAGGTCACGATCCTCGCGCAGACTGCGTATTCTTTCACAGCATTTGTTTATTTCAATCACCGCCAAAATCAGTCTGCATCTATTCTACTCACATCAAATAAGATGTATTGACTTTACATCAAAAGTAGTGTATTATCATCAATATAGTTATTTTTACTCGTTGGCGGGAAACGGGGGGGGAAAAATAAAGAGCGCATGAACTTCATGCGCTCAGAGACTCGAAAAAGTGGCAATTTGCCACTTTTTCGAGTTTTCTCGAGTTTTGTCTCTCACATTCGTTCCCGGGCGACAAAACTCGCAAAGTACGAAAACCTATTGGTTTTCATCCGTTTTGACGCACATGTCGTCAAAGCCGGAATTGAATTAAGGGGTTGCCGCCCCTTAACAACCCCGCATTTTCGACATGCTCGGTAGATGAACTTCATGCGCTCTTTGCTTAACTGTATGCCGTTTTATCTTGTGGAAACCTCAGCGTGTGCGGCAACAACGGTTTTACCCGCCTCAACCGATTGCGTAAGCCAAACGTTGCCGCCTATTATGCAGTTATCGCCTATATACACATCTCCGCCGAGTATTGTTGCACCTGCGTATATAACAACATTATTACCTATATTCGGGTGCCGCTTGTTTCCCTTTACCAATGCGCCGTCGGCACCTACCTCAAAACTCCTTGCCCCAAGTGTAACACCTTGGTACAGCTTAACGTGTTCGCCTATTACCGTGGTTTCACCTATTACAACGCCGGTACCGTGGTCTATAAAGAAATGACTGCCTATCTCGGCACCGGGGTGAATGTCTATGCCCGTAAGTGAATGGGCATGTTCCGTCATCATGCGCGGCAGCAGAGGAATGTTCAAAGTATAAAGCTCGTGCGCTATGCGGAATGTGCTTATGGCTTCAAATGCGGGGTATGCAAGCATTATCTCCTCGCGGCTTCTTGCGGCCGGGTCGCCTTCATATGCCACCTGAATGTCGGTTTCAAGCATGGCCTTAATGTGAGGAAGCCTTGCAAAAAGCTCATCAGCAGCTTTTTCACAATCCGTTTCGCCGCAGCAAACGCTGCTGAGAATATCCATAAGGAGTGCGCGCATACGGTATGCGCTTGCCTGCTCGCGTAGTTCTCCCGGGTCAAGTGCAAAAACCTCGGGGTAAAGCACTATTCGTGAAAGTGTTATGAATTCCTCCATATCGCTTTTAAGGTTGGAATATGTTTTTAAGGATGTACGCATATCAGTTTTCATAGTTAAAAAGCTCCGTTGAAAGATATCTGTCACCAGCGTCGGGCATAAGCACAACAATGGTTTTGCTCTCGTTTTCGCTCCTTTGCGCCAGCTTGACTGCGGCCGCAAGCGCGGCGCCCGAGGATATGCCAACAAGTATGCCTTCCCTTGCGCCCATCATGCGACTGTATTCAAACGCGGCCTCATCGCTTACGGAAAGAACCTCATCATATATGGCGGTGTTGAGCGTTTTCGGCACAAAGCCCGCCCCTATACCCTGTATGCCGTGCGCGCCACCCCTGCCAAGCGAAAGCACGGGAGAGGAGGCGGGTTCAACCGCTATTACTTTTATTGAAGGGTTCCGCTGTTTCAAATATTCGCCTGTACCCGATATTGTACCGCCCGTGCCCACGCCCGCGACAAAGAAGTCAAGCTTACCGTCGGCAGCATTGTATATTTCGGGTCCCGTGGTTTCGTAATGGGCGCGCGGATTAGCGGGATTGGTAAACTGTCCCGCAATGAAGCTGTTCGGTATTTCGCCGTTAAGCTTTTCCGCAAGCTCTATTGCCCCTGCCATGCCTTTTACGCCGGGGCTTAAAACAAGCCTTGCACCGTAGGCTTTCATCACTTTTATGCGCTCTACGGACATGTTATCGGGCATGACGATTATAAGCTTATACCCGCGCGATGCGGCAATCGCCGCAAGGCCGATGCCCGTATTGCCCGATGTAGGCTCTATTATGGTGGAATCCGCATTCAGTATGCCGCGTGCTTCGGCATCGTTTAATATGGCCAATGCAACGCGATCCTTTACGGAACCCGCAGGATTAAAAAGCTCAAGCTTTGCAATAAGCCTTGCATTCAACCCAAGGCTTTTTTCGATATTTTTGAGTTCCAACAGCGGCGTATTGCCCACCAATTGATCTATGGATGTATAAACGTCAGACATTGTATTTCCTCCTTGATTATATTGCTGATCTCAATATACGCAAAAAGCAGCTCGACTCGCTGCTTTTTGCTTTGGTGCGGCTGGCGAGATTTGAACTCGCAAGCTTTCGCCGGCAGATTTTAAGTCTGCTGTGTATGCCGTTCCACCACAGCCGCATCCACTGACATTATAATAAAACAAAACCCGGCAGTCAATAACGATAAATCAATATTGTCAACATACTGCCGCACAGTGATTTAAGCATGCAACGCCCCAGCGACTATTGTGAATCGGCAGTCGGGAATGGTATAACGGCATACCTACAGTGCGGCAAAGCCCCAAAAAGCCCAGTGTCAACGGCGGCCTCAAGGGGCATTGTACAGATGCGGTAAAGCACATTCGCGCCAAGGCTTATACGACTACGCATACCGTTAAACATAAATACGGCATTCCTCCCGCTGAATATCGTTGCTGATATATTATATATTGTAAATGACGAAAATGGAACCCCATGCACTACGAACGGTTGACTTTTATATTTGATTTGGTATACTAAATCACGAGTTGCGGTATGTGGAATGTCGCACAAAAAGGCCGCGTTGGGCGGCGGAGAGGAATCGTATTGATGAAGGAAAACATTACGGCAAAAATAGATGAAATATTTGCACCTTGGCAGAGCGGGGTCTGCCCCGGCGGACAGGTGCTTATAAGACAAAGAGGAGAAACGGTGTATGAACGCTGCTTTGGCTATGCGGATATGGAAAGCTCCGTGCTGATAAACAGCGATACGGTTTTTCATGCGGCAAGCGTGTCCAAACAGTTTACGGTAATGCTCGTAATGCTCCTCAGCAGGGAAGGGCTTGTTGACCTTGATGCGGACATAAGGAACTATGTGGGCGAATATATAAACTTTGAAGCCAAGGTGAGCTTGCGTGACCTTATGAATAATGATTCGGGCATACGCGATTACTTTGACCTGCAGGACCTTAACGGTGTTGATAATGACGATATAACCTCACAGGAATACGTTATGCGCCTTTGCGCAAGGCAGAAGGATGTCAATTTTGTGCCGCGCACGAAGTTTTCATACAGCAATACGAATTTCGCCCTGCTTGCACTTATAGCGGAAAAGGTAACGGGGAAAGACTTTGCTCACCTTGCCGAGGAGCGCATATTCCGTCCGCTCGGCATGACGAATACCGTTGTGTGCGACAAATACTGGAAGCGTATACCCAATAAAGCAAAATCCTATATAGATAATGGCACGGAGTATTTTTATGACCCGCTGAATTACAGCCTTTACGGCGGAACCGCACTGAATACCACTGCGCGTGACCTTGCAAAGTGGATGGGCAACTACCGCGATTACATAATATGCGATAAAAGCGTTGTGGACGAAATGACCACCGTGCCCGTTCTTGAAAACAATGCTCCCACAACATACGCCTGCGGCCTTTGGGCGGGTAAGCTTGAAGGGCACAGCTATCTTATGCACGTCGGTGAGGATGCGGGATTCAGAACGGTAACCATGCGCTTTAGCGATGACGATATAGATGTGATAATCCTTTCGAATACGCAAAACGTTGCAACGGGTCCCGCTGCATGGAAAATAATGCGGCTGATGCTTGATATGCCGCAAAATGCCGCAGCAGAGCTTGAAGTAAGCGAAGAACCGAGCCTTGATGAAGCCGCAGGCTTCTATTATGCGGAACAGGGCGCAACGCTTGTTAAAATAGTCGAACGTGACGGCAAGCTTTTCCGCAGTGAGAAATACGGCCTTTCGCCGCTTACACATGTGCGCGGCAACCTGTACAGGCAGGGTAGGCTTGAAACGTATTATCTGCTCGGCACAAAATGCGCCGCATACCGTGACAGCGAGGATAACGCCGTTCTTGTAAAGGCGGATGATTCCGCACCTAATGCGGAAGAACTGAATGGTGTTGCGGGCCGCTATTACGGGGACGAGGTGGAAGCATTCTATACAATAACCGAAGAAAACGGCGCACTGTATATTGAGCACCTTCGCCGCGGCAAAACAAGACTGCATAAGATAGGCGAAAACAAATTCGCCGCGGAATATCCGAGAAGCACGTTCCTGAAATTTGTATATAACGGACAAGGCGAAGTGACGGGGCTTGACATAAGCGGTTCCCGCATAGCCCGTATTCCGTTCGTAAAATGCCGATAATTCTTTTCACATAAGAAAGGGGAAATAACAAATGAAGATTGACAGTGTTGAACTTTACCTTGTGGAAAACAGATTCCATAAACCGTGGCGCACGGCATACGGTGCGGACGCCGGCAACGCCGTGCTTTTGACCTGCCTGCGTTCGGGCGAACATGAAGGGTGGAGCGAATCAAGCCCGTTGCCCGGCCCCACATATTGCTATGAATACGGCGAGGGATTGTTTAATGTTGCGTCACGCTTCCTTACGCCGATGGTGCTTGGCAAGGAGTTTGACAAAGCGGAAGACGTTATGACCGCAATGAAGGATATAAAGGGCAATCCCTTTGCCAAGGCGGGCATTGAAATGGCGTGGTGGACGCTTGAAGCGGATATAAAGGGCGTGCCGCTCCACACTTTGCTCTGCCCCGAAAGCAAAAACACCGTGATTGACGAGGGCGCGGGCTTTGGCGTGTGCGATACGCTTGATGAGCTTATTGCCGAGATAGGCGGCGCCATAGACAGCGGCGCAAAGCGTGTAAAGCTTAAAGCAATGCACGGCTGGGATGTAAACATGCTGCAGGCCGTTCGCTCGGTTTTCCCGAATAACGTGTTCCATATCGACTGCAATTCCTCATATACCATAGACGAAGCGGATGTTTTCCGCAAGATAGATAAATTCGGTCTTGCCATGATAGAACAGCCCTTCAGCCCCATGGACATAATTGACCATGCAAAGCTGCAAAAGCTGATAGATACGCCCATTTGCCTTGACGAAAGCATAACCGATCCGTTTATTACACGGCAGGCGCTTGAAATAGGCGCATGCGGCTTCGTGAACATAAAGCCTGCGCGTGTGGGCGGACTTTCGAATTCGCTTGAAATAAACCGTATGTGCAAACAGGCGGGAGTCGGCTGCTGGGTAGGCGGCATGATGGAAAGCGATGTGGGCAAGAGCATATGCGCAGAACTTGCCCTTGCCGATAACATGGTTTATCCGCATGACATAACTGCGGAATGCGACAATTATCCCGAACCCATAGCGGAAAAACCGCTTGTACACAGTGCACCGTGGCAGTATGCGCCCTCCACTGCGGCGGGCACACCCATAAAGCCCAATATGGAAAAGATGCTTGCAAAGGCCACACGCAAATTCCGTGCGGACGCAAAGTAAACCGTAATATCATAAAGCCCCTTCCGCACAATGCGGATGGGGCTTTTGTGTATATGCCACAATTAATACAAAAAGTAACACAATATTGATACTTGTCGCGCGTTTAATGTACATAATCGCAAGCTATAATAAGGCCATAGAAAGGAAAAAACCGTAAGCCCACATAATGCGTGGGCAGAAGGAGGATATATTATGGAAAACAACTGGAAATGGTATGAGCAGCAAAATCCGCAGCAGCAACAGCCTCAGCAGCCGCAGCAACAATCACACTCGGGCTATGAGCAGTATGGCTACGGATATAATAACGCTTCATCCGCCAATTATACGCCATATGCCAATGCCGACGGCAATAACGGAAATTACGGCGGCAATAACGGAAATTACGGCGGCAATAACGGCGGGAATAACGGCGGCAACGGCTCCAAGCCGAAGAAATTCGTGACTATGACGCAAATGATAGCCACGGTAGTTGTTGCGGCACTGCTGTTTACGGCGGTGGGTCTTGCGGTGGGGCACAGCATAGGCTCAAATAATGTTGATGCGCAGAAGGAAGCAAACAACGTACCCGACATACAGCAGGGCGACAATTCAAACCTGCCTGCGGATGACAAAAATGCAAGCGAACCCGCTATAACAAGTGATCCTTCGACCAAACCGAGCAACGGCATGGTAATGAGCGAAAAGGTAGCCGAAGGTGAAGGCAACACAAGCATAGTACAAAGCTGCATGAGTAGCGTAGTAAGCATAGATATAGAGGCGCAAACCTCAGGCTACTATTGGTATTCGCAGGGCGAAAGCGAATCGCAAACCGTGGGTAGCGGCAGCGGCGTAATAATAACCTCGGACGGGTACATTATCACTAACAACCACGTTGTTTCGGGTGCCGAAAAGATAAAGGTCTATTTGCAGGATGGTGCCGAATATGAAGCACAGCTTGTGGGCGCGGACAGCTATACGGACCTTGCCGTGATAAAAATAGATGCCGAAAACCTGAGTGCGGCAACAATAGGCGTAAGCGGCAACCTTATGGTGGGCGATACCATCTATGCGATAGGCAACCCGCTCGGCGTGCTTGCAACCAGCGTATCAAAGGGCATTATAAGCGGCCTTGACAGGGAAGTGACCATAGACGGACAGCAAATGACGCTTATGCAGGTGAATGCATCCGTCAACCCCGGCAACAGCGGCGGAGGCCTTTTCAATGCGGCCGGTGAGCTGATAGGCATAGTCAATTCCAAAGCATCGGGCGATGATGTCGAAGGTATCGGCTTTGCAATCCCCATGGATACGGCAAAGGGCGTGATAACCGACCTTATGGATCACGGCTTTGTTACCGGCAGACCGTACCTTGGCATAAGCATGCAGAATGTTGCGTTTATGACGGGCAATTACGGCTTTTTCGGCAACAACTATACCACTCACCCGCAGATATATTCCATAGAGGCGGGCAGTGCAGCGGAGGCGGCAGGATTGCAGGTGAACGACATCATACTTGCATTCGATGAACAGCAGATCACAAGTTCAAGCGAAATTTCCGCTCTGCTTTATGAATATTCCGTGGGCGATAAGGTAACAATAACCGTACAGCGCGGCAGCGAAAAAATAGATATCGAAGTCACGCTCGGCGAAAGGGAAAAATAATTCTCTTCGTAAAAGACACGGTCATAACGGGCACTCCGTTTTGACATACCCCCCATCCATAGAAGGGCGCAGCTCCCCGGCTGCGTCTTTCGCTTTGCATAAAAATGTATATCTGCATTTATAAAAGACGAATTATTCATTTTTCTGCTTGACGAAATATCAAAAAGTATATAGAATGTATCTTAAATAATCAGTCTACTCGGCAAGGTGTAAGACAACTTGTCGGCATTAAAAAACAGGGAAGCGAGTGAAAGCAATTATGGAACTGGCAAAAATAGCTCAGGAGTTGCAGCCGCGCTCAATGGCGGCAAGGGATTGGGTGTTTCACGTTATGCGCACGGCCATAATTCGCGGTGTACTGCCCGGCGGCATGCCGCTTAGACAGGACGAAATATCTCAGGCATTAAGCGTAAGTCATATCCCCGTCAGGGAAGCGTTGCGCCAGCTTGAAGCGCAGGGCCTTGTTAGAATATACCAGAATCGCGGTGCCGTGGTAACAAAGCTTAACGCAAGCGAACTTGCAAACGTTATGGATACACGCATAATGCTTGAAACGGGCACACTCGGTGCGGCCATTTCCTTGATGACGGATGAGGCTATTCATAAGGCTGACGAATATC
The DNA here is from genome assembly GCA_964612925.1 of uncultured Clostridium sp. GTDB lineage: Bacteria > Bacillota > Clostridia > Christensenellales > CAG-138 > Phil1. The sequence continues at coordinate 22,317 of CAZTFU010000009.1, read as the reverse complement.
TTGAAGAATTCAGCGCGGAACAGAACATGGAAAACCTTGATTCGATAAACCTTAAACTGCATTTTGCCCTGTATGAACCAAGCGGAAACAAGGTTGCGATTCAGCTGATAGACCAGTTCCATGCAAATGTTGACAGGTACCTTCATCCATTCTATACGGAAAAGGATATGCCGCGTGTAAAGAACATATCCGAGCACCGTGCGCTTATAGATGCCTGCCGCATAAGGGATGCAAGCCTTGCAAAGGCAATATTGCGCACCCACCTTGAAAGCACAAAGCAGGCATTGCTCCATTCACCCTTGCTTGCTGATGAATAACAAAAACAAAAAAGAGGATGCGGCGCATCCTCTTTCAATTTACTCTTAATTCAGATAAATATTTTTGATTACGACTTATAGGCCGAGCAGCTTTTCCGCGGCGGCAAGCTTTATGCAGGAGCAGAGCACCTCCATGGCCTTTTCAACATCCTCAACGGGAGGAAGGCTCGGTGCAATGCGAAGGTTTTTATCATCGGGATCCTTACCGTAGGGGAAGGTCGCACCGGGACCCGTCATGACAACGCCGGCTTCCTTCATAAGCTGATGCACGCGCTTTGCGCAGCCATTCATAACGTTCAGACTGACAAAATAACCGCCCTTGGGCTTGTTGTAGCTTGCAATGCCATAAGGTGCTACGGTATCAAGGGCAGCTATAACGGCATCAAACTTGGGCTTCATTATGGCGGCGTGCTTCTTCATGTGCTCGATAACGCCCGCCTTATCCTTGAGGAACATAACATGTCGAAGCTGATTCATCTTGTCAAAGCTTATCACCTGCGCGTTAAGCAACTTTTTCATATATGCCATATTGTCGCGGCTGGTGGCAAAGCAGGAAACGCCCGCGCCGGGGAAAGTTATTTTGGATGTGCTTGCAAATTCGAATACCATGTCGGCATTACCCGCCTCACGGCACAGTGCAAGTATATTCGGGAACGGTACATATTCGCCCTCAAATTCGTGTACGCAGTATGCGTTATCCCACATAAGCACGAAATCGCTTGCGGCGGGCTTCATTGAAGCTATGCGGCGAATTGTGGCATCGCTGTATATAATGCCTTCGGGATTGGAGTACTTGGGTACGCACCACATGCCCTTTACCGCATCGTCCTTAATAAGTTCTTCAACCAGATCCATATCGGGACCTTCGGCGGTCATGGGTACGTTTATCATTTCAATACCAAAGCTTTCACATATGGTAAAATGACGGTCATAGCCCGGAACCGGGCAGAGGAACTTTACCTTGTCCAGCTTGGCCCAAGGCTTTTCACTGTGCAAAAGACCGTGCGTGAATGCCTTGGCAATGGTATCATACATAAGGGTAAGACTTGCACTGCCGGCGGCGAATACTTCATCGGCGTCAACATCCAAAATGTCGGCAAACATTTTGCGGCAGCTCGGCAGACCCTCAAGCGTGCCATAGTTGCGTGCGTCAATGCCGTCCACGGTGCAATTGTCGTTATTGAGCAATGTGAGCATTTCGGCCGAAAGTGCAAGCTGAGCATTGCTCGGCTTGCCGCGCGCCATGTTAAGCGAAAGACCCTTTGCTTTGCAGGCCTCATACTCCTTTTTGGCAGCGGCATAGAATTCGTTAAGCTCGCTTTGGCTCATATCGCAAACAGGTTTCATGCAAATACCTCCATGAATGAAAAAATTCTTTTGGTACTTCTATTGTACTGCATTTTGCAGTTTAAGTAAATAGTTATGAAGGATTTCCTGCATTTTTTGTTATTCATATGAATCTATGGTATAATCAACTTATAACGTTGCGGAGGATTAAGCATATGACGGACAGCCTAAGCACCCTTAAAAGCATGATAGAGCAAAGCAAGCGCATAGCGTTCCTTGGCGGCGCGGGAGTATCAACGGAAAGCGGCATACCTGATTTCAGAAGCGAAAACGGCTACTTTGATGCTATACGCCGCTTTGGTTATCCGCCCGAAGAGTTGCTTTCACATACATTCTTTATGCGCCATACGGATGTTTTCTTCAAATACTACAGAAGTGCATTGATGGTTACGGGAATAGAACCCAACCGTGCGCATTACGCACTTGCAAAGCTTGAAAAGGCGGGTAAACTTACGGCAATCGCCACGCAGAATATAGATGGACTGCATCAGCTCGCGGGAAGCGAAAGCGTTTTCGAACTGCACGGCAGCATATACAGGAATCACTGTATGAAATGCGGGAAAAGCTACAGTGTGGAGCAGTTGCAAAAAATGGATAACGTTCCGCGCTGTTCATGCGGCGGTATAATAAAGCCGGATGTTGTATTATATGAGGAAGGACTTGATACGGACGTTTTAAGCGGTGCCATCAAGCACATAATGCGCGCGGATATGCTTATTGTCGGCGGCACAAGCCTTAACGTGTACCCCGCAAGCGGTTTGATAGATTATTACAGCGGCAATAAGCTTGTTTTGATAAACAAAAGCGAAACGCCGTATGATTACCGTGCCGATCTTATAATACATGATTCAATAGGAAAAACACTCGGCATGGTTACGGAGAAAATGTGATGAGCGAAGCAATACTCAAACTATTGGTTAGGAATTACAGCAATACGGATGACCCCAACGTGCGATCAAAATGTGCGGTCGCGGCGGGGTGGGTATGTATAGTTTGCAATATCCTTTTGTGCGCGATAAAATTCATGATAGGCGTTATTAGCGGCTCCATAGCGATACAGGCCGATGCAGCGAATAACCTTAGCGATGTCGGTTCATCCGCAGGTATGATATTCGGCGCGAAGGCGGCCGCAAAGCCTGCCGACAGGGAACACCCTTACGGCCATGCTCGGCTTGAATACGTTGTGTCGCTTGCGATTGCGTTTGTTATACTTATGGTAGGCGTATCGCTTGCAAAGGAAGCCGTTGATAAGATAATATCTCCCGAACCGGTCAATTACAGCATAAGCATGATAACGGTGCTTGTTATATCCATGGCCGTTAAGCTTTGGATGGGCTTTTTTACATCGGGGGTAGGCAAAAAGATAGGTTCCGCCGCGATGAGCGCGGCCGCCGCCGACAGCCTGAGCGACATGGCGGCTACCGGTGCAATACTTATATCGGCAATACTCGGACTGATATTCGATATAAATATAGACGGTTACATATCCGTTGCCGCGGCGGCATTTGTGCTGTATTCGGGGATAGGCATAATAAGGGATGTGATAAGTCCGCTCCTCGGGGAAGCACCAAGCAAGGAAACGGTTGATGAGCTAAGGCGGCTTTTACTCGAATATGACGGTATAATCGGCCTTCATGATATACTTATCCATTCATACGGGCCGGGTAAAACAATTGCAAGCGCACATGCGGAGGTGCGTGCCGACTGTGACTTGCTTGAAACGCATGAAATAATAGACCGTGCCGAAAGAGAGGTCGGCGAAAGGCTCGGTATGTTACTTACGTTGCATATGGATCCGATAGAAACGGATAATGAAAAGCTTAACACCGTGCGCCAAAGCATGGCAGACGCCATAAGCAATATAAATGCGGAATTGTGCTTCCATGATTTTCGCATGGTAAGCGGTGAAAAGACCACAAACCTGATATTCGATATAGTCGTGCCGACGGGAATGAGCATTGAAGAAACGGAAGAAATAAAGCACCGTGTTGCCGCCGCCGCACACGATATTGACGAAACATATCGCTGTGTAATAACGATAGATTGCGACTACATGGGCAAATAGGTATACATTGTTGCCGAAAAAACCGCTTAGCGGTATAATAAAACAAAAATCGGAGGTAATTATATATGGAATACATGAAACAACAGCTTATGAACCTTATGGCTATAAACAGCCCGTCGGGTTATACGCGCAAGGCCGCAGAATACGTTATTGAGGAATTGGCACGCCTTGGCTACGAACCTTATATAACCAAAAAAGGCTGTGTCGGCGTTTGCCTCGGCGGTGAAGGGAAGAGTGTGCTTCTCAGCGCACATGTGGATACGCTTGGTGCCATGGTAACTGAAATAAAGGGCAGCGGCACACTCAAGATAACCAATATAGGGGGCCTTCACGCGAATTCCATAGAAGGTGAAAACTGTACAGTTGTTACGCGGGATGGCCGCAGCTACAGCGGAGTGTGCCAAATAATCAACGCCTCCGTTCACGTAAACCGAGAACTTAGCGATATCAAGCGCACATATGACACAATGGAGGTGCTTATAGACGAACTTGTTGAAAGCAAGGACGACGTTAAAAAGCTTGGCATAAGCGTAGGCGACTATGTTTGCTTTGACCCGCGCACCACAATAACCGAATCCGGTTTTATAAAGAGCCGTTTCCTTGATGATAAGCTTTGTGCGGCAATGCTACTTGAATATGCAAAACGCCTGAAGGACGAAAACAGACAGCCGGGTTGCAAAGTATATTTATACTTTACCGTATATGAAGAGGTGGGCCACGGCGGCGCAAGCGGTATGCCCGAGGATCTTGACGAAGTGATTGCCGTTGATATGGGCTGTGTCGGCAAGGGACTTGAATGCAAGGAAACTCAAGTAAGTATATGCGCCAAGGACATTGTGGGTCCCACGGATTATGAGCTCACCACGCGCCTTATAAATACCGCAAAAGCACACGGCTTGGATTATGCCGTTGACGTTTATCCGCAGTATTCGTCGGATGCGGATGTTGCACTTCGTAGCGGAATGGACGTCGCTCACGCGATAATCGGCCCGGGCGTATATGCATCCCACAATTACGAACGATCGCATATGAACGGCGTTATGAATACGCTGAAGCTTATAGAGGAATATATCGGCTGAAAACCAAATAAAAAGCATAGAAGCAGGGCTTAGACAGTCCTGCTTTTTTTTATGAAATTCAGACTTTAATCAAGAATCGTATCGATTTGTTGTCCGCTCCGCAGGATCTACGACGCACAAACATATAAACACATATTTATATGTTGACAATATGGGTTTTAAGTATTATCATATAAACATACTTTTATATAATACTAATTTAGTGGGATATAAAATGTCGCATAAGAAAGGAGAAAACCATGGACAGCAAGACCATGAATCTTGTTTGCACAACGGAACATACCGACCCTGTGCATGAGGCTGAAATACTCGGCATGATACCCGATGAGGATGTGGCGCTTGATGCATCGGAACTGTTTACACAGCTTTCAAGCCCGACAAGGATACGACTGCTTTGCATCCTTGCGATAGAGGAAATGTGCGTATGCGAGCTTGCGGATATGCTTAAAATGAGCCAACCCGCAATATCACACCATTTGCGTCTGCTTAGGCAAAGCGGAGTTGTAAAGTACAAGAAAAGCGGTAAGCGTGTAATATACTATATAACCGATACACAGGCGGGGTCATTGGCTCGCTCTATTGTAAAGGACATAATGGGAAGGAGGACGGAATAATGAGCAAGGGACACGAACACAAGCATGACTGCTGCCATGAACATGAGCATAAACACGAGCATGAGCATGACTGCTGTTGCGAACATGAACACAAACATGAGCATAACCATGAACACGGGCACGGCTGTAGCTGTTGCGATCATGGTTGCGGTTGCGGCCATGACCATGCACACGATACCGATGACATAAAGAAGGAAATAATACTTATAGCAATAAGTGCCGCACTTATGATAGCGGGGCTTTGCATGGCGGATGGGGTAATAAAAACGATAGTATTGCTTGCATCGTATATAACGGTAGGTGCCGAAATACTCATTAACGCATTCCGCGGATTATTGCACGGGCGCATAGCGGACGAAAACGTTCTTATGAGTGTAGCCACAATAGGAGCCATTGCCCTTGGCGAATACGGCGAGGGCGTTATGGTAATGTTGCTTTACAGGGTTGGAGAACTGCTTCAGGGCATAGCGGTAGGACGGTCGCAAAGGTCTATCAAGCAGGTGCTTGACCTAAGGCCCGATACCGTAAGGCTTGAGCGTAACGGCGAATATACGGTGCTTCGCGCAGAGGAGGCCAAGGCAGGCGATAAATACGAGATTCTTCCCGGCGAAAGGATACCGCTTGACGGCACGGTTATAGAAGGTGAAAGCTTTGTTGACCTTTCGGCGATAAGCGGCGAATCCGTGCCGGTGCATGTGAGCGTTGGCAGTGAGCTTGTTTCCGGCGGAATAAACAAATCCGGCCGTATAGTGGCAGTTGCAGTGCGTGAAGCGGGCGAATCAACCGCAAGCCGCATGATTCGTGCCGTTGAAGAAGCGGCGGAATCAAAGCCGCGCATGGAAAGGTTCATTACGCGCTTTGCCCGCGTGTATACACCCGCCGTAATGGTGTTGACATTGCTCGTTGCCGTAATTCCGCCCATCGTAGGGCTTGGCGAATGGCGCGAATGGATACACCGCGGCCTGCTGTTGCTTGTAATATCCTGCCCGTGCGCACTTGTGCTCAGCGTGCCGCTTACGTTTTTTGCGGGTCTTGCAAGGCAATCCTCAAACGGTATAATGCTGAAGGCCGCCAATATAATGGAAACGCTTTGCCGCGTAAAGGCAGTTGCACTGGATAAAACTGGCACGATAACGAAGGGCTGCTTTACGGTAACGGCTACGGAATGTGAGGGCGAGCTTGAAGGGGATGACCTTATAGAAATAGCCGCCGCACTTGAGGCAAAAAGCACCCATCCGATAGCCCATGCGATAACTTCCGTTGCAAAGGGAAAATACGGCGCGGAAGAAATGCAGGAACTTGCGGGCTTTGGCGTAAAGGGCAAGGTAAACGGTCAAACGGTGCTTGCGGGCAATATGAAGCTTATGCGGAGCGAAGGCGTTGAGTGCGGCGAACACACGGAGCGCGGAACGACCGTGCATATAGCTATAGATGGAAGTTATGCGGGTCGCATAGTTATAGACGATTCCGTAAAGCCGCAAAGCCGCGAGACGATAGAGATGCTTAAAAAGCAGGGCATGAATGTTGCATTGCTTACGGGTGACAATACACAAAGCGCAATGAACGTTGCCGATGAGGTTGGCATTGAAAGCGTACATGCCGCACTCATGCCGAACGAAAAGCTTGATGTGCTTAAAGCCATGCGCGAAAAGCACGGCCCCGTGGTGTTTGTCGGTGACGGAATAAACGATTCCGTGGTACTTTCGGGTGCAGACGTAGGCTGTGCCATGGGTGCGGGCGGAACGGATGCCGCGGTGGAGGCCGCGGATATGGTCATAATGGGCGATGAGCTTACGGCCTTGCCCAAGGCGATAGAAATATCTATGCGCACAATGTTTATCGCAAGGGAAAACGTTGTGCTCGCGCTTGGCATAAAACTTATAGTCATGGTGCTCGGCATTATGGGTTACGCACAGATGTGGATGGCCGTATTTGCGGATGTCGGTACTGCGCTGATATGCATACTCAATGCGATAAGATTGCTGCCGCAAAGAAAGGAACACAAGCCAAAACGGTAAAACTGTGGTACAATAAAACAGAATAAACAAAGGAGGTACCGCGCTGTGGATTCGGTTTATGATATGTTATCCGCTTTGGCGCGGTATCTTTTTATTGTGATTATACTTTATATAATTGCGGCATCGTTGGTGCTGAGCATAAAGAAGGCGCGCCTGATGCGCCGCGCACGGCGGATTGCGCAAATAAGTGTAAGGTATATTCGCTTTACGGAGCCCGAATCGCTTTACGGCACACGGCTCTATATAAACGGCGAATGCAGTATAGGCGGCAGCGAAACGGACGATGTATTCATTGAAAACTGCTGTTTGAATCGCAACCACATCAAACTGTTTGAAAGCAAGGGATCGGTATATATAAAAGTAAAACGGAAACGGTTTTTTGCAATAAACGGCCTTGCGCAGAAGGCACGTACCGTAATGCTTGAACCGGGGGACAGGGTGCGCGTTCTCGATATTGAATTCATTTGCGCACCTTCGCGAAACAGGGAGGATGACGATGCTCAAGGTTAGACGAGTCGGAGCCTCAAGGGTGCTGCTCATCGTGCTTATATTCATATTTGCGGCGTTTATGCTACTTTCCGTATCAAAGGAAAGCTTTGACGCAAAAGCACTTCTCTTCATGGTGCTTACCGTGTTGCTTGTTATTATTCAACATATGCTGCTTTGTTCGATATTGCCAAACGGGGACAGACTTATGGCCGCGCTTGTAGGTTTTCTTATGAGCGTTGGACTTGTTATGCAATATAGGCTTGACGCGGATACCGCGCTCAAGCAGCTTATATTCTCAAGCATAGGGCTCATCGGCATGGTCGCAATGCTGCTTATTATGAAAAAGCCTACGGTGCTCTTGTATCTTCGCATTCCCGCCGCACTTATAAGCCTTGGCATTCTCGGTGCATTGCTGTTTATAGGCAAGGAATCAGGCGGCGCAGTAAACTGGATAAGCATAGGCGGAATACTGTTTCAGCCTTCGGAATTTGTAAAAATAGCAATGATAATAGTTTTGGCGGGCGCAATGAGCGAACGAACAAGCCTAAAGGAGCTTATCGCGCCCACGCTTTTTGCGGTTGCGGTGTGCATATTGCTTGTGATACAGCGTGACCTTGGCGCGGCCATGCTTATGGCACTTGTGTATATGATGATGTTTTACGCCGCAAGCGGCAAACTTGGCACGACCCTTTTGGGCACTGCCGCATGTGCGGTGGGGGCGATCGCAAGCTATTATCTGTTTGATCATGTGCAAAGGCGTGTTGCGGTGTGGCTTGACCCGTGGGCCACATATTCAACAAGCGGCTATCAAATAGCACAGGGACTGATGGCGATTGCGTCGGGCGGGCTTTTCGGCATGGGACTTGGCGAAGGGTCGCCAAAACTTATACCCGCATACCGCACGGACTATATTTTTGCGGTAATATGTGAAGAATTCGGCATAATTTTCGGCCTTGGAATAATTGCGATATACCTTATAATAGTAGTACGCGGCTGCATGGCGGCACTTAACGTTAAAAACAGGTTTGTTTCGTTGTGTGCATTCGGGGCAAGCGCACTTTTGGCCGTGCAAACTTTTATAATAATAGGCGGCGTAATAAAGCTTATACCGCTTACGGGCATAACAATGCCGTTTGTAAGCTACGGCGGCAGTTCACTTATAGCGTGTATGATGCTGCACGGAATAATTCAGTCTGCCGCGGATATCGGTGCGGGCGAGCTTGAAGAAGCACTACTTGTTGACGAAGAAACGGACGATGAAGATGATACGCCTGAAGTGTATTCGAATGACTACGGCACCGTGGAGGACGAATGAATAAGCGAAAAAACGGCATAAAAACCATGCTTGCGGTTTTCATATTGATGTTCGTAATACTCGGGGCATACCTTGTGTATGTGATAGATGTATACGGCGCGTATTGGTTTGCAAGTCCGTACAATACCCGCGTGACAAAGCAGAAAAACACGGTAATAGCCGGCACCGTCACCGACAGATGCGGCACCGTGCTTGTGATAAGTGATGATGAGGGCGTGCGGCGTTATAATTACCTTGAAACAACAAGACTTGCCTGCGCCCATGCGGTTGGTGACAATAGTGGCCAGACTATCGGCGCACAGGCACTTTTTTCAAAGTATCTGCTCGGCTTTGAACAAAACGCGGGGGACAGGTTAAGCTATCTGTTTTCAAATGAAAAACGGCGCGGCGATAATGTTGCGCTGACGTTGGATACAAGGCTGAATGACTATGCCTACGAACTGCTTGACGAGCGCGCGGGGGCGATAGTTATGCTTAACTATACCACGGGCGAAGTGCTTGTAATGACAAGCTCCCCTTCCTTTGACCCAGAGCTAATGGATGAATACCTTTCGGAAGGGGCGGAACTGCCCTCAGGCTCAATGGTCAATCGTGTAACCATGGGAAGGTATACCCCCGGGTCAACGTTTAAGCTTATAACCACTGTTGCCGCATTAAGATATTTACCTGATGCCGAGGAGCGCATATTCGTGTGCGACGGGCCGCTTGCATTCGATTCATACAGCGGTGCACAGGTGGAACTTTATGAGGCGGTGGATGATGAAGGCAACGTGAAGGAAGGCTATGTACTTCTCAAGGATCATAATGATGAGGTTCACGGCGAATTGACATTAAGCGAAGCATTGGCTTATTCCTGCAATCACACGTTTGCAAGCATTGCACTTGAGGTTGGTGCGGACAAGCTTATCAAAACAGCAGAATCACTTGGTATAGGCGGAGAATACTCGTTTGACGAAATGGTTATATACTGCGGCAGCATGGAAAAGGCGGATACGGATTTTGCACTTGCGTGGAGCGGCGTGGGGCAGGATAAGGATATAATTACACCGATGCAACTTTGCCTTTTAACCGCGGGCATAGCAAATTCGGGCACCATAACGGAACCTAAGCTTTGCCTGAATGTAAGCGATAAGGACGGAAATATAAAATCAAGATTACAGGTAGAAGAGTATAAAACCGTTTTTAAGGGCAATGAAGCCGAATTTCTGAAAGAAGCCATGCGCCTTGCGGTCAAAAACGGCACAGGCAAAAAGGCGGCCGTGGAAGGGCTGAGCGTTTGCGGCAAGACGGGCACGGCAGAGGTATCGTCATCGGGAAAATACAGTCCCCATGCATGGTTTACGGGCTTTGTTGAAGATGCCGAGCACCCGTATGCTATAACGGTTATAATAGAAAACGGCGGTGGAGGCGGAACCGTTGCCGCACCCGTTGCCGCCGCCATAATAGAAAAAGCGATAGAGCTTGGCTACTGAAGGGAAGCGGTTGAAGCATAATATGCAAGCAGTAAATCGACCATAAGGCCGTAGCTTTTTACACCGCTTTCCTGTTGGTTGAATTTAAGGTAGCTGTCGTTAACGTTATCCATGGCCTCCTCAACGGGACCCTCAAACTCGTCCCAATATGCATTGTAATCGCGAATGTCACGCAACATAGCATCGCTATAGCATTCGTTTACAAGGCTGTAGTACAATTCGGTATCCGCGGAGTAAAGCTGGTTTGCGCAGTTTATAAGTGCAAGCATTGTGCCCGAATATTTAACGGAAGCGTCAAGTGAATAAGAACATGCGAGATAGCTTACAAAGTTGGCCTCATCCTCGCGTGCGATACCGAGAAAATGCGCCGTTTCGTGCGCGGCGGAGGATGCCGTAAGCAACGCGGGCTGGTCTATATTAACGTTTGCTTCAGCGGTAAACGGAATGTATATGCCCGCAATACCGCCATACGACATTATAACGGAGGCTTTAACGCCCTTGGCGGGGTATACGGTGCCCGAGAAGATGGAATAATCCGCACTCAAAAGCCTGTATGCCGCGGGAATCTTGTTGAATTCTGCCTGCACCGACGAATCCAAAACAAATACGCCTTTTTCGTTTTCGCTAAGCTCCGCCCTCAATTCGCTTGCGGAGGTGGCAAGATATCTGCAAAGCGAATTAAGCTCTTCCTTTGGACGCGCCTCAATGCTAAGCTCCATCCTTTCATAAAGCGAAGGACGCATATAGTTAAAGCCCCATTCAATATAGAACAGCGCAAACAGGAACGATGCAAACGTGCATATACTCATAAGTGCGCTTACAAGCCTTGCAAAGCGCAGTCTTCCGCTGAAAAGCTTAACAAAGAACAGTATAATAAGCACTATTGCCGCAATTATAAGCGCGAAAATAACACATTCGGCAACGGATATGCCGCGGGCAAGAGAGCTTATGTAACCTATTGCGTATCTGATGTATGGATATGCGGAGGAACTGTAGAATTTTTCCGTAATTTTGGGGTATTTTGACGCAAGCTGACTTAGCGCGTAGAACAGCGGAACAAGCAGCAGCCACGGCAACTTTCTTAAAACGGGTTTCCATTCGCCCGAATACGGGCTTTTTTTATTCGATGTACTCATGACAATATTATACCACCCGATAATAAAAAAGGGAATGTCGATATTACTCCTGCCTGTACATAGAATACTCAATAAGCTTTAGCATATCTTCTTCACTTGGGGATTCCGTCATTGTAGTTACTTGAACACCCTCTTCACCCAAAGGGAAAAGATATAACGTTGGGCCGAGCCTGAGCGAATTCGGATAAATGAGCGCATGTAGCAGGGCATAAGGCATATATCCGTCAGCTAAAGCGACAAGTTCAACCTCGCCCCACTCACATTCGGCCACGCGGCTGAAAAGTGCATTCGGCTTAAACGGAACATCATTTAGATATGCAAAACCGAGTTCGTCCGTATATGCGGAAATGCCGCACCGTGCGGCTATGATATATGCATCCTGTATGGGCTCAAGCGTATACGCATCGACTGCCTGTATGCGCAAACTGCCCGTTTTAGGCGCGGAGAACAGCATTATGCATATACCGATAAGCACCGCAAGCGAAACTGTAATTGCAAGTTTTTTTATATGCTTAGCTATCATAACATAAAATATGATGGGCAACGGCAATATATGTGGTATAATTCTAAGAGAATTATTTCTTTATTAAGGAGGGCGTAATGAAGGAATACAATAATCCCCAATGGCGGCGCAGTATGAAGCTTAGGCTTGATATAAACGGCATGATGAGGGAAAACGTAGGCGTTTACGGTCTTGATATGGATGAAATCGAAAGCCGTGCCGCAATATATGAAAAAGCTGTTGAAAACGTAGAGAAAAAACGTGCGCAAATGAAGTGGCGCGACTTGCCGCATTGCCAAGGCGAAACGGTAGAGCAGATACAATCGCTTGCCGAAACGATAAGGGAAAAGTATGACGCTTTTGTCGTACTTGGTATAGGTGGCAGTGCACTTGGGCCGATTGCCGTACAGCAAGCATTGAACCATATGCGCTATAATGAGCTTGACAGAGAAAAACGCAACGGGCCTAAATTCTATGTTGAGGACAATATAGACCCTGAACGCATGGCTCAACTTCTTGATGTTATAGAGCTTGAACACACGGTATTTAACGTAATAACAAAGTCGGGCAGCACAAGCGAAACAATGTCGCAGCTATTGTATATCGTATCCCTTTTGAAGGATAGACTGGGAGACGGCTGGACGGAGCATATAATTGCCACGACCGACCAAACCAACGGCAACCTTATAAAAATAGCCAAGCAGTACGGGCTTAAAACTTTATTCGTTCCAAGTGGCGTCGGGGGAAGATTTTCGGAACTTTGCCCCGTGGGACTGCTTAGCGCCGCGGTATGCGGCATAGATATAGAAATGCTGCTTGCGGGCGGAGCATACATGGATGAGCTTTGCTCTGAACATGATTTCAGAAAGAATATTGCATTTATGGCCGCCGTGTGCGAGGTTGAGGCCATGCGAAAGGGCGCAAACATAAGCGTTATGATGCCGTATGCGGATTCTCTTAAATACATTGCGGATTGGTATGCCCAACTGTGGGCGGAAAGCCTTGGCAAGAAAACGGATAATGACGGCAAGCTTGTTTATACGGGTCAAACGCCCGTAAAGGCACTTGGGGTGACGGATCAGCATTCGCAGGTGCAGCTTTATACCGAAGGATCATTCGATAAGGTGATAACCTTTATAGGCGTGGACAGGTTTAGGCATGATGTGCAAATTCCAAATGGGTTTGAGGATTTGACGGATGTTGCATTCCTTGGCGGGCACAGCTTTAATCAGCTTATAAAGAGCGAACAGAGCGCAACCGAATACGCCGTAACAAAGTCGGGTCATATGAACAAGACCATCACTCTTAGTGAGATAAACCCGTTTACGATAGGGCAGCTTTTGTACTTTTTTGAAATGCAGACGGCGTATGCGGGGGAATTGCTCAACATAAATGCGTTCGATCAGCCGGGGGTTGAAGAAGGAAAGGCTGCAACATATGCGCTTATGGGCAAGGCGGGGTATGACGAAAAACGCCGTGAGCTCAATGCAAGGGCGCCCAAACAAGAAAGGTACATGCTGTAGAATTGTGCATAAATATATGGCTGCTTTGTAAAATAAGCCGATAAGGGTTAACAAAGCGGCCGTTTTAGTGTAAAATCAATTGATACTCATTCCGAATGAAAGGAGGAAGCTCAAATGTTGAAACGCATTGCCGCAACGGCAATGGCTCTTATTATGCTTTTCTCATTCGGCTGTGCCAATGAAGGCATGAATGAATCCCAAAATGCACACTCGGATGCAGACATAAAAATCGACCAATCGGCCGAAAACGATGACGCAGGCATGTTACAGCAGGAGGATTTCCCTATACTCGGCCTTATAATAGATGATGACGGCAGCGATGGGGCAAGGCTTACCGTGTACGGCTTTTTGCGTACCGCACAAACGCTGTGCTATGCGGCAAAGGTGTTCCGCGTGCCAACGGATGAAGACATGATTGATGCAGTGGCGGAAGCATACGAGCAGGGCATTAGTGCGCTTATGATTTTTTCCGCCGATGGGGCGAACTCGGATGCTGTAGAAAAGGCAGTGTCACTCGGAATGAAGGTGGTCGTACCATATTATGAATGCGATATTTCGGGCATAAGCGCAAACGTTGCGGCCGATACGAACGAATACTATGATGAGCTTGCGCGTGCCCTTGCCGAAAGAATGGATGAAAGAAGCCTTAAATCGGGGCGCATATTGGTATACGGCAGCAATACGGCGGAGTCATATACGGCCATAGAAGCTTCTATAAAAGAGAATTACCCTCAATTTGTTGTGTGTGATTTTGTGCGCACCGCATCCGATGAAGCTGCGGCCACGGACGAGCTTGCCGACTTTATACTGAATAACAGAGACATAAAGGGCATATACGCCTGTGATGCCGAGGCCGTGCAGATGGCGGTTAAAGCCAGAAGCCGCGCACAAAAACGCTTTAAGAATGAAGGGGCACCAACGCCCACTCCGACAAATGAGATTTCGGATTCGGCGGTGAGTGCGGATTCCACACCCGCGCAGGGTGTACAGAGCGAATATACGCCCAACCCCGCATTACTTACACAGATAACCATAACCATATTCGGTTGCGGCTTGAGCGGCGAAAATTATGATCTTTTTGAGGATAATGATATCTATGCCCTGTGCATAGAACCGTATTATGAAGCGGCGGCACAGGGAACTATGATACTTGATAGGTTGGTACGCGGCGAAAGCATAGCAAGCTTTTCGCGTGTGAACAGACCCATTGTATACAGCGACACGGCAGACAAATACATCGCAATATATGAAGGCATGCTGAAAGCCTTTGACACGGCAGGGACGGACGGAAATGTTTGATATCAAGCTGCTTAAAAGAATAGATTGGCTTACCATATTGCTTGTGGTTGCACTGGTCACGTTCGGCATAATAAGCATAGCGAGCATAATGGCTTCTCCGTTTAGTGGGGATGAAAGTTCCGTGGGTGACTATATGGACAAGCTTAATCTTACATATGTAAGCAAGCAGGCCGTAAACTTTATTATAGGAGCGGCCGCATTTTTGATAATAATCATATTTGATTATCAGCAGGTGTTTAAGCCGCTTATCAAATATGCGTATATCGGCATAGTGGGATTGCTGGTACTGCTTATAGCAATGGATAAGACTCAGCGCGGCATAACAGGCTGGTTCGTGTTTGAGGCGATAGACAGGGCAATACAGCCCGGCGAGCTTTGTAAGATATGCGTAATTATCGCGCTGTCAAAAATCGTAAGTGCGGATATGGAAAAGCACGACGGTAAACTGAAAACCTTTAAGTCTATATTCTATGCGGCACTGCTTTGCATAGGGCCGACGCTACTCATAATGGTACAGCCGGACTTTGGCACGGCATTTGTACTGCTGTGTATAATGATAATGATATTCTTTGTTGCAAGGATTTCATGGGGATATATAGCCGCCGCGGCGGGCGCGGTAGCCGTTGGCTTGCCGCTTGCGTATTTCTATGTGTTTAGCGATGACCAAAGGGGACGCATAGCCGTTTTCCTTGACCCCGAGCTTGACCCGCAGGGACAGGGATATAACGTGTTGCAATCCAAAATAGCGATAGGTTCGGGCAAGCTTTACGGAAAGGGTTATTTCTCTGCGGGTACGCTTGCACAGCTTCGCTTTGTTCCCGAAAGGCACACGGATTTTGTATTCGCGGGGATAGTCGAGGGGCTTGGTTTTGTCGGCGGCACCCTTTTGATAGTTGCATTTTTTGTGCTTATATTCAGGTGGATATGGATAGCCGTTCATGCCAAGGACTACTTTGGGATGTGTCTTGTTGCGGGGTGCGCGGGCATGTTGCTTGCACATGTGTTTGAAAACATAGGCATGACAATAGGCCTTATGCCCGTCACGGGCATACCGCTTCCGTTTATAAGCTATGGCGGTTCAAATCTGCTTACGAATATGATAGCCGTGGGCATTGTCGAAAACGTGTGGATGCGGCGGCCGGAGAAAAAATAGATGCACGATCGTATTTACTACCACCCCTTGCGCATATGTATTTTACGCGGGGGTGGTTTTATATGGAAAGAAACAACAAGGCGGAAACGGGAGCGTTTGTAACCGAAAGCTCAGGCATGGGCAAAAGACATTTTCCTAAAAGAGAAAGGGGTCGCGGCAGAAACGCAAGGGTATCCGCTTCGTCAATGACCGTTAAAATCGGATTGTGTGCATTGGCATGTGCCGCGGCATTGATGGTGAAGCTCCACTCAAATGAGGATGGTGCCATAGTGCAGACTCAGTTTGAAAACGGAAGTGAAGAAAATGGCGATAAGCTTGACGAAATGCTCGGCAAGCTTAGGTTTGTCGAAATGCCCGGAATGCTTGAGGTGCTTGCGCCAAAGCAGCTTATGACGTTGCCAGCAAAGGGAAGCGCAAGCCTATGCGGAACGGATAATGAGCTTGTAAGCATAGCCTCAAGCGACGACCAGTATGTTTATGCACGGCTCAGCGGCAACGTAAAGCAGGTGGGAGAGGATGGAGAACTTGGCACGTTCGTCTGCATCAGCGACGGAAAAACAGAGTTGTACTGTTATGGGCTTAAAACCGTCAGCGTTGAAGAGGGTCAGCCGCTTGAAACAACGGATAGCATAGGAGAAACGGAAAGGGGAGATATTCTCTATATTGAAACAAAGGTGAACGGCAGACCCGTGTCCCCATCCGAATACTTTGATGTGGATAGGCAAGCGTGAAGCTTAGGCTATTCAGCATAGGCAGAACGAACATATGCATAAGCGTGGCCGCATTTGCCGCTATGCTTTTGGCTGTGCTTATGAACAGGGCGGGAGATATGGCGATAAGCATAGTTGTGCTGACGCTGCATGAATGTGCGCATACGCTTGCGGCAATGGTAACGGGCAGACATGTGGATGAAATAGAGCTTACTCCCGTGGGGCTGTGCGCAACGCTGTCGGGCTCAAGGCCGAATGTGGCGGATGAGCTGTTTATTGCGTCAACGGGGCCGATATTCAGCCTTTTTGCGGGGCTTGGCTGCTTTTATGTCTATAAAAGCGGATTACTTGATTCACAGACGGTTTACACGTTCGCAAGTGTGAATATGGCGGTGGCAGTGGTAAATCTGATACCCGCGGTGCCGCTTGACGGCGGCAGAATGCTTGAAAGCCTGCTCAGAAAAAGGCTTAACGGCAGGCAAGTAACCATAATATGCACACTTATCGGGGCACTTTGCGGCACGGCAGTTATTGCCGTTGGCATATATATTGCGGTGATTGCAAAACAGCCGCCCGTTGCGGCGGTATTTGGCATGTTCATGGCGGTATCCGCAATAAAGCGAAGTCGGGAACAGGATATTTATCCTACCCGACGGCTTGCGTTTTCGCGCGAAAGGGCGTGTTCGGGACTTGGAACAAGCGTATATACGGTAGCCCTTGACAGAAACGTTACGGCAAAACAGGCATTAAGAACGATACGCGGCAGCGGCATTACGGTGTTTATCGTGCTCGACGGGCAAATGCGCACATTGGGCAGCATAAACGAGGCGGAACTTTATGAAGCCATGGCCGTGCTTGGAACGGAAGCGACATTGGGTCGAATAATAAAAGAAATGCGGCGAGTGATTGACCGAAGCGGATAGAGGTGTTAAACTTAAAATAAGGCTATATTGGCTATGGAGGATAAGCTTGGATAAGGTCGTACTTAAAGATAAGCTGCTGCTTAGCGTTGAAAAGCCGGCGCGTTATACCGGCGGCGAGCTGAACAGCATAATAAAAGAAGAAGCACAGTTAAGGTTTGCGCTGTGCTTTCCCGATGTTTACGAAATAGGCATGAGCCATCTCGGTTCGCGCATATTGTATGAGGTTATAAATTCGCATGATGAGTTCGCCTGCGAAAGGTGCTTTGCTCCGTGGCCCGACATGGAAAAAGCCATGCGCGAAAACAATGTACCGATGTTTACGCTTGAAACTCGCACACCGCTTAAACAGTGCGATATAGTGGGCTTTTCGCTGCTGTATGAAATGTGCTATACAAACATTCTCACCATGCTTGACCTTGCGGGAATACACTTCTATTCCCGCGACAGGGCCGATGATGAGCCGATAGTTGTATCAGGCGGCGGCTGTGCCTGCAATCCCGAACCTATTGCCGATTTTATGGATGCGGTGATGATAGGCGACGGAGAGGAAATGAGCATTGACGTATGCAATGCCGTGCTTGAGGGGCGAAAGAACGGCCTTTGCAGGCGGGATATACTTAAGGAGCTTGCAAGGATACCTGGCGTATATGTGCCCTCACTTTATAAGGAAAAGAGAAATGAAAACGGCGATTACATGTGTCTTGAAAGAACGGATGATTCGGCACCCGAAAAGATACATCGTCGCATTCTTGTGGATCTTGACAGGGCGCAACATATAAAAAAGCCCATAGTTCCTTATATTCCCATAGTGCACGACAGAATTGCGCTGGAACTTTTCCGCGGCTGTACAAAGGGCTGTCGCTTCTGCCAAGCAGGGTTTATATACAGACCCATAAGGGAAAGAAAAATGGAAACCGTGCTGAATCAGGCTGATGAGCTTATAAGCTGCACGGGATATGATGAAGTATCGCTTTTTTCGTTGAGCTCGGGTGATTATTCGCATATTCACGAGCTTGTGCCGACCATAATAGACCGCTTCGGCAACGATCATGTGTCCGTTTCACTGCCCTCGCTGAGAATAGACAGCTTTTTGAAGGAGGACCTTGAAAGGATGCAGTCCGTGCGAAAGGCAGGTTTGACTTTTGCACCGGAGGCGGGCACACAGCGGCTGAGGGATGCGATTAACAAGGGCGTAAGTGAAGAAGACCTTCTGCGTGCGGTGGGAGATGCATTCTCTTCGGGTTGGAACGGAGTAAAACTTTATTTTATGATAGGACTTCCCACGGAAACAGAGGAGGATATACTCGGCATTGCGGAGCTTGCGCGCAAGGTTTCCGCACTGTTCTACTCAATGCCCAAGGAAAAACGCGGCAAGGGATTAAGACTCAGCGTAAGCGCATCAAGCTTTGTACCCAAGCCCTTTACGCCATTCCAATGGGAACCGCAGGACAGGAAAGAAACGCTTATAGAAAAGCAAAAGCTGCTTAAAAATGCGCTCAAGGGCATAAGGGGAGTTGAATTCTCGTACCATGAACCGGATATAAGCGTGCTTGAAGCCGTTTTTGCCCGCGGGGACAGGCGGCTTGCTAACGTGGTGGAACGCGCTTGGCAAAACGGGGCTCGCTTTGATTCGTGGGATGAACACTTTAAGCTTGAGGCATGGCAGGAAGCGTTTGCACATGAAAGCATTGACCCCGATATGTATGCACACAGGCGAAGAGCGCTTGACGAGGCACTGCCGTGGGATCATATAGACGCGGTGGTAACAAAGGAATATCTTGTTCGCGAACACGAACGGGCCTATAAGGCACAGGTAACAAAGGATTGCAGACTTGGCTGCAACGGCTGCTTTGGAGAGAAATATGCGACTTATTGCAAGATTAACTAAAAACGGAACGGCGCGCTTTGTTTCGCACTTGGATATACTCCGTTTGCTTCAGCGTGCCTTCAGACGCGCCATGATACCGCTGGGCTATTCGCAGGGGTTCAATCCGCATCCGCTGCTCTCATTCGCTACTGCGCTGTCCACGGGGTATACAAGCGATGCCGAATGGATAGACGTAAAACTGAACGGGGATATGAATGCCGACGAATTCGTTTCAAGGGTAAATGCCGAAATGCCCGACGGGTTTGAGTTTAAGGAAGCTTATGCCGTTGAAGAAAAGCTGCCGTCACTTACGGCACTGCTTGAAAGTGCGGTGTATTGCATCACATTTGATGAGGATACGGATGAAGGTGAGCTTGCAAAGGATGTTGAAGGGTTGCTTTCCGGTGAAATAATAGTTGAAAAGCGCACAAAGGGTGGCATGAAGAATGTTGACATTCGCCCGCAGATAATAAGCGTTGATGTCGGCTCTAAAAACGGGTGCGCCGCAATGACCGTTAAGGGCGTACTTAATACGGCGGGTAGCCTTAACATCGAACTGATGCTTGGTGCGCTTGCAAAGCAATGCGGCAAGGAACGCGAACACAGTGTGCACAGGCAAAGCGTTGAATTTATAGGCGGGAGGAGTACGCCCGTTTAAGGCACTTGTGAAATGAGCGAGATTGTAGCGGACAAGGAAATAATTGTTGATGTCAACCCGTATCAAACAAGGGCCGTACTGCTTGAACAGGGCGAACCGAGCGAAATATATATCGAAAGGCGCGGACGGGAAAGGCTTGTAGGGAATATATACAAGGGAAGAGTGCAGAATGTTTTGCCCGGTATGCAGGCGGCATTCGTGGATATCGGCCTTGATAAGAACGCATATCTTTTTGCGGGCGACATTCAGCATGATAAGCAGGATTTTGTGTTTAACGGTAAGGAAGTCCATACAAACAATGCCGCTTTGAACATAAAGGATATAGTAAAGATCGGCCAGGAAATAATGGTGCAGATCATAAAGGAACCTGGAGGAACAAAGGGCGCACGGGTCACAACGAACATAACATTGCCCGGGAGAACGCTTGTGCTTATGCCATCGGTGAACTATATCGGTGTTTCGCGCAGAATAGGTGACGAAGCAGAGCGCACGCGATTAAGAGATGCCGCGGAATCGGTATACGGCGAGTTTGGCGTGGGCGCAATAGTGCGCACCGCCGCGGAAGGCAAAAGCGCGGAAGAAATACGCGAGGATTTCGCTTTTCTTGCCCGTATGTGGGGAAGAATAAAGCAAAAGGGCGAAAAGGTGAGCGCACCGCGACTGCTCCATGCGGAAGAACCGCTTGTGTTCAGAACGATACGAGACCTTTTTACACCCGATATAAAGCGGCTTGCCATAAATGACAGGGAGTTTTTTGAAAGGATACAGCTTATTGCGGGAATAATATCGCCGTCGCTAAAGGACAGGGTTGAACTCTATGAGGATATTCCCGATCTATTTGATCAGCTTGGCCTTGAAAATGCAATAAACAATGCGCTTTCACATAAGGTGTGGATGAAGAACGGCGGCTATATCGTGATAGATCAGACCGAGGCATTGACCACCATTGACGTTAATACGGGCAAATACGTCGGCACGGATAATCTACAGGAAACCATAACCGAAACGAATTGCGAGGCTGCACGCGAAATTGCGCGCCAGCTGAGACTTAGGGACATAAGCGGCATAATCATAGTAGATTTTATTGATATGGTGGAAATTGCCGACAAGGAGCGTGTGCTTGCAACACTGCGCGAGGAGATGGCAAAGGATCGTACAAAATCGCATGTGCTTGGCATAACCCAGCTCGGTCTTGTAGAATTAACACGCAAAAAAAGCCGCCAATGCATATCGAACACTTTGCAAACCGCATGCCCGTATTGCGGTGGCACGGGCAAGGTGCTGAATGTTGAAACGGTAATGCTCCGTGTTCGCAAGCAGCTTATGCGCATGATGGCAAAGAAGGAATCTCGCTGTTATCTCGTCCGCGTGAATGAGGCTGTGGCCACCGCAATAGAGGATAATTCGCAATCGGGCGCGGGAATATTGCCTGTCCCAAAAGACGGAGCGATATACGTTATGCCTACGGATCAACACATTGAAAAATATGACGTAACGCCATTGAATGCTCAAGGCGCGGCAGAATGTGACAAGCAGGGAGTAAAAAAGTATTGCAGCTGATATAAATAAAAATGTAAGCCTAATTTTGCTAAAAGGTAGTGACAGATAGCAAAACTTATGTTATAATTCCATGTTGTCGGCGTAAAGCCGCAGGCCAATGTGGCTCAGTTGGCAGAGCAGCGCACTCGTAATGCGCAGGTCAAGAGTTCGAATCTCTTCATTGGCTCCACACGGGGCGTAGCGCAGCTTGGTAGCGCGTTTGGTTCGGGACCAAAAGGCCGGGTGTTCAAATCACCTCGCCCCGACCAGAAAAAAGCACTTGCATATGCA
>CAZTFU010000008.1:28286-78988 GCA_964612925.1 uncultured Clostridium sp. | reverse complement strand
CGGGGCTTTTTTTGCTTCTCACCCGCCTTGTGCCGTGCTCTGCACCGCGAATGGGCGGCAACTTTTCGGTAACTTGTAGGAGGGAGTGTCAAAATTGGTGAGTGATATTTCTTTTGCTGTTCGGTGCTTTAATATCCCTAAAGCGTGAGAAGAGTTGGGAGCAGATGGAGGTTGTACGCACTCGGCAGAAAGCGGTTGACTTAATTTACGAGCTGTACATTGATGCATTGGAGAGTACGAAAACCGATACAGCAAAAACAGCAGTCGCAGATACGCAGGGCATAACATATTCCGCAAAGGATGTAGGAATTAGTGAAGCGCAAAAGGTTGAATATGATTATTCAAAACCGTTTGCAGAACAGCTTGATGATTGGGAAAAAGGGCTGATACCGAAACGAGATTCTCTTGTTGTGGGTAAAACGCCGGACGTATTCCTCGAGATTGGCTTTAATGCTTTGCCCGTTACGATAAACCAAACGCATGTAGATTATGCTATTAACGGCACGAAAAATGCGGAACATCATATCGGAGAAGCAATGCTAAAGCAACTGCCAAGCGCAATGGAGAATCCCGTTGCAATTATTGCATCTGAAACTCGTGGACAAACAAGCGTTGTGGCGTTGTTGCCATTTGTTAAAGACGGCAATACGGTAATCATTCCTGTATATGTTGATGGTTATGGGAGACAAAACTCTATTGTTATTGATAGCAATGCCATTACAAGCATTTACGGAAGAAAGAACGCTGTAACCAGCATGCTTACAAATGCAATTGAAAAGTCAAACGATGGTGAGATATCATTATTCTATATGGACAAAAGAAAAACCGCTGATTTA
This sequence comes from uncultured Clostridium sp., assembly GCA_964612925.1. Lineage (GTDB taxonomy): Bacteria > Bacillota > Clostridia > Christensenellales > CAG-138 > Phil1. The sequence continues at coordinate 78,152 of CAZTFU010000008.1, read as the reverse complement.
TATCGGATGGCAAGGGTCACAATGCCCAAGGTACCCAATGTAGGCAACGGCTTTATTCACAGTATACGCGAAAGTGGTTCGCCTGTCAAACCCAAGTTTGAAAATGTCACCGAATCGCAACAATTCGAGCGTTGGTTCGGTGATTGGCAGAACCATCCTAAGAGTGCAAGCAAGGTTGTGAACGCTGACGGAACGCCGAAGGTAGTGTATCACGGAACGACCGCTGATTTCACGGTTTTTGAACCGTCAATGGGCGCACTCGGCAAGGGCATTTATTTCTCCGACAGCAGAGACTTTGCAAATGGATATACATATAAAAACGGGCAAGCTGTCGGTAACGTAATGGAAGCGTATATTGATATGAAGAACCCATATTACGTTAAATACGCAGACAATTACGACATCGAGAAATTAAAGTCCGAGGGGTATGACGGAATAATCCATGAAAGCAACGGAATGTACATGGTATTTTCGCCCAACCAAGTCAAATCCGCTACCGACAACATAGGTACATTCACCAACACCAATCCCGACATACGCTTCTCCCGCAAGGACGGCACACCCGCCACGGAAAAGGACGTGCAGGAACTACAAAAGCGCAATGACTCACTGAAAAAGCAACTTGCCATAGATAAAGCTCTCTGGTGGGCATATGATAAAGACTGTTGCTTGATAACATGCGAATATGTGTGCCGTAAAAGCATACTTGGGCCAATTTGAACCGTTATTTCTTATTGTGCTTGTGCGTATATGCGGAATAATGTTATAATTCGTTTTATGATAGTTATGGATTTGGAATGGAACAGCGGCAATGCGGACGGCGTTTCGCTTGCCGAAATATTGCAGATAGGCGCAGTGAAGCTTGACCGCAGGCGGCACAGAATTGAGGACACGTTCAGCGTGTTTATCCGCCCGAGCGTTCATGCGGAGTTTAATTTGGGCTCCAAAACGCTGCCCGAGCTTGGCCGTTCACTTGAAAGCAAGATAACGTTTGAACAGGCATACGCAAGCTTTCTTGAATGGACAAGGGGGGAAAGCGTTTTTGCGGGCTGGGGCACGGAAGATATTCAGGTGCTTAATGCCAATGCCGCGTATTATTCTCTGCCGCAGACGCAGAATACGCAAATGCTGGATCTTCAGGCGGCGTTCAGCTTTACAATAGGCGCGCCGAGCCCGGTTGCACTGCATAAGGCCGTTGAATTTTGCCAAATTCCCGATTGCTTTGACTATCATGATGCACTAAATGATGCCATGTATACCGCAATAGTGAGCGAATGGGTGGATGAGAGTGCACTGAGCATTCGCCTTAATACGGCGCATTGCATGGAATTTTTAAGTAAAAGCTTTCCTGTGCCGCCGCGAAAGCGTTCCGAACGGATGGAAAGCGTGACTGCCGTGCTGAACAGCGGCGCAATGCGAAACATAAAGTGCCCCGTGTGCGGCGAGGTATGCCGCATATGGGATTGGTGCAGCAATGACGAAAGGCGGTTTTATTCCGTAATTCGCTGCCGCCAACACGGCAGATTCCTCTGTCGCCTTACCGTAACATGTGACGGGGAGCTTTACCGCGGTTGCTGTAGCGTGCCCGAAGTGGACATGGAGGAACTGCATTATTATCAGCTTGCACACCAAGCCAAGCATTACCCGTGTGCCGCATCAGTGCACAGGGCAAGGCGGAGAAGAAAGCCAAGACGCAGAAAAAAGACGGATACACCAAGCGAAGAGGCGCATATCTCAGTAGAAGAGGTATAAGCGGCGGACGCTTCTAACATATAGAATTAGAGAAGGCGAGGGAGAAACCATGAATATGCCAAACATAAAAAAAGTTGCTTTGGCGTTGGCCTTTGCGGCACTGCTTTTGATAAGCACGCTTGCGCTGGCGGACGATACATGTATAGAGATAAACAACGGCACGCTCAATGAGGACGGCACCATAACCGTTACCGTATCGCTGAGCGGGGGAACGCCCGTTGCGGGGGCTCAGTTTGCGCTGAGCTATGATGCGGATAAGCTGGAGCTTGTAAGCACCAAAAACGGTGCAACGGTAAGCGGCGGCATAAGCGCAACGAATGATGAGGACGAGGGCAGTGTTGTATTTATCTGGAGCACGCTCATGGGCAGCAAACAGCCGGGGGAACTGCTTCTTTTGACATTTAGGCCGAAGGATGGTGCGGCGGGCAGTGTTGAAATAAAGCTTGACGATGAACGCACACAGACCATGGTAATAGATGAGGAGCTTAACGAACTTGAATATAGCGTACAGAACGCCGTGATAGAACTTGGCGGTGTTTCAGCACCCACGCCTGAGCAAACCGCGAATGCGGCGGAGCCTATATCACCGATTGCTACACCTGCACCGAGTGCGGACATAAGCATGGGCGTTGGCGAAAGCGCTGCGGTAACGCCGCAGGGTAGCGGTTATGTATTTTCAAGCAGTAATGAGCGCGTTGCGACGGTTGATGAAAACGGAAACATCACCGCACACGAAGACGGCGAGGTGACGATAACCGCGATAAGTGAGGATGGTAGCGTTGTTGAAGAAACCACCGTTTTTGTTGGGGAACAGTCAAGTGCGAATGATAACACGCACGAGACGGCCGCACCGACTGCAACCGCCGATACGGTTGAGAATACAAGCGGCGTGACCGTTGCAGACTATGAGAAAGACCGCCCGAGTGGTTTACTCTATATGCTGCTTATAGCGGCGATATTGAGCCTGGTTGCGCTTATTTATGCCGCGATAAAGGCGGGAAAACACGGCGGACAGAAACTTTAATAAATCGTAAACACGTACCCGTACGGGCAAAATATGCTTGCGTATATTGACTTGTGCGGGTATAATACTATATAGCTATAGGTGGTGGAGGTATGTCCATTGCCGGCTCCGGTCCAAATAAACTAAGGAGATGTAAGGCGTTACATGAAACGAAGCAGAATCATTGCGGTGTTGCTTGTACTGATGTTGGCGCTGCTTGCGGCTCCGCTCGGCACCTTTGCAGAGGGGGAAGCGGGCATTGAGCTTGAAGTAAGCACCGCAAATACTTCGCTTAAAAACGGGGATACGTTAAGCGTAAGCATAAAATTCGTATCCGCCGTGGCAGATTTTGGCGGTGCGCAGTTCAGCTTGGAATATGACAGTGACAAGCTTGAATTCGTATCGTATACGGCATTGCTCGGCGGCGAGGATGAGGATAGCGGAATGCAGAACCTCAGCCAACTTGCAAGCGCGGGCAAGCTGAACATTCTTTTGCTCAATTCGGGTTCGATAATTTCGGGCAAGGATACCGCCGTTGCCGCGGGAACGCGCATAGGCAACGTGGTTTTCCGCGTTATCGGCAGTGCGGGTAATGCGGCAACGCTCGGCATAGCCAAGACGGGCTTTTCCGCGCACCAATCCGATGATGACGTTACGGCATTAACACCTGATGACGGCACATTTGCCGTAAAAACGGTAAGCATAGTCGAAAATGCCGAGTACCCCACGGAAAACGCACCGAAAATATACTGCATCACCACCGAAACGGACGGAACCGTAAGCCTACAGCTAAGATCAAGCGACCTTACAAAGGTAACATTGCTTGATATTAAGCTTAATCTTGAAGGGTACACAAATATTGCGTCGGCCCAAGGTTGCCCGCTTGGCGTGAGCGTAAACGGCAGCACCGTAAGCATCACCTATTCGGGTGAAGGAATTGATATGTCAAACGGAATAACCGTGCTGACCATGGCAAAGGCAGAGGGCGAACAGAACGTGAGCTCAACGCCAACGGCAATAGCGGGAACCGATAAAAACGGTGTACTCAGCCCCATAACCAAGCCCAACGTCGTAGATGACCCCTATGGCGGTTATGAGTTGGGGGATGTTAATGGGGATGGAAGCACTAACGCACTTGATGCCATACTGCTTTTGCAATACTGCGCAGGTATGAGCTCGGCACAGCTCGATACCCTTCAGCAAATGAGAGCGGATGTTTACACCGACGGAAGTGTTAACGCGCTTGACGCAATATTGATGCTTCAGTATTGCGCAGGAATGAAAGTGGAATTTGGAATACAGTAATCAGTATAGGAGGAAAAGCTTCTAATGAAACAAAAACTTATTTCTTTGGTTTTGGCCATGGCTATGGTAATGAGCGTATGCTGTTACCCGATATTTGCCATTGCCGAAACGGGAACGGAAGTTGAACTTTCGCTCACTGCCGACAAAACGGGTGACCTTGGTGTCGGTGATGAAATAACGGTAAACGTTAATGTGCTGAAAAACCCCGGCATAAACTATGTTGCCGCGATAGTATTGTTTGATACCGAAAGGTTTGAGTTTGTTGCCTTTGATAAAAACAAAGAATATAAGGGCGATGATGAGCCCGGCGAAACCTTTACGCTTAACACGGAACAGGTTGAGAACGGTAAAATAACATTCTTGAGTAGCTCTGCATATGAATTTGACGACACGGGTGTTTACTATGTATTCAAGCTGAAAGTGAAGGATACTGCTAAGGCTGGTGTCGCAAATATCGGGTTCAAATTCGGTGTAGATGAAAATGATGCGGTACAGTACGTAAAGAACCAAACAATCTATTACTTGACCGCCGATAACGCAAAGGGAATGTCCTTGAACGTCTCTATCCCCACCACAGCCATAACCATAAGCGGCGCAAACAGCATAGAGGGCATTGGCAACACCACGCAGCTGACCGTTGCGGCGCAGCCTGCCAACGCGGCTCAGCCCAAGGCCGACATGAGTGACGTTACATGGACGAGCGACAAGGAAAGCGTTGCCACCGTTTCAAACGGCCTTGTTACCGCCGTGGGTGAGGGCACTGCCAACATTAAAGCTGAGTTTGGCGGATTCACCAAGACTCATGCCATTACCGTGACCAAGGAGAAGATAACGGGCAGCGTAAGCTACACCTCAGACGGAGGAATGGTTTACGGCGCAAAGCTTAGCGCAAGCTACAGCGGCAGCATTGAAAATGTTGTATTTACTTGGTACCGCAGGGTGGACGGCGAGGATATAAAGATAGCCACCGGCAAGGAATACACCATAGCGGCCGAGGACATAGGATATACGATAGCCGTAAAGGCTACAGCCGAGAACTACAGCGGAGAGCTTACCTATGCCGAGGGCACCGTGGATAAGGCCGCGAATACCTCTACACCCGCAAAGCCCGAGCTGTATCGTGACGGCAATACGGTCAAGGTACGCAACTATGATGAAAATGCGGAGTACCTCTTTATTGATAACGGTACAGATGGCGAATGGCAGAGCGCAGGCAGTATAAATGCCGCCGTCGGCCATACCTATCAGGTGAAGGTGCGCTATGGCGCAACCGCCACCGTAAAGGCAAGTGCAGAGGTCAGCAGTGGCACGCTGTACATTCCCTATACCCCGAAGCTCACCGTGAATGTCGGCGGCGTAGGCACCGTTGAGGGTGTGCCCTCGAGCGTGACAGAGGGCGATAAGGTGACGCTTACCGTAAAGCCCGACAACGATTACACCTTTGTTGAATGGCAGGGTGCGAACGGACTTAATGTTGATACCAAGTCCGCAACGATAACCTTCACCGTAGGTCAGGATGATATCAACCTTGTAGCCAAGATGAACCACAAGGCTAATGTTTCCGTTACAATAACGAATACCTCTCTTACATATAACGGCTCCGCACAGGCTCCTGCTTTCACGCCCGATGCGGTTGAAGGCATGGATGTGACCGTTAAGTATTATTACAGGAACGGCAACGTGGCAATTGATAAGCCCACCGATGCAGGCGAATATGAAATAGAAATAACCTATACCTCAAGTGCGACATCCGCATATGCGAGTACGACCGCAAGGGGACAGTTTGAAATTGCAAAGGCAAGCCAAGTCGCTCCCACGGCCGCTACCGTTTCAAACATAAAGAGCAGCAGCTTTACCGTAACATATGTTGACGGTCAGCAGTATGCGCTCAGCACAAGCTCAAATACGCCCGATGAAGAGGATTGGGTGGATACGCTTGTAACCACGGGTCTTAAACCCAACACCAAATACTATGTGTTCAATCGCGTTGCGGCGGATAAAAACCATACGGCTTCCGCTTGCAGCGTTACCGAGGTTACCACGAACCATTCATATTCTTATGAAATTGTTGGTGGCAGCACAAAGGAATACACTGTGCGCGTAGGCGGCCAGGTACCCGATACCATAACGTTCGGAATCAAGAACACGGGCAGCGGCAATTTAACGGTGAATGATCTGAAGCGTTTTTCCGGTAGCAATTATTTCGAGTTTACCAACGAGAATTGGAAGAACAAGGTTATTGCTCCGGGTGAAACGTATGAGCTTGTATACAAAACGACCGATGCAATTAGCAACAGCACGTCAGGTGAGTACTCAAGCAACGTTACCTTTACGTTAAAGTTTGACGGTCAAAACGACAACGGAATCACCAGCACGAGTGGCACGCTTAACATGAAGATTAGCGTTAAGGAAAAGGATGACGCTACGATAGAGGGTTTGACCGACGTCGAATACGTATTCAACGGCAAGGATCAAACGCTTGACCTTAGCAATGTGACCGTAAAGGGCGGCGATACCGAGCTTGACGCAAGCAAGCTGAGCGTGAAGTACTATTACGGTACCGTTGAGCAAACTTCAACAAGGAATGTATTGAATTATACTGCCGTTGTAACATATGAGGATGATAATTACGTCGGCAGCAAGACCGTCAATATGACCATAAAGGCAAAGGAACTGACGGTTTCGGGCTTTAAGGCCGAAAATAAGGTATATGACGGTAAATATACCGCAACGGTTGATTGCAGTAATGTAAAACTTGAAGGTACGATAGACGGTACCGACATTGCTCTTGACGCGAACAGCCTGAATGCCAACTGGGAATTTGTCGACGACAGCGTTGAAACAAATAAGGCGATTTATAATAAGAATACAATAATTCTGGACAGTAGCTGTGCGGACGTGTCAAACTATTATCTTAATGCGGGACCGGGCGCGATCGTGCTTTATGCTGACATAACTCCCAAGGAAATAACCGTTACCGCAACAGTTGCAGATAAGACCTATAACGGCCTTACCGCGGATGCAGACGTTACCTTGACCATGGACGGCGTGTGTGTTGGTGACGATATTGCCCTTACAAACGTAAACGGCACATATGCGAGCGCAAATGCGGGTGATGCCGTTGCGGTTAGCGTAACGTATACCGTAGATGGTTTGGACAAGGACAATTACTCACTTGTTGCACCCAAGAACGTAACGGGCAAGGTAGGCAGGGCAGAACTCAGCGTCACCTTGACTGCGCCCGAGGGTGAAATAAAGTATGACGGCAAGGCAAGGACCGTTACCGTAAGCGAAAGCGGTCGAGTGGCGGCCGACAACGGCAAAACGCTTTACACCATAACCTATAATGACGGCGCGGCGGAGCCTGTGAACGCGGGTACCTACACCGCAAAGGCAAAGCTTACCGATGAGGCGGCGGTGAATTACACCCTCAATTCAAAGGAAGTAAGCTATGAAATCAAGCCCATGGAGCTGAGCATTGCGGATGCAAATCTGACGTACAGCGTATCCTATGCGTATGCGGGTGAGCACAAGTATGACATAAGCGCACTTAGCACGGTGCCTGCGGGCATAAGCGGCAAGTGGAGCGTAGACGGAACCAAGGATGATAACGGCATACTTACAGGTGTTGCGTCGGTTGCGGATAAAAAGCTTGTGTTCAGCGTGAAGAGCGGCCTTGTAGCGGCCAACATTGGCAATAGCGCCGATGTAACGCTTGTGTTTACGCCTGACAGTGCGAACTACACGACCGCCAAGTGTACGGTAAAGATAGTTCTTGCGGAGGATACCTATACCACCACCATCACGCCCGCACTGCCGAGCAAGATAAAGCTTGGTGAAGAGCTGGATATTTCGAAGAGCTATCTTGTGACCGAGTTCGGCAGCGGTGCGCCCAAGCAGGAGCTCAACCTTGCTGATGGTAAGAGGGTTGAAACGGATTGTCAATACGATCCTGCCGCTACGGGTGAAGCCGCACTTGGCACCAAGTATATTATTGTTAAGGATAGGTACAATTCAAATATAACCTACACGCACACTTTTACTGTTGTTGATGTACTCAGCGGCACCAAACTTGAGGCGGATGGCACGATAACGCTTGCACTCGGCGCAAAGGAACTGCCGTTTGAGAATATCAAAGCGGTGTATAAATCGGGCGCAAAGAAGGCGCTTGGCAAGAGCGATATGACCATAGCATATGCGGACGGAATGAGCGAACAGCGCGTGCTTAATACAATAGGTTCACACAAGGTCACCGTTACCTATACCGAAACCTACTTTGACGATACTTCCGCCACACAGAGCTGCGAACTTACCGTTATCGTCAGCGCTGAGACTGCATCAATCGGCGGCACAAGCGGCAACGGCTTTGCAGTTACACCTGTTCCCGAGGGAGACAAGGACATTTCCTACACCAATCCCGACGGCAGTGTTGATGCCGATGATGTATCCGCAAAGCTTGATGGGCTTGAGGACGGCGCATCAAAGGATGCCATAAAGGCCGAGGAGAACAAGAACAACGCATTCGATGCCGTTGGCGACAACAAGGTATATGAGAAGATAGACTTCACCGATAAGGACGGCAATGACGTATCCTTTGAGGGCGGCAGTATGCAGATAACCGTGCCCTATCCCTCCGATTCCGATAAGAGCGATGATTTTGTGATAATCATAAGGGATAAGGATGGCAATATCGAAACCATAGTACCCATAAAGGGCGAAAACGGATTGCAGTTCACCGTAAAGGGTGATGTTGAGTTCGTGATCGGCTGGTACACTCCCGTCAAGGACGAGGATGAATCAAGCAAGATTGATCCTGAGGACAGTTTCTGGAATGAAGTGTACTGGACGATTATCCGCTCCGACAAGGGCAGCGTGATAACCGCGAACGCGGGCTACTACGATAAGGTACCGCAGGGCGTACTGCGCGCGGTGAACCTGAGTGGCAATACCCTGATAATCAACTCCGCATACGGCATACAGCTTGTGATAACCCCGAATTCGCTTGCGAATATAGACGGTTACCGCATGTACTACCCGATAAGCTACCTCAATGAGGTGCTCAAGGGTGCTACGATAGGCGGAAATGCTATAGGCGGCAGCACGGGCGTTACCGTTGGCGTGCTCATGCCCACCACGGGTGATGACACGGTAGTAACGCATCCCTACACCATGACCCCCGCAACGGAAGGATTCTTTGCGGCTGATGCGGCGGTAAAGAACAGCGTGATAGCGGATGCCGCCGATGCGGACGGCATAAGTGTGCTGGATGACATTCAGCATAATGACGGCGAGATAATAGGCGGCGCAATGCTTATCGGCCTTGGCCTGCTCTCATTGCTCGGCGCGGCATATGTAACGCTGAAAAAGCGCGAAAACAGATAAAACCATCTGAACAAACACATGGGGCCAAGCACAAAACTTGGCCCCAAATAATATTACCGCAGGAGGGGAAAACCATGAAACGAAGGATGCTGTGTGCCGTTATGGCGGTGCTGATGCTTGTAAGCTTTGGCGCGCTTGCGGAAAATGACGAGGGCACGGCGGAAGAACTGCCGCAGTACGCTCCCACGGACGAAGTTGGTGCGGATGAAGAATCGTTCGAGGTGGATGCGCAGTTTAGCGGTGTGTTGCAATGGGGCGATATAGAGGGTGAGCAGTTTTCTCGGGATTTTCTTGATGAAATAGGCACATTCGCCGTTGCAACGCTTGCCGATGAGGAGGATGATGGCAGCCTTACGGGTGCAAAGATAGCCACATTTGTCGAAAGGATGCGCAACGCCATACTCAATCTTGAACCGAGCATATCCCTTTCGGACCTGAATATTGCGCATGACACCGAGGGCACAAATTTGTCTGTACTGAGCAAGTATGCAAGCATTGTGCTCAACAGCACACCCGAATCGTTTGTGTGTACATCGGGTATGCGCTACACCATGACCTCGGGGAAAATAGTGAGTATGAGTATAGGCTTAAACAGCTCTGCCGCCGCAATGCGTGCCGATTACGATGCGGAGGTTAAAGCAGTGCTGGCGGAGCTTTTCCCAAACGGCACAGCCGATATGACAAAGGCTGAAATTGCCCTTGCCATACATGATTATATCGTACTGCACACGAGATACGACCACAATCAAACAAACAGCAACATGTACAATGCATACGGCGCACTTGTAAACGGAATTGCCGTGTGTCAGGGGTATTCACTTCTCTATATAGACCTGCTTGGTGAAATGGGAATAGAAAGCTATTTCGTCTCTTCAAGCACGTTGAACCACGGGTGGAATATTGTCAAAACGGAAGCGGGTTGGCACCATACCGACGTTACATGGGACGATCCGAGCATTCCCGAAACCACAGGCGACAATGATAGAATGGGCTATTGCCGCCACACCTATTTTTTGAATACGCAGAACGATTTTAAGCAATCCCATGCAAATAAAAGCGGAGTGTATGATGCAAGCATAAACGTTTACGGCTCAACACCAATTGCCTCGGCCAATGCACACCCGAACAGTGCGTTTTGGCAGGATATAAAGAGCGGCATGATATATGTTGACGGTAAATGGTATTATAACAGCAGTATTTATTCAAAAAGTATAACCGTTGATTTGTCAAATGATGAATCGTCAACCGTGTACTATACCTGCGGCAATATATGCTCAAGTGAATACGGCACGGAGCGCACCGATACGGTGGTAGCAAACAATGCTTCGGACATAGTATATGCAAACGGCTGTATTGTATATGCCCAATATGATTCAAACGGCAAAAACGCAAAAAGCATAAGCCGATATGAACCGTCAAGCGGCAAGTATATGACGGCGGAGGAGTTAGAGACGGGCATTATCATAAGCGAAATCGGCGCAGGCAGACTGAATTTTGAAAATACACTTATAAGCCGCGGCACCGTTATATATGCCGACCAATACGGCAATACGGCAAAAGTTGAAATAGGCGGTATGTATGTTTACGGGGATGTAAATATGGACGGTAACATTGACATTAGCGACATTAAGCTTATGTGCAAATACTTGATCGGCGGCGCAAAGCTCAGTACGAATGCGGCGGCCGCGGCGGATGTTGACGCAAACGGTACCGTTGATATTGCTGATGCGATAAGGCTTTGCAGGCTTATCGCCAAAGGAGATGCGTGATGAAGAGAATTGCTCTACTGCTGCTTGCAGTGACCATGCTGTTGCTGTGCGGCGCGGCCATGGCGGCAAACGGTGAAGCGGATAATACCGCCCTTGGAATAAAGGATGCGATATTGCTTTGCAAGACCATTGTTTCGAACAAGGCTACGGCGGCGCAGATGCTTGCAATGGATGTTGATGCGGACGGAAGGTTGAGCGTTGCCGATCTTGCATACGTTTGTCGCGCAATATTGGACGATAGTGTTGTTTTTCCTCGGGATGTGGAGGAAGCCGCCTACAGCAAAGACATTAAGTAATAACATATACCAAAACAAAAGCCGCAGATCGAGAAAGATACTGCGGCTGCTTATTATTGGCTAATCGATTCAGCTGTCTGCCTGAACGTAAATGCTGAAGGGCTGGGTTGAATTATCCTCAAGCGTTGCGGTGCAATTAAAGCTCCACACGGGAAGATAAAAGCCCTGCTCGCCGTTTTGCATATATACAAGCTCACAACTGTTTACGGTTGCACTTACGGCGGGCGCGGCAAGCGTACTTGCACATTTACCCTCGGTGACGAATGAAAATGCCTTCTGCTGAGAAATGCAGCTAAGCTGCGCTCCCGTTTGTATGTCACCGTCGTAGCGGCGAATCTTCACTATGTTGTTGCCTGCGCGGACGCAAGCCACTATCGAGCAGGAACCGACAATGGAATGGCCGTTCACCGCGGAGGAAAGGTATATGTCATACCCGGTTATAAGTCCTGTTGCTTCATCAATTCTTTCAATAATATCCGCAACACTGTCTATATCGGTCGATAATATCTGCCTTGTCGAGAAAAAGCTGAACACGGCGTTCACCGCACTGTCCGCGGTAGGAACGTCACCCTCACTCGGAACATAGCTTTCATATACCCAGCTTCCGCTTTCGGTCATAGTAACCTTGCCCAAGTCACCTTCCGCAACAAGCAAGCCCGATGAGGAGGAGACGTTGGTATAAATGCCTACGCTTTGCGCAACGGCCGTAAGCCTTTCTTCAAGCGGCTGTTCGGAGGGAACGAACAGAAGTTGCTTATCGGCGGTATCGCTAAGTGTGCACGAAAGGGTGATTTCCTCGGGAAGCGTATAGGCATTGGCATCAAATACAATGTCACTGTAGGGCTCACTGTAGCCGAATATCATCATAAACGCAATACCCAAGTATACTCCCACAAGGGCAATAAGCGACCAAATAAAGCTTGCATGCTTTGGAAGGGGCAGCTTAAATTCCTTAAAATCTATCTTGCGACGCAGTGTATACGCAAACAGAATATACAGCGCACATCCCGCCGCCATGCCAAGACCGGCGAACAGATATTCATCCGTTACAAAGCTGCCGCCCTCGAGCAGATGGTATATGCGCGAACACAACGCGGCGATTATGCCCGCCGTGAACGCTCCGCCTATTCTAAAGCGCGGCAGTGCGGGCATAAAAAGGAAGCCCGCAAAAATATAGGGCATTGCGTATGCCCAAATATCCTCCGCAAGGCCGGTGCTGCCGTATTCACTTATGTTACACAGCTTGTTGAACGGCATGAATATGCTGCTTTCGGGCAGCGTAAGGCCGAGTTTGAGCGCATATGCCACGCCGAGTCCGACCGAGAAAAGCACACAGTATGCCGAACGCACGGCACCCTCGTGCCGATATGAGCTTGCGGTCAGTATTGCGGCGAAGCTTATAAGCATCACCAGATTGATGATTATATCAAAACGGATCAAGTTATCCCCCGCTTTTTATTATTGCATCAATACATTATATACGCTTTTTGCAATATAATCAAATAAAATTAACATTATAGGCGAATCAAGTTATGTACAGCGGCGGAATAAGATGGTATAGTATAATATGTATGTCTGTATCGTGGCAAGGTATCGCTTTGCCTTGACATATGGGCATAACGGAACATAAAATACAACCTGAAAGGGAACCGATGACCTGCGGGTGGGCGAGTTGCGGTTCAAGGGGTATATAAAATGAAGGATATATGTACGCTTATATTAAATGCGGAAAATGTACCGCAGTGTGCCGTTGCGGGAAGGAACCTTTTTGACTGGGCACTTGCCGCCGCGATAAGCTGCGGCGGGGATGTCTACGCCGTGGGCTTTAACGAGCAAGATGCACAGTGCGCCGCGGATAAGGTGAAATTCATCTCCCGCGATGAGGCGGAGAAGGTCATAGGGCAATACGGGCGGATAGTTGTGATAAACGTAAATCAGCTTGTTTATGCGGATGATGCATTGCGCCTTGCAAACAGCGGTGCTCCTTGCGCACGGCTTGCAAGGGGAGAAGAAAGACTGCTTGCATGGAGCGCGGCCCCGTCCGCATTCGGCGCAAAGGATATAATAAACGGTACATTAAATGGCGCGGAGATAATCAATGCGGACGAATATGCCGCCGCGCCCATAAATGATATGCGTTCGCTGAGCGAAGCGATATCCATGGTGCAAAAGCGAATAAGGAACAATCATTTTGAAAACGGCGTATGCATCATGCAGGGCGAAACCGTGTATATAGAAGCCGATGTTGAAATAGGTGCGAGCGCGGTTATTTGGCCAAACAACACGCTGTGCGGCAAAACAAGTATAGGCGCGAACACTCAAATCAAGCCGGGTTGCAATATAAGTAACAGCAGTATAGGCGAAGGGTGCGTGCTGAACTATGTTTATGCAAACGAAGCTACTGTTGGCGACAATGTTACGATAGGGCCGTATGTGAACCTTAGGCCGAATACGGTAATTGCGAACGGCTGTAAGATAGGCGATTTTGTAGAGGTGAAAAATTCAACCATAGGTGAAGGCACAAAGCTGCCGCACCTGAGCTATATAGGCGATGCGGATGTTGGTGCGCGAGTCAACGTGGGCTGTGGCTGTGTATTCGTAAACTATGACGGTGTACACAAGCACCGCACCGTGGTTGGGGATGATGTTTTCCTCGGCTGTCAAACAAACCTCGTGGCTCCCGTGTCGGTTGGGGATGGTTCGTATACCGCGGCGGGTTCCACAATAACCAAAAATGTGCCTGCAGATGCAATGGCGTTTGCCCGTGCGCGACAGGAAAACAAGGAAGGCTACGCTTCCAAATACAGGGCACTTAAAAAGGGCGAGAAATAGATTTTAACGGAGGAATTGACCGAGTGTATTGCACTGTACGGGGACTTAAAACCGAATATGAGCGCAGGGGCGAGGGCAAGCCGCTGCTTATACTGCACGGCTGGGGCAGTAGCATACAGGCAATGGCTCCCGTGGCGAACTGCGCCGTAGGGCTTGGGTATGAGGCAATATCGCTTGCGTTTGCGGGCTTTGGCGGCACCGAGGAGCCTAAAAACGCATGGACGGTGCGCGATTATGCGGAATTCACGCGCGAATTTATGGCCACGCAGGGCATAGAGGGATGTTCGGTAGCCTGCCATTCGTTCGGAGGTAGGGTAACAATAATGCTTGCGGCGGAGGATGATAAGCTTTTTGACAAAATAATTATGATAGACGCCGCGGGAATAAAGCCCAAGCGTACCCTTGCTTACCACATAAAAACGCTTAAATATAAGCTTGGGAAAAGGCTTATGAAGGTAGGCTTTATAGATGAGCTGTTCAAACTGAGTGAAAAACAGAAAAACGCGGGCAGTGCGGATTATCGTGCGCTTAAAACGGATATAATGCGTAAGACATTTGTGAATGTTGTAAACGAGGATCTTACGCCGCTACTTGAAAACATTAAGAATGAAACGCTGCTGATATGGGGCGATCAGGATAAGGCAACGCCGCTTGCCGATGCAAAATTGATGGAAAAGAAAATACCCAATGCAGGGCTTGCAGTGCTCAAAGGGGCGGGTCATTTTTCATATGCGGAAAAGTATCCGCAGTTTTGCGCGGTCATGAAGGCGTATTTGGCAGAATAGGAGATTATTTTACCATGGAAGATATTCTTGTGAAGATTATGGATTATGCATTGAGCGTGCTTATGGGTGCGGCGGTAGTTGCCGCATCGGTACCGCTTGTGCATATGTTGCAGCTTGAAAGCTATCAGGGCAAAATGTACCTTAAATGGCTTACAAAGCACATCGGGTCAGACTTTATGCCGAGCTTTATAGCGGGCGTGGCCGCACTTGCGTTCAGGGCGGGCTATGTGCTTATAAGCGGGACAAATCCGCTTGTGGGGCGCATATGCTTTTACCTTGCGGATATAGTGTACATTGCAATGCTTGCTCTTATATACTTTTCGTATGAAAAGCATCCGCACGCAAAACCGCTGGTTTATACGGGCAGAGTAAAGCGACTGCTTGTTGCGGAATTCATACTTGCGGTGCTGTTCAGCGCAATGTTCTTTTCTCCCATACTTTGGAACAAATACGGCTTTGCATGGATAGTGTATATGCCGCCGCTTATCGTTCGCTATTTGCCGGGGCTTATACTGCCGCTGTTCGTTTTTGCGTGCTATCTTATAATGTACCCTGTTGAAGAAGGCGTAAAGCTTTACTACCTTAACGATGCAAAGCGCATACTTAAAGAGCATGATGAGCTTATTCGCATAGGCGTAACGGGAAGCTACGGCAAAACGGGCGTTAAATATGCCCTTGGCGAAATACTCGGCACCAAATATCAAACGCTTATAACCCCGAGCAGCTTTAATACGCCAATGGGCGTTACCCGCACAATAAGGGAACAGTTAAGCGATGCATACAGGGTATTTGTTGCGGAAATGGGTGCGCGCTATGTCGGGGATATCAAAACATTGTGCAGGCTTGTTCATCCGCACTACGGGATAATCACGGCCGTTGGCAAACAGCACCTTGAAACATTCAAAACACAGCAGAACATAATCGATACAAAGGCAGAGCTTATAGACGGACTTGAAAAGGGCGGCTGTTGTTTCCTTAATGGGGATGATGAAAACTGCCGCGGCATATATGAAGCGCGGCACGGCAAGGCGGAGCTTTACCTTTACGGTACCGAGGGTGACGACCTTTACATGAAGGCGGAAAATATAAGGGTATCGGGCAAGGGCAGCAGCTTTGAGCTTGTGAGCAGGGACGGCGGCAGGATAGGCTGCACCACGGAATTGCTTGGCAGGCACAACATATTGAACCTTACCGCGGCGGCATCACTTGCGTATAAGCTTGGGCTTACGCTTGAAGAAATCGCATCGGGCATAGCCAAAACTCGACCCGTTGAGCACAGGTTACAACTTATTCCGGGTGCAGTAACCGTGATAGACGACGCATTCAATTCAAACCCCGTCGGCTCAAAGGAGGCGCTGAAAGTGCTCGGCTCCTTTGAAGGACAAAAGCGCATAGTTGTCACGCCCGGCATGGTGGAACTCGGAGCGGAGGAAGCGGAACTCAACCGCGAATTCGGTCGCTGTATAGCGGAAAACGCGGACGTTGCGATAATAATAGGCAAGACTCATGCCGACCCGATATGCGAAGGAATACTGGAGGCGGGCTTTGACACAGCAAACCTTGTGCGGGTCGAAAGCCTTAACGAGGCCACGGAAAGGCTTTCGCAATACGGCGGGGCGGGCAGTGTTGTTCTGTTTGAAAATGACCTGCCGGATAATTATAATGAATAGCATAAGACAGAAAAACAATGTGGAGGAACAATGGTGCAGAATATAGGCGTATTCTTTGGCAGCAGATCCGCGGAGCATGACGTATCCATAATATCCGGTCTGCAAATAATGGAAAATGCGGATAAGGCTAAGTATAATGCTTTTCCCGTGTACGTTTCCCGCAAAGGAGAATGGTTTACGGGCGAACCGCTAAGGCACATCGAAACGTATAAGCATTTTGACGAAAATATGAAGGGGCTTACGCGGGTGTACCTTCCGCCGATGCCGAACTCGGGCGGACTTTATGCAAACTCAAACGGCATTTTTGCCAAAAGCAAGCTTGCATTTCCTATGGATTGCGCAATACTTGCATTCCACGGCATGAACGGTGAGGACGGCACAATGCAGGGCCTTATGGAGCTTGCAAACATTCCCTACACAAGCTGCGGTGTGCTTGGCAGTGCCGTGGGCATGGACAAAATAGTTATGAAGGCCGTGTTCAAAAGCATGGGCTTGAACGTGCTTGAGGGCACATATTGCTACCGCGACACATGGCGCGCCAACCGTGAAGCGATAATCGAAAGCGCAGAGGAGATAGGCTATCCCGTGTATGTGAAGCCCGCAAATCTCGGCTCATCGATAGGCATATCTCGTGCCGCCGACAGGGAAAGCTTTATCCGCGCAATGGAAACGGCCTGCGCATATGACAGGCGCATACTTATCGAAAAGGGACTTGAAAAGCCGCGCGAATTCAACTGCGCCTGCCTTGGCATGGGCGCGGATTGCGTTGCATCGCTTTGTGAGGAGCCCGTATCGTGGGAGGAATTTCTCACGTTTGATTCAAAGTATATAACAAATGCGGGCAAGGGCATGCAGAGCCAAGCAAGAAAACTGCCCGCACCGATACCGCAGCAGCTTACCGAGAAAATACAGCAGACGACGAAGGAAATATTCGCCATGCTCGATTGCCGCGGTGTGGTAAGGGTTGACTATATGCTTGATACCGCGACCGACACGCTCTATGTGTGCGAAATAAATACGATACCCGGCTCATTTGCGTTCTATCTTTTTGAGCCCATGGGCATAAGCTTCAAAAAGCTTGTGGATAGGCTTGTTGAATTTGCATTTGCGGGTGCAAAGGAAAAGGCGGACAATGTATTTGCGTTTGATTCGAAAATACTCGAAAAGGCTTCAAACGGCATAAAAACCGTTAAGAAATAAGAAAAGCGCACCAGCGCATAAGTGAAAGGATAAACGAAAGATGACTGAACTGTACAAACAGTGGAGAGAACTGGCCGAGGCCGAGCGCACTCAGGAAGCAACGGAAGAATTCTGGAACGACTATTTTGTTGCGGAAACCGAAAACTACAAAAAACTGCTCAGCGACCACGAAAAGGTATATGGCGGCACCATGAGCGAGCTTGCGGCCGAATTCAACATGGATGAGCCCACGTTTGCAGGCTTTATTGACGGCATAAATACCAGCCTTAAAGCCGAAATCGACCTTGATTCGCTCAACAGCGATACCGCGGTCACACTGGATATAGACTTTGAAAAGCTGTACTACAACATGCACGAGGCAAAGGCAAGCTGGCTTTACGAGCTGAAGGAATGGGACGGCGTACTCAGTGAGGAAAAACGCCGCGAAATAACCAAGCAGTATCGCGCAAGCAAGGTATTTGTAAAGGAAACCACCGTGCGCAGGAACGATCCCTGTCCCTGCGGCAGCGGCAAAAAGTACAAGAACTGCTGCGGCAAGAATGCCTAAAAACGGTTCAAAAAGGCAAATATAAAAGGATAAGGAGGACTGCTGAATATGAAAATCAAATTCTGCGGCGCGGCACGGTGCGTTACAGGCTCGTGCCATATGCTTTGCTTTGAAGGCGGCAACGTGCTTATTGACTGCGGCATGCGTCAGGGCGCGGATGAAAAAGGTGAACTTGGCGCAGACGGACTTGCGTTTGACCCCAAGGACATAGACGCGGTACTCCTTACCCATGCGCATATTGACCACAGCGGACTTATACCGCTGCTTGTCAAGCGCGGCTTTAAGGGCAAAATAATAACCACAAAGGCCACGGCGGAGCTTTCGGGAATAATGCTGCCCGACAGTGCGCACATTCAGGAACAGGATGCAGAATATCAGACCCGCAAGAACCTGCGTGCGGGCAAGGCGGCGGTGGAGCCCATGTATACCTCTGCCGATGCGCAGGCGGCACTTGAATGCTTTTGGCCGATAAGCTACGGTGATATAGTACAGGTACTGCCAAAACTTCGGGCAAGGTTCAATGATGTCGGGCATCTTTTGGGGAGTGCTGCAATAGAACTGTGGGCCGAGGAAAACGGAAGCACGACAAAGATTGTATTTTCGGGCGACATAGGCCGCACCGAACGACCCATATTGCGCGACCCCGCAATTATAGACGGTGCCGATTATGTTATTATGGAAGGCACCTATGGAGACAGGGAACACAGTGCCACTACCGAAGAAGAGAAAGAGGCACAGCTTGCCGAGGTGCTGAAAGAGGGCATACGGCGCGGCGGCAACATTGTTATACCTACGTTTGCCGTGGGCAGAACGCAGGAGCTTATATACAGCATAAAGCGGCTTATAATGAAAAACGCCGTAGAAGGGCTTGATAAGGTGACCATATTCCTTGATAGTCCCCTTGGCATAAACGCAACCAAGGTTTATGAACGCTGTGCACGCGAATACTATGATGAGGAAGCCACTGAGATGCTCAAACTCAGCGGTTCTCCGTTTGACCTTGAAAATTTACGGGTGGCCGAAACAAGCGATGAAAGCCGCCTTATAAATACACAAAGCGGGTGCAATATTATACTTTCCGCATCGGGAATGTGCGATGCGGGCAGAATAAGGCACCACTTAAAGCACAATCTGTTCAGGGCGGATTCAACAATTCTGTTTGTCGGCTATCAGGCCAACGGAACGCTTGGCAGACTGTTGCTGAACGGCATAAAAAGCGTAAAGCTTTTCGGTGAGCAGATACAGGTCAATGCCGCAATACGCCAAATTGACGGTTTTTCGGGCCATGCGGGCAGAAGTGAGCTGATAAGTTGGCTTTTGGGTATGGGTATAAAGCCCAAATGCACATTCTTGGTGCACGGGGAGGGCAAAACGCTTGACAGCCTATGCTCCGATATACGCGCACTTGGCATAAATACCGAAATTCCCGATCTTTTTGATGAATACGAGCTTGACTGTGCACATGGTGTTGCCGTGCGCATGCCGTCACTTACCCCTGCAAAGGATACAGAACCGGATTTGTTTATAGGCAGGCGGCTGAACCTTATAGCAAAGCGATGGGGCATAAACGGTGCGCTGTACTGCATGCGCGGTGACGAACCGCTTTACGATACGGCAATAGGCGTTGCGAACGCATATAAGCAGGACCTTAACGGCATACACACGCGCTTTGCTGCGGGGAACATAACAATGCTGTTCACATCCGTAGCCGCGCTTGTGCTTTCTCAGCAGGGCAAATTTGATATTGACGCCCCGCTTGATAAATATGTTGACGGGTACGTTCATGCCAACGAGATTACCGCGCGGGAACTGTTGCTTATGCAGAAGGCCGCGCCCGATTATGCGGATAACGACATGAATTTCAAACTGTATATGGCCGCAAAGGAACAGGGGCTTGATGCTGCCGCCGCAGCAAAGCAAAGATGGAGCGCACTCAACGGCGAAATAAGCGATAAATATGTGCTTGATGTTATAAATTCACATGACATAATAAACGATCCCGACGGGTATGTGGGACTTAAAAGCAGTTACCGCCTTCTCGGTATGGCCGTTGCCAAAGCATACGGCGGGGAACTTGGTGATGCACTGAAACACATTGTATTCGATCCGTGCGGCATGAAGGACAGCGCGTTTGATAAGGCGGCCGATGTGACGTATACGCTTGATACGGGCAAAGAGCGCATTGTGCTTGACGCTCCTCGTACCATGGGCGGCGAAGCGGGCGCGGTGACGAGCGCATATGATCTTGCGCATTTCGGCACGGCACTCATGAACGCACGCATACTTGATGAAGAGCATACGGACATTCTGTTTGCACCGCTGTCATGCTCAATGAAAACGGTGAACGGGTGGTATTATGCGGATTCGGGCATTGAAGGAACGCAAGGCTGTCTTTATATGAACACGCAATACGGCGTTAGTGCGGCACTGCTTACAAACGGTCCGAGTGCATTTGACGAACAGGACGAAACGGGAGCGCTTTCCTTTGCACAGCGTATGCGCTATGAAATGGATGATGTTTATATCCGTGCGGAGGAAGTGCAGCTTGAAGCGGTGAATGATACGAATGTATATGCCGTGATGAAGCTTGCCGTGAACGAGGATCAGCAACAGCTTGTCGCGGGCAATGACATTTCGCTTGCACAGGCGGCCGCACTTGAGGGCATGCTGCCGTATGCCGTAACGCAAAACGGCGTTGCGGTGGGCTTTGCAATGCTTAATGTTGATAAGGAACGCGGCATATTTGAAATATGGCGGCTGATGATAGATGCGCGTTTCCAACGGAAGGGTTTTGGCCGTGCGGCAATGCGGCTTGCCATGGCGGAATTGAAGCATATGGGCGCACAAAGGGTACAACTTGTGGTAGACCCCGACAATTCGGCCGCAGTGACGCTGTATGAAGGGCTTGGCTTTGCATTTACGGGAAGAATGGAGCAGGGCGAAGCATATATGGAATACGTATTCAAGGAGGAAGCATGAGCGGAATACTCAATTATATTATAGATGCATTGTACACGTTGCCGGGCATACTGGTCGGGCTTTCATTCCACGAATGGGGGCATGCGTATGCGGCATATAAGCGCGGCGACCCGACTGCAAGAAACCTTGGCCGCATGACGGTAAATCCGTTTGCACATATTGACCCGATAGGGTTTTTGTCGCTGCTTGTACTGGGCTTTGGCTGGGCCAAGCCCGTGCCCGTAAGCACGCGCAATTTCAAATCGCCAAGGAAGGACGAGCTTATCGTTTCACTTGCGGGCATAATAGTCAATCTTATACTCGGCGTGGTGTTCCTTGTGCTTTGGTTCATACTCGGCAGTCTGCCCGTGACGAACAGCGTGCTGAATACTATAATTTACTATTGCTTCTATATCAATTTCAGCCTTGCGGTATTCAATCTTCTGCCCATACCGCCGCTTGATGGGTATCATGTGGCGCAATGCCTGTTGCTGAATGCAAAAACGTATAAGATATTCCAATTCATGGAAAAGTACAGGTATATAATACTTGTTGCGGTGCTTGTGATAAATTCGCGCACACGTTTTTTGAGCACCCTTGTGGCGTGGCTTATCACACCGTTTATAAAGCTTGTGATGTTGCTGAGCGGAATATTTTGATGCTTAAGGGAAAAACAGATGGCATACGAAGTGCATTTGAAGGAATTTGACGGGCCGCTTGATCTGCTACTGCACCTTATAGAACAGGCAAAGGTGGATATCAAGGACATATTCGTATCCGAGATAACCAACCAGTATCTTTCACTTATGGAAGAGCTGGACGAATTGGATATGGACACGGCAAGCGAGTTCCTTACCATGGCGGCTACGCTTGTTTACATAAAGTCACGCTCACTGCTGCCAAAGCCGCCAAAGGAAACGGAGGAGGAAGAAGATCCCGAGGAGGTGCTTGTCAGACAGCTTAAAGAATATAAGCTGTTTAAGCTTGCAAGCGAAAGACTCAATGAGCTTGGCGAAAGCATGAAGGGAGTGTTTTCCCGTATGCCGGAGGAATTCGCCCTGCCGCCGCAGGAATACGAGCTTGGCGAGGCCACGGCACAGGAACTTTTTGCCGCGTTTATGGAAGTTATAAACCGTGAAGAGAGCGAGGAGCGCATACCGGAGCTTGCCAAAAAGGTAGATGCGGACAAGTATACGGTGCGTATGCAGCTTAAAAAGTTACGTTCGTGCCTGAAGGAAAAGGGAAGTGTTACGTTTGACGAGCTTTTTGAAGAAACAAGCGCGAAAATGGAAAAGATAGTTACGTTCATGGCACTACTTGAAATGATAGCGCGGCAGGAAATATCGTTAAAACAAAGCGCGCCTTATGGCCGCATAACCATAACCGCACAGGAACTCAAAGAAAATGATGCCGATGCGGAATACATGGATGAATAAGCTTATAAGCGGGGGATACGGAATTGGATTATAATGAGCGCATGGGCGCGATAGAGTGCATATTGTTTGTTTCGGGTGATCCTGTGCCGATAATCGAGCTGCAAAGGGCAATCGGCGTTACGGATATTGAAATGGAGCACATTATAAGCAGCATGGACGAGCTTTACAAGCGAGAGAAGCGCGGCGTACAGCTCTTTATAACGGCCGAAACTATACAACTTGTTTCAAACAAAGATTATTCATGCTATGTTGAGGAGCTTGTACAGCCCGTACAGGCGCGCTCTTTTTCGCAATCAATGCTTGAAACGCTGTCCGTAATAGCATACCGCCAGCCAGTAACAAGGGCGGATATTGAGGCCGTGCGCGGAGTAAGGTGCGAATATGCGGTAAGCCAGCTTATAAAGCTTGGCATGGTCAGGGAACTTGGCCGCAAGAACGTTATCGGCAGACCGATGTTACTTGGCACTACGGATGCGTTTTTAAGGCACTTCGGCATAAGGTCGCTTAACGAACTGCCGAAGCTTGACAAAGTCGAGGAGAGCGATATAAACACAGAACCTGCGGAAGCTGACAGAGAGTAAACATATATAAATAATATGCGGCACTGCCGTAAACAATAAGCCCGTATGGGCTTTTTTGTTTTGCTGATTTTTGCGGCCGCGGTCGCACTTATATTGATTCCGCTAAGGGTGAAGATATGCGCCTCACTCTGCCGTACGGGTATGCGAATTGACGTTACCGTTCGCATATTCGCCTTGATAGATATTCGCATATCGCAAAAAAAGAAGGATAAAGGCACAAAGCACAGGCCGAAGCGTGGTGTTGTTCGCGCGGCATGGCATATATTTTGCAGGAGAAAAAGCTTTCTGTGGCTTGATTCGATGCATGCATCGGGCAGTATAGGCATAGCAGATGATGCCGCGGCAACGGCCTTGGTGTGCGGCATGGCAAATGAAGTGATAATTAAGGCTGTAAATTGGTTACTTGGCAGGGGTAAATATTTTAACGTAAAGATAATGCCCGAATTCAGGTTCGGTACGGCTTGGGTATATATGGAATGCATCATAAAACTCAATTTGGCAAAGCTTATATACATCATCGGAAAAGAGGTTATGGAATATGTCACATCCTATAGAAAACATAATGCAAAGCACCATGGAACAGCTAAGGCAAATGGTTGACGTGAATACGATAGTGGGCGAAATGGTGGAAACGGGCGGAGGAACGGTGCTGTTACCCGTATCAAAGGTAAGCATTGGCTTTGTATCGGGCGGAGGGGAATACGGAACGAGCAAGGCTCTGCCGCCGATAAAGCGTGCGGGCGAGGTCATGGACGGCGGTGACGGCCGCTATCCGTTTGCGGGAACGGCCGCCGCGGGGATAAGCCTTACGCCAATGGCATTTGTAAGCACCGAAAACGGGCGCACCCGCGTGCTCCCCGCACAGTATAAATGCGGTGCGGAAAGGCTTATAGACCTTATGCCCGAAATAATGGCCGCAGTTGAGCGCATAATAAACAGTGCTTCCAAAGAGGATGCCGAATGAAGGCGAGGGGGCTTATTGCACTGGCGCTTGTGCTGAGCATGGCGGGATTCTGCTCCGTATCAAGGGCGGAGGGCGAACCCGAGATATCCGCACTTGGGTATGTGCTTATTGAGCAGAGCACGGCAACGGTTCTGTGCGGCAAAAATGCGCACGAAAAGCTGCCCATGGCAAGCACCACAAAGGTAATGACGGCGCTTATAGTGCTTGAAAATTGCCGCCTTGACGAAACGGTTACGGTAGATGCCAAGGCATACGGCGTTGAAGGGTCAAGCATGTACCTTAATGCGGGAGAAAAGGTGAGCGTTGAGGACCTGCTCTACGGGCTTATGCTCTTGAGCGGGAATGATGCCGCCGTTGCACTTGCGATACATGTTGCGGGCAGTACACAGGCGTTTGCCGCGCTTATGAATGAACGCGCAAAGGAGATAGGTGCGCAGAACACCAACTTTGTTACGCCGAACGGCCTGCCCGACCCACAGCATTACACAACGGCCTATGATCTTGCACTGATTTCCGCCGAAGCCATGCGGAATGAGACGTTTAGAAAGATAGTTAATTCTACCTATCACAAGACCACCACGGGCAGCGTTGCGCGCTACATGAAGAACAAAAACAAGATACTTTGG
This sequence comes from uncultured Clostridium sp., assembly GCA_964612925.1. Lineage (GTDB taxonomy): Bacteria > Bacillota > Clostridia > Christensenellales > CAG-138 > Phil1. Next base: position 53,046 of record CAZTFU010000008.1, on the reverse strand, counting down.
CAATACGAGGGTGGTTGCGGCATAAAAACGGGTTATACAAAGGCCGCGGGGCGGTGCCTTGTTTTTGCGGCGGAAAGGGACGGAATGCTGCTTATAGGTACCGTGCTGAATTGCCCAGACATGTTCAATGCGGCGATGGAATTGCTTGATTTCGGCTTTGAAAACTACCATATGGAAAGAATTGTGGCCGCAGGTCAGGAAATAAAACGAATAAGAGTGCTTAACGGCACAAAATCAGCCTTGGCAGCGGCCGCCAAAGAAGATATAATGGTACCGGTGAGATATGGCGAACGTGCCGAAATATCAACAAGTGTGGAATCGCTTGATGTTGTTACGGCTCCTGTTGAAGAGGGGCGGTCGGTAGGCATGCTGAAGGTCAGTGTTGACGGCAGACTTGCGGCACGGACACCGCTTGTGACCGCACAGGGGTGCGATTCGCTTGAATTTGACCAATATTTAAGGAAAATGCTATCCGGCTGGACGGCATAGGGCGATGAATGCGGCTGCAAAAGTTTATGGCGGAAGCGGGAGTGGCTTCCAGAAGAAAATGCGAGGAACTTATTGAGGCGGGCCTTGTGAAGGTCAACGGGCGCATTGCCGAAATAGGTACACAAATAGACCCGATAAACGACAAGGTGGAGTACAATGGCATTATACTTCGCCCTGCCGAAAAGCGGGTCGTTTTTGCGTTTTATAAGCCGCGGGGCGTGATATGTAGTGCAAGCGATCCCAAGGGGCGTGCCACGATAATGGACTATTTCAAAAACGAACCGTACAGGCTGTACAGCGTAGGCAGACTGGATTACGATTCCGAAGGGCTATTGCTTATGACCAACGACGGTGAGCTTGCCTATAAGCTTACTCACCCGAAATTCGTTGTGGACAAAACATACCATGTAGTGTGCGATGGCGTGCTTACAAATGCCGAAATAGCCAAGCTTGAGACGGGAGTTGACATTGGGGACGGCATGACAAGCCCTGCCAAGATAAGCCTTGTTCATGCACTGCATAACGGCAACACCTCATTTGACATAACCATACATGAAGGGCGCAATCGCCAAGTAAGACGCATGCTTGAGGCAGTGGGTCACAATACCCTTGTGCTTAAACGCACACGGGAGGGTGCCGTATCCATAGGCTTTATGCAGCCGGGCGAATACAGGCTTCTTACGGAAAGCGAAACGGCCGCACTGAAACAATAATTACGGCAATGAAACCGCATTTATCATGGCTGATATCTATGGTTGCGGGTATACATGGGCAAAAATGGCATGTATATAGATATAAAGAAAAATTAATTTGTAAATTCGGCAGGAAAAAAGAACATAATGTAGAATAATAGAAAATGGGTGTATTTGAGGGCATTGTTAATTCAAATGTCAGCTTATACATGTATACAAGTATTAAACGGTTTCATAATCAACACTTAGAAAGGAGAACTGTTTGCAATGGAGAATCTCAGCCCGTGGATAGTGCTTATACTCGGCATGGGTACGGTTTTCGTGGGTATGTTCCTGCTGATACTTATAATTCAGGTATTGGGCAAGATAGTGAACAAAACCGCAAAAGAATCGGCCGCACCTGCCGCAAAGGCTGCTCCGGTTGCCGCCGCACCTGCCGCCGCTCCGGTTAATGCTCCTGTCAGCGCACCCGCGCCCGCGCCCGCACCGGTCATTTATCCCCATGAGGTAGATCGCTATGCGTTTGACGCTGCCGTGGCTGCCGCCATTGCCGCCTATACAGGCCGCGATGTCAGGGGTTTCCGCATCACAAGGATCACAAAGATGTGATCGTAAGACCAAAGCTAACCAAAAACAGATTATTTCAGGAGGAAATTTTAAAATGCTTCGTAGGTTTATAGTAAATGTAAACGGCACGGCTTATGATGTTGAAGTTGAAGAAGTTGGCGGCGTAGCCGGCCGTCCCGCTGCGTTTGCGGCACCTTCTCCTTATGCCAATGCTAACACTGTTCCCATGTATTTCGCGCCTTCCGCACCCGCGGCCGCACCCGCTCCCGCGCCTGCACCTGCACCCGTTGCAGCACCCGCGCCCGCACCCGCTGCCGCTCCCGTAGCCGCACCCGCTCCCGCCGCTGCACCCGCTGCCGCACCTTCGGCAGGACAGACCGCCGTTACCGCTCCCATGCCCGGCAACATACTGGACATTAAGGTAAACGTTGGCGATACCGTCAGCGCGGATGACGTTGTTATCATTCTCGAAGCCATGAAGATGGAAAACGAGATATTCGCTCCCGCCTCAGGTAAGGTTGTTGCAATAAACACCACCAAGGGCGCCGCGGTTAATTCCGGCGATTGCCTTATAGTTATAGGCTAAATTAGGGCGAATTTTGCCGATAATTAAATCGAAAGGAGAGAAAAATGGGAGAAGCACTTGTAAACTTTCTTGAGATGACAGGCTTTTCAATGATAGCCGATGATCCCAAGGTTTTGATAATGATCGTTATTTCGCTTGCGCTGATGTACTTGGCCATAGTGAAGAAGTTCGAACCGTTGCTGCTGCTGCCTATCGCATTCGGTATGCTGATGACCAACATACCGGGAGCGGAAATGTATCACCGGGAGCTTTTTGCAAGCGGCCATGTTGATTGGGCCGCACTGTCCGACCAGGGAGGACTTATCGACTACCTGTACCTCGGCATAAAGCTTGGCATTTACCCCTGCCTTATATTCATGGGCGTGGGCGCGGGCACGGACTTCGGTCCCCTGATCGCCAACCCCAAGACCATGTTCATGGGCGCGGGTGCTCAGCTTGGTATATTCGTTGCGTTCCTCGGCGCACTCGGCCTTAGCGCACTGTTCCCGAGCGCATTCCAGTACGGCTTTAAGGAAGCAAGCTCCATCGGCATAATCGGTGGTGCTGACGGCCCCACGGCCATTTATGTAACGCTCAGGCTTGCACCGCATCTGCTCGGGCCTATCGCGGTTGCCGCGTATTCCTACATGGCACTCGTGCCGGTTATTCAGCCGCCCATAATGAAGGCGCTGACCACCAAGGCCGAACGCCAGATAGTTATGGAACAGCTTCGCCCCGTGAGCAAGACCGAAAAGATAGTATTCCCCATAGTTGTTACAATATTCGTATCACTGTTGGTTCCTTCCGCGGCACCGCTTATCGCAATGCTTATGTTCGGCAACCTGCTTAAGGAATGCGGCGTTACCGAAAGGCTTTCAAAGACCGCGCAGAACGAGCTGATGAATATCGTTACCATATTCCTTGGCATATCCGTCGGCGCGACCGCCACTGCGGACATATTCCTTACATGGGAAACCATAGGTATACTGCTGATGGGTGTTTGCGCATTTGCAATAGGTACCGTTGGCGGATTGCTTATAGGTAAGCTTATGAACGTGCTCAGCGGCGGCAAGATCAACCCGCTTATCGGTTCCGCAGGCGTATCGGCCGTGCCTATGGCGGCGCGTGTTTCTCAGGTTGTCGGTCAGAAGGAAAAGCCCGGCAATTATCTGCTGATGCATGCAATGGGTCCGAACGTCGCAGGCGTTATCGGTTCCGCAATAGCCGCAGGCGTACTGCTTGCGCTGTTTAACCACTAATGGAGCAAAAAGGAAGAATTCCAATGAGCAAAAAACTGCAAATTACAGATACCATTCTCAGGGATGCGCACCAGTCCCAAGCGGCAACCCGTATGCGCGTGGAGGATATGCTTCCCGCGTGCGAGGTGCTGGACAGCATAGGCTATTGGTCGCTCGAATGCTGGGGCGGAGCAACGTTTGACAGCTGCCTGCGCTTCCTGAATGAGGATCCGTGGGACAGGCTGAGAAAGCTGAAAAAGGCACTGCCCAATACAAAGCTTCAGATGCTTTTCCGCGGCCAGAATATACTCGGTTACAAGCATTATGCGGACGATGTTGTTGAACAGTTCTGCCGCAAGGCGATAGAGAACGGCATTGACGTTATCCGTATATTCGATGCGCTTAACGATGTGCGCAACCTTGAAGCCGCCATAAAGTACACCAAAAAGTACGGCGGAATATGCGAACCCGCCATAAGCTACACCATAAGCCCCGTACATAACGAGGATTACTTCGTTAAGGTGGCCAAGGAGCTTAAACAGATGGGTGCGGATGTTATATGCATAAAGGATATGGCAAACCTGCTTTTGCCCTATGATGCGTATTCGCTCGTTAAGCGTTTGAAGGAGGAAGTTGATCTTCCCATACACCTTCATACCCACAACACCACCGGCACGGGCGACATGACCTACCTTATGGCTGTTCAGGCGGGTGTGGACATTGTTGACTGCGCACTCAGCCCGCTTGCAAACGGCACCAGTCAGCCCGCAACGGAATCCCTTGTTGCAACGCTCAAGGGCACAGAGTACGATACCGGCCTTGATCTTGAAAAAATGGCCGTGGCCGCAAAGCATTTCCGCGGCGTGGCTCAGAAGCTCAAGGAGCAGGGTTCGCTTGACCCCAAGGTGCTCAATGTTGACACCAACACGCTTATCTATCAGGTGCCGGGCGGAATGCTTTCTAACCTTATAAGCCAGCTCAAACAGCTTAATGCCGAGGATAAGTATTATGACGTGCTTGCGGAAATCCCCCGTGTGCGCGAGGACTTCGGCTATCCTCCGCTTGTAACGCCTACCAGCCAGATAGTCGGTTCTCAGGCCGTGCTTAACGTAGTGGCCGGCGGAAGGTATAAGAGCTTTTCAAAGGAATCAAAGGCTCTGCTTCGCGGCGAATACGGCGCATTGCCCGGTAAGGTGAATGAAGAGGTTCGCAAGAAGGCCATCGGTGATGCCGAGGTTATAACCTGCCGCCCTGCGGATCTGCTCAAGCCCGAGCTTGAAAAGTACCGTGAAGAGATTAAGGACGCCATGCGCCAAGAGGAGGATGTGCTCAGCTATGCATTGTTCCCGCAGGTCGCAATGAAGTTCTTTGATCAGCGAAATAACCCCAAGCCCAAGGAAGAACCCAAGGTAGCTGCACCTGCGGCTTCTGCGGCTCCCGTTGCACCTGCGGCTCCCGCCGTGCCGACAGGCAAGATGCCCATGCATCCGGAACTTCCCGCAAAGCATCTGTTTGTTGAGGATATTACGATAGGCCGCTGATAAAAGCGAATAAAGCACCTGCCCGCGCGCGATATGGCGAGTGGTCATAAAACAGTGCAGTCGAGCAAACAAAAGCCGAAAACCAAATGGAATGGGTACGGCAGATGAACGCTTGCAAGGCACTTATCGGAAGCTATCGTGAAGTTTGAATTGATTTATAATTGATATCGAGACCGCCCGAACGAAAAATGTTCGGGCGGTTATTATGTAGACGGTAGATTTCTTCATAATTTTCTGCTATACTTTTTTGTTTGAAAAGCGAAAAAATGAACTAATAGGAGAGAAAATAGGATGATACATTTAGTTGATGTGAACGAAGAAAACTGGCTTGACATTATTAAGCTTAAAGTGGACGAGGAGCAGCAAAAATATCTTGACCGCCCAACCGGAATCATTGCGAGAGGATACATTTATCGCAATTGTAACGCCCGTGTATTTGGCATTATGAACGACACGCAAATGATTGGTGTCGCATTAGTCCGAGATTTCACAGACGAACCACTCAACTATGATTTGCAACAATTTATGATCGATCGGCAATTTCAGAACAAAGGCTATGGAACAGAAGCATTGCGGCAGATTTTGAATTCTCTAAAACAGGAAGGTCGCTTCAATAGCGTAGAAGTTTGCGTCAATCGTGAAGATCTTGCAGCGATTCATGTTTATGAAAAGGTAGGTTTTATCGATAGTGGGTATATTGACGAAGACTTGCCGAATTGTTTGAATCTAATTTATCATCTGTGATAATGAGAATAAACTTCGGCTTTCAGTGTTACCACCCCTCAGGAACGAAAGTGCGCACTTCTATACTATCTATTGAGAGTAGTGCGTCCTGCGGAGCAACATTTCCTGTCAGCAGAAGAAAACCGGCTGACCTCGAATTCAAAGCTGACAAAAAACTTAGAAAAGTAAGGCCCTCTGAAATAAGAAACGCACGGTTTTGCGGTGCTATTTTGCACCCTGACTTTAGAAAAATGCTCGAAGATACGCCCCGGTATATGACGCGGGCATTTTTATCTTGTTGCTTTATGTGAACCGACAATACACCGCCTACGAGCAACGGCATAGCGGCACTTTCGTTACCGATGGTAGAAGATAAGCATGCTAAGCTCCGCACGCTCGTTACACGTATTGCGATATGCGTGCGGGACATTTGACGAAAAACGGATTGAATCCCCTTCGAAAAGGTGAAAGCTCCTGTCGGCAACCGTAATCTCGACCTCTCCGACAAAAACAGTTATATACTCTTCCGAACCGTTCAGATGAGGCTGTGCGGACAACTTGCCGTTTGGTTCTATTACAATACGATATGTTTCAAATAAAGTCTTTTCGTTAAATGCAAAAATGGGAAAATTCAAATATCGACCGTCATCTTCGATTAACGGTGATTGATCCGACTGCCTGATAACGGTGACCTCATCACCCTTTCTTTCAATTAGGGAAGTAAATGAAACTTTGTAACCGTTGGCGATTTTCCAAAGGACGGAGATCGTGGGGTTTACATCCCCTTTCTCGATCTGCGCAAGCATACTTCTTGAAACGCCCGTTAGTTCGGCGGCGACGTCTAAAGTCAGTTTTTTCTGTTCGCGTATTGCTTTTACATTGACGGCGACAATGCTTGTAACGTCCATTTTTTGCTCTCCAACATATTGACAGTATATTGTAATTGCATTATTATATATCGGAAATCCGATATATTGGAAAATATACCATTATCTTATCATCAAAAAAGGAGCTTGTCAATTATGCCGTATAAAAAGCCTGAAAGAGGGAATACATCCTTGCCGCTTGCAACGGTACTGTTTATTACGGCGGCTTGCATGATGCTGTTTATGCTGAACAACGGCATACGATCAAATTTCGGCCTGATTGCTTCCGCCATAAACAAATACACCGAATTGAATGAAGAAACAATCAGCCTTGCGATTGCGACAGCCCAGCTTCTATACGGACTTTCACAGCCGCTTTTCGGGATTTTGGCATTGAAAAAATCGAACTCGTTTGTGCTGGGAACGGGCGGAGCATTGATGGCGATCGGCTTACTGCTTATTCCGTTCAGCTGCGGCGAATGGATGCTGTTTATTTCGTTGGGGGTGTTGGTGGGCCTTGCCGCAGGTGCGTTGGCCTTCGGCGTTGTGATGGGGGCCGTTACTCCGACGATCGGACGTAAATACGCGGCCGCGGTATCGGGAATTATAAACGGGGGCGGCGGGCTTGGCGGGGCGATAATTGCTCCGTACCTGCAAATTATGAGCGATAATAACCTTTTTACGCAGGGAATGATGGGCTTGGCCTGTATATCCGCGTGCGTGGCATTGCTGTGCATATGGTTGAATAAAAAGGAGCACAGTATGGCGGTTACGGATAAAAATGCGGAAGAACCCGATACGATTTGGAAAATGCTTGGTGAGGCACTTATTGACGGCCGATTTGCACACCTTGCACTCGCTTTTTTCACATGCGGGTTTTTTATGGCGATAATCGAAACATACCTTTACCCTCAGCTTATTTCATATGGACTTTCGGGTGATGGGGTTGCCGCTCTTTTTACGGTTTATGGCATTATGGGAATGATAGGCCCTATTGTTGCGGGGTTTTTATGCGGCAAGGTAAACCCCAAATGGGTGCTGGGCACTATATACGGTCTGCGCCCCGTGTTGGTTGTGCTTTTTATACTGCTTCCCAAAACCGATGCGATAGTATACGCATTTGTGATAGGCTTGGGCCTTGTGGGGAATGCCACGGTTCCGCCAACAACACTGTTGATAAGCAAATTCTTCGGCAGCCGTAAAATGCCCACTCTTTCGGGCGTAGCCATGGTGTTTCATCAAATCGGCAGTGCCGTAAGCACGTGGATTGGGGGCAGCCTTATCCGCTCAGGTGCGGGCTATAATACCGTATGGCTGTGCGGTGCCGCGGTTGCGACAGCGGCGGCAATACTGAGCTACACAGTAAAGGAACGTGTTCCGACTTTATAAAACGGCGGAACGCGGCTTGATTTGCGCCGAAAAATCAATACAATTATGGCAAAACGGGAACCCTTATTGCAAGTGAATGCTTTTTTTATTATAATCCAAGCATAAAGCTTGGAAGATGGGAGGAAACCATTATGGCAACGCAAAAAATAATGATATGCGATGATCAGATAACTATACATGAAACGCTGGGTATCTATTTGGAAAACGAAGGCTTTGAGCATGTTGGCGCAATGGACGGCGAGGAAGCGTTGGCTAAGTTCGAAACCGAAAAGCCTGATTTGATAATACTTGATATTATGATGCCCAAGCTTTCCGGCCTTGATGTGTGCCGTAAGCTTAGGGAAAAAAGCCGTGTGCCGATAATAATGCTTACCGCAAAGGGGGAGGAGATTGACCGCGTGCTTGGGTTGGAACTGGGCGCGGACGATTATATAGTAAAACCCTTCAGCGCACGCGAGGTGGTCGCACGGGTAAAGGCCGTGCTTCGCAGGCTTGCAATGGCAAAGGAACAGCCGCAGCAGGTGATTCGCTTTGACGAGCTTGAGATTAACATAAACAATTACGATGTGCGTATAAAGGGCGAAAGGGTGCCGTTTACGCCCAAGGAGGTCGAGATATTTCAGCTTTTGGCCTCTCACCCGGGCAAGGTATATGAAAGGGAAACCATACTTTCGCTTGTATGGGGCTATGATTTTTACGGCGATACCCGCGCCGTGGATACACAGATAAAACGCATCCGCCAAAAATTGCCCGCCGAGGGCACGGTAAATTGGAGCATAAAAACCGTGTACGGCGTCGGGTACAAGTTTGAGGTGAATGGGTGATGAAAAACACTCTGCTTGTAAAAACCGTGTGTCTTGTGCTGTTTACGGTGATATTGAGTGCCGCGCTTACGGCACTTCTTTTTCAGTATGCGGGCATAAAGAATTACGGCGAGCAGAAAACAGGCGAGCTTGTGCCGCGTGCGGAGTTTATATCCAATTATGCGGCGGGCTATATTCAGGGCTTGCTTACGAAAAAAGAGTTTGAAAACATAGTAAACTACGACAGGCGCATTTGGGATGCTTCACCGTATCTTTACAGCTCAACGGGCAGACTTTTTGCAAGTGTAAGCAATGAAGAGCTTGAGACCAACACGAACATGATATCGCCCTATCTTGAAGGAGTGCTTGCGGGTCAGGAGATAAGCAAGGTTGTAATGATAGGCGGAAGAGCGGGCATAGTTGTGGGCGAACCCATTATTGGGGTGGACGGCAGAGTACTTGGCGCAGTGTTTCTTGTCAAGCCGATGGATGAGCTAAGCAATGCATGGGGCAACCTTACCGCATCGCTGCCGCTTGCGATGCTGCTTGTGGCACTTATAATGGTGCCCGTTGCGTATTTTGGCTCACGCGGACTTACGCGGCCGCTAAATAAGATGAATGAGGCCGCTGTGGCCATGACAAACGGGGATTTTTCCGTTAGGGCAATGGAAAACGGCGATGGCGAAATGGCAAGGCTCGGAAGGTCGTTAAACGAGCTGTCAAGCGCGCTGAGCGGCACGATAGGCGCACTTACGTTTGAACGAAACAGACTAAAAAGCGTGCTTGACGGTCTGCTTGAGGGCGTTATAGCCATGAATTACGAGGGCGTGGTTACGGATTACAACCCCGCATCGTTGTTGCTTATGGGCTGCAGTGACGGCGAAAGCATTGAAAACTCACCTGCGTATGCGGAAATACATTCCGTGGCAGAGATGGTGCTTAATGACGGCGTAAGCCGTTGGACCGAGCAGAAGCACAGGGATGCCGTGCTCCGCTTCACCATATCGGCACTCGGCACACAGAACCATACGGACGGCGCAATAATAATGATACAGGATGTAACGGAAGCGGCTCGCCTTGAACAGACCCGCCGTGATTATGTGGCAAACGTATCGCATGAGCTCAGAACGCCCATAGCGTCCATACGCGGATTGTCCGATGCACTGTGTGACGGCCTTGTGAAGAAGGAAGCCGATAAAATGCGCTACTACGGCTATATCCAACGGGAAACCATGCGGCTTTCACGCCTGATAGATGATCTGTTGGAGCTTAGCCGACTGCAATCGGGCTCCGTTGCGATTGCAAGCTGCAAAATGAGCATAAACGACCTTATAAGCGATGTTGCGGAAAGATATGACGCAATAGCGAACGAAAACGGTAAACGGCTCTGCGTGCTTATAGAACAAGGAGAGCATGAAGCATTCAGCAATCCCGACAGGTGTGAGCAGGTGCTTATTGCCCTGCTTGACAATGCCATAAAGCACAGCGCGTCCGAGGAGGTGCTTTTGAAGGTTGAGGAGGCGGCGGACAAGTACACAATAAGCGTGTGTAATGACGGCGAAATAGACGATGAAGATATAGACCACCTGTTTGAGCGATTCTATAAGGCGGACAGGGCGCACACGGGCGAAGGTACGGGGCTTGGACTGGCCATTGCAAAGGAAATAATGGAGCTGATGAATGAACGCATATGGGCGGAAAGCCGCGACGGAAAGGTAAGTTTCAGCTTTACGGTTTCCAAACATAATGCAGAAGAAATGGCGAATACGAACAGAATGTGAAGTACACGTCAAATAGCTGCAACGGCATTCAAAAAAAGCCGTTGCAGTGTTATAATACACTTATAAAATACGATGGGAGGAATATTATGAGCAGCGGTAAAATACTGATAGCCGATGACGACAGGAATGTACATGAATCGCTTGGCATTTACCTTAAATCGGAAGGCTTTGAAACGGTGGATGTATATGACGGAGCGGCGGCGGTAAGCGCACTCGACAGCGAGATACAGCTTTGCGTTATGGACATAATGATGCCCGTTATGAACGGCATAGATGCCTGCAAGGAAATAAGAAAAACATCGCAGGTGCCTATAATAATGCTTACAGCAAAGGGTGAGGAAATAGACCGTATACTCGGGCTTGAGCTTGGCGCGGACGATTATATCGTTAAGCCCTTCAGCCCGCGTGAGGTTGTGGCCCGCATAAAGGCGGTGCTTAGGCGCACAAGCGAACAGCAGATCAATGACGATGGTCGCGTTTCGCTCAACGGGCTTGTTATAGATATTAAGAGCTACACCGTGACGCTGAGGGGGCAGAGCATTATATGTACCCCCAAGGAAATAGAAATACTCTACATGCTTGCTTCAAACCCGGGGCAGGTGTTCACGAGAGAACAGCTTTTGAACAAGGTTTGGGGCTATGACTTTGCGGGCGAAACGAGAACCGTGGATACGCATATAAAACGCATACGCGCAAAGCTTGACAATGCGGGACTTAATTGGTCAATTAAAACCATTTACGGTGTCGGCTATAAGTTTGAGGTAGAGTAAGCTATGCTAAAAAGCGTGTTTTTTCGCCGGCTGATAATTACGCTTTCAATAGCGATGATAGCGGTGGCCGCCGTGATACTCGGCGGATATGTTTTCCTCAGCAAGGATGTTTATACCGAAATAAAGCTGGACGAGCTGCATTCTTCACTGGATGCGGCCGAACAGCTTGCAAAGGAATACATAGAGGGCGAAATAGATAAAGAGGTGTTTGAAAGGCTTGCTTCAAGGCTTTTGCCGCAGAGCATGGGCACGGCGCTTTATCTTGATGACAAGGGAAACACGCTTTATTATATTGACAGCATGCTTGATATGGATGCCGAGGAGGCCAAAACACTGCTCAAGGAGCAGATCTTTTCGGCCGAAAACGGAACCGACGTTAAGGAAAACGGCTTTGGCATAGATAAGGATAAGTCTGCGCTTGCATTGGGTTGCCCCATTATGGATGATAACGGGCAGATAATAGGCGCGGTGGTAATACTGACCTCGCTTACAATGATAACCGCGGCAACGGGGCGCATGTCAATGCTTATAGTGATGCTTGTGGCGGTGGCACTGCCGCTTGCACTTCTTGGTGCCGCGTGGCGCACAAAGAACATTACGGCCCCGTTAAGGCGCATGAATGACGCCGCAAAGACGATGGCCAAGGGAAACTTTGACATAAGGCTTGATGAAACCACTCCCGGCGAAATGGGAGAACTTGCGGGGTCACTGAACAATCTGTGTGCGGAGCTTGATAATACCATTCGACAGCTAAGCAGTGAAAAAAGTCAGCTTGACCAGCTTTTGCAAAGCCTTACAGACGGCGTTGCCGCAATGGACGAAACGGGTACGCTTACACACTACAATTCCGCAATAATGCGTATGTTTGGCGCGGTGGATGTGTCAAAACGCGAGGAGCTTATTTCGGATGAGAAAGTGTGGAAGGTGTTTGACGAGGTGTTTGATTCGGGCAAGCCGCAGACGATAACGTACCCCATGGCGGGGGATAAGGTGCTGTGGATAACCGTATCGCCTGTTGTAACAAGCAATAGAGAGCGCGTGGGCGTAGTGGGCCTGTTTAAGGACATGACGGAGATGGAACGGGTTGAAAAGCTCAGGCGCGATTACGTTGCAAACGTTTCGCATGAGCTGAGAACGCCGCTCACGGCCGTGAGGGGCTTGCTTGAACCGCTTGCGGACGGAATGGTAAAGGACGAGGCGGACAGACAGCGTTACTATAAAATAATGCTGCATGAGGTGTTGAGACTTTCACGCCTTATATCGGACATGATGACGCTCAGCCGACTGCAAAGCGGCACGGAGTACATGGAAATAAGTCGTGTGGACGTAAACGAACTTGTGCAGGACATTGCAAGTGCGTATTCATCAACGCTTGCAAGCAAGGGAATAGAGCTTGTGCTTGATTGCCCGCGACCTGTGCCCGATGCAATGACGGATCCCGACAGGATAGAGCAGGTGCTTGTGATACTGCTTGACAATGCATCCCGCTACACGCCAAAGGGCGGCACGATAACGCTCAGTGCAAGGAATACCAAGGAAAAGATACATATTTGCGTTACGGATACGGGATGCGGCATACCCGAAAGCGATCTTGAGCATATATTCGAGCGCTTTTACAAGGTGGACAAGTCACACAGCGAGAGCGGCACAGGACTCGGACTTTCCATTGCCCAATTTATAATGGAAAAGCTTGGTGAGACCATAAGCGTTGAAAGCGAGGTTGGCAAGGGAACCTGCTTTACGCTCACACTTCAGCGTTATGTAAGGAACGCGATAGCGCTTGGGCCTGCGGGCGAAAAGCAAACGCGCTACGGCGATGAAAAGGAAGAGGACACGAGAATGAACGACGTTATGGACGAGGATGACGACGGCATTGTCGATGCGCATTATGAAGTCATAGAGCGGCAACCGAAAAACGAAAAGCCGCAAAAGGAAAGGCAGCAGAGCAAAAGGGAAAGGCAGGAAAAACGGTGAGCGTATGCACGATATGCCCGCGTGAATGTGCGATAGACAGATCCCGTACACTCGGGTATTGCGGTGCATGGGAAATGGCGCATATCGCCCGCGCCGCTTTGCACCGCTGGGAGGAGCCGATAATAAGTGGAGAGCGGGGCAGCGGAGCAATATTCTTCTGCGGTTGCAATTTGAACTGCATATTCTGCCAAAACCATAAGATAAACCATACCGTGCGCGGAATAGAGGCGGACGAAGACGTACTTGCTGACATTATGCTCGATTTACAGCGGCAAGGTGCGCACAATATAAACCTCGTTACGCCATCGCCGCATGTTAAGCTTATATTGCGCGCAGTACCCATTGCACGCAAGGGCGGACTTACCATACCCATGGTTTACAACACGAACGCATACGAAAAAACCGAAACGCTGAGAATGCTTGAAGGGCTTATAGACATATACCTGCCCGATATGAAATACGTTTCTTCAAAACTTTCCGCAAAATACAGCGGTGCAGAGGACTATTTTACCGTCGCTTCTGCCGCAATAAGCGAAATGTACCGCCAAGTGGGGAACATATGCCTTGATGAAAACGGCATGGCGAAAAAAGGAATGATAATAAGGCATATGGTACTGCCGGGCGCGGTTGACGATACGCGCAGGGTTTTAGATTATATTTCGGAGAACTTTCCCAAGGACATATATGTTTCCGTAATGAGCCAGTATGCGCCGCCGCATGACGATTTGCCAAAACCGCTTGATCGCCGCATCACGCGCGGAGAATATGAACGCGCATTGGATTATGCAATAAGCAAGGGTCTTGAAAACGTGTTTATACAAAAGCGCGAATCTGCGGATAATTCATTCACTCCGAACTTTGACGGCGATGCCGTATTCGCCCCGATAAAGCGGGAGTGACGCTCAAATTATGAACAGATTATTAACTTTTGCATTTTGAACATAAAAGCTATTGCAAAGCGCAAAATACGGTGTTACCATGAAATCAGCGAGCAGGCCGGATCGTGACAAAAGCAGTCATCTTCATCATTGTTTTCCTCCAACCATAAACAATCGGCCAAGGCGGGCGGGCAATCCGCAAAGGCCATAAACAGAATACGATCCGGATAAAGAGGGGCTTCTTACGGAAGCCTCAGAGTGTCGAAAAAGTGGCAACTGCCACTTTTTCGAGTTTTCTCGAGTTTTGCCTCTCACGTTCGTTCGCGGGCGGCAAAACTCGCAAAGTATGAAAACCTATAGGCTTTCATCCGTTTTGACGCACATGTCGTCAAAGCCGGAATTGATTTAAGGGGTTGCCGCCCCTTAACAACCCCGCTTTATCGGCAGGCTCGGGCTTCTTACAGAAGCCTCTTTTTTTATAAACGAACGCATATTATTGTACCATGGCATTATGAATGGGCGGAGGGATGATATGGTGCGTTTTAGGGCGGCGATGAAGGTTATTGTGGCATTGGGTGTGGTTGCGTTTATGGCGGTTATGAGCATAAACCTATATGGAGATGTGTTTGCGCCGCAAAGCGAATTGCCTGAGAAGCAAAGGAGCGGGATAATAAACGTTTGGCATGTTGTGAAATACAAGCCCTATACGGGGAGCATAAGCCTTATAATAGCCGATGCCGCAAGGAAAATCGAGAATAAAAACTTCGGCGTGTATTTCAATGTTGACGGTATTACGGAAAACGAATACAAAGAACGCATGGAGCGCGGCGAAAAACCTGACATAATATCGTTTCCCACGGGGCTTATTGATGCAAACGGCCTTTGTGCACTTGATGAGGCGGATTTTGAAATGCTGAAGGACGAATATATAAATGCGGGCAGCAGCGAAGGGAAGCTGCATGCAATAGCGTATGCGCAAAGTCCGTGCGTGCTTATCGAAAACACCGCGCTCACAAAAAAGCACGGCATCAGCATACCCGAAGGGGACATAGATGCTTCCGTGCTTACGGGTGTGCTCAAAGGTATTAAGGCGCAGGGTGTGCTTTCGGGCTGTGCGGAGCGGTGGGCACTGCTCGAAGCGAACGGACAGTGCGAAGAAACGACTGCTTTTAAGGAAGGCAAGGTCGCATTATGCTTAGATGACGTTCGCACGGCGCGGGATATGAGTATGCTCAACGAGAAAGGGCGAGGGTTTGACTACGCCGTACACGGCGTAAAGGGACTTAACGGAAATATGCTTTTTATTGCGATAAACTCAAATGACGAGTGGATAAAGCAATACGGTACGGAGCTGATAAAGCTTTTGCTTACGGAAAAATATGCGGCCAAAATCGCGGCAACGGGTCTTTGTCCAAACGTGGGTTATGAGCGGGAGGACGATGAATATACTGGCGCGGTTGACGCGGCAATGCTGCTTAAAAATGCGCCGTGCATAAACACATTTTTATATAACAGATATCATGACGCCATAGACGAGGAAGCGGAACGTGCATTAGCCGGAGATAGTGCCGCGTACTCAGCCATAGTTAAAAGATATGGCGAGCTTTTTGAGTGAGTATTGTTAAAGCGGCAAAAATAAAGTAAAATTAAGTTGGTGAAATACTGCTTGGAGAAACGAACATGAAACGATTACCCGCTGAACTTAATACACTGCTAAGTGAGCTGAATGCGGTTGAAAACGCACCCATGGCTCAATATACATCATTCAGAACAGGCGGCAGTGCAAGCATACTTGTCGAACCCGATTCCGCTGAGCACACGGCGGAGCTTCTGCGCCTTATAAAGGCGGCGAGGGTGGAGTACTGCATTATAGGCAACGGCTCGAACCTGCTTGTGAGCGACAGCGGGCTTGACTTAATAGTTGTGCGAATAGGCGAACGGCTAAGCCGAGTTGAAAGGCAGGGAGACGAGATAATTGCGGATGCGGGGGCAAGCCTTTC
Organism: uncultured Clostridium sp.; assembly: GCA_964612925.1. Lineage (GTDB taxonomy): Bacteria > Bacillota > Clostridia > Christensenellales > CAG-138 > Phil1. Next base: position 36,770 of record CAZTFU010000008.1, on the reverse strand, counting down.
CGCCGTGGCAAAGCAAAGCGTACAGTGGGGGCTTATGGGGCTTGAATGGGCTGCGGGCATACCGGGCACGGTGGGCGGCGCGGTTGCCATGAATGCGGGCGCATACGGCGGCGAAACGGCAAATGTGCTTAAAAGCGTAAGCTATATAGAAAACGGAGCGATAATTGAAGAGGACGCCACAAAAGACAATTTTGGATATAGGCTCAGCCCGTATTCCGCACCCGAGCGTATTGTTATGCGGGCAAGGTTCGCACTGGAAAATGATGACGGCGGCGCATATGAAAGAATGCTTGATTATTCAAAACGCAGGCGTGAAAAACAGCCCGTGAACTACCCGAGCGCGGGCAGCACGTTCAAACGGCCTCAAGGGAATTTTGCGGGTGCGCTGATAGAACAGGCGGGCTTGAAGGGACTGAGCGTAGGCGGCGCCGAGGTAAGCACACTGCATGCGGGATTTATAATAAATAAAGGCGGAGCAACGTCAAGCGACGTATATGCACTTATAAGGCAGGTTCAAAAGAGCGTATTTGAGCACAGCGGAGTAAAGCTTGAGCTTGAGGTCAAGCTTCTCGGTGAGTTTTAAGGGGGCACATATGGAACTTATAATAGTTACCGGTCTTTCGGGCGGCGGAAAAACGCAGGCATTAAGGTGCCTTGAGGATATGGGCTACTTTTGTGTGGACAATTTGCCGTGCGCGATGGTAGGCGGGTTTGTACAGCTTTGCAGTGAATCTAAGCCGCCTGTAGAAAAGGCTGCGGTAGTTATAGACGGGAGGGAAAGCGTGCTTGCGGGCGAATTGCAGCAGGCACACATGCAGCTTTGCATGCTGCCGATAAGTTTCAGAATACTTTACCTTGAATGCAGGGATGATGTACTGGAACGCCGCTACAACGAAAGTCGCCGTCCGCACCCGCTGAATGTTGACATAGGTGAAGGTATACGCGCCGAACGGGAGTTGCTTTCATTCTTCAGGGACAGGGCGGAATATATAATAGATACAAGCGAGCTTAAACCAATGGAGCTGAAGAGGAGACTTGAAGAATACTTTGGCGCAGAGAGCAAGGCAAAGTTTCAGCTTACGATAGAAAGCTTCGGCTATAAGCGCGGCGTGCCGCTTGAAGCGGACATTGTGTTCGATATGCGTTTCAGCCCGAACCCGTTTTATGAGGCAGGGCTTAGGCACCTTAGCGGAAGGGACAAGAGTGTGCGCGACTTTATTGAAGCGGACGAGACCTATATCACGTTTATCGAGCAGACTGAAAACATGCTTAAAATGCTCATACCCGCATTTATAAAGCAGGGGAAAAGGCGGCTTCTTGTGGCGTTCGGCTGTACGGGCGGCAGGCACCGTTCGGTCTGCGCGGCGGAGGAAATGTATAGGCGCATGGGAGAACACTATCTTGCCCGATTGATACATCGTGATGCGGGAATAGAGGCCGCTGATATTGTTGAGCGCATGGGAGAAGGGAAGTAAGGAAAAATGTCTTTTTCGTCAACGCTAAAGGAAGAACTTGTTGGGATAAAGTTGCAAAACAGGGGCGAAAAGCTTAGCCTGCTTTGCGGCCTTACGCATACCGCGGCGGCGGTAACGCTTGGCCGCGGCGGGCTTGGAATAGAATACGTAAGCGAAAACGAAAAGGTCGCAGAGCTTGCCAAAAACCTTACCGCGGAGCTGTACGGCCTTAATGCAAGCTTTTCACAGCGCAAGCAGGAGGGGCTTAAACGCAGCAGCATAGTAACGCACATATCGGGGGACGACTGCAAGCGACTGCTTATTGATTGCGGCAGCCTGCCCGCGGAGGATGAAGCCGACTTTGAACCCGGCAGAATACCCGATGAAATGATACAAAGCGATGAGCGTATGCGGTGCCTTTTGCGCGGGGCATTCCTTGGCGGCGGTTCGGTTAATGACCCGAAAAAAGGCTACCATCTTGAAATAGTCACACGGCAGGAACAATTTGCCGCAACACTGCGCACGATTGCGGAAAAATACGGCATACGCGCAAAGGTAACGCCGAGAAAGGCCAACTATATAGTCTATCTTAAAGAAGGCGAAAGTGTTGCGGATTTTTTGCGCCTTGTGGGTGCCATGAACGGTACAATGCAGTTTGAAGAAATTCGCGTACTGAGGTTCATGGCGAACGATATAAACCGCCGCACCAATTTTGAGGATGCAAACATGCAAAAGGCGGCAAAGGCTTCTGCACAGCAAAGAATGGATATAGAGCTTATAATAAGGGAACGGGGGCTTGAAAGTCTCAGTGACAAGTTGATGCAAACGGCGGAGGCGCGATTGAACGACCCCGAAGCCACGCTGAACGAGCTTGCCGCTCAGCTTGAAATAACAAAATCCTGCCTTACGCACAGGCTGAAAAAGCTTTCCGAAATAGCGGAGGATATTCGTCTGCACGGCGGTGGCAAGATGCACGGTGAGGAGGACGGCGAATGAGCGGTTTTACGCATTTACATGTGCATACGGTATACAGTTTACTTGACGGTGCGGCAAAAATACCCGCGCTTGTATCGCGTGCAAAGGAGCTTAAAATGGACTCCATTGCCATAACCGACCACGGCGTTATGTACGGCGTGATAGACTTCTACAAGGAATGCGTAAAGCAGGGCATAAAGCCTATAATCGGAATGGAGGCCTATGTTGCGCCTGCTTCGCTATACGATAGGGAAGGCGTAAGAGAATACAACCACCTTATTTTGCTTGCAAAGAACCAAACGGGGTACAAAAACCTTGTAAAGCTGAGCTCGATAGCGTTTGTTGACGGGTTTTATTATAAGCCGAGAATAGATTACGACATACTTGAAAAATACAGCGAAGGACTTATATGCTTGTCTGCCTGCCTTGCGGGCAGCATACCGCAGGCACTGCTGCACGGCAGATATGATGAAGCGCGCGCACTTGCACTGCGCTTGAAGGGCGTTTTTAAGGATGACTTTTATATTGAATTGCAAAATCACGGCCTGAGCGAACAGCTTGAGGTTTTGCCGAGGCTTGCTGAACTTGCAAGACAGCTTGACATAAAGGCCGTTGCAACAAACGATATACATTATGTCGATAAGGCCGACGCCGAGGCGCAGGACCTGCTTTTGTGCATACAAACAGCCAAATTTGTTGACGAAGAAAACCGCATGCGCATGGAAACGGACGAGTTTTACCTTAAAAGTGAAGAGGAAATGCGCTTGGCGCTGAAGGGCTACGAATATGCGATTGAAAACACGGCAGAGGTTGCCGAAAAATGCAACGTTACCATAACCTTTGGCGAAAGGCATTTGCCGGGCTTTACCGCGCCCGACGGTATGGACAATTTTGAATACTTGAAACAGCTTTCCGAGGACGGGCTGAAGGTTAAAATGCCAAATGCGGATGATGCCGCATACGAAAGGCTTAACATGGAACTTGAAATAATCCGCAATATGGATTTTACGGATTATTTCCTTATAGTGTATGACTTTGTGGCGTTTGCTCATAAGAACGGAATAGCCGTGGGCCCGGGCAGAGGAAGCGGCGCGGCCAGCCTTGTGGCGTATGCACTTGACATAACGGACGTAGACCCGCTGCTTTACGATTTGCCGTTTGAACGTTTTCTTAATCCGGAGCGTGTATCCATGCCCGACTTTGATATTGACTTCTGCGTTGAAAGGCGACAGGAGGTAATTGATTATGTTGTCGATAAATACGGTAAGGACAACGTATCCCAAATAATCACGTTTTCAACCCTTGCGGCAAGGGCGGTAGTGAAGGACGTCGGACGAGCGTTGAGAGTGCCGCTACAGGACGTGAACAGAATAACCAAGCTTATTCCGCGCACCGTTGACATGACGCTTTCAAAGGCACTTGAGGTTTCTGCGGAGCTGAAGGAACTTTATGATAACGACCCGACCGTTACAAAGCTTATTAACCTTTCCTTAAAGCTTGAAGGTTTACCGCGCAATGCGGGTACCCATGCGGCGGGAGTTGTTATAAGTGCGGAGCCGATAAGTGAGCTTGTACCCCTGCAACGCAACGGTGATATAGTCACGACCCAGTTTTATAAAGAAATAATCGAGGAACTCGGACTGCTGAAAATGGATTTCCTTGGGCTGAGAACGCTTACCGTAATACGGGATACGCTTGACTTTATACGCGAAGAGGGAAAGCGCGTGCCCGACAAGGAGCTGAAGGATTATACCGATAAGCGTGTATATGAAATGATATCGGCAGCCGATACGGACGGGGTGTTCCAACTTGAATCGGCGGGTATGAAGCAGTTTATGCTTCAATTAAGACCGGGCTGCCTTGAAGATCTTATAGCGGGGATATCGCTTTTCCGTCCGGGCCCGATGGATCAAATACCGAAATACCTTGTGGGCAAAAATAACCCGGACAAGGTAACGTATCTGCATGAAAAGCTGCGCCCCGCGCTTAATGCAACATACGGCTGTATGGTGTATCAGGAACAGGTAATGCGCATTGTGCGCGACGTTGCGGGCTATTCAATGGGCAGGAGCGACCTTGTCCGTCGCGCAATGGCAAAAAAGAAGCACGATGTTATGCAGAAGGAAAGGCATAACTTTGTTTACGGCATAGAGGAAAACGGCGTTGTTACCGTACCGGGTGCCGTAAGGAACGGCATTGATGCTGACACAGCAAATAAGATATTCGATGCCATGGCGGATTTTGCGTCATATGCGTTTAATAAGCCCCATGCGGCGTGCTATGCCGTGCTTGCATACAGAACGGGCTATCTTAAAGCATATTATCCCGTAGAGTTTATGACCGCCATGCTTAACAGCTTTATAAGCAGCGTAGATCAGCTTGCGGGGTATATAAGCACTGCGCGTAAGATGGGAATTACCGTATTGCCGCCCGATATAAACAAAAGTCGCGAAAAATTCAGCGTTGAGGACGGGAAAATACGCTTTGGCCTTGCGGGTATACGCAACGTGGGCGAAGGGGCAATGCGCGACATAATACGCGAACGCGACAGGAACGGCGAATTTGATGATTTTACCGATTTTGCAAACCGTGCGGGTGATATAAACAAACGCATGGTTGAAGCCATGATAAAGGTCGGTTGCTTTGACGGAACGGGTGCCAAGCGTTCACAGCTTATGGCCGTTTACGAAAAGGTACTTACCATCGCCGCGGGCGAAAGGAAACAGAGCGCCTCGGGACAGATGAGCTTATTTGATATAGGCGGCGGAGAAAGCATACGCAAAAGCTTTGTTAAGCTGCCAGACATTGAGGAATACCCCGATGCACAGCTGCTTGACATGGAGCATGAAACGCTCGGAATATATTTAAGCGGCCACCCGCTGAACGATTATGCGGATATACTCTCTCAACTGCCGAATACGGCGGCGGCCCTTACCGCAAATGCGGCGGAAAATTCCGCACCTACGGGCCCGCAGGAGGGTGACAAGGTGAAGCTCGGCGGAATAATCACCCACGTTCAAAGAAAGCTTACCCGTTCGGGCAACGGCATGATGGCCTACTGTACGCTTGAGGATACAACGGGAACGATAGAGTGTATGGCATTTCCGTCGGTTTTTGCAAAGTATGCGTCATTGCTTAATGACGATGCAAAGGTCATAATATCGGGGCGATTGAATGTGCGCGATGAGCAGGACAACATGGTATTGATAGACGATGTGCAGCCACTTATGAAGCGCAGTGCATCGGAAAAGATATATCTCAGGCTTGACACACAAAACACACAAATAATGGACAGGCTGATGACGGTGCTTAAACGCTTTCCGGGGAATGTGCCCGTAATACTGCATGACCCCAACACGAAACGCACACAGCTTGCGCCAAAGGAAATGTTTGTGAATCCGTCCGATGCGGTGCTTGATGTGCTTTATGAACTGCTTGGGCAGGATAACGTGAAGATGAAAAAGGGAGAATAGATGAGTATGAAAAAGATAGGCGTGCTGACAAGCGGCGGTGATACGCCGGGCATGAATTCGGCAATACGCGCTGTTTTTAAGGAAGCAGACTACCGCGGAATGGATGTTATGGGCATATTCCACGGCTATAAAGGGCTTATAGAGGGCAGAATACGTCAGCTTACACATGCTGACGTTGCAAACGTTATGCATAAGGGCGGCACGGTTCTGAGGACTGCAAGAAGCGAAGAGTTTATGCAAGAAAGCGGCTTTGAAAAGGCCATGAACATGCTGCATGCATATGATATAGACGGTCTTATAATAATAGGCGGAGACGGCAGTTACCGCGGTGCAAAGAAACTCTATGAAAACGGAATACTCACAATAGGTCTGCCCGGAACCATTGACAATGATATGGGGTATACCGACTACACAATTGGCTTTACCACTGCGGTAAACACCATAACCGATGAAATATACAAGATTCGTGACACCATGCGTGCGCACGACAGGGTCGGCGTTGTTGAGGTGATGGGACGCAATTGCGGCGATATCGCACTGTGGAGCGGCATTGCGGGCGGCGCAGATCTTATAATAGTTCCGGAAGAACCCGTAAATTGGGACGATTGTGCAAAACAGCTTGCGAAGAACAAACTGCGCGGGCAGCTTACAAGCATAGTCATAATTGCGGAAGGTGCAGGCCATGCGGAGGATTTTGCCCGCTTTGTAACGGAACATACCGATGTTGAAGCAAAGGCCATAGTGCCGGGGTATATTCAACGCGGCGGCAATCCCACTGCATTTGATAGGATTCTTGCGGCAAGGCTCGGCCAGCGCGCCGTTGAATTACTTGCACAGGATATAGGCGGTCGTGCGGTAGGAATAAGGAACAATCAAATAATAGACGTAAGCATAGATGAGGCCGTTAATATGCAGGATAGCTTTGACGATAAGCTGTTCCGCTTCAATTCCGTGCTTGCGCGGTTTTAATCTGAATGGGGAGATAATGCAGAATGGCAAAAAAGGCAGTAACGGGTCCGCTTAACAGGAACGATGATATAGAGCTTGAAATAGATTCTCTCGGCTCGGAGGGACAGGGCGTGGGCAGATATGAGGGACTTGCGGTTTTTGTGCCGTTTGCACTGCCAAATGAGCGGGTAAAGGCGCACATAATAAAGGCCGCGCCGAACTATGCCGTCGGTAAGCTTACGGATGTGATAACGCCGAGCGAATTCAGGCGGGAGCCCCGTTGCCCCGCATTTATGCGTTGCGGCGGGTGCAATCTTCTGCACATGGATTATAAGGCACAGCTTGAATATAAGCATTCGGTCGTTGCAAATGCGCTAAAACGCATAGGCAAGGTGGAAAATGCAAATGTACTGCCGACAATAGGCATGGACGTTCCCTATAATTACCGTAACAAGGCGGCATTTCCGTTTGCAATGGTGGACGGGCGCATGTGCTTTGGCTTTTTTGCGCAAAGGAGTCACCGCCTTGTGCCGATAAACGGTTGTTTTATCGAGAATAAAGCCCTGTATGATATGGCGGCGGCGGTGCACTGCTGGGCAGAAGAAAATGATATTCTTCCGTATGATGAAGAAAGCGGGCGCGGCACGCTTCGCCACGTTGTGGGTAGGATAACCGCAAACGGCGACATAATGGCCGTGATAGTTGCAAAGGGCCGCCCCAAAAAGTTGAATCTGCTTATTGACATGCTAAAGGAACGCTGTACGGGGCTGAGATCCATAATCCTCAACCGTAACGATTCCAACACAAACGTTATACTTGGCAGCGAATATGAAACCCTTTGGGGTGATGATACCCTTACGGAAGAGTTGTGCGGCTTTAAGTTTGAAATAAGCGCGGCCTCATTCCTTCAGGTGAACCCCGTGCAGACGGAAAAGCTTTATGCACAGGTGGAGACTCTTCTTCCCAAGGATGCTCCGTTTGAAGCAATGGACATATATTGCGGCGCAGGCACGATATCAATGATACTGTCAAAATATGCCAAGCATGTTATCGGTATAGAGAATGTTGCACCCGCAGTGGAAAACGCAAAACGCAATGCCGAATTAAACGGCGTAAACAATGCCGAATTCATATGTGCGGATGCGGCAGAAGCCTTGCCAAAACTTATAAGCAAGGGCAACGGTGCCGATGTTATCGTGCTTGACCCGCCGCGCAAGGGCTGTAACCGCGCCGTGCTTGAAGCAGTGGCGGCAAGCGGAGCAGGCAGGGTGATATATGTATCCTGCGACCCCGCAACGCTTGCACGCGACGTGGGCATACTTGGGGAACTTGGCTACACGCTCGATTCCGCACAGCCCGTTGACATGTTCCCGCAAACGGCACATGTTGAGACGGTATGTTTATTGTCCAAACTTCAAAATCTGTAGCGTAGAGACAGAAGCGAACATGGACGGGTCGGATGTGACCGATGCGGAATAAAACTGCCTGCCCCTATCGGCGCGGGCAAGTATGGTGAGAACATGAAGTATAAAATTGCGATCTGCGACGATTGTGACGCAGACAGACAATATGTTTTGAATATGGTAGAGGCTTGGGCGGCATCTTTCGGTCATGTGGTGCATACCGACACTTTT
>CAZTFU010000008.1:0-28186 GCA_964612925.1 uncultured Clostridium sp. | reverse complement strand
TATGGTAGAGGCTTGGGCGGCATCTTTCGGTCATGTGGTGCATACCGACACTTTTTCTTCCGCGGAGAGCTTCCTGTTCCACTATGCGGAGGAAAGCGACTACGATGTTCTGCTCTTAGACATTGAAATGGGCACCATGGACGGCGTAACGATGGCGAAGCAGCTCCGCAAGAACAACGATACGGTTCAGATCATTTTCATCACGGGCTTTGCGGATTACATCGGTGAGGGCTATGAAGTGTCCGCACTTCACTATCTTATGAAGCCCGTAAAGCAGGATAAGCTGTTTAATGTGCTGAACAGAGCTGCCATTGCCGCGCAAAAAACCGAGCGGGTAATTCTGCTTCCGACCGGCGGGGAGATGCTCCGCATTCCCGTTTCTCATGTGCAGTATGCGGAAGCCTTTTCGCATACCGTTGCCATAGTAACCGAGAAAGATACCATTCGAATCAAAATGCCCATATCCGAAGCGGAAAAACTACTGGGTGAGGGATTTGTCCGTTGTCATCGTTCCTACATTGTCGGATTGAAGCACATTGCCCGCCTTTCCAGGACGGAGGTAATTCTTGACAGCGGCAAGGCTCTGCCCTTGTCAAGGAGTGCCGCGGTGGCCGTACATAAGGCATTCGTTTCCTATTACGCAGGTGATAAAGATGAAACTGTTTGATATTATCTTCGGTAAAGCCATTGACCGCCGCATTGCCGCCTATCAGAATGATCTGATCACCAAGCACTGCGATGAGGTAGATAACATCTACCGACAGATGCGCGTTTGGCGGCATGATTACCACAATCATATTCAGGCCATGCTTGCTATGACGGACAACCCCGAGGAACTGCGAAAATACCTTTGGATGCTCAATGACGATCTTACGACCGTGGATACCGTGCTGAAAACGGGCAATGTGATGGTGGATGCCATTCTGAACAGCAAACTGTCATTGATTAAGTCCAAGAATATCACCGTCAATGCCAAAGCTACCATTCCCGCTAAGCTGCGAATATCTGAAATCGATCTGTGTGCCATCATAGGCAATCTGCTGGACAATGCTATGGAAGCATGCCTAAGGCAGAGCGAAAATGAGGAACGCTTTATTCGGGTTTACATTGGCATTTTGAAAAAACAGCTTTACATTTGCGTGACCAATTCCGTTGGCGGAGAGGTAAAAAGGGTCGGCTCAACCTATATTTCCACAAAGGATTCGGATGCTCACGGTTTCGGACTGATGCGGATTGACCGCCTTGCGGATAAGTATGGCGGCTATGTGAACCGCCAGAACGAGGAGGGCACTTTCGCTACGGAGCTAATGCTGCCACTATAAGCACAAGTGTGCAATTCACGCTCGGATTTGAACCGTTCGCGCATGAATTGCATTTTTTCATTTTCTTTGATGTAACATACCCGCAGGAGGTAGAACAATGAAATTCAAAGAAAAACCAAAATATACTATTGCGCAGAATGCGGCCTACGCCATTCGTCTTGCATGGAAGCATTCAAAGCTCCTGTTGGTATTGCCCGCCGCATCCGCGGCATTGGGAATCGTCACTAATTTGGTGCAACTATATATTGCGCCGGTAATATTGGATAAAGTAGAACAGGCTGTTCCGTTGATGGAACTACTTGGCACCATTTGCTTTTTTACGTTGGCACTGATTATAACACAATGCCTGAAAACATACATGGAAAGCATTAAACACATCGGCCATATGCGTTTGCAAGATGCTCTGAGCGTTGCTATCCTTCGCCACGGCTGTATGACGGCCTACCCAAACCAGTTAGACCCCAAATTTCGCGGGAAACAGAATGATGCAATGATGGCTACCTCGGGCAATCCCCATTTCAGCATCTACAGCGTGTTTCCGCAACTGATGACATTATTGTCGGCGGTAATCGGCTTTGCGCTGTATCTGCTGATTATGCAAGAACTGAATGCTTTACTTGTGATAACGGTAATAGTTACTACCGTGGTGGGTTATGTAGCAGGGAAGCTGGCCGCCGAATGGGAATATCGTCATCGTGAGGAATCTGTCGAGATTCGCCTGCGCCGAAATTATGTCATCAATCTGGCCATGAAAAACGAAATGCCCAAAGATATTCGACTGTTCGGTATGCGGGCATGGCTTAATGATATATATAACGGTATTGTAGCGGTATGGCGCGGTTTCTGTGCCCGCAGGGATAGGCGGTACCTGGCGGCAAAGCTTGCGGATGTGGTAATGACCGTTGCAAGGAACGCTGTCGCCTATATTTTTTTGATTCGCATGGCCATTGACGGACAATTGACGGCATCGCAATTTCTGCTGTATTTTTCCACAGTAACAGGCTTTACTTCATGGATTGCAATGATTCTGAACAGCACCGCCGACCTGTATAAAAGCAGTCAACAAATCTGTGAATTTCGGGAATATTTCGAGTGGCCTGAGCCCTTCAAGTTTGAAAACGGAAAATCGGTCAATAAGACGGATTTTGATAGGTATGAGCTGAAACTGGAGGATGTATCTTTCCGCTACCCGGGAGCGGAGAACGATACCATATCTCACATGAACCTTACCGTACATCCGGGAGAAAAGCTGGCCATAGTGGGACTTAACGGTGCTGGAAAAACTACACTGATTAAATTGCTCAGCGGTTTGCTTGACCCGACACAAGGTCGCGTGCTACTTAACGGGCAGGACATAAGGCAGTTTAACCGCAGGGATTATTACACTCTGTTCACCGCCGTTTTTCAGGATTTCTCCAGATTGCAGGCTACCATTGCTCAAAACGTGGCTCAGTCCACTACAAATATTGATGAGGAACGGCTTCGCTTCTGCGTGGAGCAGGCAGGGCTGACGGAGGCGATTTCCAAGCTACCGCAGGGACTTGACACTATGCTGGGCCGAACCATCAGCGATAATGGTGTTGAACTGTCAGGCGGTCAGCTTCAGCGGCTGATGCTGGCAAGGGCACTGTATAAGGATGCACCCATTCTGCTATTGGATGAGCCTACGGCGGCCCTTGACCCCATTGCGGAAAATGACATTTACCAAAAATACAGCACAATGACTGCGGGTCGTACTTCCATATATATCTCTCACAGATTGGCATCCACCCGCTTTTGCGATCGCATTATTTTTCTTGCCGACGGGCGCATTGCGGAAGAAGGAACGCATGATGCGCTGATGGCGTTGGGCGGCAGCTATTGCAATCTGTTCAACGTCCAGAGCAAATACTATCGCGAGGGAGGTAATGACCATGAAGAATAAGAAAAAATGGCGCGATGTTATCGATGTTCACCTGTGGGCAACAAAGGTCTGGTGGAAAATTGATCCGCAACTTTTTCTCTCTACATCGCTGTATGCCATTGTGAGAGCGATAACTCCATATGTCACCGTTTGGCTGTCCGCACAGCTTATTAATGAACTGGCAGGCAGTCGGGTTCCGTCCGTTTTGTGGAAGTGGATCACTCTTACGGTATGCGTCACGGGCGGATTGAAGCTGCTATCCGAAATTATTTACAGATGGAAAGAATCCGTTCACTCCATGGAAATGTGGCACGAAGATAAACTGATGGCCGACAAGATGATGGACATGGATTTCGCGGCGGTGGAAGCACCGCGAACGAATGATTTGCGCTATTCTATGGTAAAATATCGGATGGGAAACGTCTACGGCTTCACTAAACTCCACAACTGGTATTGCGAAACAATAGTGGGCGGCGTGGCATCCGTTGTCGGTGCCGTTACCCTTACGGTCAGCCTGTTCAGCCAAAAGGTTTCGGAAGGTGCATGGGCCGCGCTGAATAGCGGCTATGTGTCCGTAGCGGTTATCGTGCTTCTGTTGGGCGGAACGATTCTGTCCTCATGGCTATCCGCCAAAAGCACTGCTGTAAACAAAAAACTATGGCCCTACCAAAACCGTTACGGTCGGGTCTGGAACACATTTGCCACTTTGCATATGTCTACTGCACGCTGTGTGGACGTGCGAATGTATGACCAGCAGGAGCTTGCAACGCAGGTGATGGAGGATAATCGCATTTTTTCCAAAGGGTCGCCTGCCTGCCGCATTTGCAGTCGCGAACTGGCACCACTGGATACGGCGGCCACCGCTGTCAGCGTGCTGCTCATCGGAATTTCATATGTGTTCGTGTGCTTGAAAGCTTGGGCGGGAGCCTTCGGAATCGGTTCCGTAACCCAATATGTGGGTGCGGTAACCAATTTATGCAACGGTATTTCCGAACTGTTCCAAGCCGTGGGAAACCTTCCGCAAAACGCCGACTATCTGTATGCCATTCGGGATTTCATGGAGATACCCAACGACATGTATCAGGGCAGTCTGCCGACCGAAAAACGGGATGATCGCGAGTACGAGGTGGAATTCAAAGATGTGTCTTTTAAGTACCCCGGCAGCGATATTTGGGCACTTCGCCATGTAAACATGAAGTTCAAGGTCGGATCTCGTTTGGCCGTGGTGGGCATGAACGGCTCGGGCAAAACCACCTTCATCAAACTGCTGTGCCGCTTGTACGATCCTACGGAGGGGCAGATTTTACTCAATGGTATCGACATCCGCAAATATCGATACGATGATTACCTGAACATCTTTTCCGTGGTGTTCCAAGATTTTCAACTGGTGGCCTTACCGCTTGGGCAAAATGTAGCGGCAAGCGCCGATTATGACCGAGCAAGGGCCGAAGATTGCCTGCGAAAAATCGGTTTTGGCGAAAGATTGGATTCCATGCCCAACGGATTGGACACTTACCTGTATAAGGACTTGGAAAAGTCAGGCGTAAGTATTTCGGGCGGCGAAGCGCAAAAGATTGCCATTGCCCGTGCTCTCTATAAGGATGCTCCGTTCATTATCCTTGACGAGCCGACCGCGGCACTCGACCCGATAGCAGAAGCGGAGATTTACGAAAAGTTTGATGAAATTGCAGGCGACAAGACCGCAATCTACATTTCTCACCGCCTGTCCTCCTGTAAATTCTGCGATGAAATTGCCGTGTTCCACGAGGGCGCAGTTATTCAGCAAGGTACTCACGAAACGCTGGTTGCCGATACAAACGGCAAATACTATGAGCTGTGGCACGCACAGGCGCAGTATTATACAGAATAAAACTGCTTTGCCCTTTTCCTTGACACACACATAAACCGCACCGCTAAATGCGTATTGCAAAAAAAAGAAACCGCTGTATTTTTTGGCAGTACAGCGGTTTTGTATTTTCGGAGGAGAGGTGTTAAACCGCATTTTACGGTTTTGCGCGGATGCTTATACCCGTTCACCACACCCTAAGCCCCTTGGGCAGGTGATTTTTCATTCGCCCGTTTACGGCCTTGCCCCAACCTATATTGTGACCGCGATAAGCTACGGCACAATAACCGCGCCAATCGGCGGGGCAGTCTATTTCCTCACCGCGCATATAGGCTTTAAGGCGCGAATCGTTTTCGTCAAGCGTAAGCTTTCTTTTGTATATGCCGCCATGTTCGGCCATTACAAGGCTGTGGTGCGGAACAAAACGGCCGTGCTGTACTTCGCCCGCATATACGCCTATGGCGTGCTTCAGCCTTGGCAGCAGTGCTTGCGGTATGCCCTGTGGTACAAGGCATATGCTGCCGCCAAATAGGGAAGCGGTGCCGCTTGGAATCACCGAAAAAGTATCATCTATAAAGTCAAGGTAAGCCTTATCTTTGCATAAGGGCAGCTTTAATTGCACATATTCGTCCAAATGTGTGCCGCACCGCCTTAAAACGGCGGCATAATGCCCCTCTCCCTTGAACGTATGCGGGTACAATTTGTGCTGTTCAATACGTTCAAATTCGCCGTGAGAGGCAAGAAACGATTCTATATTATCCTCGTTTTCCTCGCGCGAAAACGTGCATGTGGAATATATAAGCATACCGCCGGGTGCAACGCATTGTGCGCTGCTTTCAAGTATCAGCCTTTGTCTTGCCGCGCAGGAGGAAACATGCTCTTTACTCCATTCTTCCACCGCACGGGAATCCTTTCTGAACATACCTTCGCCGCTGCACGGTGCATCCACTATGACCCTATCGAAAAAATTCGGGAGCAGACGGGCTATTTCATCAGGGCGGCAGCATGTAACGGCCGCATTCGTAATGCCCATACGCTCTATCGTCGAAGAAAGAATTTTTGCGCGGCTCGGAACTACCTCATTTGATATGAGTATTCCGCTGCCGCAAAGCTTTGCCGCCGCCGCGCCCGTTTTGCCGCCGGGGGCAGCGCACATATCAAGCACGCGCATTGCGGGATGTATATCGGCAATGGATACGGGGAGCATTGCGCTCGGTTCCTGCATATAAATAAGTCCCGCCATGTGTACGGGGGTAGAGCCTACGCCTTCCCATGCTTCCTTCAGCCTGAACCCGTCAAGCGTACCCTCTACACGCTCAAGCCGTTTATTGCAAAGCGGAATCGTTTCATCGGGCAATGCCTTCAACGTATTAACGCGCAGACCCCTTACGGGTTCGTTATCATAGCTTTGCACGAATGACGCATAATCATCACGCAGTTCTTTTTGCATTCGCTTCAGAAAATCATTTGGAAGAGATACCATATGTCACACCTCCGACTTGTTGCATTTTACCATGTGCGGCATCAATATGTAAATAAGCCATCGAGGTATTGCTTAAAGCCGAAAGTGAGAGCCTTATCAGCATAAGAAGATACAACGATCTTCCGCAGGGCATGTATGCGTGGACAGAAAAAACATACGAAGCGAATATGCCGCCGCCGCTGAGGATTACAGACTGTTTCTTAAAGCAGAGTTCAAGGATATTTTGGAGAGAAACGGTTGATTTTTCTTGACAAAGCGTTTTTGTGCGAATAGAATACATAATTAGCAGGGAAGAAGAGGAGTACGCTTTCCCCTTTGTATCAGAGATGCAGCTCCGTTGGCTGAAAGGGTTGCTTATGAAGGTTGGCGGAATGTCGCTTTGGAGCTTTTTCGGGTGAAATGTCAGTAGCTCGAAACGTATGCGCCGCGTTAAGGCAGCATGAGTGGGGCAGCAATGCCCAACAAAGGTGGTACCGCGGAGTTTTCGTCCTTTATTGTTCGGACGAAGGCTCCTTTTAATTTACAAAACATTTAAGGAGGATATCATAATGAACGATATGCCCAAATCCTACGACCATCAGGGCGTGGAAGACAGGCTGTATGAAAAATGGGAAAGCAACGGCTATTTTCATGCCGAGCCCAATCCCGATAAGGAACCGTACTGCATAGTTATTCCGCCACCGAATATAACGGGTCAGCTTCACATAGGCCATGCAATAGATGAAACGCTTCAGGATGCACTGATAAGGTATAAGCGTATGGCCGGCTTTGAAACGCTTTGGCTGCCGGGCACCGACCATGCATCCATTGCAACGGAAGTCAAAATAATCGAGCAAATGGCCAAGGAGGGCATTGATAAGCGCGACATAGGCCGTGAAGAGTTTTTGAAGCGCGCATGGGCATGGAAAGACGAATACGGCGGAAGAATAGTCAAACAGCTCAGAAAACTCGGCGCAAGCTGCGACTGGGAACGTGAACGCTTTACAATGGATGAAGGTTGCTCAAAGGCCGTTACGAAGGTGTTTGTCGACCTGTATAACAAGGGCCTTATTTATCGCGGCGACAGGATAATAAACTGGTGTCCGCACTGCAAGACCGCGCTTAGCGATGCTGAAGTTGAATACGAAGAACAGCAGAGCCATCTTTGGCATGTGCGCTATGATGCACCCGATAAAAGCTATTCAATAACCGTTGCGACCACTC
Organism: uncultured Clostridium sp.; assembly: GCA_964612925.1. GTDB lineage: Bacteria > Bacillota > Clostridia > Christensenellales > CAG-138 > Phil1. Next base: position 20,429 of record CAZTFU010000008.1, on the reverse strand, counting down.
GCCCCGAAACCATACTGGGTGATACCGCAATAGCCGTGCACCCCGAGGATGAACGTTACAAGGATATAGTCGGCAAAACCGTGGTAATACCCGTGGTCGGCCGCGAAATACCCATTGTTGCCGATGAATATGTCGAAAAAGAATTCGGTACGGGCGCCGTTAAAATAACCCCCGCACATGACCCGAATGACTTTGAAGTGGGCGTAAGGTGCAATCTGCCCATAATGCGTGTGTTTACCGATGACGGTCATATAAACGAGCTTGGCGGCGCATATGAAGGACTTACCACAATGGAATGCCGCAAAAAGCTTGTCGAGGATATACGCGAGGCGGGCAACCTTGTAAAAATAGAACCTTATGGTCATAACGTCGGCACCTGCTACCGCTGTCACAGCACGGTTGAACCGCTTGTGAGCAAGCAGTGGTTCGTAAGCATGAAGCCGCTTGCCAAACCCGCCATTGAGGCCGTGCGCAGTGGGGAAATCAAATTCGTGCCCGAACGGTTTGATAAAACCTATTATAACTGGATGGAAAATATACGCGATTGGTGTATTTCCCGCCAGCTTTGGTGGGGTCACAGGATTCCCGCCTACTATTGCGATGATTGTGGCGAAACCATCGTTGCCGAAACCGCACCCGATTGCTGTCCCAAGTGCGGCGGCAAACTGCATCAGGACGAAGATGTGCTGGACACATGGTTCTCCAGCGGCATGTGGCCGTTCTCAACGCTCGGTTGGCCGAATGACACAAAGGAGCTTGAATACTTCTATCCCACAAGCACGCTTGTTACGGGGTACGATATAATATTCTTCTGGGTAGCGAGAATGATAGTGTTCGGCACCGAAGTAATGCACAAAAAGCCGTTCTCCCATGTGTATATTCACGGCCTTGTCAGGGATGAACTTGGCAGAAAAATGTCCAAATCTCTTGGCAACGGCGTAGACCCGCTTGAAATAATCCGTCAGTACGGTGCGGACAGCCTGCGCTTCAGCCTTGTTACGGGCAACGGTGCGGGCGGAGACATGCGCTTTGGCACCAAAAAGGTGGAAGCCGCACGCAACTTCTGCAACAAGCTATATAACGCAACCCGATTTGTGCTTATGAACATAGGCGATGCCGAGGTTGGCGACATTGATATATCCAAACTTGACATTGCGGATAAGTGGCTGCTTAACAGATTGAACGGCATTATACGCGAGATCACAGCAAATATGGACGGTTTTGACCTTAACCTTGCCGCACAGAAGATATATGACTTTGTCTGGACGGAATTCTGCGACTGGTATATCGAGCTTGCCAAGCCGCGCCTTAACGGCGAAGATGAGACCCAGAAGGCGAATGTTCGCGCAATCCTGTGCCGCGCACTTACGGATTCATTGAAACTGCTGCATCCGTTCATGCCGTTTATAACCGAGGAACTTTACCTTAATCTGCCCAACCATGAGGAAACCATTATGCGTTCCGCATGGCCGGCGGCACATGACGAATGGGATTTCCCTGCCGAGGCGGAAACCATGGAAGAGGTAATGGACCTTATCCGTGCAACAAGGAACATCCGCGCCGAAATGAACGTTGCACCATCGCGCAAGCTGAACATGACGCTTGTTACCCATGGCACAAGGGCGGAAGCGCTTGAAGCCTGCATACCCTATATCAAAAAGCTTGCGGGCGCCGAGCAGGTTTCTGTCCAACAGGACAAGGCGGGTATACCCGAAAATGCGGTTTCTGCCGTGGCGCAGGCGGCGGAAGCTTTCATCCCGTTAAGCGACCTTATCGATGTTGACAAGGAACGTGAAAGGCTGAATAAGGAAGCCGAAAAGGTACGTTCCGACATTGCAAGGTCAAGCGGAAAACTGAACAATGCGGGCTTTGTTGCAAAGGCACCCGAAAAGGTAATTGCCGAGGAGCGTAAAAAGCTTGCCGCGGCGGAGGAAATGCTATCCAAGCTTGAAGCAAGGCTTGAACAACTGAACAATATGTGATTTGGTTCACTAAAAACGAGTTTTGCGGCGGCATCCGATGTTAATCGGATGCCGCCGTTTTATAAAGCACCGATGCGGCCGCGGCGAGCGAGCAAGCTTAACATAATACGTCAACGCAAGCAATCGATAAATCGCCTGACAGAATTTATGCTTGCCGTTTGCGGCGCATAATAGTATAATAGCAAATGGCAAATGAAATAATGGAGCGGTATCGAAGAGGTCATAACGGGGCTGACTCGAAATCAGTTTGCAGTGATGAGCTGCACGTGGGTTCGAATCCCACCCGCTCCGCCAGTGAAAAGTCCGAAGTATTCGGACTTTTTCGTTGCGTGAACTTTACTGTACCTGCTCTACTCAAACGACATACTCAGAAAAGATTGGCAAGCTCAAAATCCTGTATGCTACGCAGAAAATCAGCTACCGTAAGCGCGTGAACAAGCTCTGCGGAGGACTGTTCACCTTCTTCGCGCATAATAAGTTCTTTTGCGGATAATATACAGCCCTCAAGCTCGTTGATGTCCGCGTGGTCATAATAATAGCGTAGTGTATTGCGCGCGGCATAGAAATCATTTACCATGTCGGATGTAATAGTCTGCGCTTCGCTCCATCTCTCCGAATCCGTGCATTGAAGCGCACGTTCCTGCATTGCCGAAAAGCGTTCATAATACCGCTTGCTGAATATGTATGGGTATATGAATATGAAAAGTAACATGAGTATTACCAAAATACACGCCGCAATGTCAACCCATGTAAAAATCTTGTACATAAATAATCAACTCTCTTTCGTATTTGTATCTATGGAATAATGCCGACCACCCGCATCCGCATGCAGTTGAAAATGCAGTGTTCCGTCCGGATTGAGAAAAGCAAAGAATACCTTGCGTACATCACCGCACCCTGCGGCGGCAAGCTTCTTTGTCAGCCAAGCCTCGTCGTGACCTGAGCGTTTAAGCGTGTCGGGATGAACGGCCCCATCCTGAATAAGAAGCAGCGCGGGTGCGGCGGCGGGGGAGGGCATAGCGAAATCACCGTATGTCGGCACCTGCTTTTGCCCCTTTAACAGTACGGAAAGCTCGCCGTTGGTTTCAAGTATTGCATATTCAACATCGCTTAAAGAAAAAACATCCTTAACCCTTAACTGCTCGGTAAGGTCGGTTATGGTGTAGCGGGCGCTTTTCATTGCGCTCTCCTGCACCTGACCGCGCACGATAAGCAAAAGCGGCTGACCGCAAACCGCCTTGCGGATGCTTTCGCTTTTTAACGAAAGGAAGGATATAAGCTGCTGTAAAAGAAACAGCGTGACTATGGGCACTATGCCATATAGTAGCGGAATACCCGTATCCGTTGCGGGGACGCTTGCCATATCGGCAATAAGCAGTGTTATGCAAAGGTCAAACGGCTGAAGCTCACTTATCTGCCGCTTGCCCGTCAGCCTGATAACAAAAAACACCAAAAAATAGAGTATAATTACTCTGCAAAACAATACAAGCATACTCTGCACCTCCGTTTGCATATAGCGTTTCACGCTTCACCACAAAATATTCTTTATAAAGGGCTTGACACGACAGTGGGCATGTGTTATTATATCTCTTGCAATCGAGATATCGTCGCGGGGTAGAGCAGTCGGTAGCTCGTCGGGCTCATAACCCGGAGGTCGTTGGTTCAAATCCTTCCCCCGCAACCACATCCGTTACCGTTGTTGATACAATATCAGCAACGGTAATTTTGTATAAAACGGGCTTGTAAATTCGACAATTCTATAATACAATTCAATAAAAGTGCCAACCGTTAATCAACGGGGCAAGTGCTTATTGAAACGGCAAAAGGAGCGTTATTATGCAAAAATTACAATGTGAGCTTTGCGGAAGCGTTGATATAATCCGTATGGACAACGGACTGTTTCAGTGCCAGCACTGCGGGTGCAAATACACCGCCGAACAGGCAAAAGCAATGTTGGGCACGGTAGAAACCACCATCGGTAAAGCCGAGTGCGAACGCCTTTTGAAAAACGCGAAAACCTATTACGACTTGGAACAGTATAGCGAAGCGGAAAAAACTTATGCCGAAGCAACAAAGCAGTTTCCGCATGATTACCGCGGTTGGCTGGGGCTTATGCGGATGTGGTATCGGAATTGTATGAGCAGCACAATGACTCCGGACAAAGAAGTAACAATGAAGCTTCAAAACTACTTCAACATCTGCCAAAAGCTCTGTGATTCCAAAACCATAACCGAAATAACAAGGGAATGGGAGAATTTCTGGAACCGTATAGCGAACCTGTGCAGAAGTGGCAAACAAAAATATTGCGGCGGCTGCAACCCCGAGCTTTTTAAAGATACAAGCCCTGCCATGTACGAACTTTCAAAGGCCGGCCTTAAAAATGCGGAGATACTCAATTCCATGGATGCGTACTACGGAGAGTGGATATACGATTGGTACCCTGACGGATGGTACCCAAACAGGTGTGATAATAAGAGTAAGCATTCCTATACTTATTGTTTGGGTCGCAGTGCACAATCTGCCGTTCTTACCTCTTCTGGTGCTACTCATTATACTAATGAGATTGATGAGAAATATCGTATTGGTAAACTGAATCTTCCGGTACTTGATGATGTGCAAATTGCCAAAATCAAAGCGGAAGTACAAGAAAACATTAAATACATAGTAGGGGGAGGCAAGTGTCCCTATTGCGGCGTAGATATTAAGAAAACTATTTTCGGTAAGAAATGCCCAATATGCGGCAGAAAATTTTGATTTCACTTGGAAATACGGCAATCGTTGTTCGCGGTTGCCGATTTCTGTGGTTTTTCAAATTACAGCTTTATCGGCACACTGCAAATAAACAGTGAGGGCTAAGGCCCTCTGAGATAAGAAACATACGCCTAAAAAGGCGACTGTTTTTCAATAATCGCCTCAAATTTATGGGTCAATTGTGAAGCCAATCGAAGTCATACTCCACAGCAAAATATACCATTAACAACCGATACTGCCATTCCCTTGCAGAAGTAAATCGGTAAAACGCTCCCGCTCAGGCAATGATGACACACCTGCTACGGCAAAGGACAAGCGGAAGTTATGACTCTATCATGACAGGTGGTTTTCGCCCCATTTCGCAAGTTCCGTAAACACGGGCAGAAGATCCTTGCCCTTTTCGGTCAGGGAATACTCAACGTGCGGCGGGATTTCATTGAACTGTTCGCGGTGAACTATGCCGCAGCTTTCAAGGTCACGCAGAGTGTTGGCAAGCATCGTGTTGGTTATTTTGGGCACGGCACGTTTAAGCTCACCAAAGCGGCATTGCGGCTTTTTGCAAAGCTCATATATGATGTGTGTGCGCCATTTGCCGCTTAGCAGTTCCAATGTTCTTCGCATGGGACAGTTGTCGCTCACATTGGCAGTCATGACCCGATTTAAGTATTCTTCCGCACTGAGATCCTTTTTCATAATGCACTCCGGTATGCTTTAATGTACCAAGTATGTTTATTCTGCGTACTTGTGTATGGATTAGCTATATAGTATATTTTTTATACCACAATTGTCAAGGAGTATTATATATGAAAACAGCCGTTGTTTATTATTCAAAGCATCATGGAAATACGAAAAAGCTGCTTGATGCCATAGCCGAAAAGCATGAAATTACGTTAGTTGATGCATCCTGTGCCGATAAGGTAGAGCTTAATGATTTTGACCGCATCGGCTTTGCATCGGGAATTTATTATTCAAAATTTCATAAAAGTGTGCTGAAAGTTGCCGAAGAAAAGCTTCCCGACGGCAAGCCTTGCTTCTTCATATATACATATGGTGCGGAGAAGAAGGGGTATACCGATGCCATAACGCAGGCCGTAAAAAAACATGGCGCAAAGATACTTGGCGAGTACGGCTGCTTTGGATTCAATACGTTCGGCCCGTTTAAGCTTATAGGAGGCATTGCAAAGGGACACCCGACAGAGGAAGAGCTTGCGTCCGCAGTGGCATTTTACGAAGGGATCTAAACCATAACGAAAAAAGCCCGATACTTATGGTATCGGGCTTTTTGTATTGCATACGGATGACAAAATAATGAAATAAAGCGCACTCAAAAAACTTCCCGAAAAAAACCGAAAAAACTTCTTTACTTTAGCGCACTAATGTGATACTATACAGAAGCGCGATTTGAGCGACTGATTTTGTATTAAATTTTTAGGAGGATAAATCCATGGTAAACATTAAAAAACTAAGCTGCATACTGCTTGCGCTTGCGGCGATGTTAACGCTTTTCGGCTGCTCACAGGGCTCTTCACAGCAGGACGGTTTTACTCTCAAACTCGGCTTTGATGCCGAATTTCCGCCATACGGCTATCTTGACGATAACGGCGAATACGTCGGCTTTGATATAGATATGGCTAAAGAACTGTGTTCAAGGCTTGGCTGGGAACTACAGCTTGTGCCAATAAATTGGGACACGAAGGATTTTGAACTTGAAAGCGGCACCATAGATTGCATATGGAACGGCTTTACAATGAACGGCAGGGAGGATAAATACACGTGGAGCAAGGCTTATATGGATAATTCACAGGTGTTTATCGTTCGCAGTGAAAGCGGAATAACCGATAAGGCCGCACTTGCGGGTAAAACGGTTGCCGTACAGCAGGAAAGCAGTGCATTGAGTGCGCTTGAAGAGGATGAAAACGCAGATTTGCTCAATTCGTTCAAGCAACTTGTACAGCTTCAGGATTACAATACTGCATTTATGGAACTTGAAAGCGGCGCCGTTGATGCCATAGCAATGGATATAGGCGTGGCAAAGTATCAAATACAGGGAAGAGAAGATGAGTATACCATACTTGACGAGGCTATTCAGTCCGAACAATATGCGGTGGGCTTCTACATTGGTAATACCGAACTTAGGGATAAGGTACAGGCCGAATTGATGAAAATGGCGGAGGACGGCACGTTTGCGACCATAAGCGAGAACTGGTTCGGCTACGACGTGTGCATACTGGGCGAATGAACTTTACAAGCATACTAATCCAACTTGGGCAGGGAATGCTTACAAGCTTGCTGATATATGTGCTTACGCTTATCGGGGCGGTGCCGTTGGCTCTGCCCCTTGCGTTGGCTCGCGGCAGCAAAAGCAGACTTGTCAGCTTTATTGCGGGGGCGTATATTTCGGTACTGCGCGGCACGCCGCTGATGCTTCAATTGATAGCGGTATATTTCAGCCCATGGTATCTTTTTAAGATAAGAATAAGCGATGAATACAGGTTTTATGCCGTAATAATAGCATTTGTGCTGAATTATGCCGCATATTTTGCGGAAATATACCGTGCGGGGATTGCCGCCGTGCCCAAGGGACAGCGAGAGGCGGCCGCGGTGCTCGGATATTCTAACACGCAGGCTTTTTTCAGAATAGTTCTGCCGCAGGTGATAAAGCATATTCTCCCGCCAATGGCAAACGAATTTATAACGCTTATAAAGGATACATCGCTTGCCTTTGCAATAGGCGTTATGGAAATGTTTACTCTTGCAAAGCAAATAGCAAGCGCGGAAAGGAACATGTTGCCGCTTGCCGCCGCGGCGATATTCTATTATGTGTTCAATGCCGTGGTGGCATTTCTTATGGGGCGGGCGGAAAAACGCCTTGATTATTACAGGTGATTCGATATGAGCGTACTGAGCTTGGAAAATATTGAAAAAAGCTTTGGCAAAAGGCGAGTGCTTGACGGCGTTTCTTTAAGCATTGAAAGAGGGGAAACGCTTGCACTGATAGGCCCATCGGGCGAAGGAAAGTCTACTCTTCTTCGAATCGTAGCCATGCTTGACAGGGCGGATAAAGGTTCCATAGCCTATGACGGTGTGTATGGTTGCAAAAACGGCCACTATGCGGATAAGGCCGAAACCGCCAAATGCCGCCAAAGCTTGGGCATGGTGTTTCAAAGTTTTGAACTTTTTCCGCACAGAAGCGTTATTCAAAATATATGCGATGCGCCTGTTATCGTACAGCATAGGGAAGCGGATTCCGTAAGGCAAGAGGGTGAAGCGTTGCTTGCCCGCGTGGGCTTAGCGGGTCGTGAGGATGCAATGCCGTATCAGCTCAGCGGCGGCGAAAAGCAGCGTGTATGCATAGCACGCGCGCTGTGTATGCACCCCAAGTTGCTGCTTTTTGACGAACCTACAAGCGCGCTCGACCCGCAAAGCACAAAGGATGTGCTGAATATAATCCGTTCGCTTAAAGCCGACGGAATAAGCATGATGATCGTGACCCATGAAATGGCCTTTGCAAAGAGTGCGGCGGATACGGTGGCATTTTTGCGCGGCGGAAACATAGCCGCAATAGGCACGAGCGAAAAAATATTTGGCGCAAATGCTCCGCGTGAGCTTGAAAGCTTCTTGACGGGTGGCGAAGGGTGATATAATATTTAAGTTGTGAATTATATCGCCGGAGGTTTCCCATGTACGAAAGCCGACTAAAAAGCGAAGAAATGGATGCGCTGTTTGCGGCAATAGCGCGACTTGAAAACCAAGATGAGTGCTACAGATTCTTTGAGGATCTGTGCACGATAAACGAACTTCAGGCCATGGCTCAAAGGTATGCGGTCGCCCGCATGTTGAAAAACGGCGACACATATAATGCCGTTGCCGAAAAGACAGGTGCATCCAGCGCAACGATATCGCGCGTGAACCGTTGCCTGCTTTACGGCGCAAAGGGGTACTCAATTGCCCTTGAACGTGAGGATAACGAATAAATTCAGCCTTTAAGCAGATTACAAAGGATAATCATCCCGCGGTGCTATATGAAACCCGGAAGAGACTCACATCCGAGGGAACGAAGAACACACAAAATGAACACCAAAAAATCAAAAATCAAACCCTATACCCGACAATTCTATCGCGGGAACGGCATTTATTTTGCGCTGGCTGTTTTTGAAACCGTACTGACCACGGCAGTGAATCTGCTGATATCATGGTTATTACAGCAGGTTCTGGATCTGGTGTCGGGAGAGGCCGTTTCATTTACGCTTGTACAGCTTGCCTTAATGAGCTTAGCATCTGTGGTGATGATAGCATTGGGTTCCTGCTGTGCATATTTTTCTACGCCACGGTTTATGGCGAAGGCTATGGCACAGTACAAAACCTATGTTTTTGAGCGGCTGTCACAGAAGGGCGTTTCCGCCTTTTACGGAGAAAACAGCAGTTTGTATATATCCGCTCTCAGCAACGATGCGGCAGTTATCGAAAGTGACTATGTCGGTAGTCTGTTTGACATTATTCAGCAGTGCCTTTTGTTTGCCGCCGCGTTGACTATGATGCTTATCTACAATCCGCTTTTGACGGTAGTATCCGTTGGGCTGTCCGCACTGCCGATAATTGTATCCGTTTTTGCGGGCAATCGCATGGCAGTGGCGGAAAAGCGCGTATCGGATCTTAACGAAAGCTACATGTCTACGTTGAAGGACAGCTTGGCGGGCTTTTCGGTTATTAAATCCTTCCGAGCGGAGGTGCAGATGTGCAAGCTGTTCTCCGAAGAAGTTCGAAAGGTAGCCAACGCCAAGGAGAAAAGTAAAAAGATACGTATTATTATTTCCATGTGTTCTTCCATCGCAAGTGTGGCAGTACAGCTTGGCGTTTTTATCGTGGGCGCATGGCTTGCCGTATCGGGGTGCGGTGTGACGGCGGGCACGGTGCTGGTTTTTGTACAGCTATTGAACTATGTGCTCAACCCGATCGGTGCAATTCCCACCTGTCTTGCCCAACGTAAGGCGGCAAAAGCTCTTATAGTAAAGCTTGCCGATGCACTGGATGAAAACGTTCGGGAGGATGGTGCGATTGAAAAGCATACGCTGAATAACGGCATCCGTCTTGACGGGGTATCCTTTGGCTATGAAGCGGATAAGCCTGTTCTGCATGAGATTTTACTTGAGTTTAAGGCAGGAAAACGGTATGCTGTTGTTGGCGCATCGGGCAGCGGCAAGAGTACGCTTTTGAATTTGTTAATGGCTTCCAACGGCAATTATTCGGGGAACATTTATTATGACGATGCGGAGCTTAGAACCTTGCGCGGCGAAAGCCTGTACGGAATGGTATCCGTGGTACAGCAGAACGTGTTTATTTTCAATGCGTCAATTCGAGACAATATTACCATGTTTGCCGATTTTCCCGAGGATGAAGTGGAACGGGCCATTGCATTGTCGGGACTTTCCGAGTTGATTAAGCAAAAAGGGGAAGATTATCTCTGCGGTGAAAACGGCAACGGCCTGAGCGGCGGCGAAAAGCAGCGCATTTCCATTGCACGGAGCCTATTGAAAAAGGCGCAGGTACTTCTTGTTGATGAAGCGACTGCAGCCTTGGATGCAGAGACTGCATATCAGGTATCAAGCGCTATACTTGGGTTAAAGGACGTTACAAGTATAGTTGTCACTCACTCCCTTGATGAAGACTTGCTTAAACAATATGATGGTATTATCACATTGAAAAACGGCCTGATCGTTGAAAAAGGGACGTTCGACAAACTGATTGCAGAAAAAGGCTACTTCTATTCGCTGTTTACGGTTTCTCAATGATGCATTCCTATAAGATGCTGTTAAAAAACAATGATGCAAACAATTTGCATAACCGATGCATGACAGTCCGCCGCAATCCATCCTGTTAGGAAAGGAGCTTGCGGCGGATTTTATATAATGATGCCGTACTGCGGACGAAAGGCAAACATCACACATGTGCAAAGGAAGGATTCGATTACATGTTTTCGGCAGATTACATGGCGAAAAAAGGCAACGGGCACTTGACTAAAGTACGAAATCATACTATACTATACACGTTTTGCATACAGGAGGGCGTGACGATGGGAAAAAACTATTATGATAAGGTGCATAGAGTCAATAATCTCTCGAATGAGCTTGTTGCACTGTATCATAAGGTAAGCGCGAAGCTTGGCGTGGCGGACAGCGTAATGCTTGTGCTCTACACGGCCTATAATAATGGCGGAAAATGTCTGCTGCGCGATATATACTACGAAAGCGGCACCTGTAAGCAAACGATAAATTCCGCCATAAGAAAGCTTGAAAGGGAAAATATTATTTACCTTGAACGGCTTAACGGCAAAACAAAGCGCGTGTGCCTTACGGAGCAGGGCATTATATACGCCGCAAAAACGGCCGCACGGATGCTTGAACTGGAGAGCAATGCATTTGACGGTTGGGAGGAAAGTGAAATTGAACAATACCTGTCATTGACGGGCAAATATGTTGCGGCATTTGCCGAGCAGGTGGCAAAGCTGTAATACTTACTGAAAGAAAGGTGGATGAATGCGCCCGATTGGGGCGCGCAAACAAAATGAAAAAGCAAATTCAATTATCGGATCATTTTACATACGGAAGGCTGTTGCGCTTTACATTGCCGTCAATAGGCATGATGGTGTTTGCCTCGATCTACAGCGTTGTGGACGGCTTCTTTGTGTCAAATTTTGCGGGCAAAACGCCGTTTGCGGCAATAAACCTTATAATGCCGTTTTTGATGATACTGTCTACCGTGGGTTTGATGTTTGGCACCGGCGGATCGGCCATAGTTGCAAAAACGTTCGGTGAAGGGGATAGGGAAAAGGCAAACAGGTACTTTTCGTTATTCGTATATTCGGCATTTGCACTCGGCGTAGTGTTCGCGGTGCTCGGAATAGTGTTTATCAGGCCCATAGCGCTCCTTCTCGGTGCGGAAGGTGAAATGCTTGAAAATGCGGTAGTATACTCGATAATAATACTTGCGGCATTGCCGTTTAATGTGCTGCAGCTCCTTTTCCAATCGTTCTTTGTAACGGCGGAAAAGCCGCAGCTCGGCCTTATAGTAACGGTTTCATCGGGCGTTACAAACATGGTGCTTGATGCGGTGCTTGTTATACTCCTTCCGCATGAATTAAAGCTTGCGGGCGCGGCCGTGGCAACGGCAATGAGTCAGGTCGCGGGCGGCGTGATACCGCTTTTCTACTTCGGCAAGCGCAATTCAAGCATACTTCGCCTTGGCAAAACAAAATTCGATGGCAGGGCACTTGTGCAGGCGTGTACAAACGGTTCGTCCGAGTTTATGAGCAACATTTCTATGAGCCTTGTGGGCATGCTTTATAATATACAGCTGCTTAAAACGGCGGGCGAAGACGGTATTGCGGCATACGGCGTAATGATGTATGTAAGTATGATATTCTCGGCGGCGTTCCTTGGCTATTCCATAGGCTCGGCACCCATTGTTGGGTATCATGACGGCGCAAAGAATTATGACGAGCTGAAGGGTCTGCTTAAAAAGAGCCTTATCATAATAGGCGGCTTCGGCATTGCAATGATAATAGCCGCAGAGCTTCTTGCATCTCCGCTTGCAAAGCTGTTTGTGGGGTACGATGCTGATCTGTATGAGCTTACGGTATTCGGCTTCCGCATATTCTCGCTGTCGTTCCCGTTTATGGGATATGCCATTTATGCCTCGGGCTTCTTTACGGCACTGAACGACGGGCTGACATCCGCGCTCATATCGTTCTTGAGAACGCTTGTTTTCCAAGTGGCTGCCGTAATTATACTGCCGCTGATATACGGCATAGACGGCGTTTGGTACTCGATAGTTGTGGCTGAGGTAATGGCAGTACTGCTGAGTACGGTATTCCTTATAACAAAAAGAAAGAAGTACCATTATTGATAAAAACTAAAAATGCACACGGCTCGGTTTGTGAACCGTGTGCTTTTTATATGCTTTGAATGTGGCTATTTCGCGACTATGCCATAGCCTGCGCGTTCTACCTTTGCCATTATGGTTTCATCGGGTATTACTTCCGCATATGAAACCGTGACTTCGCCCCTCTTTAGGTCAACCTTTGCACAAGCACCGCGAATGTCGTTTATGGCTTCTTCAACGCGGGCCTTGCAGTGAGCGCAGTGCATACCGTCCACTTTGAAGTGCTTTACATACAGCACACGTTGCAGCTTTTTGCGCCGCGGACGGTAATCACTGCTACCGCAACAGCCCCCGCGCTTTGCAAAATGACGTATGGTATATGCAACCCCAAGTACACCAAGTATAACGATTATAGCCGCGAGTGTATAGTTTTCCATTTTTACCTCCAAAACAGCTTATAACAGGATGGGGATGCGGTACAATAAACGCATCCCCGTGGATTTAGATCAATGGTGGGTATTCCCTGTACAAGTATTGTTGTTACAGCCACAGCGATTGCCGCATTGCTTTGCATAGGGACAGCCGATACACTTTTCACCGCGCTTTTTTGCACGCACAATGTAGGTAATTATGGCTGCGGCAATGGCTATTATTATGAGCGCGACTATTATATCTTTCATGACACCGTCCCCTTTCCTTTAATCAGCTCTTGAGCGCGCCGAGCGAATATTCGGCCTTGAGTTTGCGGTTGGCGTTTATTATCAGGCCCGTTATAATGCCCGCCATTGCAAGCACCGCTATAAGCCCCGCTATTGCCGCACCGACGTTAAGCACACCGCCGGTTATAAGCGTACCTATTGTATAAACCAGATAACCTATGGTATAACCGGTTGCAAGCTGTAAACCTATGCCGCCCCAAAGCCACTTGGAACTCTTCATTTCGGAATTCATTGCGCCTATTGCCGCAAAGCACGGGGGCGTATAAAGGTTGAACATAAGGTATGCAAGTGCCGCGACCTTTGTTATTGCCAGTATTCCGGCAACCTCGGCACCTGCGCCTTCAATAAGGGCAAGCTCTTCGGTATCGATAAGGTTTTCAAGTCCCACAAAGCAGACCGCAAGTGTGCCGACCACGTTTTCCTTTGCGATAAAGCCCGTTACCGCAGCCGCGGCGAGCTGCCATGAAAGCACGCCGACTATGGGCACAAGCAAATATGCAAACGGGGATGCGATGGAGGCGAGTATTGACTGATCCGCGGATTCCGCAACTTGGAAGCTCCATGTAAATGTCTGCATTATCTGTACGGCCATGTTGCACAGGAGGATTATTGTAGCGGCCTTTACGATGTATGCCCAGCCGCGGCTGCACATTGACTTGAATGCTCCCCAAAGCGAAGGTGCCTTGTATTCGGGCAGCTCTATTATGAAGAAGGACTTTCTTGCCTTATAGCCCGCAATTTTGTTTACCAGAAGTGCGCCAAGGAATATAAGCACTATACCGCTAAGATACATAACGGTGCTTACCCAGCCCGCGTTATCGAAAAATGCACCTGCAAACAGTGAAATAACGGGTATTTTTGCGCCGCAGGGCATGAAAGGAGTAAGCATTGCCGTAACGCGCCTTTCGCGTTCGTTGCGTATGGTGCGGCTTGCCATAATACCGGGAACGCCGCAGCCGATACCGATAACAAACGGAATAACGGATTTACCCGAAAGACCGACCTTCTTGAATATCGGGTCAAGCACCACGGCCACGCGGGACATGTAACCGCAATCTTCGAGCAGGGCGATAAGGAAGTACATTACCATTACAAGCGGCAAGAAGCCCACTACCGCGCTTACACCGCCTATAACGCCGTCAACAAGTATGGCCGAAAGCAGGGGACTTGCGTCCGACAGCAGTTCGCCGACCCAGCCTTGGAATGCTTCAAGCCAGCCTACAAGCACGTCGGCTATGGGCTGACCGACCCACACCTGCGATATTTGGAACACAAGGAACATGACTACCGCAAAAATGGGAATTCCCAGCCACTTGTTTGTAAGCACGGCGTCTATTTGGTCACCGATGTTTCTTTCGCGTGTAAGTACCTTGCGCGTTTCAACGCTTTTAACAATGCCGTTTACAAATTCAAAGCGTTTGCGGTCGGCCGCTTCGACAATCTTTTTATCGCTAAGGTCGATATCGCCCTGAATGTAGGGAGCGTTCTGAACTTCGTCTGCATGAGCTATAGCCGCTTCCACAACGGCCTTCAAGCCCTCTGCCGATGTTGAAACCGTGTTCACAACGGGACAGCCGAGTTTTTTTGAAAGCGCATCGGCATCTATTTTGGTATCCTTCTTTTCGTTTATGTCGCTTTTGTTAAGTGCAACGACTACGGGGATACCAAGCTCCAAAAGCTGAGTTGTAAAGAAAAGGCTGCGGCTCAGGTTCGTGGCGTCAACGATGTTGATTATAACATCGGGGTTTTCCTTTTTGACGTATGAACTTGTAATGCTCTCTTCGCTTGTGAACGGTGACATTGAATATGCACCCGGCAGGTCAACGGCAATAAGCTGTGCGTCCCCTGCGTATATCCTTTTTATAGGATGCTCCTTTTTGTCAACCGTAACGCCCGCCCAGTTGCCGACCTTTTCATTGCGGCCTGTAAGGGCATTATACATTGTGGTCTTGCCCGAATTCGGGTTACCCGTCAAGGCAATTCTCATTAAAACTTTTCCTCCTTGTTTATATTGATCCTTCCGGATGGGTTTAATGTTAAGCACAGTTAGCTGCGGCTAACTTTAGGACGGAGTACACGGCATTATGTGCCGCGCGCCAAGGCGTCAAACAACTATAGCATCGGCTAATTGATTGTCTATATTGTACCTGCCGTCTTTAATGGAAACCACACATCCGCCGTTGCGGTGAGCCACTACGGTTATCGCTTCACCTGTATAGCAGCCAAGAGAGAACAGAAATGCGTCAAGTTCCTCATCGTCCGTCTGTATCTGCCGAATGATGTACTCCGTTCCTTCGACAGCGTTCTTCAAAGTCATATCTGTGCCTCCTGACGACTCTTTTACCGATTAGCCACGGCTAACCAAAGAGCCAAAATATTGGTTAGCACTCGCTAACCGTGATTATTATATATCCCGTATATGTGTTTGTCAAGCGTGTTTTTGAAAAAATAGTATGGGTTTTACGCCTGTACGGACATTTGTAGCTCAGCAGCCGCATTGATTGCAAATCGGGTCAAATATGCTATAATGTAAGCAGTGATAATATCAGCCGAATCGGGGGAGATAAGCCAATGAACGAATCACGGGAAATGTATCTTGAATCCATCTATATTTTGTGCAGTAAGAATTCTGCTGTCCGTTCGATTGATATAGCGGAACATATGAACTTTTCAAAGCCGAGTGTAAGCCGCGCGGTGGGGCTGCTTAAAAGTCAGGGCCTGATAAATGTTGAAGATGACGGCTACATTACACTTACGGAAGTCGGAGCGGAAACCGCCAAAAAAATATACGAACGTCACACCGTGCTGAGCCGTGCGCTTACGCTGCTTGGCGTTGACGAGGAAACCGCCGCGGAAGATGCCTGCCGCATAGAACATGTTATAAGCGACAGGTCCTTTGAGGCCGTAAAACGCCACATTGGCGGCAGAATGAACGAATAAAGAGCGATTTGCTAAAGAAGGAACATTTTTGCTCAATAAAAATGAATAAACCATGCAACTTGCGATTAAATATGCGTTAATGGGCTTGACATGGGAGAAAAACACTGTATAATATAACATGCGTTACATAATGTATGTTATAAAACGTAAAGCATTGGTAGGAGGGACGTTATGCCGCCCAAACCGAAATATTCAAAAGAAGAAATAATAGAAGCTGCACTGAAAGTGGTATCTCAAAAAGGAGAACAGGCACTGACTGCGAAGGAACTCGGGTGTGCGCTTGGAACATCCACATCGCCTATATTCACCGTGTTTGATTCCATGCAGGAGGTGCAACATGCGGTAAGGCTTGCGGCCATGGAACGGTTCGAATCCTACGCTCACAAGACCGATGCACAAATGCCCATATTTAAGCAGGTCGGTATGCAGATGATACTGTTTGCTAAGGAGGAACCGCGGCTTTATCAGCTTATTTTTATGTCGCAAAGCGGTGGCGTAACGCCGTTTGACGACCATTATGCATACCTTGGCGGCGTTGCCGAGGAATGCTTGAATGTGATTCGGAAGGACTATGAACTGTCTATGGAGAATGCACAAGCCCTGTTTGAACATGTGTGGATTCACACCTATGGTATCGGCACGCTGTGCGCCACGGGAATGTGTGCCTTTACGCATGAACAAATATCCGAAATGCTGACGCAGGATTTTACAGCCATGATGATGTTGCTGAAATCGAGGAATGGTGGGTGTAATGACTAAACGGATAAGACATATTCTTATAATTGTGCTGTGCTTGGTGTTACTATTGGCCGCCGTATTCGTAATCGGAAGATACGGTTGGAAACTTGGCGGTTTCAGCGCCTGTGAGGATGCGGGGATAGAGCAGGTGAATGTGGAGGAGGGGCAAGTCCGAATTTGCGGGTCTTACATGGGCTCATTTCCGCAGGGCTTTCTCGGATACCATGCGGAACAGCTTGACGATACACTCTATATAGGTTTTAAGTTCAGCGGAGTGTTCGGCATTTTTGAAAGCGGTGATTTTGATATTACCGTTTCGACCAATGGAACCGTTACCAAGGTGGTGGTAAAGGACAATGAACACGAATACACCGTTTGGCCAAAGGAGAAGGAGCCTGCCGTAAGCGAAGCTGAAACGGCGGAAAACGGCATTTATGTATGCTTGGAACGCAGTGACGTGTATTCCGTAAGCCTGTATTATGAAAACAAAAGCGGCGGCATAATCAATGCGGACGGCACTGCGCTTAGGGCGGGGGAAAGCATATATCTTAATGATGATGTTTTCTGCACCGCATCGAATTTGGGTCATCCGATTCCCGTACAGATTACGTTTTCCGATAAGGATGAGAAAACACTTGCCTATACCAATCTCAGCTATGATCCGCAATTTCCCGTGCTGGCCGTTACGCTGACGGCGGATGCAAGAATATATGTTAACGATGTGGGAACGGAGGAGTTCGCCGTGCCTGCGGCCTACGAGGAGATACTCACCCAATACCGCACCGCACTTGAGGAAGGATGGAACGGACAGCAACTTACCGATGCGGGCTTAAACATCATGATTTGGGACGTTGAGCCCGATGAGGTGGGCTATGCCGTGGACGATATTGATGTTGACGGCACTCAGGAACTTATTATCGGCACAATAAACGGGGATGAGTTCTATAAAGCACTGATATTTACCCTCTACACATTGGATGATGAAGGAAATGCGGTTCAAATTTTTGACAGCATGGAGCGGGACAGATACTACTATGCGGGCGGTGTTCGGTTTATAAACATTGGTTCTTCAGGTGCCGACAATAGCTTTGAAACACTTTGAAGCTGGAAGGCAAGAACTTGGTGGATATGACCTATATCACTGATTTCGAAAGTTATGTACAGCTCCCGCTTATACCGATTACAGAATAAAGGAAGAGAAGGAAGTGACAGGGGCGGACAGGGTCACGCGGCGATTCAAACCGCAAAAGCACGATAATCGGCCTTGAAAAGGGCTTGATTATAAATAACATTTCAGAGGGCCTAAGGAGATTGCTTTTTGAAGAAAACAATCGGTAAAACGGAGATTGTGCGCTGACGGGAGGTTGGCGTAATACGGATTTCCGCGCGAACCTCCCATATTGTAGGTCAACAATTTTCAGGAGAATAAACAATGAATAAACATGACTATACCGTTCGTTTGGAAAGAAAAGAAGAACGCCGAGCGGTCGAAACACTGGTCAGAGAAGCATTTTGGAATGAATATCGCCCGGGCTGCCTTGAGCATTTTGTGCTGAATCGAATGAGAAACCATCCCGACTTTATTTCGGAACTGAACTATGTTCTGGAAAAGGATGGCAGACTTATCGGGCAGAATGTATTTGTCCGTGCGACAATAAAGGCCGATGACGGCAGGAATATACCTGTTGCCGCAATGGGACCCATATGCATAGCCCCTGAGTTTAAGCGGCAGGGCTACGGCAAGATATTGCTGGATTACACACTGGAAAGGGCCCAAGAATACGGCATAAAGGCGGTTTGCCTTGAGGGAAACATAGACTTCTATGGCAAAAGCGGGTTTGATTATGCAAGTGGGTTCGGCATTCGCTATCACGGAGTGAGTGAGGGTGAGAATGCTTCCTTTTTCCTCTGCAAGGAACTTGAGAAGGGGTATCTTAACGGCATTGCGGGCGAGTATGCTCCGCCCGAATGCTACCTTGTTGACGAGAATGAAGCGGAGACGTTCGACAAAGCCTTTCCATATAAGGAAAAGCTGAAGCTTGACACGCAGATTTTCCAATAAACGGATGAATGGGCGGCAGAGTGATTGTCGCACTGTCGCCTGCATTTTTGCAACGGTTGAAGGAGAAAAACAAGATGAACAATTCACCCAAAAAGGTACTTACAGTAGCGAGTGCTTGCCTGAGCGCGGCGGGAATAGTTTTCCTGTGCTTGTTACTGCTTGGATACGAAAGAACATGGACACTGCCCGCGATATTGGGCTGTGTTTTGCTGTCTACGCTGTTCCAAGTCATCTCCGCACATAAAAAATAAGCAAAATGAGCAAGTATGAAAAGCTTTGGAACTACATAAAGGATTGCAACGAGGACACGATTACGCTGACTTTTGAGGAAATCGGTAATATTGCCGACGCTCCCATTGACCATTCTTTTTTGCGGCACAAAAAGGAACTGACGGAGTACGGTTGGGAGGTCGGCAAGATATCCATGAAAGCACAGACAGTGCTTTTTACAAGAGTGAAAAAGGATGTGTGAGAAAATGAAGAAATCAAGATACAATACAGCCCGCAAATGGCTGATCTTCTGGACACTGTTTGTTGGCATCGGTGCGGTTGCTGGTGCGCTGGGGATGCTCCTTGATCCCACTGGCAAGGCAATGGGCATGGATGCCATGCTGCCGTATTTTCAGATATTGCCTTTTGCGGATGTGTTGTTTCGGGATTTTACTTTTTCGGGTTGGGCGTTGATTACAGTGAACGGATTAACCAACTTAACAGCGGCAGGGCTACTGCTTGCAAAGAAGCGACAGGGCGTGGTACTCGGAGGTGCGTTCGGCATAACGTTGATGCTGTGGATATGCATACAGTTTTATATGTTCCCGCTGAATTTCATGTCCACTGCGTATTTCGTATTCGGCCTTGCACAGGCGGCTACGGGTTATGCGGCGTGGGTGTTTCAAAAACAGGAAGCATTCACGGTGAATGCGGCCGACTATCCAAACATAGGTAAAGATTCAAAGCGGCTTGTGGTATATTTCTCTCGCATGGGCTATGTAAAAAAAGTTGCTTATGAAACAGCGAACCGTACAGGCGCAGAGGTATATGAAATCAAATCCACCGAACGAACAGCGGGTACGCTTGGCTTTTGGTGGTGCGGGCGGTTTGCCATGCACCGCTCAGATATGCCTATTGAACCGATAGCATTAGACTTTACGCAGTTTGACCATGTGACCGTTTGTACACCTATATGGGTGTTTTCCCTTGCCGCGCCGGTAAGAAGCTTCTGCCGACAGGCGGCAGGGAAAATCAAAGAGGCGGATTACATCGTCGTCCACTTTTCACCCGGTCGGTACAAAAACGCCGCCGACGAGATGGATTCCCTGCTGGGTGTTGCCCATATCGGCTTTACAGATATAATCTATC
>CAZTFU010000007.1:0-86093 GCA_964612925.1 uncultured Clostridium sp. | reverse complement strand
GCACAAATTATCATATGCAAAAAAGCACTAATCTGCCGTGCGCACCGCAACGCGCGCTGAGCTTGAAGATGACAATTCCATAATAGACGCCTATCTCGGCACGCAGAAATAGCCCCCCTCTCAGCGCAATACGTCCGCATGTGTGAGCATGGCGGGGCTCATCGGTTCGCACAAATTCATTTTTGGTTTTGCTGTTCTTCTCCCCCTCACATATGCTATAATCCATGTTGCCGCTCTTCTCCTTGGGGCGGCAATATGTATGATATGAGGTTTTGGCTATGAACGATAAAGAAACGCGGGAAATCAGGCGCAGGTTTACGCCCGATAAGACGTGGATAAATGCGGTACACGGCTGCTACATAAACGAAAGCGGCAAGGTAATAAGCACGTTTTGCGAAAGTGTGCAGACAATGGCTCCGGATAAGTCCGAACGGGTACTTGGTCTTATAAAAAAGGTCCTTTCGGGCACGGCGCAAAGGAACAGGCTGAGCCTTGAATTCAGTGCGCGGCAGGTTATGGAAAGCGAGGAGCACAGGCTTCTTATGGCACTGAATAAAAGCGCACTTGAGGATGAGGAGTTGCTGCGCACGTTCTATGAGCGCATAGCGTCCACGCTCAATATCGAGAGCGATTATATCGTCCTGCTTGCGCATGATGTGTACTCCGTGCCGTATCGCGGCAGGGATGGCAGTGTGCAGAGCGAATTCAACGAGGATGAATTCAGCTACTTTGTGTGCGGCATCTGCCCCGTGAAGCAAACTCAGCCGCAGCTTAGCTATCGGGTTTCGGAAAACTGCTTTGATGCGCTCTCGCTCGGTGCGGTCATAAGTGCGCCGCAGCTTGGATTCATGTTCCCCGCATTTGACGATAGAGCAACAAACATATACGCTCTGCTTTATTATACAAAAAGCACCACTGACAATCACGGCGAGTTCACTCGCTCCGTATTTGGCCTTGAACCGCCAATGAACGCGGCAGCTCAAAAGGAGACGTTCGGTGAAATTCTTTCCGCCTCCCTTGAAGAGGAGTGCAGTATTGAGGTGGTGCAGGCCGTAAACGAGCATATCGGCCAAATAATGGCCATGCACAAGGAAAGCCGCTCCTCAGAGCCGCTTACCGTATCAAAGGCGGAGCTTAATGCCGTGCTTGACTTTAGCGGCGTATCCGCACCGCACATAGCGGCGTTCGACAGCGCATATGATGCGCATTTCGGCACGGATACGCTTCTTCCGCCCGTAAATGTTGTGGAAAAGAGGCATTTCACCGTGTCAACGGATGATGTCACAATAAAGGTCGACCCAGACCACAGCGACATGGTGGAGCTTCGCAGTATAGACGGCTGCAAATATATACTCATCCCCGCCGATGACGTTGTTGAGGTAAACGGCATAAGGGTGCAGTTCGGTGATAAGTAAGGGAGTGGATTAGTGTATCGTTGTACCTCCCATACATCTTGCGTCACTCGAGAAGCGCACGGGTTACGCATAATGAGTTTGTATTGTGCAACGGCTAACGCCGCAGTTACTTATATACTACGAGCTTCTTTTATCCTTCCTTTGTTAGAGGATTAAGGGGAGGATATCCTCCCCTTCAACCCTCTAACGACACCCACATCCCCTCCTTATCCCGCTTAGCGCGTGGCAAAACGATGCAAGGCATGAACAGCTAAATTGAACTTATTCTGTAGTTTTCTCCCACTGTAGGGCATAATTGAGTTGCATCCGCACAGCGACTCCGCCGCAGGAGCTTTTGCGGGGAGGCAGACAGTAGGGAGAAAAAAGCCTCCCTTGTGCAAAGGGAGGTGGCAAAATCTCTGATTTTGACGGAGGGATTGCCGAGACTGTATGCCGCGACTTTATGCCCTCTCAGTCACGGCTTACGCCGCCAAGTATAGTGAAATCGTTCGCTTACACTCACGGTGAAATAATCCGCTTTGCGGATTGTGAAATTTGATGCTGTGCATCAAGTGAAATGAAATCCATCCACCGCCGCGGCGATTTCATACGCCGTAGGCGTATTTCACATGGCTAAGCCATATTTCACCCACCCGCAAGGGTGGATTTCGTTGAAAATAAGCAAATGCTTATTTTCAAGGGAGAGCCAAGGGGGGCGTTGCCCCCCCGTACATCTTGCGTCATTTGCGTCCAATCGTCCAAAATGTAGATATTTAGGCGTTTTTTGGGTGCCGATACGGGTGCCGATAAATTTTATCGACCCCCATCGTCACCCGTTTGTGCCGCTCGCTTGCGCTTACGGTGAAATAATCCATCACACGCCGCAAGGCGTATTTCACATGGCACAGCCATATTTCACGCTCGAAGGGCATTTCACAAATCCTTTTAAGGGATTTATTTCACTGAAAAACCGCTGTGGCGATTTTTCACCTATCCCTGTTTATGGGCATACTCATACAGCGGGGACCCCCGCGGCCGCGCACAAGCTCACCTGCGCTCACAAGGTTCAGCTTTATGCCCGCGCGGGCAAGCAACTCATTTGTTACCTCGTTGCGGTCGTACACGACTATGTTGCCCGGTGCTATGGTCAATGAGTTGGAGCCCATGTTCCAATGCTCCCTTGCGGCAATGATTGGGTCACCGCCGCCCATTTCTATGAACTGCACCGCGCTCGTTTTCAGGCAACGGGCAAAAAGCTTATTTACGCTTTCCGTTGTGCAGGATATTGAAAGCTTACCCGGTTTGCCCGTAAGCTCATATACGTCAAACTGCTTTTCCTTTATACAGGGATGCACCAAAAACTTATCATAATCTACCATTGTACACAGCACATCAAGGTGCATGAATTTGCGACTGCGCGGGTTGTTGAACACCAGTATGCGTTCAAATCCCTGCTCGAATACGCGCTCGGCCAGCATCTCTACCGCGGCTATGCCCGTGCGCTCTCCGCAGCCCACGGCAAGCACTTTGTCAGACAATATAAGCACATCGCCGCCCTCCATATTGTAGGGCTGCTCATTATCATAGAAGAGGGGCACGTTTTGCGCCGTAAACAGCGGGTTATAATCGTGTATATAGCGGGTAAACAGCGTTTCTCGGCTTCTTGAGGGCATACTCATGCGGCTTATCACCATGCCGTTGCCTATGCAGATGGATGTATCCCGCGTAAAGTAGATGTTCGGCATAGGGTCGAGTATAAACGGGTATACGTTTGATACCTGCGTGGCAATCCTGTCCCCGCTAATGTGCCGAATATCGCTTGGGCGTATGCCGCGTGACACCGCATTGAAAAGCTCCTCGGGTGCTTTTGCCGAAAGATAGGCGCGTATGGCGTGTTTTACCGCCTCACCGGGGATTGCACTGCAACGGATGAAATCCTCGATATACTGTCTGCGTATGGCATCGTTTGCTATCACCTCGCAAAACAGATTCTTCAGGTAATACACCTTTGCGCCGTTTTCTTCAAGTATTTTGGCAAAGCTGTCATGGTCACGCTGTGCCGCGGGAAGATACAGCGTATCATCTATCAGCATATCATCAAAAAAGTCAGGCGTGACCTGATTCAATTCTTCACCCGGGCGGTGCAGCATAACGGCGTTAAGCTTGCCTATTTCGGAAAATTGGTTTACAAATCTGTCCATGCGCTACCTCTCAAAATGCATATTTTAGTGTATATACACAATGTATATTCATTTTGATTATACATTATATTTACCCCGCTGTCTACGGTTTTATGCGTTCGGGCGGCGGCGAGTTTTCGCTTTATATGATGCTCCTTGTGCACAAACGGGTGACGATGGATGCCGCAAGAATCTATCGTCACCCGTATCGGCACCCAAAAAACGCCTAAATATCTACATTTTGGACGATTGGACGCAAATGACGCAAGTTTTACGGGGAGCGGAAACGCCGTGACCGAGAGGGCGTAAACAGCAGAACTTACTAAACACAAAAAACGACCGTGGGAGCGAATCCCGCGGCCGTTTGGTTTAGGCGATTGTTAAATCAGAAATTCTTGATTATGTCAACAATTTCGGCACCTACGCGCTTCTGCGCCTCGGCGGTCTGTGCGCCGATGTGCGGCGTGCAGCTCACATGGGGATGGCTGTAGAGCGCATGGTTCTTGGCGGGCTCTTCGGCGAACACGTCAAGACCCGCACCGCGAAGCTTACCGCTTTCAAGTGCCTCAAGCAGGGCATTTTCGTCAACGTTGTTGCCGCGGCTGGTGTTTATGACCACCGCGCCGTCCTTCATCTTGGCTATGGTTTCGGCGTTGATAAGGGGCTTGCCGTCAATGCTGGGGGTGTGCAGTGAAATGAAGTCGGAATTTGCAAGCAGCTCATCCATTTCAACATACTTCATGTTCTCGTTTTCAAGTCCCTCGGCCTTGAAGATATCGTATGCAAGCACCTTCATGCCAAGAGCCTGTGCCTTTGCGCCAAGGGCCTGACCTATACGGCCGTAGCCGATAACACCAAGGGTCCTGCCCGCAAGCTCTATGCCCTTGTAGGCTTTCTTTTCCCACTTATCCTCACGCATGCTGTGACCCGCCGCGCTTATGAAGCGAGCAACGGACAGCATATGCGCAAGTGCAAGCTCCGCAACGGTGTTGCTGGAGGCACGCGGAGTGTTGCGCACGCGAATGCCGTTTTCCTCGGCATAGGCCACGTCTATATTGTCAACGCCAACGCCGCCGCGAATAACAAGCTTCAGCTTGCCGGTTTCCTTTGCGGCATCGATTATGGGCTTGCGTACCTTGGTCGCACTGCGCACGACAAGCACGTCATACTGCTTTACCTGCTCGGCAAGCTCTTCGGGTTCATAGAACTGTTCAACTACTTCGTGGCCAAGCTCCTTGAGAGCGGCTACGGCGGATTTGTCCATTCCGTCGGATGCAAGTATCCTCATTTTAATATATCTCCTTACTTATTTTCGGCTTCGAACTTCTTCATAAACTCTACAAGGTACTCCACGCCCTCTATCGGCATGCAGTTGTATATGCTCGCCCTAAGGCCGCCCGTTGAACGGTGTGCCTTCAGATTGGACATGCCCGCCGTGATGCTTTCCTTGACAAACTTGGCATCAAGGTCGGGATTGGGGGTGTTGAAGCGAACGTTCATCTTGGAACGGCTGCCCTTTTCGATAGTGGTGGTATAAAAATCGGAAGCGTCAAGGCAATCGTAAAGCAGCTTGGCCTTCTTCTCGTTCAGCTCCTTGCGTGCCTCAAGACCGCCGTTTTCAAGCAGCCAATCCATTACCAGCTTGCAGATGTAGATGCACCAGCAGGGCGGAGTGTTGTGCATGCTCTTGCCCTCGGCATTTATGGTATAATCGCACATGGTGGGGGTGATGGGGTTCACGTTACCCAGCATATCCTCACGGATTATAACAATGGTAAGACCCGCTGGGGCCACGTTCTTCTGTGCGCCCGCGTATATAACGGCGAACTTGGACACGTCAATGGGTTCGCTCATTATGCAGCTTGAAAGGTCCGCAACAAGGGGAACGTTGCCTGTATCGGGAATGTAATCCCAGCAGGAACCGTAAATGGTGTTATTGAAGCAGATGTGTACATAATCCGCTTCGGGGTCAAGATTAAGCTCTTCCTGACGCGGAATGCGGGAGAAGCCGATATCCTTACCCGTCCAAGCGATGTTTACCTTGCCGTACTTTTCAGCTTCCTTTGCGGCCTTGCCGGAGAAGTTGCCGGTTACGATATAGTCTGCCTTGTGATTCTTGTTCATCAGGTTAAGCGGAACCATTGCGAACTGAAGCGTTGCACCGCCCTGCATGAAAATCACCTTATAATTGTCGGGAATGTTCATCACCTTGCGCATTTGCGCTTCGGCCTTGACGATAATATCATCGTAGACCTTGCTTCGATGGCTCATTTCCATCACGCTCATGCCGCTGCCCTCGAAGTTAAGCATGTTGTCCCGTGCGCTTTCAAGCACCTCTACCGGAAGCATGGAAGGGCCGGCAGAGAAGTTATAGATTCTGTCGTAAACCATATCGATTCTCCTTAATAATTAGTATTCTTTGCCCCGGCACAGTGCCGGTTTGCTTCATTATACTATCTTTTTATTCACAAAACAAGCTCACCGCGATTTTTTACCGTTTCTTAACGCGGTAAATGCGCAACAATCGCTACCGTAACAGCGTAATTACATTCAAGCAAGTTCCCGTTCTTCAAGCTACTTGTCATCCTTTATTTAGGAATGTGGCTAACTTAAATGAAGGTATAAACACCCAATCTATTGTTTGAAACCGTATTAAGTGCAAATTATAACAGTAAACCTGCATTTTATGCAGTATTCGTCCATTTTCGACGAAAATAGTCTAATATATATATTACTTGTTGTTACTTGTTAGGGGATACGGCAATGAGAGACGACAATTCGTAATTGGATGGCTTGTTTGCGTCAATGGTCCAGAACGCGGAGGGGCTCACATTGTTTGAGAAGAGATTTTTCCTCTTACGAATACGGAAGCTACATCACACCGGTTAATGGTGTACTCATGTATCAGCCTCGTTTATTGGTCGATTGTAGCAGAACCGCCATTGTCAATATGGATTTTGTATTAAGAAAGGACGGACAACAAATATGAGAAAAGCGGTTATTATACTTTTTGTTTTCACATTTATTATGTGTACAACAAGCACGACCGTGTTTGCCGATACGCCCGAAAAACTGGAAATCGAGCAGTACGATATCCGTATGCCTTCTCTGAAGATTTTCTTCCGGCCCTTGGATTCGGATGATAATGTGATCAGTGACTTTCAGTTCACCGACGTTAAAGCATTTCTCGGCGGTAAATCATTGCAATTTGACTACGTCGAGGCATACACGCAAGGCACTACCTTCTACTTTCTGCTGGATATATCCGGATCTATGCCTTCAAATACATTCAAAGCCATAAAGGAATCCTTAAAGCAGTTTATAAAATCAATGCCATCAAATGATGCGATTGTGCTTGTCACATTCGGGCAAGAAGTTACCGTAGTATTAGACGGTACCGAATCGCGCCAAATCGCCATAGAAGCCGTGGATCAGCTTAAAGCCAACGACAAAATCACCAGGTTTTTTGATGCAATCACGTCTGTTATAAATATGGCCGATACCAATCCGCACAATTTACCCACTCGTCGTATTGCACTTCTTATTACCGATGGCAAGGACGTTAGCGATATTGGAAGCACGACTCAAGCAGAAATGCAATCGGCTCTTATCAATGCTCATTTGCCGCTTTACGCAATGGGTGTCGGCTCCGAAAAAGACTATCTTAATGCTCTCGGCGAGTTTTCACGAAGCACCGGCGGGCAGTTTGAAGTAATAAATAAAAAGAATTGCGACGAAGTCTTTAATGCAATGCTCAGTAGAATAAACCAATGCTATGTAATGCAACTTCACGCCGATAGCAATATTATCGAGCATGCAGAACAGCAGCTCATTATAAAAGTTACAAGTGGCGGAAAAGAACTATCTACGAGCCAAAGCGTCGAACTTAATGATTGGATTCCAGACACAGAAGCTCCCGTGCCTTCTTATATTGGCGTAAACGTTTCTGATGAGATTATCAATAAGTTTACGATTGATTTTTCCGAACCCGTTACCGGTGCAAACGATATAGCCAACTTCTCAGTTCGGGCCATTATTGATGATCAAGAATACACACCGATACTTAAATCGGTATATTATGATGAAAGTGTCAATCAAGTCACCCTCACATTCGAAAATGTACTTTATACCGGTAAATATTCAATCAGTTTTGCCAATATTGCCGATAAGTCCATGGAGGCTAACCCGCTTTCTCCTTCTACTTTAGATGTGCATGTAGTTGGCATTACTCCAACCATATCCTCGAAACTAACGGATTTGACAGACCCCGCCGCCAATGCATTTGATAACACGCGACTGATTGTTGGTATTGCTGTGCTCATCTGTGTAATCGTCGGGTTGGTTATTCTCGTCATATTCGTTTCCAGAAAAAGGCAAAGGAACGACGCTTCAAATAACGAAATTGGAACGAGCCCTGAAAGAATGCATATTCCCGTGAGTGGAGCGCGATGCCAAGCCATAATAGTAGACCCCACCAACATACAACGTTGCGCGGAGATCAACATTATGGGAGCGTACACCGTTGGCAGATCATCCGTAGAAAGCGATATGGCTGTAGACGACAGACAAATGTCCCGCAGACACTTTATGCTTTCGGTTGAAAATAACCACCTTTACATTCAGGATCTTAATTCAATGAACGGTACCGAAGTTAACGGCGTATTTATAAGATCCAAACATCCCATTTCCGATGGAGACGCGATAGTGGCCGGCAATTCCAAGTTCTTCTTCAAATTGTTGGGCAGTCAAACACCTCAGGTGTACGATTCCGGCGTCACCGTCGCAGTCGCTCCATCATTCGGTTCTGATTACACCACTACCGTCTGATTCATCGTTTATAATGTAAAACAGACAAATTTCTGTTGTTAACTGTATATGCATGTAGCTTGCAAAGAGCGAGTCTCAAGCAGAAATCGAGGGTTACACATTATGGCCAACATGTACTTATGTACAAACTGTTTCGAACAGCTTCCTTTAGGAAGCTCTGTATGCATTCATTGTGGGTTTGACAATTCGCAGGTTGACAATGCAAAATCACACGGGCTTCCGTTGGGTTATACTTTGTTTTATAACCGCTTCACACTTGGCCGTGTTATAGGTGCCGGTGGATTCGGTATAGTTTATTCGGCATACGATAATGTCGAACATAAGCGTTGCGCTATAAAGGAGTACTTTCCGGCCGACATTGCGGTAAGAGATAAAAATGGCATCACTGTATTCCCCGCAAAGAATCCTCAAATATATAATCGCGGAATAGAGAAGTTTAAAGAGGAAATCAATCTCACGCTTCATCTTAGCGATTGTAAACACTCGGTTAACGTACTCGGCGGGTTTAACGATAACGGAACCGCCTATTTTGCTATGGAGTTTGTTGAGGGTAAAACCCTAAAACAGTTGGCCGCTAATCAACCTTCAAAGTGTCTTCCCTATACGGATGCTATGGATAATCTTCAAAAGAGTATCGATGCACTTCGCGAAATACACAACAAAGGGGTTATTCACAGAGATGTCAGTCCCGAAAACCTGATAAGGCTTAATAATGGCAGAATAAAGCTCATAGATTTTGGTGCTTCCAAATATATAAACTATATCGAGCCCGAGGGCGAGTATCCTATATTGCTCAAGCCCAACTATGCTCCCCCCGAGCAATACGATGTTAAGGGCAATCAAGGAGTATGGACCGATATTTATTCTCTTGCGGCCACATTCTACGTTTTGATGTCCGGTGTAAAGGTGCCCACTAAAGACGAGCGGTTAAATAACACCGTTCTTAGACCGCTTTCCGGTTTGTTGTCAAACATACCATCAAACGTATCCGACGCTATATCCAAAGCACTCGAAATGGATCCGCGCTGTCGTTTTCAATCTGTTGATGAATTCCAGCATGCAATGGAAAACAAGACTGTACCCGTTGACCCTACTCCTCCCCATTCTTGGAAAAGTATGATCAATTGGGGAAGATTAAGGAATAAGTTATCAGGTCATGTAGTCAGTGTCGGCATTGAGTTATGGTTAAACGGCAGCAAAGTAAAATCAATGCAACTGAAAAATGATGTTCCGTTCGTTATCGGCCGCAGTCCCAATAACAGTCTCTACATAGATGATAATCGCATAAGCCGCGAACACTGTACTTTGTTATTTAGCTTGCAAGATGAGTGCATTCTTATTAAAGATACATCTACCAACGGAACAATGGTAGTGTCGTCAGACAGATCATATTTCAAAAGATTATTTTCATCCGAGGATAGATTTGACAAGGATGTGGAATTGTGGTTATCCGGTTTAGAAGAAATAGCTATTAAGGTGGTGCTGAAATGAACGGTATTTTGCATGAAATTCCTTCTGTGGTGTGGTTTATTGTCGGTATACTGATATTCCTTGCCGGACTCATCAGTTTGGTGTTGCAATTAATCCATGTCAGGTATACTGTCATAGTCGATTTGGAACCCTCGGTAATGATCCGCGCGTATGCTTCCAGTATTATCGGGGACCGATCCAGTCAACAAGATTATTGCTGTATTACCGCACCGAATATGCCAGATAGTAAAGGATGCATTGCTATTGTATGTGACGGCATGGGAGGCATGCAGGGCGGTGAGCTCGCCAGTCGTTGCTGTGCGGAGCAGCTATTTATGCGTTATTACTCGGCAGGGTATAAATCACCGGATCAGTTTTTTGCCCAAGAGATTCCTCTTGCCAACAATTCCGTCGCATCCCTGCGTGACGAAAGCGGTTCTCCGCTCGGAGGTGGTACAACGCTCGTAAGCGTAATTGTTCGCGATTCTCAAGTATACTATGCCTCAGTCGGAGACAGTCGTATTTATCTTTTCCGCTCCGGCACTATATGTCAGCTTACTCGTGATCACAATTATTTTCTTTCCCTTTCACAAGCGGTGCAAAGGGGTGAGCTCACAATACAGCAAGCAATGTCCGACCCTCAAAAAGATGCTCTTATCAGTTATATAGGCATGCCCGGCGGTGCGGAAATCATTGATACCCCGGCCAGTTTTCCATATTGTTCCGGAGATATTCTTTTACTATGCTCCGATGGTTTGACAAAAGCTATGTCCGCGGAAGAAATAGCACACACCATTGCCGTCAATATATCCGATCCCTCAAAAATACCGGATGCCCTAACATCTGCCGCATACTCAAAGCCCATGCGGCATGACAATATCACCGTTGCAATTGTGAACTGCCCCTGATAGCGCAGGCACATAATCAATAAACCATAAAAGAAAGGATGAGTCATTATGAGTATCATCAAATGCCCGGTCTGCGGCAATGCTTATGACGAAAGTCACCTAAACTGTCCGAGTTGCCATAGCCAACGTCCAACTCAAGTATTAGGCAATCAGGACAAAACCGTTTCCATTGGGTTTAATCCCGGAATGAGCGCATCTCCGTCGCCGATGTTCCAGCAACCGTCAGGATTAACACAATCCGTTGGTATTCCCGCTGGTTCTAATGGCGGCTGGTCCAACTTTTCACATTCAGGTGACGTTACCATTCCCATATCACGGGGGGAAAACAACCCCACCGTTACCGTAGCTTCTTCTACAAGCAATACCGTAGCATATTATCCGCCGGAAATGGGTTATTCGACTGATCCCGTAGTAGGTTGGTTAGTGTGCACCAATGGTAAAGCAAAGGGGAAAGA
This sequence comes from uncultured Clostridium sp., assembly GCA_964612925.1. Taxonomy (GTDB): domain Bacteria; phylum Bacillota; class Clostridia; order Christensenellales; family CAG-138; genus Phil1. The sequence goes on along the minus strand of CAZTFU010000007.1, from coordinate 74,859 downwards.
ATATCGTCTTACTGCCGGTCACAACAGTGTAGGCCGCACTAAGGAAAATAATGTTGTCCTTTCCAATGAAAGCACGGTGTCCAAGACAAAGCATGCTGATATAACTTATGAACCGCGCCAGAATGTATTTTATGCGTTGCCGGGTGATTCAAAGTCGCTTTTCTATGTAAATGATGAAGCTGTGCTTCAGATAAAGGTTCTAAAAAAGAACGACAGGATAACCGTAGGCAATGTCGAGCTTATGCTTATTCCATGTTGTGATGAAGGTTTTACCTGGGAAGCAAAATCAGCTGAAGAAAACAATTAAAAAGGAGCAAATAACATGATTTCTGATATTCTATACGCTGTTGGGTACGCTGTTGAGTACGCTATTGGCTTAGTTGCCCTCTTTGTTACTTGGGTTGTTATTGGGTATATTTTTCTCTGTACTACGCTTAAATGCATTGGTCATAAAGCTAAAGTTAATGCAAACGATTGGATGGCTTATGTTCCGTTCGCACAGGATGTTTATAAGCTGCGCATTATTAATGCCCCTTGGTGGAAGCTTTTCTTCTTTGGAGGGTGTGGATTTGTATGTCTTGGATTAATTTCTCTTTTGTTATGCTATATAAGCTTAATCATTGCTGCAATATGGGTCGTGGCATGGCTTATAGTAGCTATGTGTACACGCTACCTTTACTATAAAGAACTTTTTAAAGGTTTTCATTTTGACGAAAGACTTGCTTGGGGTTCTTTGTTTGGAGTAAACATATTCGTTGAAATACTTATAGCCTATAAGAACGATATATATTGGGGCGAGCTTCCAAAGGTTGATCCCGTCCCAACGCCGATGCCTTCCACGCCCGTTGTTAATTACGGCTATATATACGGACTTTCCGGTACTCACCAGAATGCCAAGTTTAAGCTGCGTGACAATAATATTGTTTGGTTGGGACGTGATGGAGCAAAATGTCAGGTAGCGTTTAATGATGCTTCCGATACTGAGGTAAGCCATACCCATTGCTCGATTCGCTATCAAGACAGCTATAAGTGCTTTATAGTCACCGACTACTCAAAGAACGGTACTTACGTTGTAGCCCCCGGTTACGCCGGTACGCAGGGTGTTCGTTTACAGTCCAACATGCCAACTCCGGTGTCTTCCGGTAGCACTATTTATCTGGGTTCAAATAAGAATTCATTCCGTTTGGGATAAAAGCTCGTCGGGTTTACGCCCGCACTCAAAGGTTGTAATAAGTACTTGCTGTTTTCGGAGCTATTATGGCACCGGAAACAGCAAAAATCATCACCGCTATAGGAGGATCCATGAAAGATTACTCAAGCTTATGCATGCACTGTATGCTTGACACAAACGGACTTGACGTATGTCCGCATTGTGGACGGGAAAATACCGATACCGCTACTCTCAAGCACCATCTTGTTCCGGGAACGGTATTGGCACGCGGAAGGTATATTGTCGGTAGAAGCATACTGATTCTTGATAAGGAAATATGGTATGCCGGTTTTGATACAGTTGCCGATACACGAGTATTTATCCGCGAGTATTATGTGCAGAAGTATATAACTCGGCGCAGTAAATCAGGAAACATTGTTGCCGATGATTTCGCAAGCGATGCATTTGAAGACGCAAAGAAAAAGTTCAAAGCTCAATTAAAAATTGAAATGAGTTTGAACAGTTCTTATACAACCGATATTGATAAGGTATTCATTGAAAACAATACTGTATATGCCATTACCGAATGGTTAGATGGTATGTCTATGTCCGATTACCTTAAGGAAAATCAAACCTGTCCCTCATTATACGTTATCCAAAACCTGTCGCAGCAAATTGGTGACGCATTGCAAGCACTCAATGTTAAAGGATATGCCCACACACATCTTTCGCCCGAATGCATCTGGATGTGTAAAAACGGAACCGTGCGCGTAATTGATTACTCCTATATTCAGCCATTGTCCAAACGCAGGAAAGTCAGTCGCAATAAGCCCAATCCATTCGTCGCTCAGGAAGTTTGCAATTCAAAAGCTAAACTGACTCCTGCGGCAGATGTATATTCGCTTGCTGTAATCATGTATACCATAATAACGGGTAACATTCCATATAACGCATCCGAAGAAAGTCTTAAAAGCAGTCTTTCAAACGTCCAGTTGCCACAAGCTATGAAAGTCGCCATTATAAAGGCTCTTTCATATAGCCCCACCGCACGCTATAAGAGCATAAAAGATTTCCTTAGAAATTTTGCCCAAAATAAGCCTGCTGACCGGCGCAAAGGCATGGCTTATAAGGAAAAAAAGTCAAGGGCTCATCTAAAGCTAAACGCTGTTGGCATAGTAGCTTCCGCTTTAGTCATGTTGTTAGGTTTGCTTTTCATCCTTATGCCCTTTGCATTAAAAACAATCAATTATTATTACTATGGAGATGTTTCAGATGAAATAAAAAGCAGCATTGAAAAAGCCTGTAGTATTACAAATAAAGAGCACATACTATACGGGTTCAAACAGACCGACGATATAAACGTCGCCGACATGATAATTTATGCGGCCAATCAATCTGATGATTTGTGCGCAACTGATATAGAGTTTATAGACTGCAATAGTCTGTGTGGTGAATCATCAGTCGCTATTATACAGAAATATATCGAGCAACAGAAAGGCAACGCAGTATACAAACTGCCAATCGATATTATTGATATTAACGAATACTATATATATTACAAGTCTGGCGATTACAAATTCGATGAAAACGATTCTATCGAAGATGTTGTTTATATCGAATTACAAAAGGAGTTGTTCGGCAAATCAAATGACGAAAATGTCTCTGCGGAGTCTTCCGTGCAAAGCGATTATCCAAAAATCGGAATAATTGAGACCCAAGACGAAAACAGCGAGGTTAATTTTCGTGAAGAGCCAAATACTGCCATCCCAACCGAAGAGTGCAAAAAGCTATCCGGGAATACGGAAATAAATATAATCGGCTCTATAGAGCTTAAAGAGAGTAATCCGGTAATAAGCGGAGATATCCGCTTGAACGGTAAGCTTGTTAGCGCGCAAGATTTTCCAAAAGAGAAAATAAGCAAACATAACAACAGTACCTTATGGTATTGCATTGAATATCCCACCGAATCGGGTGAATACGGTTTTGTCCACAGCAATTATATTAAAATCGTGTCTACCTCTATTGGTTCAGAAGCTAATGTGGATAGTTTTTCTACAAGCGAAGATGCTATTGCTATCGTGTACGAATCAGATGCCGAGCTCAGCGTCATTGAGCAGTTTCTATCCAATTTGCCCGATTCTAATGCTGTTCCAAAATATAAAAGCAGTAAAAAAGAGATCGGAAGTATAGAGGAAATCGAGTTTCTGTTAAATGACAGCAAATTCGTAATAGCAAAATTTATAGACAATGCCAATCCCGATATAGGCTGTATTGGTTTGAACAAAGACGGAAAAGCGAGTGTTGTTCATATAACACACTTTATCAGTTTTGTAAAAAACGATTCTATAAACAGGGATTTATCGTCCGAGTTTGTGTCCAAAATTATTGCAGAAAGTTCTCGTGACGATACCGAGCTTAATGAAGTTATGTTTATGAACTAAGTTATAATAACTTATTGTACAGAACGGAGTAATAACTATGAGGCAAATATATCGTTGTCCTGCTTGTATGGAAGCCATCCATCATAAAGACGATGTATGTTCGCATTGCGGATTTACATTCAATGCATCTGATTCAAATCCCAATCACCTTGTTCCGGGTACGTATTTGCTGCATGGGTGCTATCTAGTGGGTAATGTGCTATGTACAAGTGATGTATCCGTAACATATTTGGGGTTTGATACAAAAGCTAAACAAATCATAATGCTTACGGAGTTTATGCCTACCATGTTGGTCATAAGGCAGCCGTCATCGTCATTATTAATGGCAAAATCCGCAGTTGCCTCGTCCGAATTTGCTGCAGTCCAAATACGTTATACGAGCATTTTGCAACAAGCGATAACTCTTGGCAATAAACGTGGAGTCATAAACGTTATTAATGTTTTTCAGGATAACGGTACGGTGTATGCAGTCAGCGAAGTTTCGCAAGAAAGTCTGAGCAACGGTAGCTACAGTCAAATTGAAAGCCTTAGGATATCCGAACTGGACTTTGAGGAATTAAGTAGTGTAAAAACTATCGTAAAAATGTTAGAGGATGTTTTTAATGCTGTTGAAGAGTATAATTCCGCAGGATTATTCATATGTGGAATATCTCCAAACACACTTGTCTGTACCAAATACAGACATGCTGAGTTAATGCTTGCGGAAGCGCTCGCTGTTTCCGCCTGTAGCGGTTCTTCTTTCATTGATCCGGAGAGTGCGTTTATCGCAAATGAATGCTATGCCTCAAATAAAAAAATCGGTGCATATTCCGATGTATATAGCTTCGCTGCCGTAATATACAGATTATGCTTTTCACAAAATCCCCAAACCGCCCACAGCCGTTTAGAGGATTCCAAGCTTTCCTTCCCTGAAAGCTATTCTAACAGCTTGGCAAAATGGCGAAAAAATGCATTAATCAATGCCATGAATATTCCTATTCATGCTCGCACTCAAAGTGTTGCCCAACTTTACGATGAACTTTATTCCAATAAAATCGTTATGTGTGTAAATGTCATCAGCGCACATACGGCAAAGAGCAACATTGCGAAAAAGAATACAGTTATCATTGTAGCATCAATATGCGTTTTTTTGATGATTCTTTTTGCGGTCGCATCGAAGCGTATTTTGAATCGCTCCAACGGCAACAGTGTTGTTATCGTGCCGAACTTTATTGACAAGAACTTGGATGAGGTTCGTACCGAAGCAGATCAAAATGATCTTTCTTTGCAGATCATCGGCAGAGTCTACAGCGATAAAATCGATAGAGATCGTGTTTGTTCTCAATACCCAGAAGTTGGACAAAATGTACACAACGGAAGTATAATCCAAATCATACTTAGTGCAGGTAAAAACATAGAAATGCCAAAGGTTGAAGGACTAAGTCTTGACAGTGCAAAACAAAAGCTTGAAGATTTAGGCATTAAGTATATTATTGTCGAAGAGTACAGTAATGCTATTGAGCAAGGATTGATAATTGCCCAATCTATCAAAGCGGATAGTGATATTGAAGAAGATGTCGAAGTAAAGCTTACCGTCAGTCTTGGACGTGAACAGCCTATACCTACTCCGACTCCAACTCCCGAGCCAACGAAAAAGTCGAAAGCTACACCTGTTCCAGCAACAGTTCCATCTCCTGAAGCAATTCCAACTTCAGAGCAAATCGTTGACTCTGGTAACATCAACACAGACAACAACAAAAAAACCGATGGCAACAACGATGAAGAAGGCAACCAAATTCCTCCGGCTCCGACGGTAACACCTACGCCGGTGGAAAGCCCAACGTCAGAACCCTCATCTACGCCAATGTCGGAGGACATCCCGACAGCGGCACCAACACCGGAAGAAAGCCCGACAACAGCACCAACGCCAGAAGAAAGCCAGACAACGGCACCAGCATCGGACAAGTTGGCCGAATTCCCAGCAGATTAGGATCTTCTGACAAAGTCAAGCCTGTTCCGAGAGTAAAGCATCAACAAAAGTTGAGCCTGCTCCATATGTCCCCACCCCCCGCCGAGGCAAGACCCGTACATTATTACGGGTCTTGCCCAACGCACAAGTTAAGCCTATATCAAAAGGAGATAATTATGAAGAATATATTCCTTTTCGAGTCACGGTATGAGAAAAGCGAAAAATCCATCAAGCATAAAGACAGGGCAATAAGATCTTTCTCGAGAAAAACCAAGAATTTGCTCGTTACAGCTACTAGTTTGGTTGGTTTATTGGTCACCGTTCTTAGTATGTATGGTTGCACCGGATATTCCAATCCACACTTTGAACCTGCTCTTGCGCTTCCGTGGGAATCGCATTCCATAAAATTCGAAAAAATGCCGCAGGTCGTAGGTCTTCCCAAAGAATCTGCTACTTCCCTCATGAATGAAAGTGTAGCTGATTACTATTACACCTATGATTTTGACGATACCGTTCCGACAGGTTGCGTTATCCGAACAAGTATTGACGCAGGAAAAAATCTCAGTAATAGTGATGTGGTCGAGCTTGTTATCAGCTTAGGGCCTTCATCTTTTGCTCTCGCTACGCCCGACACATCTTCGGTGTCCGCAGTCGCAACCCCCATGCCTGCAACAGGATATCATAATGAAGGAATGTTTGAATTGATGAGCTTAAATCTAATGGACAATGAGGGTATTGCCATATACAGAAACGAAATTCTCGGAATAACTCCGAATACTACCGTATCTTATACAGGATATCCGTATGTATTTGATGATTGGACTAAGATCGCGGCACTTTCCACGTCTTCCGACTCTATAATTGGGCTAAGGGGCGATGGAACGGTTATTGCCTATGGTTCAAATGAATACGATCAATGTAATGTATCAGCTTGGACAAATGTTGAGCAAGTAGCGGCAGGCGGAACCTTCACTCTTGGTTTAACAGCAAGTAGAGATAAAATACTTTTTGCCGGTAAAAGCTCTGTCGGTTATAATGCCGACATTCAAAATGCCGTTAAGTCTTGGAATCACATGAACCATATTTCAGCCGGAATGCATCACGCTGTCGGCAAAACGCTTGAAAGTAATACAGTAGTTGCTGCCGGAGATAATTCCTATGGTCAATGCAATGTATCCCACTGGACTGATATTCAGGTTGTTGTTGCGGGCGATAATCACACTGTCGGTCTACGCAATGACGGCACCGTTGTTGCAACAGGTTTGAACGATCAGGGACAGTGTAATGTTGAAAACTGGACAAATATAGTATCCATTGCCGCCGCTGGCAATCATACGATAGGGTTGCGATCGGATGGCACCGTTCTTTCCACAAAAGGCTGTGAAATCGGTACCCATTCGCAAAACATATGCGGTATTGCCGCAGGAGATGAGTTCTACATAGCAGTATTGGGAGATAATTCTGTAATATCAAGCAGCCCCGAATACAGGTATGCGCTTATGGCTTGGACGGTTGAATACTCCTGCGAAGAACGTTGGTTCAACGCTAAGTACGGCAATGACTGACTATCCTGATTTATAATAACTCGATCAACTATATTCACCCAAATGATATATAAGCAATTGCAAATTGCTTTATAAAAAAATAAAAGGAGAAAAAGTATGAATGTTGTAATTGGTATTGGAGCAGTGTTCGCACTGCTAATCTTTCTTGTCCTCATCGGGTATGTAAAAGCTCCGCCCGATACGGCTTATATGATTTCAGGTTTTCGAAAACCCCGCATTTTGATTGGTAAGGCCGGTGTTCGCATTCCGTTTCTGGAACGTTTGGATACGCTGTCCCTGAAGATGTTCTCCGTCGATGTTAAAACCACCGACTATGTTCCTAACTCAGAGTACATCAATGTGAAGGTTGATGCCACCGTTAAAATTCGTATTGGCCAGAGCGAAGAAATGATGTCTCTGGCATCCAAGTTTTTCTTAAACGAAGGCGAAGAAAGGATTATCAGCCGTGTACAGGACACCCTGGAAGGTAATATGCGTGAGATCGTCGGTCAAATGCGTCTGGAAGAGATGGTTACCGACCGCAAAGCATTCGGTGAACGAGTCCAGGAGAACGCTATCCCCGATCTGCAAAAGATGGGGCTGGAAATGATCTCTTTCAATGTACAGTCTTTCTCTGACCAGAATAATGTCATTGAAGACCTCGGTATCGACAATATCTCCCAGATTAAAAAAGGTGCTGCCGTTGCTAAGGCACAGGCTGAGCGAGACATCGCCATTGCTCAAGCACAGGCCGCCAAGGAAGCCAACGATGCCAAAGTTCAGTCCGAGATGGAGATTGCCGAGAAGCAGACCTCTCTGGCCATTCGTCAGGCTGAACTGAAGCAGCGATCCGATGTAAAGAAGGCTGAAGCAGATGCCGCTTACTCCATCCAGGAGCAGGAACAGCGTCGTTCCATTGAAGTTTCCTCTGCCAATGCTGACATCGCTCGTGCTGAGCGTACTGCTGAGCTGAAAGCCAAGGAAGTTGAAGTTGCCAAGCAGACCCTGGATGCAGAAATCCGTATCAAAGCTGATGCCGAGCGCTATGCTGCTCAACAGGTCGCAGAGGCTGAGCTATATCGCCGCACCAAGGAAGCCGAAGCTAAGATGATCGAGCATCAGCGTGAAGCTGAAGGTATCCGTGCCGTTGGCGAAGCCGAAGCTGAAGCCATCCGTCTGAAGGCGCTGGCAGAAGCCGAAGGTATTGACAAGAAGGCTGAAGCTATGAAGAAGTACGGCGAAGCCGCTGTAATTGAAATGATTATGGCAGCTCTGCCCGAGATCGCTAAGAATATTGCCGAGCCTCTCAGCAAGGTTGATAAGATCACAATGTATGGCGAAGGTAACAGCGCGAAGTTGCTCTCTGATATTGTCAATGGTACCACTCAGGTAACCGAAGGTATCAGTGCCGGTATGGGCATCGACGTCAAGAGCCTTATCATGGGTGCTCTGGGTGGCAGAATAGTTGCCGATAACAACACCCCCGTTATTGTGCATTCCGCCAAAGAGGCAGCCGAGCCGGAACGGGAGTCTGAAAACAAGTAATTAAATCGAAGGGGTCTCATGAATAATATGAGTAATATGAGACCCCATTTTTTACAAGAGATTCTGTATCTGAGCAATTACAAATTGCTTAAAAATAAAAGGAGATAAATTTGTATGAAAAAATGTAATGTTTGTGACACTTATGTAGATGAACAAGCAAAATTCTGTCCATCTTGCGGGTCGGTAGAATTAGTTGATGTTGACAACCAACAGCAGGCACAACAGCAACAGAATTCGGATTTAGGCCAATACCCCCCTATATCAAGAACAGAATGTAGAGAGTAATGACGAACATAATAAATTGGTCAACGGAAACGGTAATATTCTTGCAGGCTTTGTCGGAGCTTTCCTATTCTCTATAATTGGTGGGCTTCTATACTTTATATGCTATCAAATAGGTTTTATTCACGGTGCTATCGGATTAATAACCTTTATTCTCGCTCATTTCGGTTATGGGCTGTTTGCCAAGGCAAAAAAAGATACCTCTATTATAAGGATGATAGCTGCATTTATTGCCACAATTGCAATGATTTACTTGGCGGAATATATTTCCCTATCGTTTGAAGTCTTCCAAGTATTCAAGGATTATGGCATCACAATTTTTGATGCAATTCGAGCTACTCCGGAGTTTATTGCAGAACCCGAAATTAAAGATGCCGTTGTCGAGGACCTTGCCTTTGCTTACTTCTTTAGTGTTATCGGAGCAATTAGCTTTATCGTAAAAGCAAAGAAAGCAAAGAAGGCGTAAAATGAGTGAATTTATTGAAAGAAAGCTGAGATCCGCGAAGGTTTTTCGTATATATCTCCTTGTTTTATTCTTGATTATGACCGTGTCTTTAATTTCAATAGGATTTATTGATGATAGTGATGAAACGGTGATTATCCCTACTATTTTGTCAGCGAATGCACTGTGGATTAGTGGCGTAATCTATTTGGGATCCTATAGACCTTTTACCAGTACTGTAAAATGGCTTATAAACAATGGTATGGAAAATGTAGCAGACGATATTACTTCTGAAAGTCTTATGCTACCTCGTTCCAAGATTTACTATGGTCAAAAGGCATTGTTTTCTAAAAAGTCTCATGTAATTATTCCTTATTCCGAAATCGCATGGGTTTATGTGGTGGAAACCACAACAAGTTTTTACATTGTTCTCACTTACACAACAGAACAAGTAAAAGTTTATACCAAGGATGGCAGGGAATTCTTTTTGAAATGCGATATCGACGAATTCAAACGGTTGCTTGCAAATTGCATAATTCCCAATTGTCCCAATGTTGTTATTGGTTATGGCAAAGAGCAGAAAGCAAGATACAAACAGCTCAATCCTCAAGCTGTTGAAAAAGAAAAAAAGATCAGGAGAATTTGGGGTATCGTTTTGATGTCAATCGGAGTCTTTTCCCTTATCGTTGCCCTTATTAACATTGAGAATCTAAATATCGTAGGGACAGCAATCTTGATTCTATGTTTCTTAGTCTCCGGCATAGTCTTATATATGTTCGGTAAGAAAACCAAATGACCAAATCCCTGCGAATACGCGGATAATGTCCGCCTTTCTGCTTACCGGAAGATTTCATAAAAGCAGGTCATTTGCAATACAATATGACCTGCTTTTATCTGTAAATCATGTCTTTAAGTAATACACACTGAACGTGTACATCACTTCCCCTTCCTCCTCGCACCCAAAAGTTCAGGCAACTGAGCAAGCACTATGGCCGCGAACATTATTACGCAGCCGATAAGCTCTCTGAATGAAAAGGTCTGGTTGAGCAGTACCCAGCCCGCAAGGGCGGCGAAAACGCTTTCAAGGCTCATGAGAAGCGATGCTATGGCGGGTTCGGTATCCTTCTGGGCGATTATTTGCAACGTGTAGCCGACTCCGCTTGACATAACACCCGTGTAGAGAATGGGTATTATCGCCTTGCCTATCTGTTCCCAAGTGAGAACGGAACCGTCTATCACCGTAAACACGGCTGAGAGCAACGCACACACAAAGAACTGTATGCAGCTCATTTTAATGCAGTCCGCCTTGGGTGAAAAATGATCTATTATAAGAATATGCGCCGTGTAGCCGAAGGCACACAGGAGTATGAGCGCATCGCCCTTTTGCAGGGTAAAGCCGCCCTGCATACAAAGGAAATACAGCCCCACAACGCCGAGTGCCACGCTTATCCATACGGATACGGGCAGCTTTCTTTTTTGAAATATGCCCGCAACGGGCACGAACACGATATAAAGTGCCGTGATAAAGCCCGCTTTGCCTACTGTGGTGTACCCTATGCCAAGCTGCTGAAGCGCACTTGCAAGTGCAAGCGCCGTGCCCACGGCAATGCCGCCGACAATCGTCATGCGCCGCCGATTGGGGTCAACGGTTTCGCTCTGCCCCACGCGCTTGTCCCTTGCCGAATTGAACGCGATAAGCGGAAGCAGCGCAATACCCGCCGCGAACGAACGCAACGAATTGAATGCATATGCGCTCATAGCGTCCCCGCCCATGGCCTGAAACACGAAAGCCACGCCCCAAATGAGTGCGACAAGCACCAACATTAAATTTCCCTGTAAACGTTTCTTTTTCATGAAATATATTGTACCACATCGCGGCGGCGGTTTCAATGTAACAGCATACTTTATTTATTTTGACAAGTGTAGTATAATCAAATAAGATTTTACCCATATACGGAGGAAAATTATGCTGAATATTATAACCAAGCTTATGACACAAAACGATTGCTATAAGGCAGGCCGCACCATTACCCCGCGCGGAATAACCATACACAGCACGGCGGAACCGGGCATGCGCGCTCCCGTATGGTACGAGCTTTGGAATAAGCCCGCAAGTGAACAAAACGGACGAGAAGTTTGCGTTCACGCATTTGCCGATGACGAGGTCGTCATGCAATACCTTCCTTGGACAATGCGCGGCTGGCATGCCGGCGGCACTGACAACAATGACCACATAGGTATAGAGTTGTGTGAGCCTGCGGGTATGATTTACACCTCCTCATTCGACATAGTCGACTACGATACGGCGCACTATCAGCCCTATTTTGACAGGATATGGCAGAATGCCGTGGAACTTTGCGTATACCTTATAAAGCAGTACCCAACAATTGAGGTAAACGAGATAGTCAGCCATCATGAGGGTTTTTTGCGCGGCACGGCAAGCGGTCACCACGACCCCGAGCATTGGTGGAAGTTCCATAATCGCGATATGAACGACTTCCGCGCGGCAGTGGCCAAGGCACTGGAGGAAAGCAAATGAGCAAGATGCGTTTTATAGACCTGCACTGTGATACCGTAGTATGTGAGGTTATGCGCGATGAGGAGCATAAAAGCCTGCGCCGCAACCCCACGGGTATGCTTGACCTTGAAAGGATGAAGGAAGCGGGCAGCCTTTTGCAATGCTTTGCGCTCTACATCCCGCCAATGCACGTTATAGAAAGAACCACCAAGGAGGCGGACGAGTGGGAATTCTTCAACAATGCCGCCGACTGCTATGACCGTCAGCTTGCCGCGAATGCGGACCTTATCCGCCCCATAGGAAAATATGCGGACATTGAAAAGAACATGGCGGACGGCCTTATGTCCTCCATGATGACAATTGAAAACGGCGTACCGCTTGACGGCAAAATAGAGCGGCTTGACGAAATGTATCGCCGCGGAGTAAGGCTTATAACCCTTACTCACAATCAGGAGAATACGCTCGGCTACCCCAACTGCCTTGACCCGAATGCGGGGCTGAAGCCATTTGGCATAGAAACCGTTCGCCGCATGAATGAGCTTGGCATAATAATAGACACCGCTCACCTCAGCGACGGCGGCTTCTGGGACGTTGTGAAGTATTCGAATAAGCCGTTCACCGCATCCCATTCGAACGCAAGGGCGCTCTGCCCCGTTATGCGTAACCTGACGGACGATATGCTGCGTGCCGTTGCCGATAAGGGCGGCATAGTCGGGCTTAACTTCGCCTCCGACTTCCTTGTTGAGAACACGAATTACACCTACTGTGCCGATATCGCCCGCCATGCCCGCTACATTGCGGATAAGGCAGGTGTTGACACGGTGGCACTTGGCAGCGATTTTGACGGTATAGACAGCACGCTTGAGTTCGGCGGCGTGGACGGACTGAATATACTCGAGGAAGCATTCAGCCGTTGCTTCACCGCCGACGAGGTCGACAAGATAACTCACCTTAACGCCCTTAGGGTGATAAAGGATACCGTAGGCTGATTTTACAATAAACCGTTATATTAAAGAAGGAGACACGCTTATGGATGTATTTGAGGTGCTATCCGCATTGACTACCCTGCCGGGCGTAACGGGCAACGAAGTTGCCGTGTCCGAGGCGGTCAAGGGATACTACAAAGCCTATACGGACGATGTGTTCATCGACCCCATGGGCAACACATATGCGCGTATCGGTGACCACGGCCCCGTGCTGCTGGTTCAGGCGCATATGGACGAGGTCGGCATGATGGTGACCGACATAGAGGATGACGGACTTATCCGCATACGCTCGGTTGCGGGTGTTGACCCGAGGGTTCTTCCGGGCAGTGAGGTTATAGTTCACGGCAAGCGGCCCATAAACGCCGCAATAGGCGTTATGCCCGCGCTCAATCATGTATACGGAGAGGAGCTTAAGCCCTACTCCATAGACGATATGGTGTGCGATACGGGGCTTGACGCGGACGAAGTGAAAAGCCTTGTTGAAATCGGTGACAACGTAACGTTTTCATTGCTTCCTCCAATGAAGCTTAAAAACAACATAGTTGCGGGCAAGACGTTTGACGACCGCGCCTGCGTTACCGTAATGCTTGAGGCCATGGATATACTCAAGCGGGTAAAGCTTGACTGTCAGGTGATATTCTGCGCAACCGTGCAGGAGGAATCCGCCGGCGGCGGCGCACGGGCAAGCGTGTGGAACGCAAAGCCCGATATGGCCATAGCCATGGATGTTTGCCATGCGCCCACACCGGGTGTACGGCCGCTTGATGCGATAGAGATAAACAAGGTTTCAATAACCTGCGGTCCCAATATACACCCCAAGATGTTCAAGATGATAACCGCCGCCGCGGACGAACAGAACATCCCTTGGGAATACGATGTTGCGCCCGCCCACACGGGCACCGATGCATGGGCCACGCAGATTCAGATGGGCGGCGTGCCCACGGGGCTTATTTCGTTGCCGCTGAGGTACATGCACACATCGGTTGAGGAAATATCGCTTACAACGCTTAAAAACTGTGCCAAGGTAATAGCGCGCTTTGCGGAGAACCTTGGTGCGGATTGGGAGGAAAAGCTATGCTTGGACGAATAGAGGAGCTGTCAAACCTTATAGGTGTTTCCGGCGATGAGGGCCGTGTGCGCCGCTATATAAAGGCTGAGCTTGAAAAAGTACCCGGCCTTGAGATGAAAACGGACTCCATGGGCAACCTTATAGTTCACCGCAAGGGCGAGGGTGTGCGCGTTATGGTTTCCGCCCATATGGATGAAGTGGGCATGATAGTCATGGGCGCACTTGAAAACGGCCTGCTTGCCTACGGTCAGTACGGTATAGACCCGCGTGTGGTGGTATCAAAGCGCGTGCTTGTGGGTGACGACATGATAGAGGGCGTTATAGGCGCAAAGGCAATTCACCTTCAAACCATGGCGGACAGAAGGAGCGTGCTCGGCCACAGGGAGCTGTTTGTTGATATAGGTGCAAAGGATAAGGATGATGCGCTGAGCTATGTAAAGCCCGGCGACAGGATAGGCTTTGCCACGAAATTCAAGCGACTCGGTGACAAGCGGATACTCGGCAAGGCACTTGATAACCGCATAGGCTGTGCGATACTCATGCGCCTAATTGAAAACGAATATGACTGCGATTTCTACGGTGTATTCACCGTGCAGGAAGAAATCGATCTTCGCGGCATGGCGGCGGCCGCATACACCGTTGCGCCCGATGTTGCGCTTATACTCGAGTGCTGTGATGCGGCAGACATGCCCGAGAATACCGATACGGGCTTTGTTACCAAAATTGGTCACGGTGCCGCGATATCCTTTATGGACGGCGGCACGATAGTTTCCCCCGCGATGTATAAGGCGCTTGCGGATACCGCCAATGCGGCCTCCGTTCGTTGGCAGCCGCGGCAGGGCATAAGCCGTACAAGCGGCCAAGCAAACGTACAAAGGGTGCGCACGGGTTGCAAAACGGGCTGTATATCCGTGCCGTGCAGGTACATTCGTACCCCGGCAAGCATCGCCGATACGGATGACATAAACGCCGCATACGCACTTGCGGATGCGTTCTTGAGCAACAAAAAATTCAATGAGGTGCTTTGATAATGGATAAGACTACTGTAAAAAACATTCTTGGCGCATACGGTCCCTCCGGCAGGGAGGATAATGTTGCCGAGGTAATAAAGCAATACGTTGCCCCCTATGCGGATGAGGTATACCGTGATGCAATGGGCAACCTTATCGCGCACAAGCGCGGCACAAGCGGCAAGCGCATAATGCTCAGTGCCCACATGGATCAGATCGGCTTTATAGTCGTGAGCATTGACGAGAAAGGTTATCTGCGCGTTGCAAACGTGGGCGGAGTAAGCCCCGTTATTTCCACCGCACGAGAGGTTGTGTTCGAAAACGGCGTGCGCGGCGTTACCTACTTTGAAAACACCTCAAAGCACGGCGTAAGCGAAGTGAAGTTCACCGAGCTTTATATTGACATAGGCTGTTCAAGCCGTGAAGAGGCCGAAAAGCTGGTATCCGTAGGCGATATGGCGGTATATGTTTCAAATTATGTTGAAATGGGCAACCATGCCGCAAGCGGTGCAATGGATGACAGGATATGCTGTGCAATAGTTGCCGAGGCCATGAAGCAGATGACAAGCGAGCATGACGTATATGCCGTATTCACCGTGCAGGAAGAGGTAGGCTGCCGCGGCGGAAGCCCTGCGGCATTCGCAATAGAACCTGACCTTAACATAAGCCTTGACGTAACGGGCACGGGCGATATACCCGAATGCAACCGCATGGCCGTATCATTGGGTAACGGCCCCACGGTAAAGGTGATGGACAGTTCCGTTATAGTTCCTCCCGTTGTACGTGCGTTTATAGAGGGCGCGGCCAAGGAAAACGACATTCCGTATCAGCGTGAGGTGCTCCGTGCGGGCGGTACGGACACGGGCGCCATACAGCGCACTGCACGCGGCATACTTTCAGGCTGCATATCCGTTCCCACGCGCTATATCCATACCCCCGTTGAAACGGTCGATATGCGGGATGTTGACAACGCCGTAAGGCTTGTTTGCGCCTGCCTTGCAAGGAAGGAGCTTCCCCACAGATGATTGCCGAAAGACTTTCACGCCTTAGGGCCGAAATGCAGAAAAGGGGCGTTGACGCATACTATGTGCCGACAGCCGATTTTCACCTGTCCGAATATGTAAATTCATACTTTAAGGCAAGGGAGTATCTGTCGGGTTTTACGGGCTCCGCAGGCACACTTGTCGTTACAATGAGCGATGCCGCCCTTTGGGTTGACGGCAGGTACTTTATACAGGCGGAAGAGCAGCTCAAGGGTTCCCCCATAAAGCTTATGAAAATGGGTGAAGAGGGTGTGCCCACGGTATTTGAATACCTTGCCTCCCTTCCCGAGGGCAGTGTGCTTGGCATGGACGGGCGCACCGTATCCGCACAGGCGGCCATGTATATGGAAAAACTGCTCGATGCCAAGGGCATTACCGTAGAAGAGGACATGGACCTTGTGGGTGAGATATGGCAGGATAGACCCGCGCTTCCCATTGCACCCGTATACGTTGTGGGCACGGACAGCGTTGGCGTAAGCGTGGCGGACAAGCTCAGCGACATTCGCAAAACAATGGAGCAGAAGGATGCCGATGCGCACGTTTTAAGCACGCTTGACGATATAGCATGGCTGTTCAACCTTCGCGGCGGCGATGTTGAGTGCAACCCCGTGTTCCTTTCATATGCCGTGATAGAGCGCGATGCGGCCTATCTGTTCACAAACGGGGACAGGATACATTCCTGCGTTAAGGAATACATTCGTCAGCTTGGCGTGACCATATTGCCCTATAATGATATATACTCGTTCGCTTCCCGCTATGACGAGGGTGATACGGTGCTGTTGTGTTCGGGACTTGTGAACTATGCGCTTTACAAGAAGTTCTCCGAAAAGGCCATAATAGTTGACGAGATGAACCCCGAGCAGCTCAAAAAGGCCATAAAGAACCCGACCGAGATAGAGAACATGCGCAAGGCGCATATAAAGGACGGTCTTGCCGTTACCCGCTTTATGCGTTGGGTCAAGCAGACCGTCGGCAAGGAGCCGATGACGGAGCTTTCGGCCGCGGCAAAGCTTGATTCGCTCAGATACGCAACAAGCGGCAACCTTGGGCTCAGCTTTACGACCATTTCGGCCTACGGCCCGCATGCGGCACTGCCGCACTATGCGCCCACCGAGGAAAGTGACCTTACGGTTGAACCGCACGGCTTTTTGCTTGTTGACAGCGGCGGCCAATACTATCAGGGCACAACGGATATAACCCGCACTATCGCCGTGGGGCCGCTTAGCGATGACGAAAAGAAGCATTTTGCACTTGTGCTTCGCAGTATGCTTCACCTTGCAAACATTCGTTTCCTTTACGGAAGCCGCGGTTGCAATCTTGATGTGCTTGCACGCGGTCCGTTGTGGGCCGAGGGGCTTGATTATAAGCACGGCACGGGTCACGGTGTTGGATATCTTTTGAACGTGCATGAGGGACCCAACAATTTCCGCTGGAAAATGGCGGGCGAAAGGGTCGATTCCTGCATTTTTGAGGAGGGTATGATAACCAGTGACGAGCCCGGCATATATATAGAGGGCAGTCACGGCATACGCACCGAAAACCTTATAGTCTGCCGCAAAGGCGAAAAGAACGAATACGGCCAATTCATGTATTTTGAAACGCTTACCTGTGCGCCGATAGACCTTGACGCAATAGACGTTACGCTGCTTAACGATGAGGACAAGCGTATGCTCAACGAATACCATCGCTTTGTGTATGACACGCTTGCACCGCTTATGGAAGAGGATGAGCGCGAATGGCTAAAGCAATACACTCGTGCGATATAAGCGCAATACGGAGTTTTGGGGCGGATTTCCGCCCCTTTTCAGTTGAGCAAAGCAAAAGTCGCACCTCCCCCGTCATTCCCATATGGCGAAAACAGGCGCGATGGATTATAATATAATCATGATGAACGATACTGATTTGCTGAAAAAGCGTTTTACTGAGCTTTCCCGCCGTGCGGACGGGCGCGGCAGCCTTGAATACAGCGGCTTTCTTTCGCTGAGCGAGCAATCCGCGCTCAATAGCTGTGCGCGCACACTGCCAACGCCGTATGTATTGTACGGCGGCATAGAGGGGTGTGAGCGGTGCATGGCTCGCTTTGGCTTTTACGATGATACGGATTGCACCGATTTTCCCATAGAGATAATAGAAATCGCCCCGCGTGGGGAAAAGTTTTCTTTGGAGCTCACTCACAGGGACTGTCTCGGTGCGCTTATGCACCTTGGCGTGGAGCGCGAAAAGATAGGTGACATCATCGTGCGCGGCAAGCGGGCATATGCCTTTGTTGACGCTTCGCTTGCGCCGTATTTTGTCGCGGAGCTTGAATCGGTGGGCCACACAAGCGTGAACTGTACCGTCTGTGCCGATGTGCCGCAGGGAGAGCTGTTCCGCACGCAAGCCCTGTCGGTGCGCATACCGAGTTTGCGCCTTGATACGCTTGTTGCGCAGGTGTTCAAACTTTCGCGCACACAGGCTCAGCAGTTATTCTCATCAGAACGTGTGTTCGTAAACGGAGCCGTGGCAAAGGGTCCCGCCGCATCACCCGCGCAGGGGGACATAATATCCGTGCGCGGTCACGGAAGGTTCATATTCGTGCAAATTTCGGGGCAGAGCAAAAAGGGCAAGCTCATTGCGGAGATAGAGTTGTATGTTTAGTGTAAAGCCGTACAGATGCTTTGCCCATGACGCAAACTTCGCCTTCATGAGAAATTTCCCTTTTGCTTTGGCGTGATAATGGGCGGTGGAACCGATGAAGCATATGTCGGCACCATGCCCGATTCGCGCAACTGTTAATAAACTGTTCACACTTTTATTCTGCATATTGTGGTATTATAGTATCGGATGAGTGGCTTTTGCGGCCGCCATTCGGTTTCTTTGTGTTTATACTTGTTTTTGCGGATAAGTTCAAGGGGAGGTGAAATTGAACCGCAACGGTTCTCAGAGGACCTAATACTCAGTTTTTGTGTACCTTTTTTAACCATAATAACTTTTTAGGAGTGATATAACCATGAAGGCAAAAGTTAGATTTATTGCCGTTTTATTGGCCATACTTACGCTTTGCTCCTGTGCAAAGCCTGTTCAGCCGACACAAGCCGAGTCTACCGCCGAACAGTCATCCGTGCCCACGGCAGAGATAACGGCTATACCAACCATAGAGCCCACGGTTGAGCCGACAAGTAAGCCCGCGGCTCTGCCATCGGCCGAACCCACCGCCGAACAAATCGAAACCTCCGACGCAATCTTGGATAATACGGCACAGGCCGATGAGGCGGAACCCCTTTACACGGGCATACCCGTATACGACCGCGAGTACATGGTTGAAAACATGAATGAGATTAACGCCCTGCTGTATGAACAGGATTGGACATCGGCATACATATACAGCGAATACAGAAGTGAGTATACGGACAGATTGTATGCCGCCGCAAAGAGCGTGTTTGCCGAAATGCCACCGTTTATAATTTTCGCAAGCCCTTCTCCTCAAAATGCCGACAAGGATGTTTTTTCTTCAAATGTGATAAATGATCACGATATAAATAATGAGGCATATGCCGCGCACATAATGTACCGCATGATAACTAAGTATTATTGGAAATGCCCGAACAGGTATAAGCATCTTATATGGACGATTCTGCCCGATGAGGATATACGCGCACTGATGAAGATTTGCTTTGCGGATTTTACCGACGATATGCCCCTGCCCGATATAAATAAAGCACGATACTATAATGAAGATCAGTTTATCCATACGGAGGACGGCTTTAGATACTATATAGAGGATGATTCTAAAGACCAGAATCCCCCTACGACCAATACACTGGTGCTTGACATGGATTTTGATACGCTTGATGGGTACGAGGATAAGGAGGTATTTTACCTGCTTTTGGTAACATTTTCGGGCTTTGAAAGCTATAACTACATGAATGGTCAGCGTGTATGGCTTGTGAAGAATGATGAACCCGATGCGCTCGGCTGTAACTGGCGCATTGCCAAGGTGGTCACACTTCCAAGCTCTGTAAACAGTGCGGGCTTTGGCGAATATGATGAGTCCGATTGCTGTTGAGAGATGAAAGGAGGGATATAACCATGAAAGCAACGGTTAAATTTATTGCTGTTTTATTGGCCGTACTTGCGCTTTGCTCCTGTGCAAAGCCCGTTCAGCCTGCGGAAGCCGATCCTACCGCCGCACAGACGTCTTTGCCTACGGCAGAGGTAATGTCTGAGCCTACTATAGAGCCTACGGTCGAGCCCGTTGTAGAACAAACATTCGAGCCAGTGCCCGAAGAAACCGCTGAGCTTGAGGTCGGTAGCGAAAGTGATGTAATTTATTGGTGGGATGTTCCCGACGACCCTGAATATCGAGTAGAATCCGCAAACGAGCTTAAGCGGCTTTTGTATGAATACGGCTGGTTTACCATGGAAAATGCTACGGATGTGGGCGGAACATATGAAAAGAATATATATGCCGCCGCAAAGAGCGTATTTTCGGAAATGCTGCCCGTTTTGCAGGAACTTTATCCGCTTACGGCCAAGAATGATGACGCGGAAGTATATTGGTGGACTTCGCAAAACGACCACGACATAAACGATACGGCTTATCTTGCAACCGTTATGTACAGGATGATAACCAAGCTCGGTTGGACACACCCGAGCGAAAGGAGTGACGGCATATACACCGTAATAAGTGACGATGCCGTGCGCGATTTGATGAAGGTCTGCTTTGCCGACTTCACGGACAACACGCCCCTGCCCGATATAAAAAAGAGCAGCGAATACAGCAAAAACAAGTGGCACGGCGAAATAACCCATACCGAGGACGGTTTTAGGTACTATAAAAGCACCGATCATATTGACGAATACGAAAAGAATTACAAATCCATAGTACTTGATATGGCTTATACGTCAAAGGGATCAGATATGGTTGATGTATACCTGAAAGAGACATATCCCGATAAGGAAGTGTTTTATCTGTTCGTTGTCGATATAGGCGGTTATGAACGTTACACCGAAATGTCGGGCAGGCAAATATGGCTTGTTAAAAACGATGAGCCCGATGCACTCGGCTACAACTGGCGCGTTGCAAAAATAGTTGTTATGCCCTCCTGCGGGAACAATGCGGGCGGAAAATAAAATAAAGTTTCTTCGCTCTTTACCGTGAGTGTAAGCGAACGTTTTCACTATACTTGGCGGCACAAGCCGTAACTGAGAGGGCGTGAAGACGCAACGCATAGCCTCGTGCCCTCTCAGTCACCTTCGGTAACAGCTCCCCCAAAGGGGAGCCAAGGCGGAGGCTCGTTTGGTCAGTTTGCCTCCCACTCAAAGCACCTGCGGCGGAGCCGCTGTGCAAGGGATGGAGGTTATGCCCTACAGCGGGAGCAAACCGCCACAGTAACTCGGCTATGCTCCTCCTATCTTACCTCGTTTGCCCCGCGCATAGCGTGCGAGGGTAGGTTGGGAGGGGGTGCAGGGGGGCTCCAAGGGAGGGACCCTTCCCTCCCTTCAGCCCGCCCTGCAATAAAAAGCAACAGAAGCTCTTAGCACATAATCAACTACGGCGTTAGCCGATGCACAATACAAGCTTATAGCACATTCATACAGCAGTTGGGATGCCCTTTAGAGTATGCCTTATGCGGAGGTAACGGAGAGCGCTCGAAGGTGCAGGCCGTGACCGAGAGGGCGTAATGCGCAAGCCGACCGAGAAGGTGCTCAACCCGCCGTAGGGTACAGCTTGGCTTCTTCATGTAAAGAAAACATTAAGAAACCGCATATTTGTGTAAAGAACATATTCAGTTTGGCAAAGAAAGCCGCAAGCGCCATTGCAATAAGGCAAAAGAAGTTGTAAATTTATTAGTATTGATGCGCGCTCATTTTGCACGCAAAACATTGATAAAGGGGATGCTATGGAAGGCGGCACCAAAAGGAAAAGACTCGCATTCAAGCCCACATGGAAGGATGTCGGCATAACGCTTGGCACGTTGGCGGCCACAACGCTTATTTGCTTTGTGCTCAAGCCGCTTGCGGGTGAGGAGAGAATAGAGGCGGCATTGTTCGTGGTGGCCGTGCTTATTATTTCGCGCTTTACAAACGGCTACCTTTACGGCGTGGCGGCAAGCATAATGGGCGTGCTCATAGTCAACTGTCTGTTCACATATCCGTTTTATAGGGTCAATTTTACGCTTGCAGGCTATCCGATAGCGTTTTTGAGCATGCTTGTTGCCGCCATAATAACAAGTACCCTTACAACGCGGATAAAGGAACAGGAACAGCTTAAAATAGAGGCCGAACGCGAAAGAACCCGCAGTAATCTGCTAAGGGCTGTATCCCACGACCTGAGAACGCCGCTGACGGCCATATCGGGCGCGTGCAGCGTGTTAAGGGACGAGGACGACAATATATCCAAAGAGGAAAGAAAAAAGCTCCTGCGGCAAATTGACGAGGATGCAACGTGGCTGATACGGCTGGTAGAGAATCTTTTGATAGTAACAAGAATAGATTCTCCGAGCGGTGCCGACATAGCAAAGGAATATGAGGCCGCCGAGGAGGTCGCGGGCTCCGCAATTGCGTTATTCAGAAAAAACTACCCGAATGTGCGCGTGGAGGCAAGCGTACCCGATGAGGTGCTTATGGTGCCCATGGACGGTATGCTCATTCGTCAAGTGCTTTTGAATTTGCTTGAAAATGCGGCCGTGCATGCGGAGGGGATGACACGGGTTCGTATAGACGTAACACACAGCAGCCGTGAGGCCGTATTCCGCGTTTCGGATGACGGCAATGGCATAGACCCCACGGTGCTTGCAAGCATACTTGCGGGGGATTTTCAAAAAAGCCTTGGCAAAAGCGTTGATAAAAAGCGCAACATGGGCATAGGTTTAAGCGTTTGCAACACAATAATTGCCGCGCATAACGGCAGAATGAACGCATACAATGCTAAGGGCGGCGGGGCTGTTTTCGAATTTGCACTGCCGCTTGGGAATGAAGCACAAACTCTATTTTACGAAAAGGGGCAACAGGAAGAATGAGCAACAAATATCTTGTACTTATAGTTGAGGATGAACCTAACATTGCAAGCTTTATGAGCACCGTGCTCGAGGCCAACGGATTCGAAACTATGTTCGCACGAAACGGAGCCGAAGCGATAATCCTTATAACATCGCACTGCCCCGATGTAATTCTGCTTGACATAGGCTTGCCCGACATGGACGGCCAGAGCATTATAGAAAGCGTGCGCGGCTGGTCCAATGTGCCCATAATAGTCGTTTCCGCGCGCACAAGAGAGCGCGACAAGGTAATGGCGCTTGAGGCGGGCGCGGACGATTACATAACAAAGCCGTTCGGCACGGGCGAACTGCTTGCAAGGATCCGCACCGCATTAAGGCACGTCCAGTTAAGAGAGGGCGAACAGGCGCGCAGACAAAGCGGCATTTTCCGCACGGGAGATCTTACGGTTGATTATGATAAGCGCAGGGTCTATATTCACGGAAAGGATGCTCACCTAACGCAAAACGAATACAAGATACTCGCCCTGCTGAGTCAATACTCGGGGCGCGTGCTTACATATGATTCCATAATAAAGCACATATGGGGCCCGAACGAGCACCACGGCAACCAGATTTTGCGCGTCAACATGGCAAACATTCGCCGTAAAATAGAGGATTCCACCGCGGAGCCGCGCTATGTGCTGACCGAAATGGGCGTAGGCTACCGCATGGCGGAGGGTGACGAATAAAGTGTATATTGAAATGCCGCAAGAGAAAACTCCCACGGCATTTTATTTTGTCATAAAGCACTACACCATCGGTACGTCATAGTTTGATGCCGATGTGAAGGTGATGTACTCGGCATTTGAAATATATGTTCTGAACGCATCTTGTGCGGCAGAGTCCAAATTTATAAGCTCCACCGTTATTTTGTCCGTCGCGGGGCTATACCCTGCGGCGCTAAGGCGAATTTTGCTCTGTATTTGGGATGAAAGTGCGAAATATTGGCTGAAAAAGCCGGATACCATATCAGAAACATAGTCCTTATTCGCATAAAACGGCAGTGAAGATGTGAGTATGCTTATACTGCCCGCATCCACCTTATCCGTTTTTTCAAGTGCTGACATGATTTTTGCGGTATTGGCGTTGCTTGTAACGCGGATGCACAGCTTGCCACTATCATTATCAAGGTATATTCCGAGCAGATATTCCGAATAGTTCTTTTCAAAGAACTCCGTTACCGCGCCCGCAAATTGATACGCTTCGTCCGATTTGGACTGTTCGGTAAAGTATTTCCTATACACATATGCGCTTGTGCCGTTCCAGTCGATTTCCGCCCACCTGCCGCGGATTGCGACAAGGGTAACACTTTCGCCCTTTTGCAGCTTGCCAAGCTTTTTCGATGCGGAAGTCGGCTTACTGCGCACATTAACGCTGCGCTTGGCGATAAGCATTGTACCTGTACTGAGCGGCTTTTCCTTTGAAAGATACTTTGCAAAAACATAACCCTCGGTGCCGCCGCTTACAACCTTTGCCCATTTGCCCTCGGTCGAAACAAGCTCAACCTCTTCGCCCGTTTGCAGTTCGCGTATAACGGGATATTTTGTGCTCGGACCCGTGCGCATGTTGACGGGCTCCGTGGCGTACCGTGCCTGTGTGCCGAGCGCAAGCGAAGCGCCGCACAGCACCGCCGCAGTGAAGATAAACACAAGCAAAAGTGAGATATACTTCTTCATATAGATGTTCTCCTTTCAAGAAAGTCAAAACTATTGATCATATTCGCACTCTACGTTAAGAGCACTGATTACTGAATTTATATTACAATAATTCGAATTTGTTCCATCGCCAGAACGAAGAGAGCCCCATATTGTCATGTACGTCGATGACATGGTACTGAATAGAGGAGACCCGCTGTCACCGCCCTGACTGCTAAGACCCGCAACATATATATCGCTACATGTCATATCGCTCCATGATGAGTTAATCTGGCTGTATGCACAAACATACTCACGGCTTACATATGTAATTGTTCCTGTTTTTACCGCACCAGAACGGCCCAGATATGCCGCAACAGTTGCGCCCTGAACGGGATTGCAAAATAGTCCAGTCTTTATAACATAATTCGTCTGAGTTGATCCAACCTTGGCTACTTTATCATTTCCTGTATGGCCTGAATTTAGCTTTGTCCAACTGCCATCAGCAGTTGAGGTTCTCACTTTGTTAGAAGACGAAGTTGTTCCCAAAATGCTGCCACTTGAAGAAACACGTATTGTGTTTCCAAGTGTATGTCCCGCTGTAATAAAGCCAAAGTCACCGTCTTTATAAGCAAACATTGTTATAGTCACGCGGGAGCTTGAAGTGGGATATACAACGGTGCCCGCGTATATAGATGCTTGCGGTATCGCAACTCCATCATATTCCATAAAGACAACAGCCTGAGAATCAGTTACTTTTTCTTTGAATATCCGAATGTTTTCTTCGCTGTATTCTGAAAGTTCAACAAATACACAATTGCTTTGCTCATCAATTCCCCACGCCTGAACAAAATCAGGACGGTTAGCTCTTATCAATGCAAGTATATTCTCAAGATCATTTATTGAATATGTTGCGTTTTCAATAATAATATCCGGAGAATCAGCTATTGCAGTATAATTGAGTTCAGAAATAGCTTCTGTATTTAATGTGCCGGCAGTTCTGATTGTCTGAACAACCTCCAAATTTGAGTTGCATGTAGTGCGAACATGCAAGCGTCCATCGGAATCAATATACTGACCAGCATACCAGTTGGCATTTCCCACGGAGGAGAGTATTTGGTTGGCCTGCATAATAGATGCAGTTTCAGTTGCTCTTCTCTCAACAGAGTACACCTGTTCAATGCTTTGTTGAACACTTTCGAGCATTAAGTTGTAATCTTCAATAAGGTAATCATCGGTTGCAGCAGGGGCAACGGATGGTATAACTCCAAATGCTAAAGCAATGGAGAGAGTTACGGATAAAACATTTTTCCATAGATTCATCATAAGATACTCCTTTCTGTCTCGCCTAATATTACTTTTGCTTTTCTTACCCGAAAGGTAAGTGTACTTATCTGCCCAATGGAAACGCCCCCCAACATATATTTTTTAATTGAATCGGTCATGTGGCAGTACGAGTTACACTGCCCTGATAATATGATAGCATATAGCAAGCCTAAAAAGTATGAACAATTTGTTAACATTTTCCTGATTTGGGTATCAGCGGAAATTTATACTAATATTGCATTGTCCACCCCCCATTATCATGTGCAAGTGCGAAGGAGCACAAGCTTTCAAGTCCTTTAGTCCATATCAAAAAATATATTTGACCCATGCAAAAAAACTATTATAATGTTAATAAGGAGGAGTGTAACCATGACTAAAAAGCCTAAATACATCACCATATGCAACCGCATTGCATGCCTTATAATCGTGCTGTTGCCGTTCGTTATTCTCAGGCAAATCACCAACGTTTGGTTTAACGAAAGCGAAAGCTTTATCGTCAACGGCATATATGCGTTCAAGGGGAACGTTTTCAGGTGGATGCGCCATAACGATTACCTAAAGCTTTGGTTTATTTTCGCCATGCTGTCCTTCGTTTGGCCAAGGTTCTCGTGCATCGGCGCATGGGGCGTGGGCGTAAGCACCGCCATAAGCCAGTTCCTTGCGGATGCAATACATATAAACGAGCTGAAAAAGCCGTATACCCAAGAGGAGCTTATTATGATAGACCAAGGGCGGCTTTCATACCCCGGCATGGTAATATGCGTGCAGATATTCATAAGCATACTTGTGCTTTATGTTGTATATATAAAGGTGGTCGAGCCTAAGCTGAAAGCTAAGCATCCGTACGGCCGATTGTGCTCACTGCGCCTTGCAAACGTGTAAAAATGAGTAAAACAAAACATTAAGGGCGAAGCAGATAGGTGCTTCGCCCCTTTTAATGTGTATAGCCTTGTTATTTGGTTATGGTCTCCGTCATTGAGCGGGACTTGACCTCTTCAACAAGCTTTTCTTCAAATGCGGCAAGCGGCATTGTGCCAAGGTCGCCGCCCCTGCGGCTACGCACGGCAACAACGTTGTTCTCAACCTCTTTGTCGCCCACTATGAGCATGTAAGGTATGCGCTGCATCTGCGCTTCGCGGATCTTGAAGCCTATCTTTTCGTTGCGCAGATCACATTCGGCGCGAATGCCGAGCTTGTCAAGGCTTGCGGCTATATCCTGCGCGGCCTCGCGTGTGCGGTCAGTCATTGCAAGCACCTTTACCTGCACGGGAGCAAGCCATGTGGGGAATGCACCCGCAAAATGCTCTATTATAACGCCCATAAAGCGTTCTATACTGCCAAGCACAACGCGGTGTATCATAACAGGGCGATGCTTTTCGCCGTCCGCACCAACGTATTCAAGGTCAAAGCGTTCGGGCATCTGCATGTCGAGCTGTATGGTGCCGCACTGCCATGTACGCCCGAGAGAATCGGAAATATGGAAGTCAAGCTTCGGCCCGTAGAATGCGCCGTCACCCTCGTTTATAACATAGCTCTTGCCCATATGTTCTATTGCACGTTTAAGCGTTTCGGTTGCAAGATCCCATGTTTCAACTTCACCTATATGATCCTCGGGCATGGTGGAAACCTCTATTTGGTAGCTGAGTCCGAATGTTGAATACACTTCATCGAACAAACGTACCGTGTTCTGAATCTCCTGCTCCATCTGATCCCACGTCATGAATATGTGCGCATCATCCTGCGTGAAGCAACGCACGCGGAACAATCCGTGCAGTGCGCCCGAAAGCTCGTGCCTGTGAACAAGGCCAAGCTCCGCCATTCTAAGCGGCAGATCGCGGTAAGAATGCGGCTCCGTTTTATAAACCAGCATGCCGCCGGGGCAGTTCATTGGCTTTACCGCGTAATCCTCGCCGTCTATAACGGTGGTATACATGTTGTCCTTATAATGATCCCAGTGGCCGCTGCGGTGCCAAAGCTGCTGATTGAGTATTATAGGCGTGGAAATCTCAACATAGCCGTAGCGCTTATGTACCTCATGCCAGTATTCAAGCAGAGTGTTTCTCAACACCATTCCCTTGGGCAGGAAGAACGGGAAACCCGGGCCCTCCTCAAGCAGAGTGAAAAGGCCAAGCTCCTTACCGAGCTTGCGGTGGTCACGCTTCTTAGCTTCTTCTATACGGGCGATGTATTCGTCAAGGTCGGCCTTCTTTTCAAATGCGGTGCCGTATATGCGCTGTAGCATCTTATTCTTTTCACTGCCGCGCCAATATGCGCCCGCAACGCTCATCAGCTTTACAAATCTTACCTTGCCCGTATTTTCAACGTGAGGGCCCGCGCAAAGGTCCACAAAATCACCCTGACGGTAAAAGCTTATTACCGCATCCTCGGGCAGATCCTCAATAAGCTCCACCTTGTAGGGTTCTTCCTTCTCGCGGAAGTATTCTATCGCCTCCGCACGGGGAAGTTCGAACCTTTCAAGCGGCAAAGCTTCCGCAATTATCTTCTCCATCTCCTTCTGTATCTTTTCAAGATCTTCGGGGGTGAAGGGTTCCGCATCAAAATCGTAATAGAAACCGTTGTCTATTGCGGGACCTATGGCAAGCTTTGCCTCTGGATGTACGCGCTTTACGGCCTGCGCAAGTATGTGGGAGCCCGTGTGGCGCATGGCCCAGCGGCCGTCCTCATCTTCCCATGTGAGCAGTTTTAACGTGTGGTCGCCCGTTATGGGACGGAATGCGTCCGCACGCTGACCGTCTATCTCGGCGGCAAGTGTAGCCTTTTTAAGCTTGTGACTTATGGATTCCGCTATTTGAAGGGCGGTCATGCCGTCCTCAAACTGCTTAACGGAGCCATCGGGGAATGTGATGTTCATATAATCCTCCTTATAAAGTAAAAAATCTTTGCTCGAAGTCGGCCCTTTACAATATAAAACGCCCGCCCCAAGCATTAGCAAGGGACGGACGATAATTTCATCCGCGGTTCCACCCTAATTGGTATCAAACTGAACCCACTCTTTTGGGAGCTGTATCGCGCTCCGCGCGCCTCAAGTAGCGGGTCGGTATTCCCAATGCTCGGCTTGCAGCGGCGCGCTTCCAGCCAAACGGCGCACCTCTCTTGGCTGCAACATCCGCGGTACTGTTCCCACGTTTACCCCAAGGACAGGAAGATTATAGACCCGTCAAAAGGTCGATGTCAACACAAAAAAATTAAAAAATTACCCGTTTAGCAAATACACGCCCGCATTTAGATACAGCGCAAATGCGCTCCACGCGGCATACGGCACAATCAGATACGCCGCCGTGGCATTTAGTGCACCGAAGCGCCGCATCGTGACCAAAACAAGCACAAATAGCACCACCAGCCACACAAGTGCCGCAAGGTACAGCCGCATATTGAAGAATATCACCGACCACAGAAAATTGAACCCAAGCTGAAGCGCATAAACGCCAAGTGCCGCTCTCCTTTCCCGTGCAGACCCGTTTGACGTATACACAATATAGCTTGCGATGCCCATAAGTATGTAAAGCACCGTCCACACGATGGCAAACACCCACCCCGGCGGCGTAAGCGGCGGTTTTAGTGTATATTCAAAGCTTTTCATACCGCTCCTCGTAAGTAATGCGCTCAGTCCGCCCACGGTCAACGGTACGGCAATGCATACAAAAAGCGGCAGCTTCTTTATGTTCGTCCTCATTTGCTCACCTCCATGCAGTTTATTTTATGCATATCGGTGTGCCGCAATTCATAAAGATGCCGCCGCTTTCGTTATGTGGTTACAATCTTATTTCTTTCTGAAAAGGCAATAGCTCGGGTAGCGGTTGTCGCAATCGCGTGCAAGCACGGCTATGTCAACATATGCCTTGTTGCCCTCAACACGCACCTTGCCCTTGCGGCCTTCCTCATCGAATTTGCCCGGGCGCAGTGAGGGGTCAAGTACGCACACCGTGCGTCCCTTTGCGGAAACAAGCGTTATAAAGTGGCCGCCGCGGGTGAATACACCCTTCCAGCCCTCTCTGTCGCCGCCGGAGTTGGCAATTACCATGCCCTCTCCCTGCTGCAGGAACTGGAGCATTTTGCCGTGGTCGCAGGTAAGCTCGTATGTAAGGCCGAATCTTTCGCATACGGCAGGTGCAAGCAGAGAAATCTCCGTGCCCGTTTCGTCACATGCGCCGCATTCGTTTGCAAGGGTCGCACATTCTTCGGGGGTAAAGATAGCATCCGTCATGTTCTCCACCACCATGCAGCTTGCGCACAGGCCGCAACCGCTGCTTTCTATCGTACCGCCGCAATACGGTACATCGGGATAGTCGTTCTGGTTATAGAATTTATACTCCATAATATCCTCCTTAAAGATATTTTATGTTTTTATTCCTTGTCGGCTCGCCTTGCAAAATATTGATAGAGCGTGCACGGCATACCGCCGTTTGAAAGTTTGCGCCGCTTGTGCGCCTGTTCGCCGTAAAGCTGTTCAAAGTTCGGATCGGGCGTTATTATGGACTTGCTCCACCCCTCAAGCGGGGCAAAGAGCGCACTCATATCCCTTATAAGCTGCTCCGCCTCTCCCTTTTTCAGCATACGCTCGCCGTATGGCGGGTTGCAGACTATCACGCCGCGATCCTCCCTCACGCTGAAATCCTTCAGCGGCTTTACCGCCCAGTTGAGCATAACACCCGCCTTCTGTGCGTGTTTTTTGCATATGGCAATACTGCGTTCGTCAATGTCACTGCCGAGTATATTCAGCTTTATATCGCGTATGGAGTCTATCGCTTCCTTGCGTGCCTGCATGAAATACTTTTTATCAAGGAAAGGCCAGCTTTCCGCGGCAAAGCTTCGGTTAAGTCCCGGTGCCTGATTGCGGGCTATCATTGCGGCCTCTATCGGCATTGTGCCACTGCCGCACATCGGATCCACAAACGGATAATCTCCCTTGTAGCGCGTAAGGGTAACTATCGCCGCACCAAGCGTTTCACTTAAAGGAGCGGAAACGTTGTACGTTCTGTAACCTCTTCTTGAAAGACCCGCACCGCATGGGTCAAGGCAAAGCGTGGCCTCGTTTTTGAACATGCCCACCTCGACTATCACCTCCGCCCCCGTTTCGGGCAGAAGTGTAACTCCGTATGCGGCCTTAAGGTTTTCGACAATGGCCTTTTTGGTTATGCTCTGGCAATCCTTAACGGAAAACAGGTCGCTTTTCGCGCTTTTTCCCACAACATGGATAAACGTATCCTTCATAAGGAATTGCTTCCATTGCAGTGCCTTTACACCTTCAAAAAGTTCGGTGAATGTGTGCGCCTCGAACCGACCCACCTCAAGCAGTACCCTTTCTGCCGTCCTGAGCCACAGGCAGGTGCGCGCCATTGTCAAATAATCGCCCTCAAAACGTATTTTGGCGGATTCAACGCTTATCGGCTCAATGCCCAGTTTCTTTAGTTCCGTTGCCACAAGCGATTCAACGCCCAGCTTGCATGTTGCCTGAAATATCATATATCCTCCTGTTCAAAAGCCGTTTCCAGCTTGTCCACCGCCTTTTTCAGCCTTAATGCCGTCAGGCCGTAGCGGCTGCATATATCCTCATCCTGCGGTTCCATTCCGCACCTTTTTCGCGCCTCATGCTCAAGCGCACCCGCAAATGCAAACATCTGCGCCTCGCTCATCACGGACAGATTCGGTGTCAGGCGCAGATAGTCCGACCAAATAGATATTGCCGTATCGGGTATATCCTCGTAATCGCTTTCGTTTATTCGAGCAATGCACAGCATAACGGATTCGAGATATTGCCTTCTTGCGCGATCCTTCTTTGCGTTTGCCTTCATCTCGATAAGCCCTTCATCGACATACACAAAATAATGCTTCGGTGTGCGCATCATGGAAAGCGTTGTCAAAACGGATGTTTTCACATCCTTATTCACATCGCGTATCATAAGGATATCCCTAAGCAGCGGTTCGTATTTTGTTCCGCGCTTATTGGCGATATACTCCGCTATCACGTCATGACTTTTGCTGCCCGGAATGGTAAATGCCCAGCGGAACAGGCGTTCAAGCTCGCCCGGCTGCTCCGGCCCGTTCTTTTTTTTGCGCCCGCCAAGTCCCATAAGCTCGTTCATGCGGCCTATGCGCTTTATCATTTCCTCATACGGCACCTGATAGCTCGTGGGTATGTTCGTGCGCCAGTTTTTTTCGGGCACGCCGTCCTTTTTTGCGTTAAGGCACAGCTTTCGGTAATAATCCGCTATGCTGTCGTTAAAATCTATGCGGTAC
Source organism: uncultured Clostridium sp. (assembly GCA_964612925.1). Lineage (GTDB taxonomy): Bacteria > Bacillota > Clostridia > Christensenellales > CAG-138 > Phil1. Next base: position 42,644 of record CAZTFU010000007.1, on the reverse strand, counting down.
AGCTTATCATATGCGGCATATGCCTTATCGTAAAGGCCGAGTTCAAACGCGCTTGCGCCGTAATAATGCACCGCCGCCTTATCATACGGCAGCTTTTTTATAAGCCGCTTTGCAAGGGTGAATGCATCCTCATACCTGCCAAGCTCCATAAGCGCGGCACATGCCCGCTTATGCTCGTCCGTGCGCTCCATATTCGCCGTCATCAGCGCATCCGCCGCGGCATTTGCGGCATCTTCATCCTTGGTGCCGACGTAGCATATCATAAGCTTGTTGCACAGTGCCTGCACATTGTTCGCATCAAGCTCTAATGTCTCGTCTGCGCATTTTAGCGCCTCGTCAAATTCCCTTATGCAAAACAGGGCAAGGCTTAGGTTGTTCCTTGCGTAATAAAGCGTTGGGTCAAGCTCCACCGCCTCTCTCAAAGAGGCAATGGCACTGTCGAAATCTGCCTTGCCGAGAAAGTCGCTCCCCTCCTCCGCCTTTTCGCTTGCCAAGGATTCGTTTGTGACGCTGTGCAGCTTTACGCCGAGTCCCGTGCCGTACAGCGTATCCCTTACGACTTCAAGCATGCCACACGCCTCGTGCGCAAATTCGCCGCCCGGGTTCTTTGTAAGGCTTTTTTCAAGCATCCTCATGGCGGTCAGCGGCTCGTCTATCATAAAAAAGTTGTAGCCAAGGCCGAACAATGCCTCATCATTGTCATTATCCTGCAAAAGCACCCGCGTAAGTATCGCGCTCGATTCGTCATAGCGTTCCATCTCGCTCAGCACCTCTGCAAGGGCAAGTTGCTTTTCTATGTCCTTGGGGTCCTGCTCAAGGGCCCTTCGGTAGCTGTTGGCGGCACTTACAAGGTCGTTTTTGTCGAACTTGTCGTTGCCCATTCTGTAAAAGAAGTCGCTCTTTTGGTTGAATTCAAGCACCCTGCCGCTGCGCTTATCCGGCTGCATTATCTCATTGCCCATTAGGTTGCCCGCGTTCCTTCCTTCAGTATCGCTTCAAGTTCTTCCTTTGAGAAGTGATATACTCTGTTGCAGAACCTACAGGTAAGCTCCGCCTGCCCCTCTTTTTCTATCATGTCGGTAAGCTCGTCGCGGCCAAGGGACATCAGCACCGCCTCAAGCCTTTCGCGTGAGCAATCGCAGGCAAATTCCGGCTGAGCGGAGCCGAGTATTTCAAGCGAACAATCCTTAAACATGTCCATAAGTATATCGCGAAGCTCCTCGCCCTTTTCAATCCGCTTTGCAAGGGCAGATATATCGTCCGCCTTTTTCTCAAGCGCGGCTATCGCCTCCTCGGGGCAATCGGGCATGGCCTGTATAAGTATTCCGCCCGCGCCGAGCACGTTCAGCGTTTCTATATCCACACGCACCCCAAGGTACACAAGTGAAGGCGTCTGTTCCGATTGGGTGAAGTAATTTGCAAAATCCTCCGCTATCTCGCCCGATATCATTTCGCTGCGGCCCACATAAGGCTCCTTCATCGAAAGATCCCTTATAACCATAAGCTCTCCGAACCAGCCAACCGCAAGCGCAACATCAAGCTTGCCGTTCGGTGCGGGAGGAAGCTCAACACTCGGATTTTCAACATAGCCCTTTACCCTGCCCGAACGGTATGCGGTGCAGACTATGTTGCCCGCCTCGCCGCCGCCCTTGAGTACGGTGGTCACCTTTTCATCTTCGCTTTTAAGGTCTGTGCCCATCATGCTTGTCATTATAAGTGCGCGGCCGAGGGCTGCCGTGCATACGCGGCTGAGACCGTGCGTTATGCGTGCCTTTTCGACCATATTCGTTGCACTTATCGCCGTGTACCTCACGGATTTATCAAACATTACTCCTCTTAATATTTTATCGCTCATAGGTTCATTCTCTCCTTTGTATCGCTTATTCGTATATCACTTATTCGGCTTTACGGCCCTGAATTGTATCCTTTCGCTGTCCTCACTCGGCGCATCGAACGAGAATGCCTCAAACGAGCACACATTTTCAAACCCCGCGCGGGCAAGTGCGCCGCTCAGCTCCTTTACGGAATGGGCGCGCTGCACCTGCGATTCGGTAAAGCGGATATAGCGGCCGTCCTGCTGCTTTTCAAACAGGGTAAGCTCCATTTGTATCTGCCGTGATTGATCGTCATACACGTTTTTCCATATGTATGCCGCATCATCTTCATCCTCCGCAAATGTGTTGTTGCCAAGCACCGTGGAAAGCTTATAGCGGGATGATACGTCAAACAGCAGTATCCCGCCGGGCACAAGCTGCTCATATGCGCACTTAAAAAAGCTCTCCGCCCCTTTAAGCGAAAGGTAATTCACCCCGTCACACACGGAAAGCACGGCATCCTGCGGCCTGTGCAGCGCAAAGTGACGCATGTCTTGGCAAATAAACGGCACCTCCACGCGCTCCCTTCGCGCATTTTGTGCAGCGATTTCAAGCATCTCCTCCGATGCGTCAAGCCCCGTCACGCTATAGCCGAGCTTCGCAAGCGGTATACTTATCGCGCCCGTACCGCAGGCGCAGTCCGCAACGCGACGCACGCTGTGCCCGTCAAACAGGCTGATTATATATTTAAGCCATGCTTCACGGTCAATGTGATCCATCAGCTTATCGTATACTCGCGCAAAATTGGAATACAAAGCATATTCCTCCCTATACTATATGTGAACAATTTTATAACAAAACGCTTGCGTTGGCAAGTGCGCTTGATAGTACGCATAGCATTGTGGTACAATCTGCTAAAAATTCGGATAAGAAGGAAGCGTAGATATATATGACCAAACAAAAGGAAGGCAAACGCCGCATACATACGGGCGTGAAGGCGGTGCTGATATCGGCGGGCGTACTGCTTATATTGCTTATTGCGGCCGCAATACTCGGCATTAAGCTGTTGAACCGACTGTCAAGGCCGAATGAACCGTCCCTATCTGAGCCCGATGCGGCCATTACCGCCGATGTGACCGATGAGGTGCCGGACATGACCCCGACACCCACGCGCACGCCGAGTTCAGAATCAACACCTGCGGCGGATTCACTGCCTACGCCCACGCCCATACCGCTTAGCGAATACTATGAGCAAACGGAGCTGAGTGAAGCACAGCTTGCCCAATTTGAGCAGGATAACAATGACACGCGCTATGTAAATGTGCTGTTAATAGGGGCTGACAGGCGCGAAACCACGGGCCGCTACAATTCGGACACTATGATGATAGCAACCGTTGACACCGTAAATGACAGGTTGAAGCTTACTACCCTTATGCGGGATATGCTTGTCAATGTGCCGGGTTACGGCTATCGCAAGCTTAATTCCGTAATAGCGCTCGGCGGGGTGGAGCTATTATATCAAACGATACGGGAGAATTTCCACATAACCCTTAATAATTACGTTATGGTGGATCTTCACTCGTTTGTGGACGTGGTGGACGCCATAGGCGGCGTAACGGTAGAAATGACGGCGGAGGAAATAAGCGCCGCAAACGACTGCATAGCAGGACTTAATAAGCAGCTTGGCGTTGAATACACATGGGACGGATTCATATTTGCGGAGGCGGGTCCCGTTCACCTTACGGGCAAGCAGGCACTCGGCTACGCAAGGATAAGAAAGATAGACAGCGAATTTGTGCGCACGAGCCGCCAATTTAAGCTGTTGAACATGATATTCGCAAAGTTCAGAACGTTTAACGCGGTTGAACAGTATGAACTGCTGTACACTCTTCTGCCGCTTGTTGAAACGAGCATGACCAATGAGGAGATAATTGCCGCCGCGGCAAAGCTGCTTTCAACCAGCCAGCGTGGGCTTATATATTTCAGATTGCCCGTAGAAGGGCTTTATCAAAACGGCAAATGGGAAAAACGGTTCGTTTTCTTCTGCGACATGGGTGCAATGAGCATCAAACTCAATCAATTCATATTCCATGATGCCGAGGAAGCGGAGGAAGCCATTGAGCAAACGCCCAACCCCTCCCTGCCGCCGCGCACGCCCTCTCCCGCAGGTTCCGCAGATAACGAGGAGAACGGTTCCATGCATTGGAACTCGTTTGTAAGCGACACAGATAACGAATAATGCGTAGCGCGGTGAACGTGCTTATGTTATAATAATATATTATCATCGCTTGGGCGTAGATTAAGGAGGTAGCATTATGGCAAACACGGTATGGAAGGACAGAAAGCGCACGTTTTTGGGGCTTCCGTGGAGCTTTACGCGCTATGCACTCACCGAGGAAAAGCTTATAGTGGACACGGGCTGTTTCAATCGTAAAGAAGAGGAAATACGCCTTTACAGAATACTTGACATAACGCTGCACCGCACATTTGGGCAAAGATTACTCGGGCTTGGCACGATTCACCTTTGCACGGCGGACAAGACCGCCCCCGAAATAGACATAAAGAATATCCGTTCCCCAAAAGATGTGCGTGATATGCTTTCCGACATGGTCGAGCATGAGCGCAACGAACGCCGCATAGGTGCGCGTGAGCTTTTCGGCACGGCGGATTATGACAATGACGATGATTGTGATTCGCATTAAACCCATTTGCAAAAGAGGTTGATACCATGCAGTACTTCAGCACACGCAATGCACAATTGCGCACAAGCGCTTCACTTGCGCTGTTAAACGGCCTTGCACCCGACGGCGGACTGTACGTTCCCGAGGAAATACCAAAGCTTTTTTCAAGGGAGCTTCTTTCCCTGCCCACCGAGGAGCTTTTTGCCCGCGTTATTTCAGCCCTTATAGACGATATACCCTATGAGCGCATACTTGAGGCGGTGAATACGGGCTACAGCGGAAAGTTTGACTCAAGCGGCCTATGCCCCGTTGTAAGCGTTGGCGATACGCATATTATGGAGCTTTGGCACGGGCCTACCTGCGCATTTAAGGATATGGCGCTTTGTCTGTTGCCGCACCTTATGAACGCCGCACGGGAAAAGAACGGCATCAAAGAGGATATAGTTATACTCACCGCTACAAGCGGGGATACGGGTAAGGCCGCACTTGCGGGCTTTGCCGATGCGTCACACATCAAAATAATAGTGTTCTATCCAAACGGCGGCGTGAGCGAGCTTCAACGCCTGCAAATGGTGACTCAGCGCGGCGAAAACGTGCATGTGTGCGCCGTAAACGGCAACTTTGACGATGCTCAGCGCGGCGTTAAGGCCGCACTTGAGCATTTTGACATGCCCTCTCTTCGCGCAAGCAGTGCAAATTCGATAAACATAGGTCGATTGGCGCCGCAGGCGGCATACTACTTTGCGGCATATGCACAGCTTGTCGAGCGTGGGAAAATAAGCTTTGGACAAGCGGTCGATTTCGTTGTACCCACGGGCAATTTCGGCAATATACTTGCGGGCTATATCGCAAAACGCATGGGTCTGCCCGTAGGCAAGCTTATATGCGCATCAAACGCAAACGATGTGTTGTACCAGTTCCTGAGCGAAGGCGTATATGATATCTCAAACCGTTCGCTTATAAAAACGGCGTCACCCTCAATGGACATACTCATCTCAAGCAACCTTGAACGCATGCTGTTCTTCGCCGCGGAACAGGAGTATGGGCGCGATAATGCAACGGAGCTTGTTTCCTCCCTTATGGCACAGTTAAAGAAGAACGGGCGTTATTCGCTTGACGATAAAATGCTTGCGCGCATGCATTCGCTTTTCCTTTGCGGCAGGGCGGACGATTCTGCCGCATATACCGCCATATCCGCCGCGTGGAGCGATTTTAATTATCTTATGGATACTCATACCGCAACGGCCTATTCCGTGTATGACGGGCTTAATACAGGCTCTCCCGCGGTGATATTAAGCACGGCCTCCCCCTTCAAGTTTGCAAGCGCAATACTCACTGCCCTTGGCGAATCGAATTCATACGGCGGGTTTGACGCGGCGGACAGGCTGAGTGCGCTTACCTCTTTGCCCATTCCCGCAGGGCTTAATGACATACGCACACTTAACGTGCTGCACAATGATGTTATCAATCCTGCCGATATGGATGAATACATACACCGCGTATTGTAAAGGAGCATGGCATGAATAACGAATACCTTATAGTACACAAGTCCGCACTGCCCGAGTGCTATGAAAAGGTGGTATATGCGCGTGAGCTTATACGCACGGGTGCCGTAAGGGAAGTCAGCGAGGCCGCACGCCTTGCGGGAATATCAAGAAGCACCTATTACAAGTATAAGGATCTTATATTCACCCCGAGTGAAAACACAGCCTGTAAAAAGGCGGTATTTTCAATGCTTTTAAGTCATGAACGCGGCGTGCTGGGGAGAGTGCTTAACGCGCTTTCCGACAAGGGCGCAAACATTCTTACAATAATGCAGAATCCGCCCATAGGCGACCGCGCAAGCGTTGTTATAAGTGCGGACATAACGGGTCTTACCGATGGTATAGATTCGATAACCGCGCTTCTTCTTGCAGTTGACGGGGTTGAGCGCGCAGGACTGCTTGATATGGAGTAGAAGATGAACGGCATTAGTCATTCGATTTCGGGGCGCATTTGCTCAGATGAGGGCATAAGGCTGCTTTCCCGCTTCGGCTGTGCTAACGAAGCAACCACGTTAGCCGATGCCGCGGAGAGGTTCATTTCACGCTTTGATGCTCCGCCGAAAATGTTGCTTTCCTCCCCCGGGCGCACGGAGCTTTGCGGCAACCACACCGACCATCAGTGCGGCAGGGTGCTTGCGGCGGCGGTATCGCTTTCGATATGTGCGGCGGTATCCGAACGTGATGACGGGGTCTGCACCATTTTTTCGGATGCATTTCCAAATGACAAAATCACACTTTCGCTTGATTCGCTTGAACCAATAGCGGGTGAGGCGGGCACATCGGCCGCGCTTGTTCGCGGCGTTGCCGCATATTTTAAGCGGTACGGCAATAAGGTTGGCGGGTTTAATGCGGTTATGCTTTCAAACGTGCCGATCGGCAGCGGGCTTTCATCCTCCGCCGCGTTTGAGGTGCTTATTGCGCTTATTTTCAGTGAATTATATAATGGCGGCCGTATTGAGCCCATTATGCTTGCACAGGCGGGTCAATATGCCGAAAACGTTTACTTTGGCAAGCCCTGCGGCCTTATGGATCAGGCGGCATGCGCACTCGGCGGGGTAAACATGATAGATTTTTATGACCCCACAAACCCTAAGATACAGCCGTATAAGTGGAGCTTTGACCACTCCGTTGCGCTATATACCGTCAATACTGGCTCAAGCCACGCGGACATGTCCGATGCATACACTTCAATCACTTCCGACATGCAAAGCGTGAGCGCGGCACTTGGGCAAAAGCATCTCGGCCATGCGGACGAGGATGAGTTCATTCGCAGTATACCGCTGCTCAGGAGCAAGCTCGGGGACAGAGCCATTATGCGCGCACTTCACTTTTTTGATGAAAACAGGCGGGTTTTGGCAATGGCACAGGCAATAGAGGCTGCCGACTCTGCCGCATATGCCGAAATAATGCGGCAGAGCGGTGCATCGAGCGAAAGCCTGCTTCAAAACATATTCACGCCCGAACAAAAGGACAGGAGTCTCGGTTTGGGCATTGCGCTTGCACGGCGATATGTGCAGCACTACGGCGGGGCGGCGCGCGTACACGGCGGCGGCTTTGCGGGTACGCTTCAGGCGCTTATAATCGGTGCAAATGCCGCGCTTGAGCGGGATTTTACCCGCTATATGGAGGAGTTTTTCGGCGCAGGATGCGTTTTCCGCACAGTTATTCGCAAAAGCGGAGCGGTAAAGCTGATGGAGCTTAGTTAGGGTCAAAACAAAGACATTACCACATCACAAACATTGTAGCAGAAAAGTCGGCTCAATGCCGACTTTTATTGTTTTTCCGATTCGTTTTGTCAAGCTATAGTCTACGCCATTCCTCGGCCTTTATGGGAGCGTTTCCGTTCAGTGCACGCCTTATTTGGTTCAGCATACGCGGCGTATCCTTATTCAGCGTGCCGCGAAGATCGATATAGTTTGATGCGTGATTTGCGCGAAAAACCGTACCCTCGCTATCCATGTTTTCAAGCATTGTGCCGCATTCGCTCAAAGCAACGGCAGGGCCTATCGGTTTCAGCCTTCCGGCCGAATATTCATCATACATGGGACAGCCCGGTTCGAGCATAAGCGAAAGCAGTCCGAAATAATCGGGCTTCATATCGCTTACGGCCTTGGCCGTGGCAATGGCATGTTCACAACTGCCCTCTTCACCCGCAAGGCCGAGTATCGCCGTAAGCGAAAGCGCAAAGCCCGCCTTTTTCGCTCTCTGACCCGCAAGCACTATTTCCGCCGCGGTTGCGCCCTTGTTCACCGCCGCAAGCACGCCGTCACTGCCCGATTCAAGTCCCATGTACAACAGCCCTATGCCCGAAGCATGAAGCGCACTGAGTTCATCATCGGTTTTCGTAAGTATGCTTTTTGGCGAAGCGTACATGCTCACCCTTTCACATTCGGAGAAAATGCGCCGTATCGCCGCCATTATTTCAAGCTGATCCTCTGCTTTGCGTATAAACGCATCGCCATCGGCAAGGAATATGCGCGGTATTCTCGGTGCAAAGCCGCGTGCGCGCTCAAGGTCTGCTATAACGTCGGCCACGCTCCTCAGCCTGAATCGCTTTTCCTTGTACATGGTGCAAAAGGTGCAGCGGTTGTGGCTGCACCCTATGGTAGATTGTACTATAAGGCTGTACGCCTCACTTGGTGGGCGAAATATACGCCCCTCATAAAAATCGCCCAATTATTGCGCTCCTTCCGCCGTGCTTTGCGGCTTTGTCTGCTCCGACTCGATTTCGGGATGGGTAAGCTTATAATAATACTGCAATATATCCCTGCGAGTAACAATGCCGATAAAGGAGCCTATATCATCCGTAACAGGCACAAAGTTCTGGTTCTGTGCCATAACAAAAAGATCCTCAAGCGATGCATTTATATTGACGGCCTTGTTGCGCCCCTTCTTCAGAATATCCTTAACATAAAGCCGTTCCTGTGCGCGATTGTCCCACGCGGATTCATCCGTAAGCTTCCAAAGGAAGTCGCCCTCCGTAACGGTGCCCATATACTTGCCCTCTCTATCTATTACGGGAATGGCGGTATAGCCGTAATGTCTCAGCTTTTCAAGGCCCTGTCTGAGGGTATTATCGTAAAATATGTAGGCCGTTGTTACCTTCGGCCTAAGGAAAAACAACACGTTCATGTCCGTAGCTCATTCACCAACCTTTACTGATAGCATACCATAAAACGAGCCAAAAGTAATGGCAATATTGTTAAATAATCTATATATTATTTGTGATACAGCTTTTTGGACTGGTACTTCGGCTCACATGTAAGGTTCACACCGAGCTTTCTGAACGTTGCCATGTCCACGCCCGAAAGAATTACCGATGAATGAGCCTCACACCCTCTAAGCTTTGGCAGTTGGCGCATTGCAAGGTCAGCCGTGGGATTGGTTGCGGCGCATATTGAAAGGGCAATGAGAATTTCATCCGTGTGCAAGCGCGGGTTGTGGTTGCCGAGATGCTTTATTTTAAGGTCCTGTATGGGCCCTATTATTATCGGGGAGATAAGGTGTATGTCATCCTTTATGCCACCAAGTGCTTTAAGCGCATTGAGTATCAGTGCCGCACTTGCTCCGAGCAAGTCGGATGTTTTGCCCGTTATTATGCGGCCGTCCGCAAGCTGTAATGCCGCCGCGGGCTGCGCTGTAAGCTCCGCCTTTTCTATACACTTTGCCACAACGGGTCTGTCCGCCTCGGTAAGGCCCGCCTGATTCATAAGGGATCTAAGCTTCTGCACGGTAGTATCCTCCCCCATGCCCTGACGATGTTGGCAAAGCCCCGCATAATAGCGGCGAATTATCTCCTGCTTTGATGCTTCACAGCACACTTCATCATCGGTTATGCAACAGCCCACCATATTAACGCCCATATCCGTTGGCGATTTGTACGGGCACTCGCCGTATATCTCCTTAAATATGGCGGACAATACGGGGAATATCTCAACATCCCTATTATAGTTTACGGTGGTTTTGCCGTATGCCTCAAGGTGGAACGGGTCTATCATATTAACGTCGTTCAAATCAGCGGTGGCAGCCTCATATGCAAGGTTTACGGGGTGCTTCAGCGGCAGGTTCCATATCGGGAACGTTTCAAACTTTGCATAGCCCGCGCACACGCCGCGCTGATGCTCATGGTAAAGCTGACTCAGGCATACTGCCATTTTTCCGCTGCCGGGGCCGGGTGCGGTGACAACTATAAGCGGGCGGCTGGTTTCGATGTATTCGTCACGACCGTATCCGTTGGGGCTTACTATAAGCTCAACATTGCTCGGGTACCCCTCTATCGGGTAATGCTTATATACGCGCACGCCAAGCCCTTCAAGCCGCTGCATAAACGCATCCGCCACGGATTGGCCGCGGTATTGCGTAAGCACCACGCTGCCCACATAGAGCCCTATCGCACGGAATGCATCAATAAGCCTTAATACATCAAGATCATACGTTATACCGAGATCGCCGCGCACCTTATTCTTCTCAATGTCGGATGCGTTTATGGCGATAACTATCTCCGCCTTGTCTTTAAGCTGCATGAGCATGCGCACCTTGCTGTCAGGCTCAAAGCCCGGCAGTACGCGGGAAGCATGGTAATCATCAAAAAGTTTGCCGCCGAATTCAAGGTACAGCTTGCCGCCGAACTGGTCTATGCGGCTTAAAATGTGTTCCGATTGCATAGAAAGGTACTTAGCGTTATCAAATCCCTGCTTCATGTGTTCCTCCAAAGCTCCTGCGTAGTGGTATTTCGGGCCCGCATCAACCGACAGATTAAAATAACAATCGGAAGCGGGCTTAGCCTGCTTCCGATGTGCGCCTTGTTCATAGTACAACTATTTTCGATATAATGCAAGTCTAAATGCCGCATTTTTTAATAAACATATACCCCATTCACATAGAAATACAGATAAACTGCCTGCAACAGCACGAATACTGCCGTTACTGCGGCATCGCTCTTACGCTCCTCGGTAAGCTGAGCCACGCTAAAGCAGAGCGGCAGGCAGGCCGTTAGGTATCTTGGGGAGCTTAAAAGCCACGTTGCACCGCACGTTACCGCAAAATAGGCGATAAAGTACACAGTGTAAGAGGGTCTCAACTTCTTTGCGCCAAGGAGCATTATTGTAAGCGATGCAAGGCTTGCGGCAAGATTGGGTATCCACAGCCCCGCAAGCATACCCGCATTCCCGCTTTGCACGGTGAGCGCGGCGTAGTCCGCCTGCGTTGCGGCCGATTCGAAGAAGAAGCCGAACCCCTGCGACCAATGCTCGCTTTGATATTGCATGAACTTGAATGCATCGCCCGTCACGGCATAGTTTATGTATAGATACCCGATAAGGCCGAGCGGCACCGCCAAAAGGCAAAGTGCGTTGCGTATAATGGAGCGTTTTTCCTGCTTTATCGTGCCCGCGCGACACGCATTTATGATATCTTCTATTATTTCCCAGGCAATAAAGACAATAAGTAGCCCGCCCACCGAGCGCGTAAAGCCCGACAGTGCCGCCGCTATACATGCCCAAAAATATTTTTTTCTCCGCGTAAGGTAAACGGATAGCGCACTGAGCATTATAAAAAGTGCCTCGCTCATGGGTGCGGTCAGGAAGAACGCCGCAGGGAACACGAACATATACTTTACGGCGCGCAACGCAGCATCCCTCTGCATATCAACGGCCGCCGCCTCATATATGAATATTGCGGCCGCTATGGATGCAAGCGTTGAAACAAGCATTGCACTTACAAGCGTATTATTGACTATCAGATTGAAAAGCCATATAACACACGGGTAAAACGGGAAGAAAACTATGTGGAAGCGCGGGTCGCCTTCCGTAACGTACCAACGCTCGGCAATACCGAGGTAGCTTGCAGAATCGCTGTGTACCCACACATCCTCAAGCGTATTCCAAAGCCCGCCGGGGTAATACTCCCCGCCATAGCGATAAAGCAAATATCCCGCAACAAGCACCGCCATGCGCGAAAGCAGCACAAACAGGGTTATTTCGCCCCACGGGTGCCTTTTTGCGCATCTAAGGTTCCTTGCGCCTATCATATCGTCCGCCCTCAGTTCGCCGCCATTGAGCGCGTCAAATGGGCGCATACACAGCACGACAAGCAGTGCCGCGAACAGCGCCGCCATTATGCCGCCAACGCACAGTCCGAGCACGGTTTGCTGTACCGTAAAGCTTCTCCATATAAACAATATTGAAACGAGCGAAGCCGAAGCTATGCCCGCCCATAGCTGCCATTTCTTTTCCATAGGTGAAAGTATATCACATCCCGTTCCTTCTAACAACGCGCGCGGCAGGAAAAACGACCCAAACGGCGAATAAACACTGTGTATTTTTTGTAAATAAAGGGGATGAAACCGTTGGATTTGAATATGGGAGTTTTTCGTGCATTAAGAGTAGATGAGGCCCACCTTGCCGTTGCCCTTGCGGATACTGTTAAGGCGGCGGGCTTTGACCACTGGGACGAGAATTACCCGAACGAGACCATATTCCGTGAAGATGCCGAAGCGGGCGAGCTTTTCGGCTTTTTTATGGATAATAAGCTTGTTTCGATTATTGTCGCCTGCTTTAACGAGGCCGAATTTGATGATGTTGTTGCCTCCCCGGGCGCAAATTGGCCCGAAAGCCGCAAGCCGTGCATGCTTTGCCGCCTTTGCGTTGACTCCGACTACAGACGGCAGGGCATAGCATCGCTTATGATGCGCAATGCCGCGCGTGAGGCCGCACAGCGCGGAGCGGACAGCACATGGTTGCTTGTGGCAACGGATAACGAAAAAGCACTGAAGATATACGAAAATCTCGGCTACATCCGTTGCGGCAGAACCTTTGTGTTCGAAACGGACTTTTACTGTTACACACTAAAGCTACAGCGGGCATAGGTCATCCCTGCCCGCTGTAAGTGTTGATTCTTAATATTTTGTTGCGTGACTATCAGCCGATATCCTCATCATACAGCCCCGAATCAAATTCGGCCACGCGCACGATTTTGCCTATGCGCCAGTTTGTGCCAAGTGCATCCGTCTCAGCATTTTTAATCAAGAATACACGCCAAACGGTTGCATCGCATAGGTCAGGCTCTTCAAAGCCCACTATCTGCAATCTTAAGACATATTGCCCATCAAACTCATCAAGTGAAACTCGCTGTATATCCGTAACGGCATAATGATAACGCGACTGCCAAGCGCCCGACATAAACTTATATTCGCCACCCGAATATGTTGCGTATTCCTCAAGGCTCGGTATCGCCACATCGTCCGCATAATCAATAAAGCAGATGCGCATAAAATCACTTAACGTGCTCTCGGGCAGTGTAACTGCGGAAAGCGGGCCTCGCTTAGCATCCTTGTGGTTCGCGCCTTGGCTGTTGACTGCCGCCCACAGCACCTGACGGACGTATTCCTCTTTTGTGACATCGACCTCGTTCACCGTGGTTTTATCAACCAAGGGCTTTTGCTGTATGGGCGTTGTAACATACTGCCACATGGGGTCAAGCACCGCCTCAATATACGGTATCATTTCGTCAAGCGCACTTTTTACGTTTGGGAAGAACGTGTCCGCCGAATCCTCAAGATAATAGGACACATATCCGGATGAGGCAAACGTTGTCCAATCGTATTTGTAGACTATATCCCATATTTCCCGCCAATCTTCCTTTATAAGCTCCGCATCCCGCTGTTGCTGTGCGGCATTTGGCGTTTTGCCCGATTCAAGATAGTACACGGGCTCTTCCTCGATCTCATCGGGTTCGGTATTTATCTCCTCGCTCGGCTGTGCGACTTCGGCAGTCGGGTTCGCGTTATCCTCCCGTATTTTGTCGGATACATGCTCTACCGATGGCGCACAGGAACAAAGCATTACCATGCAAAGCAAGAGTGAGATAAATGTAGTGAGCTTTTTCACTGTTGTTCCCTCCTAATGTTAATCGGTTTAATGGTGTTATTCGCTGAGTTTGTACCCCGTATCAAGCGTAGGCATCTTTACCGCCTTTTCAATTCGCCAGTTCAGGCCAAGGTTGTCGGGCTTGTCATTTTTCACAAGGCATACATACGTCCATGCTATACCGTCCATATGAGTAGTATCAGGCAATACAAGATAGTGCATTTCAAATCTGTTTTTGCCGTCAGGGTCATCGGTAATATAATTCATGTCCTTTATCAAAAGCGTTCCGCCGTTGTATGTCTTGCTTGTTGTTTTTTGTGCGTTTGCATATTCATTGGGGTCATAAAAGTAGTCGACCTCTATAAGGTATTCTCCGTTCTCATAACGCATATCAATAGGGAGATCTCTGCTGTTATCCGCAGGGTCAAAAAGCGGCATATCATCGGTGTAATCCGCAAAGCATACCTTTGTAATATCGCGCACCATATCCTCGTTCACCACAAGGTCGGCGGCTAACAGTCTGGTTCTCTTTTCGATATTCGGGTTATTTATCGCGCGGGTATATGTTGCAATTGTCATTACCATGGCAACGCGCTCTTTGTCCGTATACTCATTCGCATTAGGATAGCAATCGGGATTTCCCCATCCGGGGTTTACTTCATATTTTGGCAAATAAGCGGTTGCGTATGAAATATACGGCATCATGGTTTTGATAACATCTATAGCCTCGGGCAGGACATTCTCCACATATTCAACGGAATACCACTCGGGGTAGGCCGCAACATAGCCCTTATCATACAAAAGCTCTTCAAAGTCAAGCCATGCTTCGCGCATGTATTCTTCTTCGCTTTCTATTCGTTTTTTCAGTTCTTCGGCGGATTCATTGGTCGGTTCGGGTTCTGCGACAGGCTCAGCAGTCGCTTCCGCAGGTGTAATAGACGGCTCAACCGTTTCTTCAGCCGTGGGTTCAACGGTTTCCTCGATTATAGGCGCAACCGTGGGTTCGGCGGTTTCTTCGAGCACGGGCATAGTCGTGGGTTCGGCGGTGACATCGGGTACGTTTTCTACCGTGGGTGCACAGGAACAAAGCATTAGCATACAAAGCAACATTGAGATAAAAGTGGTGAGTGTTTTCATGTTAACGTCCCTCATTCGTTCGTGTGGTCTTTTCTTTTGTTATTCACTTCAAACTACGGTATTTTCGCTTTAGCTAAAGCGTCACCTTACCTGCCCAATGGAAACACCCCCTGTTTTTTGGTCAAAGGTCAATTAGTAAATGGAGAAACCGCCAAATAATCTTGGCTCAATTGTATTATTGTATTATAGCATATATACAGGCAAAATGTGTAAACAATTTGTTAACAACATAAAGCAGTCAACATTTATTGACTGCCATTGGGATGGGTATTCGCTTTTTTGTCACCTCAGCCTGTCAAGAACGGCGTTCAACCGCGCAAGCTGTTCGCCCGTCAGCATTGGCGCAATGCGGGCGGCTACATCGTTAAGCTGAGCCTCATCTATAAGGCCGCTGCTCTTGCCGCGCAATAGCTCACTCATAAGCTCACCCTCACTTTTGCCGCCGTAGTAGTTCACGGCATCCTCCATGTTTTTCAGCTGCTGCGGGTCGGCCGTATTGAGCGCATCCTGCGCCATGCTTTCATAGTTCGGCCCTTGCGCTTCCTTTTTGCCAAAGCCCTTCAAATCACGCATTGTTGCATCATCTCCCTTCAAGCTATTTATATGATGCTGTATATTCAATTGTTCATCATGGTTCAAAAAATGCCGTTTATGCATACATTGAAACAGATGAGATTATTTGTTTATCGGAGGGTCATGCCATGCAGCGCACGCTGAACAACTCCATTCCGCTTTCACAGCGCACTCAGCCGCAGCAGGGGGCGCAACCTTCGCCCGCCTACACAATGGCCTACCGCATTCGCAATGAGCAGGGGCGCGAGCGCGCAGGAGAGTACCTCTGCGCAATGGAACCCTTCCTTGCGCCGGGTGAACGGGAGCATATTGCGGCCATGCTGGATATTCCGCTTGTTTCCTGCGCTCGCCCCGCTCAGCAGACTCAGTATGCTCCGCCGCAACGCGAAACACAGGCTTCGCCGCAGAACATACCGAACATGAGTTCGATGAACCAGCTCATGCAGCTCCTCGGCGGGCTTGGGGGCATGGGCAAGGGCTTTTCTCAGCCATCATCGGGCGGCATGAATCCCATGATGCTTGCTCAGCTCCTGGGTAATATGATGGGGAGACATTAACCGTCTCCCCATGGATTTTTTTGAAATACTCTATTTTTTCTTTTTGTTATCGCTGTGTATCTGTTTTGTTTTTACATCATCATAAAATGCGGAATCATCCGGCCATGCGTATTTATCATCCTTCATGCGGGTCCTTGCGCCGTTTTTCTTTGATTCAACTGGCGGCAGTTCCGCATAATGAACACGGATGCAGTAGACTTGCATTGTTGCCGCAGTAAGCAGTACCAGCCATATCAGTATTTTCAGCCATGCGCCCGCACCGAGCATTGTGCATATGTCATTCATGTTGTAGCAAAGCGTTATCATTGCGGCATACGCGGCTACGCCGCAAAGTTTTTTGCCGCGGTGAAGCTCCACCACCATGAAAATTGCCATTATGGGCTGTAAAAAAACCATCAGCACCGGCGGGATCGTAAGATAGAACAGTTCCCATCCTTCCGCCATGGATATGCCGTGCTGCGCAATCTGAATATGCGTAATGGCAACACTTAGTGCACGGCTGTATAGCATCGGTATGCACATGCCTACGCTCACACATACACTTTCCATAAAGCTGATACTGTTCTTGTAGAAATTATTGTACACCACGAACAGTGCCACCGCTTCAAGCGCACCGAGTGCAATCCATCTTATAATAATGGCTGCGTCGCTTTGCAAAAAGGCAATGCCGCTATCCTCATATAAAAGCAGCACGAGTGCGCTTATAACCGAAGATACGATAATTGCTCCGATTCCAAGTCCCATCGGGCGCACGATTTTAACGCCCGATTTGTTTGCAACGTAAAGCGCGGCCACGGGTATGCACATCAAAAGAAACGTTATTATAATTGCAAGTATAATGAAGAACATATGTTCCCTGCTTTCTTAGTTATGAATACTATATCAAAAATCGAGCCGTTGTGTTTAACGGCCCGATATTTTTGATTTTTCAGCTCTGCTTATCAAACAAGCTCTATAACTGCCATTTCGGTAGCATCACCGCGACGGGGCCCAAGCTTGTAGATGCGGGTGTAACCGCCCTTGCGGCCGTCGTACTTGGGAGCTATCTCACGGAACAGCTTCTCAACAACGGGGTTGGGAGTCTGCTTGGAACGCTCGGCATACTCGGATTTGGATTCCTTCTCCTTCTTGGGCAGGGGAGTATTATACAAATACGCCATCATCTGCCTACGGGCATGGAGCTTGGAAGGCATATCGTTGGTCTTTTCGACCTTGACGATCTGCTGCTTATCGTTGCGTGTTTCCTTTTCAACGGTAACGGTGTTCTTGTATTCGCTTACGGCAAGGGTGATCAGCTTTTCGGCTATGGGGCGGATCTCCTTAGCGCGTGCTTCGGTGGTAACGATTTTGCCGTTCCACAGCAGCGCGGTGGTCAGATTGCGCAGCATTGCATTGCGGTGATCGCTCGCCTTGCCAAGTTTACGGTTTGGCATTTGTTTTTCCTCCTAATTAGTCTTCGTTATGACGGAGCGAGAGGCCCAGTCCAACAAGCTTCTGCTGGACTTCCTCAAGCGACTTGCGGCCAAGGTTTCGTACCTTCATCATTTCCTCTTCGTTGCGCTGCACAAGCTCCTCTACGGTGTTTATGCCGGCACGCTTGAGGCAATTGTAGGAACGAACGGAAAGGTCAAGCTCCTCAATCGTCATTTCGAGAATCTTTTCCTTCTTGTCCTCTTCCTTTTCAACCATTATTTCAACGCCCTGAACATGCTCGGTCAGGTTGATGAACAAGGTCAAATGCTCGGTCAGTATTTTGGCCGCCAAGCTTACCGCCTCATCGGGGCGAATGGTCTCATCCGTCCAGACCTCAAGCGTAAGCTTATCGTAATCGGTTATCTGACCAACACGGGTGTTATCCACGCGGAAATTCACCTTGCGTATGGGAGTGAATATGGAGTCCACGGCGATCTGCCCAATGGGCATATCGGCGCGCTTGTTTCTGTCCGCTGGGACATAGCCGCGGCCATGCTCAAGAACGATCTCCATATCAAGCTTGCCATTGGGGCCAAGGCTGGCAATGTGCAGATCGGGATTCATTATCTCAACATCCGCATCGGCGATTATGTCGCCCGCCGTAACCTCGCACTCGCCATCGGCGCAGATTGTGACCTTTTTAGAGCCTTCACAGTGCAGTTTAACGCACAGCTCCTTTATGTTGAGCACGATCTCCGTAACATCCTCGCGGACGCCTTCCACGGTCGTGAACTCATGCAGCACACCGTCTATCTTTATAGAGGAAGCTGCAACACCGGGCAGTGAGGAAAGCAACACCCTGCGCAGAGAATTGCCAAGGGTGGTGCCGAAGCCGCGTTCAAGCGGCTCCACCACGAACCGACCATAACTGTCGGATATTTCCTCGCACTCGATTTTGGGTCTTTCGATTTCTATCATTTTTCCATCCCCTCTCTTGATGTTTGGTCAGTCGATAAGGGTCGCGGACCGCTTCATTACCTGGAGTAGAACTCGACGATGAGGTTTTCCTCAACGGTGAGGTCAATGTCGTCGCGCTGAGGCATCTGGGCGATCTTACCGGTAAGATTCTCACAGTCAAGCTCCAGCCACTTGGGTATGGGCTTGCTTGCACCCTGCTCGCGCAGGTCCTTGAAGTTGGCCATGTCGCGGCTGCGTTCACGCACGGTAATGGTCTGGCCGGGCTTCACAAGATAGGAAGCAATATCGACCTTGGCACCGTCTACGCGGATGTGACCATGGTTGACGAGCTGACGAGCCATGGGACGACTGGGAGCAAAGCCCAGACGATACACGACGTTGTCAAGCCTTCTCTCGAGCAGGCACAGCATATTGTCGCCGGTTACGCCGCGCATGTTGGTGGCCATTTCGTAATACTTGTGGAACTGGGATTCGCTTATGCCATAGGCACGGCGGCACTTCTGCTTTTCGCGAAGCTGCAGACCGTATTCAGACTGCTTGCGCTGTCTGGCCTGGCCATGCTGTCCCGGAGGGGTGTGACGCTTTACAACGGCACACTTAGCAGTGTAACAACGGTCGCCCTTGAGGAAAAGCTTTTCGCCTTCCCTGCGGCACTGTCTGCAAACGGAATCAGTATATCTTGCCATTTGTCTGTCTCCTTAAACTCTTCTGCGCTTGGGCGGACGGCAACCGTTATGCGGTATGGGCGTCACGTCCTTTATCATGTTTACTTCAAGACCTGCGGTCTGCAAAGCGCGGATAGCGGCTTCGCGGCCGGAACCGGGGCCCTTTACATACACTTCAACAGTGCGAAGGCCGTGTTCCATTGCTGCCTTTGCAGCGGTTTCGCTGGCGGTCTGTGCGGCGAAGGGAGTGCTCTTCTTGCTGCCCCTGAAGCCAAGTCCACCGGCGGACGCCCAAGATATGGCGTTACCCTGCAGGTCGGTTATGGTTACCATAGTGTTGTTGAAGGAGGAACGGATATGAGCAGCACCGCGTTCAATGTTCTTCTTCTCGCGGCGTTTGCGGGTACCCGCCTTCTTGACTTTGCCTTTTGCTGCCATGTTGCATTAACCTCCCTTATTTCTTCTTGCCGCCAACCTGACGCTTGGGACCCTTGCGGGTACGAGCGTTCTGCTTGGTGCTCTGGCCACGCACGGGCAGGCCCTTACGATGCCTTACACCGCGGTAGCAGCCGATCTCGATCAGCCTCTTGATGTTCATGGAAGTTTCCCTTCTAAGGTCACCTTCCACTTTTATGTTATGGTCGATATAGTCCCTGAGTTTTGCTACATCCGCTTCGCTCAGGTCGCGCACACGGATGTCGGGATCGACGCCCGTAGCTGCGAGGATGTCCGTAGCGGTCTTGCGGCCGATACCGTAAATGTAGGTCAGGCCAATCTCAACCCGCTTGTCTCTGGGCAGGTCCACGCCAGAAATACGTGCCATAAAGTTTGTACACCTCCGTAAAAATTGTGGTTCAAATGTATATGTACCTGCCGGTTTCCGCTCGGTTTCCCTTGCGGCAGCCGCACCGGCAGTTGTTTCCGCTATTAGAAGCCCACTCCGCACACCGTGGAGCGGATTTCTAATATGTCTGGCGGCTCAGCACCGCCTGACGGAGCCCATAGCGTTGGGCTCGAAACAGTTCGGAGAGACGGACTGTTAATCGGTGTGTCGCTCTCCTTTTATATCCCGCCTTGGGGCTTATCAGCCCTGCTTCTGCTTATGGCGAGGATTCTCGCAAATCACCATCACGCGGCCCTTGCGCTTAATGATCTTGCACTTTTCGCAAATGGGTTTGACTGAAGGCCTAACTTTCATTGTTTTATCCTCCCGTTAATTCTTTGCGCGCCACGTTATGCGGCCGCGCGTAAGGTCATAAGGAGACATTTCAACAGTTACTTTGTCTCCCGGCAGAATGCGGATGAAGTTCATTCGCAGTTTGCCTGAAATGTTTGCCAATATCTTGTGCCCGTTTTCGAGCTTTACCTCAAACATCGCGTTGGGGTACGAATCGGTTACGACGCCCTCAACCTCGATAACATCGGTCTTTGACAAGCTATACCTCCCTAAACTATTTCGTCCTCATGGTGTGCCGCGCCTTTTTTCAATGCGCGGCGTAATGCCGCATCGGTAGTTCCGCCCGGCAATAAAAGAATATTCTCCATATTCTCTATCTTTCCTGCCTCAAGCTGCAAATGCTTAATTTTTTTCTTCTTGGGCTTTGCGGCTTTATGCAGTTTGCCGTCACTCAGCAGCACGCTGTCGTGCCCTGCCGTGCCTATTATGGCGTACCTTGTGCCCTTATCCCTTCCGGCCAGCGAGGTGGCTATTCGCCCCTTAAGACCGTTTGCTCCGTAAGACTCAGCCATGGGCTGCACCTCAAAGAGTCAGTATATCGGGCTTACCGTCAGCGGTAATTGCAACGGTGTTTTCATAATGGGCAGAGGGTTTTGCATCCCGCGTAACCACCGTCCAACCATCCTTCAGTACGGCCACATCCGCCGTGCCAAGGTTTATCATCGGTTCAATGGCTATCGTCATGCCCGGATACAGCCTTGCGCCCCTGCCGAATCTCTTATCATAGAAATTCGGAACCTCGGGCGGCTCATGCATCCTTGTCCCTATGCCGTGACCCACCAGCTCACGCACGACACCGTATCCGTGTTCGTGTGCGCACTGTTCCACTGCGGCACCTATGTCCGCAATGTGATTGCCGGCCACAGCCTGCTCCATTCCGCGGAAAAAGCATTCCCGCGTGACCTCAACAAGCTTTCGCACTTCGTCTTTAACGTTGCCAATCAGTATCGTGCGGGCGGCATCTCCGTGGTAGCCGTTCAGCACAGCCCCCGCATCAATGCTCAATATGTCCCCATCTTTAAGCTTATAGCCGCCGGGTATGCCATGCACAACCTGTTCATTGACACTTGTGCAAATGCTTTTGGGATACCCTTCATAATTGAGAAAGCTCGGTATTGCACCCTGCGAACGAATGAATTCATCCGCAATTTGGTTAAGCTCCTCGGTGCTCACACCCACCACCGCACTTTTTTCAAGCAACAGCAGCGTATCCCTTACCACGGCACCCGCAGCACGCATAAGCTCGATTTCTCGTTGGCTCTTTATCGTAATGCGTTCGCTCATTTCAGCCTCTCGGTAGCGGCAACAACATCAGCGTAAACATTGTCGGGCGTGTTATCACCGTTTATTTCCGTAAGCAGCCGCTTTTCGGTGTAATACTCTATAAGCGGCATCGTCTGCCTTTCATATACGGCAATGCGGTTCTTGACCGTTTCCGGCTTGTCGTCATCTCTTATATAAAGAGTGGCTCCGCATTTTTCACAGGTGTTTTCATGATATGTTGAAACATGATACCCTGCGCCGCAATCGGGACACATGCGCCTTCCGCTTATGCGGTCAAGCAGCTTTTCCTCCGGAACGGCAATATCTATCACCATGTCAATGTCCGAAATATCGTTCAGTGCCTCGGCTTGGGCAACGGTCCTCGGGAATCCGTCAAGCAGGAAACCGTTCCTGCAATCGTCCTCCTTTATGCGCGATGCGACCATGGCCACAATCAGCGCATCGGGGACCAATTCGCCCCGCTCAATATAGCCTTTGGCTTCCGCTCCCAATTTCGTACCTTCACGCATTTGGGAGCGGAGCATATCCCCCGTGGAGATATGGGCTATACCGTAAAGCTCACTTATCCTCTCCGCTTGGGTGCCCTTACCGGCACCCGGAGGTCCAAGAAATATAAGCTTCATAGTGTTATCCGGCTTTCTTAGCCAAGGAATCCCTTATAATGACGCATCAGCATCATCGACTCAAGCTGAGCACTGGTTTCAAGAGCAACGCTGACCATTATCAGTATGCTCGTCGGTCCGAATGCGGAGCTGAGACCGAACGCGCTAAGCAGCACCGTGGGAACTATGGCCAATATCATGAGGAAGAAAGCGCCGAACAGAGTGAGTCGGCCGCTTATCCTCTGCAAGTATTCGCCGGTGGGCCTGCCGGGACGAATGCCCGGTATAAAGCCGCCGTTCTGCTGAAGGTTCTTGCTTATTTCCACGGGGTTGAAGGAAATCGTGGTGTAGAAATATGCAAAGCCGATTATCAGCAGCGAATAGATAACGTAGTAAATTACCTGTCCATACCAATGTTCGGAGCTTGCGCTCATATAATTAAGGTAGAACTTGTAGAATCCGCCGTCCGGCCAGAACTGACCTATCATTGCAGGTATCTGCATAATGGTCATTGCGAATATCAGCGGCATAACGCCGTTCGCGTTGGCCTTCAGGGGGATGAATGTGCTCTGACCGCCATACATCTTGCGGCCAACCACGCGCTTGGCATACTGCACGGTGATGCGGCGTTCGCTGCGATCGATGAAGGTTACGCCCGTTACTATGATAAGGACGAAAACCAGCAGTATGGGCAGTATCCACCAGTAATATACGCCGGTGAACACGCTCTTGCATATGCTCAGCACCACTGTGGGAACCTGTGCGCAGATAGAAGCGAATATTATGAAGGATACGCCGTTGCCAATGCCCTTCTCGGTTATCCTTTCGCCTATCCACATCAGGAACGCGGTACCGGCCGTACAAACAAGACCTATCGTGGCATAAGTGAGGAAAAGGTTATCGGTGCTTGAAAGCACGTTTCCGCCATAGGTGCTGTTCTGCAGACCCGCTACGATACCTATGCTCTGCACGAGTGCAAGGCCGATACCGACATAACGGGTTATGGCTTCTATCTTTTCCCTGCCGTCCTCTTCCTTGGAAAGCCTTTCAAGGCTGGGGATGGCAATCGTGAGCAACTGAATTATTATGGAGCCGGTGATGTATGGCGAAATGCCCATTGCAAAGATGGAAAAGTCACCGAAAGCGCCGCCGGAGAGCAGGTTGAGGAATCCCAACATATCGTACTGCTCCGCATACTGTGTAATGGCTGCCGCGTTCACACCGGGGACGGGGATGAAGGAACCCAGACGATAGACCACGATAAGCAGCATCGTGTAAAGCATCTTCGTACGGATGTCCTTTATTTTCCATGCGTTGACGAGCGTGCTAAACATCAGACCACCTCTGCGCTTCCGCCAGCGGCCTCGATAGCCTTCTTGGCCGTTTCGGAGAACTTCGCGGCCTTAACATCAAGCTTCTTGGTCAACTCGCCGCGACCAAGGACCTTAAGTCCGTCCTTCTCTATCTTGCTTATTACGCCAAGATCCTTAAGAAGCTCTGCGGTAACGGTGGTGCCGTTTTCAAGCTTTTCAAGGTCACCGACGTTAACAACGGTGTATTCCTTGGCAAAAATGTTGGTGAAGCCGCGCTTGGGCAGACGGCGTGCAAGGGGCATCTGGCCGCCTTCAAAGCCGTTCTTCTTGCTGCCGCTGCGGGCCTTCTGACCCTTATGGCCCTTGCCGGAGGTCTTGCCCAAGCCGGAGCCCGTGCCGCGGCCTACGCGCTTTACGGACTGGGTGGAGCCCTCTGCCGGCCTTAACTCTTGTAGTTTCATGCTTCCTACCTCCGAATCAAACTTCTTCGACCTTTACAAGGTGCTTTACCTTGAAGATCATGCCGCGCACGGCCGCATTGTCAGGCTTGATAACGGTGCTGTTGGTCTTGTGCAGACCCAGCGCCTTTACGGTCGCCTGCTGGTCGTCCAGCGCGCCAATGGTGCTCTTTACGAGGGTTATTTTAAGTTCAGCCATCGTTGCCTCCTATCAGCCGAGGATTTCTTCCACGGTCTTGCCGCGCAGACGCGCGATCTCCTCCGCGGTGCGGAGCTGGCTAAGTCCGTCGAGGGTAGCCTTTACGCAGTTCGCGGGGTTGTTGGAGCCGTAGCTCTTGGTACGGATATCCTTTATGCCGACCATTTCAAGCACCGCACGGACGGGGCCGCCCGCGATAACGCCGGTACCTTCTTCGGCGGGGAGCATCCTTACATGACCCTTGCTGAACTTACCTTCCACAGCGTGGGGAATGGTAGTGCCAACAATGGGAACCTCTATCATGTGACGCTTGGCATCTGCAACGCCCTTGCGCACGGCTTCGGGTATCTCGGTAGCCTTGCCCAGACCTACGCCGACGCGGCCTTCGCCGTCACCAACGACCATCAGCGCGGTGAAGCGGAAGTTGCGGCCGCCCTTAACGACCTTTGCGACGCGGTTGATATAAACAAGTCTTTCCTTGAGTTCCACTTCGGGTGTATCAATACGCTTTTGCATTTAGACCTCCTTAGAATTCCAGCCCGGCCTTGCGAGCGCCGTCTGCAAGCTTCTGAACGCGACCGGTGTACAGATAACCGCCGCGATCGAATACGACCTGCTTCACACCCTTTTCAATGGCCCTCTTTGCGACCATTTCGCCCACTATTTCAGCGGCTTCGCTCTTGGACTTGCCCTCAAGCTGAGCTGCAACTTCGGCATCCAGCGTGGAAGCGGCGGCCAAAGTGTGGGAAGCATCGTCATCTATGACCTGGGCGTAAATGTGGTTCAGGCTGCGATATACGTTAAGCCTGGGGCGCTCTGCGGTACCCAAGATGTGCCTGCGGGTACGCTGATGCCTCTTCTGACGTACAGAGTTTTTATCTATCTTTGATATCATTGTCTTTACTCCTTATCTACGCCTTACTTACCGGTCTTGCCTTCCTTACGGCGTACATGCTCGCCGGCATAACGAATGCCCTTGCCCTTGTAAGGTTCGGGTTCGCGGACCGCACGGATGTCTGCCGCCATTTGGCCGACCTGCTGCTTGCTCGTGCCCTTTACCGTTATACGGTTGGGAGCAGGAACTTCAAAAGTGATGCCCTGAGGAGCTTCAAACTCTACCGGATGGGAATAACCCATGTTCAGTACGAGCTTGCTGCCCTGGAGCTGTGCGCGGTAACCCACGCCCTCGATCTCCAGATTCTTGGCAAAACCTTCGGTCACGCCCACTACCATGTTGTGTATCAGGGAGCGGGTCAGACCATGCAGCGCACGATGACGCTTGTCATCACTCGGACGCTTGACGTGAAGCACGCCATTGTCCTGTTCAATCTCCATATCGGGAGAAATCTTCTCTGAAAGAGTGCCCTTGGGGCCCTTCACGGTTACGGTGTTGCCGTCATCGACCGTGATTGTCACTCCGCCAGGAACGCTTATCGGAAGTTTTCCGATTCGTGACATGTTTTTACACCTCCGTTTATATTGGTTTTATTACCAGATGTAAGCGAGGACTTCGCCACCAACGCCCTGCTTGCGGGCTTCCCTGTCGGTCATTATGCCGCGGGAGGTTGATATGATGGCGATGCCCAGACCGTTGAGCACCTTGGGAAGCTGGTCCTTGCGTGCATAGATGCGCAGACCGGGCTTGCTGATGCGCTTCAGGCCGGTTATGACCCTCTGCTTGTTGGGGCCATACTTGAGGTCGATGTGGATGTATTTTGCCACGCCTTCCTCACGGATGTCATAGCCCTTGATGTAGCCTTCGTTGAGAAGAATCTCAGCTATGGCCTTCTTTACCGTGGACGCGGGGACGAGAACATCCTCGTGCTTGGCGGTAAGGGCATTGCGGATACGGGTCAGCATATCGGCGATGGGATCAGTTATCAACATAGTATTTTTTCCTCCTTTCGATACGCTTACCAGCTTGCCTTACGCACGCCGGGTATCTCGCCCTTATAGGCAAGTTCCCTGAAGCAAACGCGGCAGATGCCGTATTTGCGAAGGACGGAATGCGGACGGCCGCAGATACGGCAGCGGGTATATGCGCGGGTGGAATACTTCGCCGGGCGCTGCTGCTTAACTTTCATGCTTGTCTTTGCCACTGTTTCTTCCTCCTAATCACGCCTGCATGAAGGGCATGCCCATAAGCTTGAGCAGCTCCTTCGCTTCTTCATCGGTCTTTGCCGTGGTAACGAACACTATATCCATACCCCTGATCTTATCAACATCATCATAGTTGATTTCGGGGAAGATCAGCTGTTCCTTAAGGCCCATGGCGTAGTTGCCGCGGCCGTCAAAGCTGGTATCGGGGATACCGCGGAAGTCGCGCACGCGGGGGAGTACGATGTTGATGAGCTTATCAACAAAGTAGTACATCCTGTCACCGCGCAAAGTGACCTTTGCGCCGATGTTCATGCCTTCACGAACCTTGAAGTTTGCAACGCTCTTCTTGGCCTTGGTCACAACGGGCTTCTGGCCGGCGATTATGCTCAGCTCTTCAACGGCGTTTTCCATGCCCTTGGGGTTATCCTTTTCGGAACCAAGACCCATGTTGATAACAACCTTTTCAAGCTTGGGTATCTGCATGACGTTTTCGTAGCCGAACTTTTCCTTGAGCTGGGCGACGATTTCGTCATTGTACTTTACCTTAAGGCGCGGTGCCTCGGTAAAGGGCTTTGCCTCAACGGCATTTTTTTTCTTCTTGGCGGGTGCCTGAGCGGCGGTGTCTTTCTTAGCCATTCTCTATTCCTCCTGCCTCAGTCGATGTTCTTGCCGCACTTTTTGCAAACGCGGACCTTCTTGTCGCCGTCCATAGCATGGCCGACGCGGGTGGCCACGCCGCACTTGGGGCAGACCAGCATCACGTTGGATGCGTTGATGGTGCCTTCATGCTCTATACGGCCGCCGGTTTCGCCCTGCTTACGGGGCTTGCGATGCCTGGTGACCATGTTGGCACCCTGCACCACAATGCGCTCCTCCTCAGGATAAGCGGAAAGGACTTTGCCCTTCTTGCCCTTATCCTTACCGGAGATGACAACTACTGTATCGTCTTTTTTGACGTTAAGCTTCTTCATTGCATTTCCTCCATCAAAGCACTTCGGGTGCAAGGGAGACTATCTTCATGTAGTCCTTAGCACGCAGTTCCCTTGCCACAGGCCCGAAAATACGGGTTCCCTTAGGCTCCTTCTTGTCGTTTATGATAACGGCCGCATTGTCGTCAAAACGGATGAAGCTGCCGTCAGCCCTCTGGGTGGGGTAAGTGGTCCTTACCACTACTGCGTGAACAACATCCTTCTTCTTAACGGCACCGCCCGGAGAGGCGGACTTTACGGAAGCAACGATCACATCGCCTATGCCTGCGCTCTTGCGGAAGGAGCCGCCAAGGCAGCGTATGCACATGATTTCCTTTGCGCCGCTGTTATCTGCTACTTTAAGCCTTGTCTGCGGTTGAATCATTTTTTGCTCCTTTCCGGCTTACTTGGCCTTTTCAATAATCTCGACCAGTCTCCAACGCTTGTCTTTGCTCAGGGGGCGGGTCTCCATGATCTTAACGGTGTCGCCTATGCCGCACTCGTTATTCTCATCATGTACCTTAAACTTGCGGGTACGGTTCACCATCTTGCCGTAAAGGGGATGGCGTACCTTGGTCTTTATCGCAACAACGATGGTCTTATCCATCTTGTCGCTCACCACTTCGCCGATGCGGGTCTTGCGGTAACCTCTTGCTATCTGTTCCATTGGTTTATCTCCTTTCACCCTTACTCGGCAGCCTTAAGCTCGCGCTCGCACAGCAGGGTCTTGACCCTTGCCACGTCCTTCTTGCACTCGCCTATACGCTGGGGATTGCTGAGCTGGCCGGTGGCAAGCTGGAAGCGCAGATTGAACAGTTCTTCCTTCAGCTCTTTTTCCTTGGCGACAAGCTCTTCGGTAGAGAGCTTCCTCAGTTCATTAGCCTTCATTGCTTTCGCCTCCTGCAACCTCTTTCTTCACGACCTTGCACTTAAGGGGCAGCTTGTGCATTGCAAGCCTGAGTGCCTCTTTTGCAATCGCTTCATCTACGCCGGCGATTTCAAACATAACTCTGCCGGGCTTAACAACCGCTACCCAGTATTCGGGTGAACCCTTGCCGGAACCCATTCGGGTTTCTGCCGGCTTCTCGGTAACGGGCTTATCGGGGAATATCTTTATCCAAACCTTACCGCCGCGCTTTATGTAACGGGTCATCGCTACACGAGCGGCCTCAATCTGCTGGCTGGTGACCCATGCGGGCTCCGTTGCCATCAAACCCCATTCACCGTAAGTGACGGTGTTACCGCGCATGGCCTTACCGGTCATGCGGCCGCGGTGTACTCTCCTGCGCTTAACTCTCTTAGGCATCAACATGGTTATTTGCCCTCCTTACGCTTTCTTCACACGGTTGAGCACTTCGCCCTTGTAGACCCACACCTTGACGCCGATGCGGCCGTATGCGGTGCGGGCTTCTGCAAAGCCGTACTCTATGTCCGCACGGATGGTCTGAAGGGGAATGGAACCCTCATGATAACCTTCGCTGCGGGCTATTTCCGCTCCGCCAAGGCGGCCGCCGCAGGTGATCTTGATGCCCTTGGCACCGGCCTTGGTGGCCCTCATCATGCTCTGCTTCATGGCACGGCGGAAGGAAATACGCTTTTCAAGCTGAGCCGCGATGTTTTCCGCAACAAGCTGTGCGTTTGCATCGGGGTTCTTAACTTCCATGATGTTCACGTTGACGGGCTTGCCGATCAGCGCGCTGACATCTGCCTTTATGGCATCCACGCCTACGCCGCCCTTGCCAATAAGCATGCCGGGACGACCGGTGTAAATGCTGACGGTCACCTTGCCTGCTGCGCGCATAATGTCTATGCGGGCGATGCCTGCGTCATAGTGAACCTGCTTAATGTGATCACGGATCTTCTTATCCTCGATGAGGAAATCGGAGAATTCCTTCTTGGAAGCGTACCAGCGGGTGTTCCAATCCCTGATGACGCCTACGCGGAATCCGTTCGGATTAACTTTCTGTCCCATTGTCTCCTCCTTAGTTTACCTTGTCCAGGATAACGGTTATGTGGCTGGTGCGCTTGCGAATCCTGCTTGCACGGCCCTGTGCACGGGGGCGGAAACGCTTGAGGGTCGGGCCCTGATTTGCGAACACCTCAGCTACGTAGAGCTGATCCGCGCTCATGTCCATGTTGTTTTCCGCGTTGGCAACGGCGGAATTGAGGACCTTGAGCACAGGCTCACTGGCAGCCTTGGGGGTGAAAGCCAGAATGGCCTTCGCCTCTGCCACGGACTTACCGCGGATAAGGTCTATAACGACCTTGACTTTGCGGGAGGAGATGCGGACGTATTTGGCTATCGCGTGGGGACGCTTATCGGCGTTGGCCTTGCGCGCAGCACTCTTTTCTCTTGACCTTGTTGCCATGTTTGCTCCTCCTTATCTCTGACCGGAGGTCTTTTCGGACCCCCTGTGTCCTCTGAAAGTGCGGGTGGGTGCGAACTCGCCCAGCTTGTGGCCGACCATTTCTTCGGTCACATACACGGGAACGTGCTTCCTGCCGTCATGCACGGCGATGGTGTGACCCACCATCTCGGGGAATATCGTGGAAGCCCTGGACCATGTTTTCACAACGGTCTTCTTGCCGCTTTCGTTCATCGCGTGGATGCGAGCGAGCAAGCGTTCCTGAACAAAAGGCCCCTTCTTAACTGATCTGCTCATTGTTGACTCCTTTCGCCTCTTACTTGCCGTTCCTGCGGCGCACGATGAACTTATCGTTGACGTTCTTGGTCTTGCGGGTCTTATAACCAAGCGCGGGCTTGCCCCACGGAGTGACCGGGCCGGGACGACCGATAGGCGCCTTGCCCTCGCCGCCGCCGTGCGGATGGTCGCAGGGGTTCATGACGGAACCGCGAACGGTGGGTCTGAAGCCCTTGTGGCGAGTACGACCGGCCTTACCGAGCTTGATGTTCTCGTGATCCACGTTGCCGACCTGACCGATGGTGGCCTTGGCGTTCATGGGAATCAAGCGAACTTCGCCGCTGGGCAGGCGAACCTGCGCATAAGCACCTTCCTTAGCCATGAGCTGAGCGGCGTTGCCTGCGCTGCGGGCAAGCTGCGCGCCCTTACCGGGCTTGAGCTCTATGCAGTGGATCATGGTGCCGACGGGGATCTGACGGATCTGCATTGCGTTGCCGACCTTGATATCCGCGCCTTCGCCGCTGACGAGCGTGTCGCCAACCTTCAGGCCGAGCGGAGCGATGATGTAACGCTTTTCACCGTCAGCATAGTTGAGCAGGGCAATGTTTGCGCTGCGGTTAGGATCGTATTCGATGGTGGCAACCTTGGCGGGCACGCCGTCCTTGTTGCGCTTGAAATCGATTATCCTGTACTTGCGCCTCGCGCCGCCGCCGCGATGGCGAACGGTTATGCGGCCATGGTTATTGCGGCCGCCGGAGGAGCGAAGGTCTTCCAAAAGGGATTTTTCCGGCGTGGTGCAGGTGATCTCCTCAAAAGCGGAGACGGTCATGAAGCGCTGGCCGGGAGTGGTGGGTTTGATCTTCCTTATAGCCATTGTGTGCCTCCTTACTGGGCGATGCTGTCGAAGAACTCAATACCCTTGGAATCCTTCTTCAGCTTCACATAGGCCTTCTTGGTGGAAGGACGGCGGCCTTCATGCAGACCCTGCCTCTTCATCTTGCCCATGTGATTAACGGTGTGTACGGAATCGACCTTCACGCCGAACACGGCTTCAACGGCCTGGCGTATCTCGGTCTTGTTTGCCTTCTTATCGACCACAAAGGTGTAAGTCTTTTCCGCGAAGTGGTCGTAGCTCTTTTCGGTAAGAACCGGGCGGATGATTATATCATGGGGAGACTTCATTATGCGTACACCTCCTCGATTTTTGCGGCGGAATCCTTGGTGAGGATGAGAGTGTCATACTTGAGTATCTCATACACATTCAGGGTGCCTACCAGAGTGGTCTTTACGCCGGGGATGTTCCTTGCGGCGCGTTCCACGATTTCGTCCTTTTCGCTGAGCACTATGAGTGCCTTCTTAACGTTCATGGCGTTAAGCACCTTGACCATTTCCTTGGTCTTGGGGGCTGCGATGTCAAGCGCGTCGTAAACGATTATCTCGTTCTCGTTTACCTTGCCGGTAAGTGCGCTCTTAAGGGCGATACGCTTTACCTTCTTGTTTACGTTCAGGCGATAGTCGCGCGGCTTGGGAGCGAACACTACGCCACCGTGGGTGAAGATAGGTGCGCGGTTGCTGCTGTGACGAGCACGACCGGTGCCCTTCTGGCGGTAGATCTTGATGCCGCCGCCGCGTACTTCCGCACGGGTGAGCGCGCTCTGCGTACCCTGACGCTGATTGGCCAGATAAGCCTTTACAACCTCATGCACGGCATACTGGTTAATCTCTGCGCCGAACACGTTTTCGCTCAGGCTGAGCTCGCCGATGTTTTCGCCGGCGATATTGTGCAATGCTACGTTAGGCATTTTCTACTTCTCCTTTCCCTTACTTAACGGTTTCCCTAACCATTACCAGGGAACCCTTAGCACCGGGGATTGCGCCCTTGACGAGCAACAGATTCCTCTCGGCATCTACCCGGGCAATCTCAAGATTCTGAACCGTTATACGCTCACAGCCCATGTGGCCGGGGAGACGCTTGGTCTTGAATACTTCGCCGGGATAGGTGCAGGCACCCATTGAACCGGCAACGCGGTAGGAGTGGGAGCCGTGAGTCTTGCGGCCGCGGGCCTGATTCCAACGCTTGATGTTGCCCTGGAAGCCCTTGCCCTTGCTCTTGCCGGTAACGTCAACCCTGTCGCCGTTGGCGAACACGTCAGCCTTAATGACCTGTCCGACTTCGTAAGTCGCGGTATCATCCAGCTTCAGTTCGCGCACATAGCGGTGAGCGGCAACGCCGGCCTTTTTCAGGTGGCCGAGCTCAGGCTTGGTGATGAGCTTTTCCCTTACGGGGCCAAAGGCGACCTGCACGGCCTCGTAGCCGTCTTTACCGGTGGTCTTTATCTGAACCACGGGGCAGGGGCCCGCAAGCACTACGGTGACGGGGATCATGGTTCCGTCTTCTCTGAACATCTGGGTCATGCCGACCTTGGTGCCCAAAATCGCTTTCTTCATTGTAAATCCACCTCCGTGCTTACAGCTTGATTTCGATATCAACACCGGCGGGGAGATCGAGCTTCATCAGCGCATCCACCGTCTTGGCGGAGGGCTGCAGAATGTCGATCAGGCGCTTATGGGTGCGCATCTCAAACTGCTCTCTGCTGTCCTTATATTTGTGTGGGGAACGGAGGATGGTAACTATTTCCTTCTCCGTCGGCAGGGGTATGGGGCCGCTTACGCGAGCGCCCGTGCGCTTTGCCGTATCCACGATCTTTTCCGCGCTCTGGTCAATAAGGTTGCACTCGTAGGCCTTGAGCTTTATGCGGATCTTTTGATTTGCCATATTATTTCTTCCTCCTTTTAGTATCGAGGCCGTACACGCAGCCGAGTGTTTCATTTCTAAAATACCTCGGCCGGGCGTTAGCCCGTTGCCCGTATCGTGGGCCCTCGGCGGAAATTACCCGGATGGCATACCGGCAACCTCCCGCTGAGATAATCACGTTTTAGCCGCACGAAAAAACTGCGTCCTTTCGCGCAACAGCCATATTCTACCCTATATCCCTTATAAATGCAAGTGTTTTTTATAAAAAAATCGAACTTTTTTCGCAAACACGCTGCCGGGTGTTTCCATGCCCCTCGATGCACCGTTTTTGCTTGCTTTTTTGCCCGTTTAATGTATCATAATACATATAAAACGTCAATACGGAAGGAGAACCGATCACTATGATACGAACCAATAAGGATAAGGTCATTAAAGGCTCTGTTGTGGGCAAGGTAAGGCCCAATGTTTGCCGCGGCTGGCGCGTTGCGCAGGACGGCACACCGTTCCTGACCCCCGGCATAGGCGGCATAAACTACAATGTTAAGCTTGGGGACAGTGCATTCGGCTGGGCGGGAGATCATATCGAACCCGGCGTATCCCTTTATCATGACAACAAGGATTTCAGCGAATACCTGAACATACTCTCCTGCATAGGCAATGAGGCCGTTGTAACGAGCGGTGACGGTAAGGGCAAGCGCGGCTTTGTTACGGGCAAGCATGGCGGTGCGGAAGATGTTATGGTCTACTTTGAGGATGAAACGCTTGAGTTGCTCTGCCCCGAGGATAAGGTGCTTATCCGCGCACACGGTCAGGGACTGAAGCTTATAGATCACCCCGAAATAAGCGTGATGAACATTGACCCGTATCTTTTCGAAAAGCTTGGCATAGAGGAAAATGAGGACGGCACGATAACCGTGCCCGTGGCCGCGGAAATACCGCCCTATCTTATGGGATCAGGCATAGGCTCGGGTCTTTCGTTCCGCGGGGATTACGACATAATGACACACGACAGCGCCAAGGTGAAGGAATTTGGGCTTGATAAGCTTCGCTTCGGTGATCTTGTACTGCTCCGGGATTGCGATAATATGTATGGTCGCGGCTTCCTTACGGGCGCAGTGGCAATAGGCGTAATAATCCATTCGGATTGCTATCTTGCGGGTCACGGCCCGGGAGTAACGGTCATTCTTGCAAGTCAAAAGCCGCTTATCAAGGGCAAAGTCACAAGCGACGCAAACATAATCAATCACCTTAAATTCTGATATATAATAAGGAAGGAGCCGAATATAGCGGTTCCTTCCTTTTTATATTGCTTCCTATTATATTTATATTGCTTCTTATATTACTTCATAAACAGCTTTATCAGTTTCAGTTTATTTTCGCTGTACGGCATATAGCGCATTGGCAGGTCTATAAGAGTAGACTTTTTCAGTATGCTACGCTCATGGGTGAATGTGTCAAAGCTTTTTTTGCCGTGGTAGCTGCCCATTCCGCTTTCTCCCACCCCGCCAAACGGCAAATGCGGTGAGGCCAAGTGTATTATCGTATCGTTTATGCAGCCGCCGCCGAATGAGCAGGAATCAAGCACCGTGCGTTCCGTATCCGCGCTTTTCGTGAAAAGGTAGAGTGCAAGCGGCTTTGGCCTATCGTTTATAAACGCCGTTGCTTCATTTATATTATCAAAACCTATCATCGGCAGAATAGGACCGAATATTTCCTCCTGCATTATGGGTGAATCGACCGACACATCATCAAGCAGCATGGGCGCGATAAAGTGCCTTTTGTCGTCACATTCACCGCCAAGCACCGCATTTTCGCCCTCTATAAGTCCTTTTAGGCGTTTATAATGCTTTTCGTTTATTATGGTGACCATGCCGTTCATGTCGCCGTTTGGAAAGAATCCCTCTATCGCGCGGGCATATTCGGCAACAAAACGCTCCTTCACGGCATTATGTATAAGCAAGTAGTCCGGTTCAACGCAGGTCTGCCCCGCATTGAGCACCTTACCGAACGCTATCCTGCGGGCAGCCAATGCAATATCCGCCGTGTCGTCAACTATCACGGGGCTTTTGCCGCCAAGTTCAAGCGTTACGGGCGTAAGTTTTTCGGCCGCACGACGCATTACCTCCTTGCCCACGGCAACACTGCCCGTAAAGAATATGTAATCAAACTTTTCATCAAGCAGAGCTTTGTTCTCCGCACGTCCGCCTTCCACCGCCGCTATGAATTCACTCGGGAAGTTTTCGCTTATAAGCTTGGCTATTGCCGCACTTGTTGCAGGAGCATATGCGGACGGTTTTACAACCGCGCAGTTGCCCGCGGATATGGCACCGATAAGCGGTTCAAGGCAAAGCTGCACGGAATAATTCCACGGAGATATTATAAGCGCAACGCCGTAGGGTTCGGGCGAAATAAAGCTTTTTGAATAAAACTGTGCAAGCGGAGTCCTTACCCGCCGCGGCTTCATCCATTTAGCCAAGTGCTTTATGTGATAACCGAGCTCGTCAAGCACCATTCCCGTTTCGCACATGTAGCTTTCCGTTTCGGCCTTGTTCAAATCCTTTTTCAGTGCGGCGGCAAGCTCGGCCTCGTTTTGCAGTATTGCCGTTTTAAGCCTTTTCAGTGCGTGCAGTCGCGCATCAAGCGGCCTTGTCGCTCCGCTGTTGTAATACTTTCGCTGTGCTTCAACCAGTTCATGAATGTTCATTGCGTTCTCCGCTCCGTTGAGAATATTGCAAACCTTAAATCACTTCAGTGCTTCGCTGTTGTTTATCACGGCACTGTTGTAGATGAAAAGTGCATCGCTGTATTCGCTGAAATCTATCATTTTGCCAAGCAACGTCGGCGCGACATACCTTATATCCACAAGCGTTATGCGCTCAAACCCCTCCGCGATAAGCGGGGCTAAGCTTGATGCAAACGAATCGCGAAATATAAGCAACATTCTTCCGCTTTCGCATTGCGGATTCTCTATCGTGATAAGCGATTTTGACCCGTAAAGGTAAGTTTCATACGGGTCGCGCCCGTCTAAAGCCGCATCATCGTATACGCTTATATAACTGTCGGTTTCGTGATCGTACACGCGCAACGTGTCAATGGCACCGCCGTGCATTGTGTACAGCTTATCCGCCTCAAGCGGCAAAGCACTCTGCCCATAGTATACGCCGTAAAACGCATCCGTTGCAAGCACACTTGTGTATTCTTCATCGCATTGTGCGCCCATGCCCTCACAAAGGGCCTTTGCGGTATCCGTAAGCCTTTCCTGCCGCCAATGTAGGTCGGTATTATAGTAATCAGCGGCTTCAAGCGTGCCGAATATATCTATATACTCGGCATATTCCATGTTTTGCCCAAGCATATTTGTAAGCTTATCATAGTCTATATGGAGATGTCCGCTCCCCTCAGCAAGAAAATAATTCTTGTCAGGTATAATACTGAAATATGTTTTTATTCCGCTCTCCTCAAAGTAGCTTTTATAAACATATGTAAAGCGCTCCGCCGCACGGAGTATGCTTTGCTCGTTCAGCGGGTAGTCAAGCTTTGCCACGCTACCGCCTACGGCATATAGCCCGTTATTGTCGCTTTGGCCGAACACATAATATGTATTCAGCGCCTTTAGAGTGCGAAAGGTATCCCTCAGTGGGAATTGGTCAAGCGTGTATGTTTCAAACTCGCTCATAAACGTACCCGACAGTATTGAAGATATGCTCATTTCGGGCAATGATGCAAGCGTGCGCCTTTCGCTTGAGGAAAACTCCTTGTCCTTTTCGACAATGCCCCATATTGCAAAGCCGAATATTATCATAGCCGTGAGCGTAATCGTAAGAATGTTTTTAAGTTTTGCTTTCATTGCGTGCGCCCTCCGTCTAAAATCTGAAATACAGGAACGGATTGAACGAACCATCCACAAGATAAGCTGTGCAAACGATAAGCAACAGTGCAAGTATTACCGGTTCCGTAAAGCTCATCACAATGCCGCCCGTGCGTGTATTTTCTATCCGCTCCTTTATGCGCCTTGGCAACGGAGTTGCGCCAAACGCCGCAATGATAAGCGGCAATGCGTAGCTTTTAAGGTAATACACCGCCTCCGCACTTGAAACGGCCTCAACTCCCGCTCCGAACAGACCCGCCATTGTGGCAAATCCCTCCTTAACGCTTGATGCGTCGAACATTATAAAGCACAGCATTGCACACAATAACGTGTATATGTGCCCCGTGGCCCTGTGTGCGTTTATTATGGGCAACAGAATCTGCTTTTCGATTATCAGCAGCACTGCAAACATTATGCCCCACATTACAAAGTTCCAATCCGCGCCGTGCCAAAGGCCCGTAAGCATCCAAACTATTGCAATGTTCAGTATAGCGCGGGACTTTTTCACCCTGCTGCCGCCAAGGGGAATGTATACATAATCCTTGAACCATGAGCTGAGCGACATGTGCCACCTGCGCCAGAATTCGGTTATGCTTGCGGCTGTGTAGGGATAATTGAAGTTTTCGGGGAACGTAAAGCCGAATAGAGCTCCCAAGCCTATAGCCATGTCGCTGTAGCCCGAAAAGTCAAAATACACATGCAGCATATAGGCCGCGGCATACACCCAATAGAACAGCACCGATTTCTCACCCGATGATTTGAATGCGCTAACAAGCTCCGCAAGCACGTTTGCAATAAGCACCTTTTTAGCTAAACCCGTTACAAACCTGCGTGCGCCGTATGCGGCATTGTCAATGCTGTGGGTGCGTTCCTTTAGCTGAAGCTCAATATCGCTGTACCTTACTATCGGACCCGCTATAAGTTGCGGGAACATGGCTATGTATGCGGCAAAAGCAATGTAGCTGCGCTGAGGTTCAACATCGCCGCGGTAAACATCCGCAACATAGCTTATAAGCTGGAACGTGTAAAAGCTTATGCCTATCGGCAATGCTATGTTCAAAGCGGAAAAATGTGTGCCGAGCACGGCATTAAAGCTTTCAACAAAAAAGTTTGCGTATTTATAATAGCCAAGCAAGCCAAGGCTTATTATAAGGCTTACAATAAGGTATACCTTCGCGCTTCGCGTGCCGCGGTTCTTGCCTATAAGGCGCGCAAAAAAATACCCCTGCGTTATGCTAAGCAACATAAGGAGAGCATAACGCGGCTCTCCCCATGCATAAAAAACAAGACTTGCAAAAAGCAGCACCGCATTTTTTGCCCGCATGGGTACGACAAAATAGACCGCCACCATCGCCGGCAAAAACCAATATAAAAATACCGTGCTTGAAAAAAGCATACTGCGCCGCTCCTGTGCGTTTACGCTATCAGACGGTTATGGGTTCGTCGTAAACTATTTCGGCACCCTCAAATGCCGCGGTGAGAGAGTTGCGGAAATTGTCCACGTTGCCCTCCGCACCGAATACGGACACTATAGTACCGTTCACATTAGCTATAAGCATTTTGTCGGGGAAGCCGCACATCCACTGCTTTGAATTGAGTGCATCGCGTATTGCGGAACAGACTGCCTGTACATCGGCGGCGTCTTTAAGCTTGAATGCGCCCGCAGTAAATGTGTTCACGTTCATCATGTGTATAATGCTTGCCGCACTTTCAACCTTTTCCACCATTGAAGAAGGGAAGGTGAGAAGATACTCAACCGAGTCCGCATCGTCAAGCGAAACGTTGCCCGCTTCGCCTTCCCTCATGTTTTCCTCGTTGTAATCGCCGCCGAAAACATCGAATTTTTGGTCATCGGCAAGACCGGACCAAACCGTGTTCAAAAGCTCAAGCGGTTCAACCTTTGCTTCAGATGTGTTGCCGCCGTTTTCCGTGCCGTTATCTGCCGCACAGCCCACCAGCGCAAGTGCAAGTATTATGGCAAGCATTGCCGCAATCATTTTTTTCATTTGTTTGTTTCTCCTTTCGTGCCCCGTAATGGGGCATACGTTAATATAAACGTTGCAGACCGCATTACGGTTGCATACATTTCGTATTATATATTATTTTGCCCGTTTTGCCGACAGAAAAGAAATTTTATTTATAGCTATTGCGTTTTTGGGCTTTCCGTGGTATATTTGTGTCCATTACAAATACACTTGTATTTCATTCGCGGACGTATGTAGGTTTTTTTACCGCGAGAAAGGACAGAGCATGATGAACGTTTTATTGCTTGGCTTCGGAACCGTAGGTCGCGGCTTTTATGAACTGCTTTCTTCAAGGCAGGGCGAGATAAGGCTGTGCGGTGCGCTTATCCGCAGGCAGGTTGAGGATATAGGCTGTACCATAGAAAGTGATTATTACAAACTGCTTTACGAAAGCGGTGCCGATACGGTTGTTGAGGCTATGGGCGGTATTGAACCCGCGCATGAGTATATCTTGGCCGCATTAAGGGCAAAAAAGCATGTTGTTACCGCAAATAAGCAGCTTATGTGCGCCTACTATGACGAGCTTACCTCCCTTGCGTGCGAAAACAACGTATCTATAAGGTGCAGTGCGGCCGTCGGCGGGGGAATACCGTGGCTTGATTCGCTTTCCCGTGCCGCCAACGTGGACAGCATAACCGACATAAGCGGCATAATGAACGGCACAAGCAACTATATACTCGATGCAATGCAGCGCCATGACATGACGTATGAGGACGCGTTAAAACAGGCTCAACTGCGCGGCTATGCGGAGGCCGATCCCACCGCCGACATATGCGGTTATGATACGCGGCGCAAGCTTGCACTCAGCGTAAATGTTGCGTTTGGCGTATCGGTAAAAGAAGATAGTATTGCGTGCAGGGGAATTGACGGCATAACCGCTGATGACATTGCCTTTTTCAAAGAAAACGGCCTTGTTTGCAGACTGATGGGTCACGCAAAGCGGCGATACGGTTCAATAAATGCATCCGTGGAGCCTATGCTTTTCAATAAAAGCGCACGACCATCGCAGGTATTCGGCTGTGACAATATTTTTTCGCTTACCGCAGCGCATATGGGTACACAGAGCTTTTTCGGCGCGGGCGCGGGTGCATACCCCACGGGCAGCAACATATTTGCCGACTGTATTTCAATAAATAACGGCTGTACCCGATTTTATACGGATTCGTTCACACCTGCCGATTTGGCGAATGACACTGCACCGCGCCGCTACTACGTTCGCACATCAGCCAAAAGGCGTATCACGCCCCTGCTTGATGCAGAAGGAGCGAACGAGATTTTTGCTTCGCTCAAGGCGGGAGACTTTGCCGCCGCGCTTGACGGCGAACTTGACTAAGGAGAAAAAATCATGCTGAAAGTAGCGAAATTCGGCGGTTCGTCAATGGCGGACGCGGAACAAATACGCAAGGTATGTGCAATAATCAAGTCAGACGAATCGAGAAAAATGGTCGTGGTTTCTGCCGCGGGCAAACGTTTTCCGAGCGACCACAAGATAACGGACCTGCTTTATCTTTGCCATGCGCACATAAAATACGGCGTATCCTGTGCCGAAGTATTCGACAAAATAAAACGCCGTTATATTGAAATACGTGACTCTCTCGCCCTTTCCACACCGCTTGAAGCGGAATTTGACTCGTTGTGGCAGCAAATGCAGCACGGCATAAGCGAAGCCGAACTTGTAAGCCGCGGCGAATACTTTTCCGCAAGACTGCTTGCCGATGCACTCGGCTATGATTTTATAGATGCAAAACTTTGGCTTACATTCGCGCTCGACGGCAGTATTGACGAACAGGCAAGCTATTCTAAGCTCAGGCGCATTGCACCAAACACACGGGCTGTCATTCCCGGGTTTTATGGTGCTACCGCATCGGGACATATACTCACACTCAGTCGCGGCGGAAGCGACGTGACGGGCGCACTTGTTGCCGCGGCACTTGATGCCGACGTTTACGAAAACTGGACGGACGTTTCGGGCATACTCATGGCGGATCCGCGCATAGTTGACGATCCCGAGCACATCGACCGCCTTACATACAGCGAATTGCGAGAGCTTAGCTACATCGGTGCACAGGTATTGCACGAACGCGCCGTTTTCCCTGTGCGTGATAAAAACATTCCCTTGAACATACGCAACACGAATGACCCCGACCACCCCGGCACCATGATAATGCGCGACATTGACGATTCCATGCAGCAGGGTCGCTTTATAACGGGCATCGCGGGGCGCAAGGGATATACGGTGATAACGCTTGCGAAGGTTGGCATGTCCTCAACGCCGGGCGCGTTAAGACTTATATTTGAAATATTCGACAATGCGGGCGTAAATATAGAATATGTTCCCTCGGGCATAGACAGTATTTCGCTTGTTGTGCAAAGCGCACAGGTAGCTGACAGGCTGTATTCGCTCCTTGGTGAGCTTGAAAAGCGGCTCCATCCCGACCATATCGATACGGAAACGGATATAGCGGTCGTTGCGGCAGTGGGTCGCAGGATGGCGTTCCGTCCGGGCATAAGCGGCAAGATATTCGCCGCACTCGGTGAAAACGGAGTAAATATACGCATGATAACGCAGGGACCTGAGGAGCTGAACATAATAGTCGGCATAGACGAAAAGGATTTTGAACAGGCCATACGGGTTCTGTATTACAGTTTTGTGAAAGGTGAAAGAATATGAAGAAATACAATGTGGGCATACTCGGGGCAACGGGCGCGGTCGGCCGCGAAATGATGAAAATACTTGAAGAGCGTTCATTTCCGCTTAACGAATTAAGGCTTTTTGCCTCCGCATCAAGCGCGGGTGAAGAGCTTGATTTCGGCGGTAAAAGGCTTACGCTTCGCCTTGCCGAGGACGCCTGCTTTGACGGACTTGACATTGTGCTTGGTGCGGCTGACAATCCCATCGCAAAGCGATTTGCGCCAAGCATAGTAAAAAGCGGCGCGGTATTTATAGACAATTCCAGCGCGTTTCGGCTCAATGCGGATGTGCCGCTTGTTGTAAGCGAAATAAACCCCGAGGATGTGGCACTGCACCGTGGCATAATAGCCAATCCCAACTGCACAACGATTATTTCTCTTATTGCACTCAATGCGCTAAACAAAGAAAGCCGAATAGAAAGCATTATTGCCTCATCCTATCAGGCCGTAAGCGGTGCGGGCGCACAGGGCATAAGCGAACTGAAATGGCAATCGACCGCCGTAGAGCACGGTGAAGAGGTGTCGTGCAACGTGTTCCCCTATCAAATAGCATACAATATCATCCCGCAAATAGGCGGTGAGGAATGCTTTGGCTACACAAGCGAAGAAATGAAACTTCAAAACGAGGGCAGAAAAATACTGCACAACAGCCGCCTAAAGGTAAGCTGTACCTGTGTGCGCGTGCCTGTATTCCGCAGCCACAGCGTATCCCTTTTGATACGAACGAAAAAGCCGATATCAGTTGAACGCGCACGCGAGCTGACAGCCACGGCCCCGGGCTGTGTCCTTTGTGACGACATAGCCCACGGCATATATCCTATGCCGCTTGATACATCCGATCAAGACAAGGTGTTCGTCGGCCGCATACGTCCCGACCTTACAGCCGACAACGGCCTTGCCCTTTGGTGCTGCGGCGATCAATTACGAAAGGGCGCGGCCACAAATGCCGTACAAATAGCGGAGCTTGTCACAAAGCTGTAGCATAAATGCACGCCATATAACAAGGCAAAGCACCCTGCAAAACCAAACCGTCCAAGATGGAGAAACATGCGGCCTTATGGCATGTGTTTCCGCGTTTTGGAGCGGCACACACGCCACAGTAAATGGCGCGGAGGAACTACGTTCGCCTCAACAATATAGCAGAAGAGTTTCTGCATGGATATAGGGTGCAGCAATAAGTAAATTAAGCTGAATTAAAGTAAATTTATCTCATCATTGGCCAAAAGAATAACATTCGATTGGGTTTTGCTCCCGCCCCTACAAGTTACCGAAAAGT